>NZ_JBQZGF010000010.1:0-281548 GCF_052692095.1 Delftia sp. NA_296.1 | reverse complement strand
CCCGCTGGGCCGCATCGACTACCGCCACGGCAGCGCACCGTTGCCCGGCAGCACCCAGCCCCAGGCCAAGCTGAACGCCAGCCTCGTGCAAGTCAGCCTCCCATCGGCCGATGGCCAAGCCCCGGTCCAGCGCCACTACCACTATGAAGACCCACGCCACCCCACCTTGCTCACCGGCATCAGCGTCCAGGGCCAGGGCAGCGACGGCAAGCCCATGGACGAGCGCATCGCCAGCTACGGCTACGGCGACAACGGCCGCGCCACCTTGAGCGTGCGCGGACCACCGGACAGCCAGCAGGAAAAAGTCACCCTGGACCTCAGCCAGCCCTGGAAGAACACCCTCACCAACAGCCTTGGGCAAACGACCACCTACCACTACGACACCATCGGCGGGCAATGGCGATTGCTTGAAGTGCGCGGCCCGGGCTGCGCCAGCTGCGGCCCCGGCGACATGCGCTACCGGTACGACGCGCAAGGGCGCCTGACCGAAGCCACGCGGCTCGATCCCGCAGGCCGCCCGCTGGAAGGCACGCGCACCGAGCTGGACCCCTTCGGCCGCCCGCTGGCCGTGTACCGCATTCCCTACACACAAGGCCAAGCCCGGGCCCCGCAGCTGCAGGTGCGCTACGGCTACGGCAAGGAACCCTGGAAGCAATACGCGCCCGAACGCATCGCCCGGCCCAGCGTCGTGCCCGGGCGCGAACACCAGATCCGCATCCGCTACAACAGCAGCCGCCAGCCGCTGCAGATCACCGAGGCGGGCTTCAGTCCGCTGAACGCCCAGGGCCAGCCCGCAGGCAATGCGGACGGCGCCACGCCCATCGAACGCAGCACGCGCTACCGCTACACCGAGATCAACGGCCGCAGCGTGCTGGTGGACATCGATGGGCCGCTGCCCACCTCGCTGGCAGGCTATGACGACGGAAGCCCGGCGCAGAACGATCTCACGCGGCTGCGCTGGGACCGCAGCGGCAGCCACGTCACGCGCGTGCTGCAGCCCGATGGCACGACCGTGGCGCTGGAGCATGACAAGGCCGGGCGCATCATCCAGATGCACAGCCGGGATCCCTCGGCCAAGGAGGATGAAACGGGCTGGCGCACCGAACTGCACCACGACGCCCAGGCCCGACTGGTGGCTATGCGCAGCCTGGCCCCCGACGCCAGCGTGCTGCAAGAGCAAAGCTGGCGCTACGACGCGCTGGGCCACCTCACGGAAACCGGCACCGGCGGCTGGCCCGGCAACGGGGACAAGACGAGCAATGCCGCCTATGCGGCCCAGAGCCGCCAGCACCATGACGCCCTGGGCCGCCTGCTGTGGAGCGCCGATGTCCGAGGCAGCTTCACACAGCACCGCTACGACACGGAAAGCCGCCTGCTGCAGTCCGGTCGCTACGGTGGCCGCGCCGATGACGGCAGCCGCCTCATGGCCCAGGTGCAGACCTACCAGCCCGGCGCGCCAGAGCAGCCGCCATCCGCCGCAGACGAGGCCGGCACTGAACCTGCACCGCAGGCACGCCAGTTCTACGACGACTTCGGCCGCAGCGTCGCCACCCTCAGCCCCGACAGCGGCCTGAGCATTCGCGGCTACGACGCCACCGACCGGTTGGTCTCGGGCCGCGACGCCCTGGGCCAGCAGGCGCGTTACGAATACGACCTGCGCGGCCGCATCCTGCGCCAGACCATCACGCAACTGCCGCAAGATGGCGCGCGGCCACGAACCACCACCACCCGCTGGCGCTACCAGGGCCCCAGGCTGGTGGCGCTGGAGCATCCCGAGCAAAGCGAGGCCTACGAATACAACGACCGCGGCCTGCGTGTACGCAAGCGCATCACCCGCCATGAAGAAAGCGGTGCAAACGGTGAAAGCGGGGAGAGCAGCCAGCACCACACCCTCCACTACGAATACGACAGCCACGGCAGACTCTCCGCCGCCAGCCTTCCCGACGGCAGCTGGCTGCACTACCTGCGCGACGGCCATGGCCAGATCACCGGCCTGCAGCGGCAGCGCGTGCGCACTCCCTGGCTGCGCTGGCTCAGCCCGGCGCAAACCATTGCCACCGGATTCGAGCGCGACCTGGTGGGACTGCGCAGCTGGCAGGCAGGCAACGGCATCGAGGCCCGCTATCAACGCAGCCGCGAAGGCCTGCTGGCGCGCATCGTCTACCGCCAGACCGGCAAGAACAACACACGCACTGCCTCTGGCACATCCCATGACTGGATGCTGGGCGCCCGGCCCACCGACATTGCAGAGCAACTGCTAGGCCTGACCCCGGCCCATGCGGCCGAGCCCATGCAAGCCAAGGCACAGGCCACTGCAGCAACTGCCGCGCAAACGACAGCCGAACCGGCGCCCGACCAGCCCGGAGCCCTGGGCCAGCCCACCGACCCCCAAGCCCTGCTGGACATGCGCTACCTGTGGGACAGCCAAGGCAACCTGCTGCTGCGCCAGGACCACTACAGCCAAGCCCCGCAGACTTTGCACCAGGACAGCCATGCCTACGACATGCACGACCGCCTGATCGTCCAGGTCCAGCGCACTGGCCAGGAACTGCGCTCCAGCCGCTACCACTATGACGAGGCCGGCAGGCGCACCCTGGACCAGCAGAACGTGGCCTCCGGCGATCTGCAGGCGGGCACGCGGGCCATCGCCTACCTGCCAGGCAGCCACCGCTGGAGTGCCGAGCGTGCAGCGGACCAGAAAGACACAACCACCCAGCGCACCCAGTACAACGCCAACGGCCAGCCCCTGCAGGCAGGCCCGCACAGCTACCGCTGGGACGCACTGGGGCGGCTGGAACAGGTCAGCGAACAGGGCGCCCCGCTGGCCCGCTACCGCTACAACCACCGGGGCGAGCGCATTGCAAAACACACCGGCAAGGCCCAAGGAGGCAGCCGGGCGTACCTCTACGAATCCGGCCAACTCAGCGCCGAACTCGATGCCCAGGGCCGCATCACGCGCCAGTACATCCACCTGGGCCAGTGGCCCCTGGCCGTCATCGACACGCCCCAAGGCCGCAAGCCTGCGGATGGCCCCGGCACGCTGCGCATCGTGCAGGACCTGGGCACCATCGCGGGCCGTTGGCTGGGCGGCGGCGGCGAACGCCTGGCCTGGCTGCACACCAACCACCTGGGTGCCGTGGAAGCGGCCACCGACACGCAGGGCCAGTTGATCTGGCGTGCACGCTACACGGCGTTTGGCCGGCAGCAGGTGCTGTCCAAGGCATCGGAGCCCGGCTTTGAAATGCCGCTGCGCCTGCCGGGCCAGTACCACGATGCTGAAACCGGGCTGCACTACAACCTGCACCGCTACTACGACCCGGACCGGGGCCAATACCTCACGCCCGATCCGTTGGGCATGCCGGATGGACCCAATCCCTACAGCTATGTGCGGGGCAATCCGCTGCGGTATGTGGATCCGGAGGGGTTGATTCTTTTTGCGTTTGATGGGACCAATAATTCCAATCCACCGCCAGATAAGGATACTTGGTCCAACGTCTATAAGTTCTATTTAGCGTATGACCAAAATATCAACGGAAAATCATGGTACATGAACGGCGTTGGCCGCTATGACGACGAAAGCAAAATTACAGCACCATGGAATGACCACATGGTAGCCAGTACCGCACGTGCGCGCGTAGACCATATGCTGAAAAATCTGGACAAATTCATGGAAGAGCATACGTTTGCAGAAGGCAAAAAGGTCAGTATCGACATCATTGGTTTCAGCCGTGGCGCAGCCATGGGCCGGGACTTTGCAAACAAGGTTGCCACCCGTATCAAAGAACAGCATTGGAAAGAGAAGTCCGAATGCATGGAGCTACGGTTTCTAGGCCTATGGGATACGGTGGCACAGTTCGGTGCAACTGGACGCCTCAATGACCAATGGCAACTGGCCATTCCTTCGGAAGTGCAGTATGTTTTTCAAGCAGTCGCACTCAATGAACATCGCCAATTATTTCCGGGGGAATCTATAGATCGGGGTACCCAACTCGGATTCATAGGCAGCCATGCGGATATTGGCGGCAGCTTTGGTACTGGTGATTTATCGAATGTGGCGTTGAACTGGATCGCTGAGAAGGCGAAGGCGAGTGGACTCACAATGAATGAATGGGAAGATGTGGGGGATGCCAAATGGGGAATGGTCACCGAACCAGTTCTCCACGACAAAAGCTTAACTCAATCTGGCGGCATTCCAGAAGATAGTCTATTTTGCCTGAAGAAGAACAACGAAAAAACAGGCGAATGTACGCACCGCCGTGTTGCCGAAATAGAGGGAATGACGCATGCTGAAAGCCAAAGATTCATCAAATACAGAGACAGACCTGGGTTTGACAGGGATGGTTCATCAACAATCACCGGCGATATAGATATAAAGGAGTATGCTAAATGGTTGAAAGAAAATTACGGACTGACCGTCGCACTGCAACAAGCTGCTTTCTTGCAACGGTAACATTGACAGCAATCGGTTGTGCCAGTCGGAGGGAGGGTATTGGCCTATCACTGGAATTTTACAATAAAGGCTCTCGTCCGCTAGCTACCAGGAGATTTGATTTTGATGGAAAAAAAGGACCGATGCCGGGCTATCTTGGACCAAGTTTAACGAATAGCAAAAATATGGGATTCATGCCAGGAGATATTAAAGGCGGAGTACCGAAATCTGTAGAGACGGAATGGGTTATTCATAGTGAAGAATATACTTATTGGTCAAAGAACACATCCCGTGAAGAAAAAAACTCCAGTGAACATAGAGAGATTTATAGAAAACTCTGGGCCGCCAATCCCCATTACGTACAGCGCGTAGATCTGACTCCTATTCTGACTCCAGAACTCATAGAAAAAATCCAAGCAGACTGGGAAAACACTCAGTTAAAGATGATTGTCATATTTCGAGATGACAAAGTGGAAATCACCGCTGAACCTTATAAGTGGCGATGAATTTCTGCATTCGGAGCAATTCCGCATATGAGAGGCAGGCTGGCATACCCTAGACCAGCAAGACGTGGCGCCCAGAGCAACGCAGCTTGGGCAGCAGCAGGTACTGTCAAAGGTGTCGGACGACGCCTGCCTAGTCAGTACCAAGACGCCGAAACCGGGCTGCACTACACCAGCACCGCGACTACGCCCCGGACCGGAGCCAATACCTCACACCCGACCCGCTGGGAGTTATGGGAGTGGAAATTCCAATCCACCGCCAGAGAAAGATACTGTCTCCAACGTCTACAAGTTCTTTCTAGCATATGACGAAACAGTTAATGGCCCACGCCTGCATATCAATGGTGTGGGCCGTGACGACTTGGATAAAGGTATCCGCACACGAATGGGAGACTATTCCAGGGGTGTGACAGCCCGCGAACGTGTGGACTACATGCTGGGACAGCTGGATGAGTACATGGAGTCTCATCAGTTTGCAGAAGTATCGATATTGTAGGTTTCAGCCGTGGTGCCGCCATGGCCAGGGACTTTGCAAACCGGGTGATCACTCGTACCAAGGAGCGTCGATGGAAGAAAAATCCGACTGTGTGGAAATGCGTTTCCTGGGGCTGTGGGATACCGTAGCACAGTTTGGTGCCCTTGGAGCCAGCAATGACGAATGGCAACTCGCTATTCCTGCTGAAATTCAACATGTATTCCAGGCCGTGGCGCTGAATGAGAATCGCTCAATATTCCCTGGTGAAGCTATTGATCGAGGCATCCAGTTAGGCTTTATTGGAAGCCATTCCGATATTGGCGGCAGCTTTGGGGCGGGCGACTTGTCCAATGTGGCGCTGAACTGGATTACAGAGAAGGCAAAGGAGAGTGGTTTAGCGATGAGAAGCTGGGAGGAGGCTGGTGACAGAAAATGGGGAACAGTAACCGAGCCCGTTCTTCACGACAAAAGCACTACACCTCCCGGCGGAATTCCAGAAGACAGCCTTTTTTGTTTAAAAAAGAACAATGAAAAGAAAGGTGATTGTATCTATCGACGTGTTGCAGAGATAGAAGGACTGACGCACGCCGAGAGCCAAAAATTCATCAAATATAGAGACAGGCCGGGATTTGATAGGGATGGTGTATCAGCTATTACTGGAGATATAGATATAAGGGAATATGCAAAATGGCTACAAGAAAATTATGGACTCACCGTCGCACTGCGATAGTTTATTTTTCCTCATCATTTTTATTACCATTAGCCAGTTGCGCAAATAGAAAGCAAGGCATTGGCTTGTCATTGTCTTTTTACAACAAAGGAATAAGCTCATTATTAGCAAAGCGTTTTGATTTTGACGGACAACGAGGACCATTTCCTGGTCCACTTGGCCCAGGAGGAGGAGGATCACATATGAGTTTTATGCCAGGAGATACACAAGGAGGAATACCAAGATCTGTAGAAATAGAGTGGTTTATTTATAGCAATGAATTTCTCGATTGGTCAAAAAACACTCCGCAAGAAATAAAGTACTCGAGCAAAAGCGATGAAATTTATGAGAAACTCTGGGCCACCAACCCCCATTACGTACAGCGTGTGGACCTGACTCCCATACTGACTCCAGAGCTTATTTCAAAAATCCGAGCAGACCGCCCAAATACTCAATTGAAGATGATTGTCATATTTCGAGATGACAAAGTAGAAATCAGCGCTGAACCTTATAAATGGCGCTAGACAGAAGCAATTACTCAGGACATTCAACAAGGGGCATATGCAGGAAAATAAACTCCAGCCCATCCATGACGATATGGATGCAAACCCCGTAAGCCTGTGTTCTTTCATGTTGTACTTTATGCCTATGCATGAACAATCCAGAACACATTCCACAACATGTCGTACGCCAGACAATCATTCATCAAACCATTCGGAATATTTCATGAAAATATTCCAATTATTGATCATATATTTTGCGACCAGCATCACTCAAGCGTACGCAAAGTTAAATTTATCCACTACAAATACAAAGCCAGCACATCCTCCGTATGCACAATTAATCTCACCAAATGGCACCTCGCATCTAATCAAGTCAAGATTAAAAACACACTCATCTGAAAACACCCCACCTCTATATACCCAGGAGATGAGATGTGGCTCAGAAAAATCCACCGAGATAATAAATTCACCGATCAGCCTCTATATTCTCCCGTCATTTGCACAAACCACCCAATACCGTCCATTACTAGTTCACATGGGCCACAAAGGTGATTCGACAATTCTGCAATTGAAGAAAGACTTGTCAATGGTATCGCGCACCAGACCATTGACCGAAATGACACTTGTCCGCAGCATCGCCGCAAGTGCCAAGGGCTATTTCATAGGAGGAATAACAGAAAAAGATATGCCATCCCTACAGCATCTCAGCCATGACCTACAGAAAAGCAAGCCACTAAAAATACAAGGCAATCGCCAAGGGGAGATAACGGCGCTGTTCGAAAGCCAGGGGCGCATCATCGGAATCATCAACTATTACGTAGAAAAAATCTCTCAGCAATCTATCGGATCGGCACTGAGAGTCTATGGTGCCACAGGAAATCTGTTGGTTGAAATCCCTTTGAATTCAACTGCAACCACAGGCATTGCACTCAAAGATGGAGGCCTGGCCATCAGCTACTGGATCGGTGAGCAGCTCTATGTAGAAAACGTTCGGGGAATTTTGGATTTCTATGGAGAACCAAGCTTCATCAACGTCAGAATATTGCTTCCATTTTTGGGAAGATGGTAGAGGTGGACAAAGACATTGCCTGGGTTGGCGTAAATGATAGGAAGCTCCTAGTGCACCGCATCAGTCAGCAAGACCAATCAGTCCATACAAGCATAGATACAGAATCAGGTGTAGTGGCATCCGGCAATGATTTCAACTACGTGCATGCTTATGGCAACGAGCTGCATATCGTCAGCGCGGACTCTCGCCTCAAAACCGACTCAGGCGCCAACCGCACCGAATTCTGTTTTATCGAAAGCCGGGATTTCTGAGCTGTCCCGGCATTTCAAGGCAGCCACAGCCCATGGCCTGACTGTGGCCTGCCCCAAGTCGGCCTCATCCTGCCGGCCTTTCCCCTCACCGCAACGTAAACACCTCCAGCGACCGCTCCAGCGACTGGGCGCTGGCGCGCAGCGAGCCCGCCGCGCCGGCCGATTGTTCGACCAGGGCGGCGTTTTGCTGGGTGACGGAGTCGAGCTGGGCCACGGCGTCGTTGACCTGGGCGATGCCTACGGATTGTTCGCGCGTGGCGATGCTGATCTGGTGGACCAGGTCGCTGACGCGGCCCACGGCGTCGACCATGCCGTCGATGGTGCGGCCTGCGGCGTCCATGCGGGCGTTGCCGTCGTTGATGCCGTCCACGGTGCGGTTGATGAGGCCGCTGATTTCCTTGGCGGCCGAGGCGCTGCGCTGGGCCAGGGCGCGCACTTCGCCGGCCACGACGGCAAAGCCGCGGCCCTGCTCGCCTGCGCGTGCGGCTTCGACGGCGGCATTCAGGGCCAGCAGGTTGGTCTGGAAGGCAATGCTTTCGATGACGCCGATGATCTCGCCCATGCGGCGCGAGGAGCCGCGGATGTGCTCCATGGCAGAGCCCACTTCCTGGATGGCGGCGCCGCTCTTGCCGGCGACCTGGCGGCTCTGGTCGCTTTCATGGGCCATGAGCTGGGCCGTGTCGGCGGTCTGTGCGACGGTGCCCGATATCTCTTCCATCGAGGCCGCCGTCTGCTGCAGGCTGGTGGCCTGGGATTCTGTGCGCTGCGCGAGGTCGAAGCTGCCCTGGGCGATCTCGTGGGCGGTGGTGGCAAAGCCGCGCATTTCGGTGCGCACGTCGCCGACCACGGCGCGCAGGTTGATCTGGATTTGCTGCAGCCGCTGCATCAGGGCACCCATGGGGCCGCTGTAGTCGTGCTGCATGTTGGTGCCCAGCTGGCAGCTGGCAATGTCGGCGGCAAAGCCGCTGGCCTGCTCCAGGCCCGCCACGCAGCGCTGCTGGAAGCGCCACAGCACAAAGCTGCCCCCCGCCAGCAAGGCGGCCAGGCGCGTGCCCCAGGCTGCGGCGCCCTGCCAGCCCAGCAGGTCGGGCAGCATGGCGGCCAGGCCCACGCCGCCCAGCATCAGCGCCATGCGGGCTGTCAGGCCCAGGTCGCTGCGGCGGTCCCACAGGCCTGCCAGGCCCAGGCGGCGCAGTTCACCGCCGCGCAGTCGCAGGGTTTCTTGGCCGGCATCGGCTTCGGCGCGCATGCGGGCATAGAGGGCTTCGGCGGCCTCGATCTCGTCCGGCCGGGGCTTGGTGCGCACCGACAGGTAGCCGCGCGGCCGGCCGCCTTCCATGATGGGCGTGACGTTGGCGCGCACCCAGTAGTGGTCGCCGTTCTTGCGCCGGTTCTTGACCAGGGCAGTCCATGGGTAGCCGTGGGCGATGGTGCGCCACATGTCCTTGAAGGCGGCGGCCGGCATGTCCGGGTGGCGGATCAGGTTGTGCGGCTGCTCGATCAGTTCCTCGTAGGAATAGCCGCTGACCCGCACGAAGGCCGGGTTGCAATGGGTGATCTCGCCCTTGGTGTTGGTGACGGATACCAGCAGCTCATCGCCCGGAAAGTCGTAGTTGAGCTGGCTGACGGGCAAATTCACGCGCATGGGTACCACTCCTTTGGGATGTCTCTTGTTCTTGTGAAATGGCATGGCAAAACGCTCAGAAGCCACCGGAATCCATCAAACGGAAACACAAATTCACATTTCCAAATCATCTCACAGCACGGCAACCGCAGTCTCATGCTCGGAACTGGTGCATGGGTTTACAGCGTGTGCGCCAGATTCGTGGTGATGATTCAGAACAGTTGAGGTGTAAAGGGATCGCTGTCCGGCGCGGGTTGGGCCGGTCCCCTGAGCAGTTGCTCGCGCGCCAGCGGGTCGTGGGCGGTGGCGTTCCAGTCGGCCGTGCGAACGAGGTTGCCCACGCGCACGCCCAGCAGGCGCAGCCGCTTGGCCAGGGGCACGCGCTTGAGGCATTGGCCTGCGGCGCGGCGCAGGGTGGCGGCATCGGCCATGGGCAGCTCCAGCGTGTGGTCGCGCGTGGCGGTCTTGAAGTCGTCGTAGCGCAGCTTGATGCCGACGGTGCGGCCCATGTAGCCCTTGCGCTGCAGGTCCTGGGCCAGGCGTTCGCACAGGTCGGTGAAGATGGCGCTCAGTTCGGCCCGGTCGCGCACGGCGTGCAGGTCGCGCTCGAAGGTGGTTTCGCGGCTCATGGAGACGGGCTCGCTGTGCGTGACCACGGGCCGCTCGTCGCGCCCCCAGGACACGCCATGCAGCCAGTTGCCGTAGGCGCGGCCGAACCACTGCACGAGCTGGGGCAGGCTTTGCTTGGCCAGCTCGCCAATGGTCTGTATGCCCAGCGATTGCAGCTTGGCGTCGGCCTTGGGGCCTATGCCGTTGATCTTGCGGCAGGCCAGCGGCCAGATCACGGCCTGCAGATCGTCGGGCTGGACGATGGAGATGCCGTTGGGCTTGTTGAATTCGCTGGCCATCTTGGCCAGCAGCTTGTTGGGCGCCACGCCGATGGAGCAGGTCAGGCCCGTGGCGTCGGTGATGGTTTTCTGGATCAGCCGCGCCAGCACGCGCCCGCCTTCGCGCTGGCCACCGGGCACATCGGTGAAGTCGATGTAGACCTCGTCCACGCCGCGGTCCTCCATCAGCGGGGCGATGGAGACGATGATTTCCTTGAACATGCGCGAGAAGCGCCGCACCTCGGCAAAGTCCACGGGCAGCAGGATGGCCTGGGGGCACAGGCGCGCGGCCTTCATCATGCCCATGGCCGAGCCCACGCCGAACTGGCGCGCCGGGTAGGTGGCCGTGGTGATCACGCCCCGGCCCACGTAGTCCTTGAGGCGCGAGAACTCGTCCACCGGAATCTCGTGCAGCCGGCCGGCGTAGCGCGCATCCAGCGCCTCGTCGTGCGCGCGGCGTCCGCCGCCGATGACCACGGGCAGTCCCTTGAGCTGCGGATAGCGCAGCAGCTCCACCGAGGCATAGAAGGCGTCCATGTCCAGATGGGCGATGCGGCGCGGGGGCGCAGCATCGGCAGGGCTTGCGGGTGTCGGGGGTGTCGTGGGTGTCGTTTCAGGCACGCCGCCATTATTGCGGCAACTGTGCATTCATACAGCCTGCAAGGCTTGTTCACACAGGCCCTGGACCATTCATCCCTGCAGGCAGATCAGCACCAGTCCGAGCACCATCAGAGCCATGCCGATCATTTCCTGGCGGCTCAGGCTTTCGCTGAGCACGCGGCGCGAAACGATATAGCTGAACACCACCTCGACCATGCCCAGCGTGCGCACGGGTGCCGCGCCCTGCATGGCGTAGGCGGTGAACCAGGCCAGCGAGGCGGCCGCGCCCATGCCGCCGGCCAGCAGCGAGACGCGCCAGGCGCGGAAGATGGGGCGCATGCCCTGCGCGTGGGTGCGCGCGATCCAGGCGCCCAGGCCCAGGGTCTGCATGAGCTGGGCGATCAGCACGCCCCAGGCGCCCGACAGCCAGGGAGATATCTCGCCCAGGCGCGCCAGTTCCACGGCGCCGCCCCGATAGCCCACGGTGGCAATGGCAAAGCAGGCACCGCAGGCCAGGCCGTAGAGCGCCGAGCGGCTGGCCCAGGCCGACAGCGACAGCATCTGGCCGCGCGGCGGCAGCGACAGGATGAGCACGCCGAAGGTGGCCAGCGCCATGGCCGCCAGCGCCACGGCGGTGGGCAACTCATGCAGGAAGATGCCGGCGAACAGGGCCACCTGCAGCACCTCGGTCTTGGACAGGGTGACGGCCACGGCGAAGTTGCGCTCCTTCATGGCCAGCAGCAGCGCCGCCGTGGCCGCGACCTGGAAGAAGGCCCCCAGCGCGATCCAGCCCAGGTAGGCCCATGAGAACCGGGGCAGCGTCCAGGCGCCATCGCCTCCCAGGTACAGCGCCAGCAGGTAGATGCCTGCAAACGGCAGGCCGTACAGAAAGCGCACCAGGGTGGCCGGCAGGGTGCCGAGCTCGGCGGTCAGCGAGCGCTGCGCCGTGTTGCGCACGGTCTGGGCGGCTGCGGCGAACAGCACCACGGGCACCCACAGCCAGGTCAGGTCTTGGAGGGAAGAAAGCATGTCGGCAAAAAAGGGAAGGCACCGCCGGCAAGGCGCGGGCGACTGAGTGCCGGCCAGCATAGCCGCCGGTCGGGCACCAGGCGCACGCGCTTGGAGAAGGCTGCCGCGCCCGGCAGCGAAACAGAGGCCGGCCAGCCAGCGCTGCACGCGCGCCCTGCTCTGGCCAGGGCAAGCAGGCTGCGTTGTGCAGCAGCACGGCCGTCGCCAATGGCGAGCGGGCCTGCGCGGCGCGCTACAGGTCGCGCCGGATCAAAGCGCCCTTGAACAGCACCGGTCCCGTGGGCCCGGTCTGGCTGGGCACGCCGCCCTTGGGCTCCAGGCTGATGGCCAGGGCAGGCACGCCCTGGACCTCGGCGGCCGCGGCGGTCAGCTTGACCAGCTTGTCGCGTCCCAGCACGCCCAGCGATTGCGGGCCGCCCTGGGGCGGCAGGGCCCACAGCTGCAGCGATTTGTCGGAGGCCTCATGGAAGTCGCCCACGCGCTGCAGCACCAGGGTGTTCTTGCCGGGGTCGAAGGTCACGAGCATGGAGGCATCGGCCTTGTCGTCGGCCAGCACGGCCACGTACTGGATCTGGGGCGCGGCCTGCAGCGCAGCCTGGGTGGCCTGCAACTGGTTGTTCAGCACGGCCAGCTGGCGCTCGCCGCTTTGGCGCAGGTCCTGGTGCGACCACAGCCCCACGGCCACGGCCGCCACGGTGGCGCAGGCGCCCAGCACGGCGGCGCCGCGCCACCAGGCCAGGGCGCGGCCCACGGCGGATTCCGTGCGCCGGGCCATGCCAGGCGCATCGTCGGCGCGCCGCCGGTGCGCCTGGGCGGCGCGGGCCTTTTCGGCCTGCAGCAGGTTGTCGATGCGGACCCAGACCGCATCGTCAGGGCGCACGGGCGCCTGCATTTCGGACAGGGCCGACCAGCGGCCCTGCCACAGCAGGGCGGCGGCGCGCACCGGGGCCTGGTCACGGGCCAGTTGCTCGAAGCGGCGGCGCGCCGCGCCCCGCAGCGTGCCCAGGGCGTAAGCGGCGGCCAGCCGGTCCAGCAGTTCGGGGTGTCGGGAAATATTCATGGCAAATCCTTTGGCCGCTCAGAGCATGTCAACTGCTTCACGCATGGCGTGACAGGCAGCGGCGCAGCTGCTCCAGGCCGCGCCGTATCCAGGTCTTGACCGTGCCCAGCGGCAGTTGCAGTTGGCCCGCCAGCTCGCCATGGCTGAGGTCGCGCAGATAGGCCAGGCTGACCACCTCGCGCTGGCGGCCTTCCAGCCGCTCCAGGCACTGGTACAGCGCCACGGCCTGTTCGCTGGCCTCGGCCAGTTGCAGCGGGCCCTGGCTTTCATCGTTCCCACCGCCATGGGCCGCCAGTTGCGCCTCGTCGAACTCTTCGTTCAGGTGCAGGCGTTCGGCGCGGCGCCGGCGCAGAAAGTCCAGAGCCCGGCTGCGCACCACCAGGCCCATCCAGGCCAGCGGCGGGCTCAGCGTGCCCCGGTAGCCCGAGGCGCTGCGCCAGATGTGCAGGTAGCTGTCCTGCAGCACGTCTTCGGCCCAGTCCTTGTGCCGCAGGATGCGCAACGCCAGCCCGTACAGCCGGGACGAGGTGGCCTCGTACAGGCTGCGGAGCGCGGGCTCGTCCTGCGCTGCGATGCGGTCCAGAAGGTCCATCAGCTCTTGGTCGGTTGGTGTGGTGCCCATGCACGCATTGTGGGCGAGCGGGCGGCCCCGTGGCCCGCACTGTTGCGTGGCCGCCCGGGGGCTTGTTCTGTCTTTCGATCGGATTCAAGGGGCATATCGGTACTCAGCCGGGGGTTTGCAGAAGGTCTGGCGGGGGTCTCCCGGCTTGTACCGGCTCTCCGTGAGCAATACGCAGCGCATTGCGAACCGGATGCGGATAAATTTTTTTTCCATTCAGGTGAATCCAGCCGCTGCCTTGCTGCGTATTCCCTGTGTCGCGCACCGGAAAGCGGTCCAAGGCGACACCCCTCAACCCATCGACCTGGAGACCTTCATGAGCTACATCCTCCCCCTCGGCCTGGCCACCATGGCCGCACTGACCCTTGGCGCCTGCTCCTCCATGGACATGGGCAAGAGCTATTCCCAGTCCGACCTGCCGGCCGCCGTGCAGGTGCCCGCAGGCCACAAGGTTGCCATGGAGACGGTGGGCATAGGCCAGATCACCTATGAATGCCGCGCCAAGAAGGACCAGGCGATGGAGCAGGAATGGGCCTTTGTCGGCCCCGATGCGCGTTTGACGGACCGCCAGGGCCGCGTCATCGGCCGCTACTTCGGCCCGCCCGCCACCTGGGCGCACCAGGACGGCTCCAAGGTCACGGCCACCCAGGTCGCCGTGGCGCCGTCCAGCGCGGGCAACATCCCCATGCAACTGGTCAAGGCCGAGCCCGCCACCGGCATGGGCGCCATGCAGGGCGTGACCTATATCCAGCGCGTGGCCACGCGCGGCGGCGTGGCCCCTGCCATGGCCTGCAACAGCTCCACGCTGGGCCAGAAGCAGGTCGTGCAGTACCAGGCCGACTACATCATCTGGAAGGCCGCCTGACGCGGCCCGGCCCTCCTACGGCCTGTCGCCCCTGGCCCCGAAGGCCGAGGGCGGCATGCCGAACTGGCGCCTGAAGGCCAGCGAATAGGCGCTGTGGCTTTCATAGCCGGCCTCCAGCGCCACCTGCACGATGGGCCTTCCGGCCAGCAGCGCCTGCATGGATGACAGCAGCCGTGCGCGCTGTCGCCAGCGGCCAAAACTCATTCCCGTGGCCTGCAGAAAGTGGCGATGGAAGGTCTTCTCGCCCATGGCCAGCCGCGCGGCCCAATCAGCGGCGGTGGCGGTTGCGGCGGCTGCGGTGGCAAAGCCATCCGCCCCGTCTGCCTCGGCCAGCGCATGGCAGACAGCGGCCATGCGCGCATCCTGCGGCCAGGGCAGGTGAAACGGCACCACGGGCGGCTGGCGCAGCTCCTGCAGCAATAGCTCGACCACCATGGATTCGCGCCGCCCCGGCGGTGCCGATGCAGGCCAGCGCGCCACCTCGCTGATGAGCTCGCGCAGCAGGGGAGAGACCTCGATCACGCAGTCCGTACCCGGCAGGTCTGCAGCAGCCTGCGCATCGACGAACAGGCTGCGCACCTGTACCGCGCCGCGCATGCGCAGGCCGTGGGGCACGCCCGAGCGCAGCCAGACGCCGCGCGTGGGCGGCACCACCCAGCGCCCGCTGCCTGCGCGCACCTCCAGCACCCCCTGCACGGCGTAGAGCAGTTGGCAGCATTCGTGGGAGTGTTCCTCCACCTCCAGCCCCGCCGGATAGTCGGCGGCCACGCCCGTGACCGGCAGCGGTGCGGCGGCCTGCAGCTCGGGCAGCCCGGCATGGCTGCAGGGAACGGCGGCTGCCGAAGCCGGGGCATGGGTCGTGCGCATATTGTCCAGATCCATATAGAAAATGAGAAATTCTATAAAGACAGACAAGCACCCTGCCCGCAAACTGGCACCCGTTCCCTGTGATTCACCGCCATCGCACCATGCACTGCCTGCCCTCGCCCTCCCTACTATCCCTGGCCCATGGCCGGGGTCCGGGCGCCTGCGCAGGCGCCGCATTTCGCACCGACTCTCCCTGATCCCGGCCTGGCGCAGCTTCCCCAAACTGGGAAGCCAGGAGAGCGGCGCCGCCGGCCGATCCGGTGGCTGCAAACCCCAGCGTTTCCTGCGAGGCCCGCATGCTGAAGAATCCCGCGTCCCGATACCTTCCCTTCCCTGCCATCGACCTGCCCGAGCGCCAATGGCCCTCACGCCAGCTGAGCCAGGCGCCCGTGTGGCTGTCCACCGACCTGCGTGATGGCAACCAGGCCCTGTTCGAGCCCATGAACCGCGAGCGCAAGCTGCGCCTGTTCCACGAACTGGTGCGCATAGGCTTCAAGGAGATCGAGGTGGGCTTTCCCTCGGCCTCGCAGACCGACTACGGCATCGTGCGCCACCTGATCGACAACGGGCTGATCCCCGGCGACGTGACGCCCATGGTCATCACCCAGCTGCGCGAGGACCTGATCCGCGCCACGGTGGACAGCGTGGCCGGAGCGCGGCGCGCCATCGTGCACTTCTACAACGCCATTGCCCCGGCCTGGCGCGAGATCGTCTTCGGCATGCAGGTGCCCGAGATCATCGCCATGGTGGAGCACCACATCGCCCTGCTGCGCGAACTGACCGATGCCCACCCCGAGACCGAATGGGTTCTGCAGTACTCGCCCGAGACCTTCTGCATGGCCGAGCTCGACGTGTCGCTGGCCGTGTGCAACGCAGCCATCCGCGCCTGGGATGCAGGCCCCGCGCGGCCCATGATCATCAACCTGCCGACCACGGTGGAGGTGAGCACGGCCAATGTCTTCGCCGACCAGATCGAGTGGATGCACCGCCGCCTGGAACGGCGCGAGCACATCGTGCTGTCCGTGCACCCGCACAACGACCGGGGCACGGGCGTGGCCTGCGCCGAGCAGGCGCTGCTGGCCGGCGCCCAGCGCGTGGAAGGCTGCCTGTTCGGCAACGGCGAGCGCAGCGGCAACCTCGATGTGGTGACGCTGGCGCTGAACCTGTACACGCAGGGCATCGCGCCGGGCCTGGATTTCTCGGACATCGCCGCCGTGGCGCGCATTGCGGAGGAATGCACGGCCCTGCCCATCCACCCGCGCCACCCCTATGTGGGCGACCTGGTGTTCACGGCGTTCTCGGGCTCGCACCAGGATGCCATCGCCAAGGGCTTTGCGGCGCAGCGGCCCGATGCGCCCTGGCGCGTTCCCTACCTGCCCATCGACCCGCAGGACCTGGGCCGCACCTACGACAGCATCGTTCGCGTCAACAGCCAGTCGGGCAAGGGCGGCATCGCCTTTTTGCTGCAGCGCGACCATGGCGTGACCATGCCGCGGCGCATGCAGGTGGAGTTCAGCGCCGTGGTGCAAAAACAGGCGGACGCCTGCGAGGCCGAGCTGGCCAGCGACGACCTGTGGAAGCTGTTCGAGGCGACCTACCTCGCACCCCTGCAGCGTCCCTGGCACTACCGCAGCCACCACCTGTTCGACAGCGCCCAGGGCCAGGGCATTGCGCTGGAAGTGGTCCGGCCAGACGGCCTTCGGCTGCAGCTGTATGGCGAAGGCAGCGGCCCCATCGATGCCGTGGCCGCCGCCATCGGCCAGCACCTGGGCGTGGCGCTGCGCATTGACCACTACGAGGAACGCAGCCTGGGCCAGGGCGCCGGGGCCATGGCGCTGGCCATCGTCGAGGCCGCCCTGCCCGGCGTGGCGGGCACGCGCTTCGGCGCGGGGCGCCATGCCAACATCGTGACCGCGTCCATCCTGGCCGTGCTGCATGCGGCGGGCCGGCTGGTGGCGGCGCAGCCGGAAAGCCGGCGCGTACCTGCCCAAGCCTGAGGCGCAGCCTGAAAGGAAAAAGGACCGCCGAGGCGGTCCTTTTTTCGTGCGGCTTTTGCCGGTTCAGCGAACGGCACCCGGATAGGTTCCGGGCAGCAGGATGCTGCGGTCCACGGTATCGATCTGCGTATGGCCGCAGAAGGCCATCGTGGTCTCCAGCTCCTTCTGGATGATCTGCAGTGCACGCGTCACGCCGTCCTGGCCGTAGGCGCCCAGGCCGTAGAGGAAGCTGCGGCCGATCATCGTGCCCTGGGCGCCCAG
This sequence comes from Delftia sp. NA_296.1, assembly GCF_052692095.1. Taxonomy (NCBI): domain Bacteria; kingdom Pseudomonadati; phylum Pseudomonadota; class Betaproteobacteria; order Burkholderiales; family Comamonadaceae; genus Delftia; species Delftia sp. NA_296.1. The sequence continues at coordinate 263,800 of NZ_JBQZGF010000010.1, read as the reverse complement.
GGCACGCGCCTTGAGCACGTCCTGGCCGCTGCGGATGCCGCCGTCCATCCAGACCTCGATGTCCTTGCCCGCCGCTTCGGCAATGCCGGGCAGCGCCTCGATGGACGAGGGTGCGCCGTCGAGCTGGCGGCCGCCGTGATTGCTGACGATGAGCGCATCGGCGCCGCTGTCGGCCGCCAGTCGCGCGTCCTCGGCGTCCATGACGCCCTTGAGGATGAGCTTGCCGCCCCAGAGCTTCTTGATGCGCTCCACATCGCCCCAGTTCAGGCTGGGGTCGAATTGGCTGGCGGTCCACGACGACAGCGAACTCATGTCGGCCACGCCATCCACATGGCCGACGATGTTGCCGAAGGTGCGGCGCTTGGTGCCCAGCATGCCCAGGCACCAGTGCGGCTTGGTTGCCAGGTTGGCCAGGTTGCGCAGCGTGGGCTTCGGGGGCGTGGACAGGCCGTTCTTGATGTCCTTGTGGCGCTGGCCCAGGATCTGCAGGTCCAGCGTCAGCACCAGGGCCGAGCAGTTGGCGGCACGGGCGCGCTCGATCAGGCGCTCCATGAACCGGCGGTCGCGCATCACATAGAGCTGGAACCAGAACGGATGGCGGGCCGTGTGCTCGGCAATGTCCTCGATGGAGCAGATGCTCATGGTGGACAGCGTGAACGGAATGCCGAAGGCCTGGGCCGCGCGCGCGCCCAGGATCTCGCCATCGGCGTGCTGCATGCCGGTCAGGCCCGTGGGCGCAATGGCCACGGGCATGGCCACCTGCTGGCCGATCATGGTGGTGCGCGTGCTGCGCCCCTCCATGTTCACGGCCACGCGCTGGCGCAGCTTGATCTTCTGGAAGTCGTCCTCGTTGGCGCGGTAGGTGCCCTGGGTGTAGGAGCCCGAGTCGGCATAGTCATAGAACATGCGCGGCACGCGGCGCTGGGCCACGACGCGCAGGTCTTCGATGCAGGTGATTTTGGAAAGGTCGGTGGACACGTTTTCTGGCTTTCTGGAACCCGCATGCCGCGGGACTGCCGAGCATGGTAGTGCGCAGGGCGCATTCCAGTCACCCGTTCGGGTTTGAAGTGATTTGTGCGCCGATTGAAATTTTCTCTCTCGCAGCCCAACCGAGGGCTAACGCTAGTGTGCCAACCAGCCATGAGAGCGACGATCCGCCCCGCACAACATCCTAAAAACTCTTCAGGAGACGCTCCTATGGTTTGGCAGCAGGTCTACGACCCTCTTTCCAACATGTGGCTGTCCACACTGCTCGCGGCCATCCCGGTCGTGGTCATGCTGGTGGGATTGGGCTTTTTGCACATGAAGGCCCACCTGGCGGCCGGCGCCGGGCTGATTGCGGCGCTGGTGATCGCGGTCTTCGTCTACAACATGCCGGCAGGCATGGCCGGGCGCGCGGCGCTGTTCGGCGGCTTCACGGGGCTGCTGCCCATCGGCTGGATCGTCCTGAACATCATCTTCCTGCACCAGCTGACCGAGAAGAACGGCAGCTTCAAGATCCTGCAGGACTCCATTGCCGGCATCACCGAGGACAGGCGCATCCAGCTGCTGCTGATCGCCTTCGCCTTCGGCGCCTTCTTCGAGGGCGCGGCCGGCTTCGGCACGCCCGTGGCCGTGACGGCGGCCATCCTCATCGGCCTGGGCTTTTCGCCGCTGGCCGCCTCGGGCCTGTCGCTGATCGCCAATACCGCGCCCGTGGCCTTCGGCGCGCTGGGCACGCCGGTGATCACGCTGGCCAAGGTGCACGGCTACGACCTGATGGAAGTCACGGCCATGGTCGGCCGCCAGCTGCCGTTCTTCTCGGTGCTGGTGCCGTTCTGGCTGATCTGGGCCTTTGCCGGGCGCAAGGCCATGATGGAGATCTGGCCCATCATTTTGGTGACCGGCGTGTCCTTCGCCATTCCGCAGTACCTGGTGTCCAACTTCATCGGCCCCGAACTGGTGGACATCATCGCGGCCATAGTCTCCATGGTCTGCACGGTCGGCTTCCTGCGCATGTGGCAGCCCAGGACCATCTGGCGCTCGACCTCGCTCAAGGGCCATGAGAACAGCGGCGGCGAGGCCCAGGCGCCCCGCGCCGTGACCCAGCACCCGCGCGCCGACGTGATCCGCGCCTGGACGCCCTGGGCCATCCTCACGGTCTTCGTCTTCATCTGGGGCCTGCCCTCGGTCAAGGCCGCGCTCAACGGCCTGTTCGCCCCGGCCTTTCCCATGGAAGGCCTGCACAACCTGATCGAGAAGGTGCCGCCCGTCGTGCGCCAGCCCACCAAGGAAGGCGCCATCTACACGCTGAACCTGCTGTCGGCCACGGGCACGGGCATCCTGCTGTCGGCCATCGTGGGCGGCCTGGTCATGAAGTACAACCCCGTGCAACTGGTCAGCCAGTTCGTGCGCACCATCTGGCTGGTGCGCTATTCGCTCATCACCATCGTGCTGATGCTGGCCCTGGGCACGCTGACGCGCTACTCGGGCACGGACACCACGCTGGGCCTGGCCTTCGCCAACACGGGCGTGTTCTACCCCTTCTTCGGCACCCTGATGGGTTGGCTGGGCGTGGCGCTGACGGGTTCGGACACGGCATCGAACGTGCTGTTCGGCGGCATGCAGAAGGTGGCGGCCGAGCAGCTGGGCCTGTCGCCCAACCTCATGGGCGCGGCCAACAGCTCGGGCGGCGTGATGGGCAAGATGATCGATGCGCAGTCCATCGTCGTCGCCTCCACGGCCACGCGCTGGTTCAACCATGAGGGCGACATCCTGCGCTACGTGTTCTTCCACTCCGTCGCCCTGGCCTGCCTGATGGGCATCTTCGTGACGCTGCAGGCCTATGTCTGGCCGTTCCGCCTGATGGTCAATTGAGCCCTGCGCATCTGCGCCAGGCCCCAGCCGCCCGCATGCGCCGGGCGGCTTTTTTACGCCTGGGGCATGCATCGCTGCATCAACAGATGCGCAGCGGCATTTATGGTTGTACCATGCAACCATATTCAAACCCTGCACGGCCCCAAGGAGCACCCATGCCGCAGCACGATCTTTCCCTGGTGGATGGCATCCGCGCCGCCTCGCGCCTGATGGTGCGCGAGCTGGGCTTCATGCAGGCCACGCTGGCGGCCACGGACTACCCGCCCTCGGCCGTGCATGCCATCCTGGAGATCGGCGCACAGGGGCGCATGGCGGCCTCGCAGCTGGCCCAGGCGCTGGGCCTGGAGAAATCCAGCGTCAGCCGCATGGTGCGCAAGCTGGTGGAGGCGGGCGAGCTGAAGGAAGCCGCCGATGGAGAGGATGGCCGCGTCAAGCAACTGGCCCTGACCGCCAAGGGCCGGCGCACGCTGGCCGCCATCGAGGCCTTCGGGCGCCAGCAGGTGACGGCGGCGCTGGACCGCATGCAGGCGCCGCAGCAGCAGGCCGTCGCCCAAGGGCTGGCACTGTACGCCCGGGCGCTGCAGGCGCACCGGCAGGAGGAGCCCCAGCCCGTACCCGCACAGATACAGGTCCTGCCCGGATACCGGCCCGGCTGCCTGGGCCGCATCGTGGACATGCATGCGCGCTTTTATGCGCGCCACGCAGGCTTTGGCGTCTTCTTCGAAAGCCGCGTGGCCAGCGGCCTGGCCGAGTTCGCAGGCCGGCTGGACAAGCCCTGCAACCAGCTGTGGACGGCGCTGGACGGCGACCGCATCGTGGGCTCCGTGGCCATCGATGGAGAGGACCTGGGCAAGCACCCCGAGGACCGTCAGGCGCATCTGCGCTGGTTCATCCTGGAAGACGGCCTGCGCGGCGCCGGCACGGGGCGCCAGCTGCTGCAGCAGGCCCTGGCGTTCTGCGACCAGCAGGCCTTCGAGGCCACCCAGCTGTGGACCTTCCGGGGCCTGGATGCAGCACGCCGGCTCTACGAATCGTCAGGCTTCACCCTGGCCGAGGAATGGCCGGGCCAGCAATGGGGCGAGCCAGTGATCGAGCAGCGCTTCGTGCGGCCACGCCCTGCCGTGGCGGCATGGGCAGGCCAGGCCCCCTGAGTCAGGAGCCCTGCTCGCCCGCCACCAGCACGAAGGCAATGCGCGCAGGCCGGCCCGAGCGGTTGGCCCAGGCATGGTTGGTGCCGCGCTGGATGAGCACGTCACCGGCGCGCAGCACGGTTTCCTGGCGGTCCAGGATGGCGACCAGCTCGCCCTCCAGCATCAGTGCGTAGTCCACGGTATCCGTGCGGTGCATGCCCGGATGCTCGCCGGGCTGCACGTTGCGGTGGGCGTCGCCGTACATGCGTGTAAAGGTGGCATGCAGGGCACGCGCCAGCTCCTGCGGATCGGCAGGTTCGGGCGGAATGTCCAGGATGCGCAGCACCGTGCCATAGGGCGGCGGTGCCACGCCCTGGTGGATGGCAATGGTGTCGGGCGCATTGATCTGCGCGGGTGAGGCATCGGTGCGCCACAGGTTGGTGATGCGGTAGCCGGGGCGTTCCTCGACCAGGCGCACGGCGGGCGAGGCGCCGTCCTCGGCGATGAAGGAGCGGCCTTGTGCGTCGTTGGCCGTGATCACGCGGCGGATGGGGGGCAGGCTGGAATCGGTCATGGATGAAGAGATGGCGGAAAGGAGGTCACTGCGCATGGCGTTCGGCCGCTGCGCCCTGTTTGCGGAATTCGTCGTGGATGCGCCGGTCCCACTGGCGGCGGTCCTGGTGGAAGACCACCTGGTCGCCGCGCTGGGCCACCTGCCTGACGGCATCGGACCGCGCGGCGGCGGCGCAGGCAGCGTCCAGCCGGCCCAGCACCGCCTCGGGCACGCCACGCGGCACGAACAGGCCCGCAAACGATTCCTCCTGCACCGCCATGCCCAGTTCCTTGAAGGTGGGGACCTCGGGGAAGGCCGGGTGGCGGCGCTCCGAGGCCACGGCCAGCAGGCGCAGCTTTCCCGCGCGTATCTGGGGCGCAGCCGAGGCCGCGATGCTGCTGACGAAGTCCAGCCGCCCGGCCAGCAATTCCTGTATCGAGCCGGCATCGCCCTTGTAGGGCACATGCACGAGCTTGAGGCCCTGGTCGCGCTCCAGCTGGTCCATGGCCAGGAAGGGCGCCGAGTTCGGTCCCGGCGATCCGTAGCTCAGCGAGCCCTTCTTCGCCGCCGCCACCAGCTCGCCTATCGTCTTGAAAGGGCTGTCTGCGCGCACGCTGACGCCCAGGATGTTCTCCGTCACGCCGCACAGCGGCTGCACGCTGTCGGGCCCCAGCTTCAGGCCCTTGACGTAGTGGGGCTGCACGGTGATGGGGGTCATGGGCGTGAAGGCCAGCGTCAGCCCGTCGGCGGGCGCCTGGGCCAGCACATTCATGCCGATCACGCCCGAGCCTCCGTCGCGCGAGACCACGACCACGCTCTGGCCCAGCTGCTTGCGGAACTCCTCGGCCAACGTACGCGCCATCACATCGGTGGAGCTGCCCGCCGCCCAGGGGTTGATGAGGGTCAGCGGCCGCGACGGGAACGGCTCCTGCGCGGTGGCCAGGGTGCAGCCCAGCGCCATCAGGGCGCCGAGCCACTTGCGGGTGGTCATGCTGTGTCTCCTTGTCGTTGTGTGATGGCTGCGCATGTTAATTCAGTCAGTCGACTGAATCAATCCATGTCACCACCATGCCATGGTTTGGTGCGGCAAGGGCCTGGCGCTGTCTATGATCCGCAGCCATGACGTCCAGCACCGATGACACCGCGGCCGAGGAACCCCGCGCCCAGGCCCGCGAACGCCTTCTGCAAGCCGCCGAGCAGCTGTTTGCGCGGCATGGCTACGCGGGCACGTCGCTGCGCGCCGTCATGGCGCTGGCCGATGTGGACACGGGCGCCATCCACTACCACTTCCGCAACAAGCTGGGCCTGCTCAAGGCCTTGTTCGAGCAGCGCGTGATGGCCGTCAACGGACAGCGCCATGCGCTGCTGCAAAGGCTGGAGCAGCAGTCGCCGCAGCCCGCCGTGGAGGACATTCTTCGGGCCTTCATCGCCCCCGCGCTGCGCGCCGCCCACAGCGAGGGCGAGGCCGACTTCAACCGCGTCACGGCCCTGTGTTCGGTCGATCCCGACCAGGCAGTCAGGGAGGTGGTTTTTGCCGCCTACGACGAGGCTGCCAAACGCTTTGCGGCCCTGCTGCGCCAGGCTCTGCCGCAGCTGTCACAGCACGATTTCCAGTGGCGCCTGGAATGCATGTACGGCGCCATGATGTACATCCGCTCCGACAACGGCCGAGTCAGCCGCATGCTGGGCGGCGGCCACCGCGCCGACCCCGTGGAGCATGTGATCGACGAGCTGGTGGCCTTCACTGCGGCGGGCTTCCGTGCGGCGGGCCCCCGCGCGGCGCAGTGATCACGACCGGCGCCTGATCAGCGCCCGCCCGCGCGCGAAGCCACCACGCCGGCGCCGCGCACCTCCACCTGCACGCTGTCCAGCACCTGCCCCTTGGCATCGACCAGTTCCAGCCGGTGGCGGCCGGGCCAGGGCATCCAGGCGGCGGCAGCACCCCGGCCGATCTCCTTAGGCGCAGGCTCGGCCGCGCCGGGCGGGGCGGCGCTGACCATGCGCCAGCGCAGGCTGGCGTCCTGCCATTCCTGCGTGGCGGCCGTGCCCGAGGGCCGGGCCGACAGCTGCACGCGCTGGCGGTCTGGCGGAATGTCGGGGTCCAGCGCGAGGATGGTGCCGTTGGCCGGGCGCGCAATGCGCACGGGCGAGGCTGCCGAAGTCCCGCGTGTTGATGCGGATGCGGCAGGCAGGCCGCTGCCCGCCATGGCGAACAGGCTCTGCTGCGTGCCCGCCACGAACCACTCGCTGCGTGCGCTCTCCAGCGGCAGGCCCGAGGCATCGGGGCCGAAGCGCACCGCCTGCTGCAGCACACCCGCCGGCGCCTTGGGCGCGCGGCTGGGTGTGCGGGCATGCAGGAAGCCCATCACGGCGGCCCAGACAGGTGCCGCGCCGCTGGTGCCGCTGACCGAGTGCATGGCCTCGCCGCGCGCATTGCCCACCCACACGCCCACGGTGTAGCGCTGTGACCAGCCCACGGCCCAGTTGTCGCGCATGTCCTTGCTGGTGCCGGTCTTGACGGCCGACCAGAAGCGCGTGGCCAGCACGCTGTCCGTGCCGAAGGTGGGCGCGCGCGCCATGGGATCGGACAGGATGTCGCCCACGATGAAGGCCGCGCGTGCGTCGATGGCCTGCACGGGCGCAGCCGACTTTTGCGCTGCGGACCCCGCGCCCGTGGGCTGCGCCGCCCAGCGCACGGGCGTCAGTTGCCCGCCGTTGGCCAGGGCGCGGTAGGCGTTGGTGAGCTGCAGCAGCGGCACCTCGGCGCTGCCCAGCGCCAGGCTGAAGCCGTGGTAGCCGCCGCTTTCGCGCAGCGGCAGGCCCAGGCGCTGCAGTTGCGAGAAGAAGGCATCGGGCGTGACCATGACCAGGGTGCGCACGGCCGGCACGTTGAGCGAGGATGCCAGCGCCGTGCGCGCCGAGACCCAGCCCTTGAAGCGCCGGTCGTAGTTCTGCGGAATGTAGAGCCCGTTCTGCGTGGGAATGTGGGCCGATGAATCCTCGATCAGCGAAGCCGCCGTCAGCCGCCGCTCGGCAATGGCCTGGGCATAGAGAAAGGGCTTGAGCGTGGAGCCGGGCTGGCGCATGGCCGTGACGCCGTCCACCTCGGCCGCCTGGCTCAATTCGCCCGACGAGCCCACCCAGGCCAGCACCTCGCCCGTGGCGTTGTCCAGCACGACGATGGCGCCGTCCTCCACGTTGCGGCCCTGCAGCTCGCGCAGTTGCTGCTGCAGGCTTTGCACGGCAAAGCGCTGCACGGGCGCGCTCAGCGTGGATCGCACGCGCGCCTGGCCCCTGGACTGCGGCTCGGCCAGCAGTCGGCGCGCCAGATGCGGGGCCTGGCCTTCGCTGGCCGCCCATTGCCGGCGCAGCAGCACGCTGGCGGTGAGCAGTTCCATGGCCGTGCAGTCGCGCGCCGCCGCATCCTCGGGCGCCAGCGACTGCAGCACGCCGCAGGCGCGCCGGCCCACGCGCTCGGGCGAGGCGTTGGGGGCACGCACCAGGGCGGCGGCAATGGCGGCCTCGCGCGCGTCCAGCCCGTGCGCGGCCTTGCCGAACAGAGTGCGCGACAGCGCATCGATGCCCACGATCTCGCCCCGGAAGGGCACCAGGTTCAGGTAGGCCTCCAGGATCTGGTCCTTGCGCCAGCGCCGGTCCAGCACCTGGGCCGACACGGTCTGGCCCAGTTTCTGCACCACGCTGCGCCCGCCCGGGCCCTGGCGCCAGTCGCCATCCAGCAGGCCCGCCAGCTGCATGGTGATGGTGCTGGCGCCGCGCGTGCGCTGGTTCCAGAGGTTGCCCCAGGCGGCGGAGGACACGGCCGCCCAGTCCACGCCGCTGTGCTCGTAGAAGCGCTTGTCCTCGCTGAGCACCAGGGCCGTGCGCAGCGCGGGCGAGATGTCGGCCAGGGCCACCCAGTCGCCACGGCGCACGCTGGCGTCGGTGCGCTGGCGCTGCAGCACCTCGCCCTCGCGCGAGAGCAGTTCGGTCTCGGAGGAACGGTGGCCTTCGCGGACCTCGGAAAAGCTGGGCAGCGCCTGGGCGGCACCTGCCGCCGCGAACAGCAGCGCGGCCGCCAGGGCCGCGCGGGGAAGACGCATGAAGGGAGAAGGTCGCCGGGATTCGATCATGGAGCCGGCATTGTCCGCCTTTGCACCAGCGGCTCAGGAAGAATGGCGTATGCCCTTCTTGAGCTTGAAGGACAGCAGCACCATGAGCACGCCGAAGACCACCGCATACGTGGCCAGCACCCAGAGCATGGCCATCATGCCCGCGCCCGGCTGGGCCAGCACGAAGGCGCCGAACAGCACGGACAGCACGCCGCCCAGGATCAGCAGCCACTCGCCCGTGATCTCCTTGCGCAGCCGCACGGCCGCCACGATCTGCAGCAGGCCCGTGACCAGGGCCCAGGCGCCGATGTACAGCGTCATCACCAGCGCCGTGACGCCGGGCGCGACCACGGTGAGCACGCCCACCACCACGCCGGCCAGGCCCCACAGCAGCAGCACCCACCAATGGCGCATCTGGTCGCGCCCCTGGATGGCCGAGTACACGCCCAGCAGGCCATCGACAAAGGTGAAGGCACCGAAGGTCAGCACCAGCGCTGCCAGCGATACCGCCGGCTGCGCCCAGGTCAGCACGCCGAAGGCGATGGCGACCAGGCCGCGCAGCAGCAGCACCCACCAGGTGCGGTGAAGAATCGTGGACAGCGGATTGGGGCTCATGGATGCTCCTTCAAAACAGTCCCCATGACCTTGGAGCAGGCCCGCCACACTGTCTGTAGGCCAAGGCCGGCTTGGCGGCGGACCCTGACCTGGATCAAGCCAGCTGCAGCAGCACGGGCTGGTGGTCCGAGAGCCTTGTGTCGCTGTCCACGGCCCAGCCACGCACATGGCCGCGCAGGCTGTCGCTGACCCAGGCGAAATCGCAGGCGCCGGGCTCGGGACCCCACTGGCGGTCGAACAACCGGAAGGTGGGTGGCTGGGGCTGGTCCGGGTGCAGCACGCTCCAGCTGTTGTGCCACTGGCCGGCGCTCAGGGCGCCCTGCTCGCCGGCCGCCCAGGGGGCGGACAGGCCGGCGTATTCGTCCTCGTGCGGCTCGAAGTTGAAGTCGCCGCAGAGCACGGCATGCGGCGTGTGCGGCTTGGTCTGCTGGGGCGAGCCGTCGCTGGCGGGCTGGGGCGGCGCCTCGGCCTGGCCCAGGGCCTCGATCTGCAGGGAACGCAGCGCCAGCGCCTGGGCCATGCGCTGGCGGCGCGAGAAATATTCGAGGTGGGTGCTCATCACCCGCACGGGGCCCAGCGCGGCATCCATCACCGTGGCCGCCGTGCAGCAGCGCGGCATGCTGCGCACGCCGCCATCGTGCGGATACGGCAGGCGGTGGTGGGCCAGTTGCAGCACCGGCAGGCGCGTGGCCACCAGGTTGCCGAAGCGCTGCCGGCCCACGGCCGTGAACTCGTCCACGGCGGCGCCGAAGAAGACCTTCCAGCCTTCGGGCAGGGCCTGGCGGATCTGCGCCACCTGGTCGCCGGGCGCGCCCTGCAGGCCGGGATAGTGGATGGCGATTTCCTGCAGGCACAGCACGTCGATATTGGCCATGGACAGCGCATGCGCCACGATGCGCTCCGGGTCCATGCGGCCGTCCAGGCCCAGGCACCATTGGGTGTTCCAGGTGAGGATCTGCATCATGCGGGCAGCGGCTCGCGCAGCTGGAACAGGTTGCCTTCGGGGTCCATGGCGTTGCAGACGCGAAAGCCCGGACCCTGCCAGGACTGCTCCCACAGCTGGCCGCCATGGGCGATGACCAGGGGACGAACGGCCGCGAAGCTGGTCACGGTGGCAAAGAATTTGAGGGCCACGTTCTCGCGCGGCTGGGGTGGCTCGGTGATGGTGATGTGCCGCGCAATCGCCTCGGGAATGGCGTGCAGCACCAGTTGCAGGTCCGGCGACTGCAGCACCATGAGCTCGCTGGTGTGGTGCAGCATGCGCATGGCCAGCACCTCCATGTAGAACAGCGCCAGCCGGTCAGGCTGCTTGGCGTAGATGAACAGACCTGCGGATGCGGGACCGGACATGGTGGACCTCGGGGTGAAAGGCTGGGACAAGGAACTTTAGCACCGCCCTCACTTGATCCCCGCACGCATGAAGCTCTGCACGAACTGGCGCTGGAACAGCACGAAGGACACCAGCAGCGGGCCCGAGCTCATCAGCGTGGCGGCCGTGATGGTGGCCCATTCCACGCCCGACTCCACGCTGGAGAACACCTGCAGCCCCACGGTGAGCGGGCGCGCCTGCACGCTGTTGGTGATGATCAGCGGCCACAGGAAGTTGTTCCAGTGAAAGCTCACCGACACCAGCGCGAACGCCAGGTACACGGGCCGCGCCAGCGGCACGTAGACGCGCCACAGGATCTGCAGGGTGCTGGCACCCTCCACCCGCGCGGCCTCGTCCAGTTCCCGGGGAATACCCAGGAAGGTCTGGCGCAGCAAAAAGATCGCAAAGGCCGAGGCGAAGTACGGCAGGCCTATGCCCAGCAGCGTATCGACGGCGCCCAGGCGCGACAGGGTCTGGTAGTTCGCCACCAGCAGGATGTCCGGCATGATCATCAGCTGCACCAGCACCAGGGCAAAGGCCAGGCCCTGGCCGCGAAAGCGGTAGCGTGCAAAGGCATAGGCCGCCAGCGTGCCCAGCACCAGCTGGGCCGCCAAAATCATGACCACCAGCACGGCCGTGTTCAGGAAATAGCGCGCAAAGGGCGCGGCCTGCCAGGCACGGCGAAAGTTCTCCAGCGTCCAGGGCGCGGCCAGGTCGAAGCGTGCCGAGTATTCGGGCGGATGGAAGGCCGTCCAGAACGCATAGGCCAGCGGCAGTATCCACAGCAGGGCCAGCAGCCAGGCGGCCAGCGTGTCCAGCCAGGTGGCGCCGTACAGCGCGGGCGGCGCATGGCGCGGGGCAATGGGTGCGGCGCTCATTGGTAGTGCACCTTTTTGTCGAGCACGAAGAACTGCAGCAGCGCCACGGCCGCCAGCACGGCGACCAGCACCACGGTGATGGCGGCCGCATAGCCCGTGTCCCAGAACTTGAAGCCCACTTCGTACAGGTGATAGAGCAGCAGCGTGGAGGCGTTGTCGGGCCCGCCGCGCGTGAGAATGAAGAGATGGTCCACCAGGCGGAAGGCATTGATCACCGCGTTGACCAGCACGAACAGCGTGGTCGGCATCAGCAGCGGCCACTGCACGCGGCGCAGGAAGTACCAGCGCGAGGCGCCTTCGATGGCCGCCGCCTCCTTGAGGCTGGGGTTGAGGGTCTGCAGCGCGGCCAGGTAGAAGATCATGAAAAAGCCCGCCTCCTTCCACACCGCCACCACGGTCACACAGGCCAGCGCCGTGGACGGGTCGCCCAGCCAGTTGTGCGCGGGAAGGCCCAGTGCGCCGCGCAGCTGCTCCAGCAGCCCGTACTGCGGCGTGTAGAAGAACAGCCAGATATTGGCCACGGCAATCATGGGCAGCACCGTGGGCGTGAAATACGCCATGCGCACGAAGGCGCGGCCGGCCAGCCTCTCGTTGACCCACAGCGCCATGGCCAGCGCCAGCGCCATGGACAGCGGAATCGTGGCCGCCGCAAACCACAGGTTGTTGCGCACGGCCTGCCAGAACACCGGGTCGTCGGCCATCATTGCGTAGTTCTCCAGCCCCACCCATGCCCCCGGCTGGCCGCCGCGCGGCGTGGCATGCAGGCTGTCGATCAGCGTGGCCACGGCCGGCCAGTGCGTGAAGGCCACCAGCAGCACCAGCGCCGGCAGCAGCATCAGCCAGGCATGGACGGCCTGGCGGCCGCGGACAAGGGAGGCGGGAGCGGAGCTCATGCGGTCAGCGGCACTGCGCCATCACTTGTAGCGGCGCAGGATGCGGTCTGCTTCCTTTTGCGCATCCTGCAGGGCCTGGGCCGAGGTCTTGCTGCCGTTGAGGGCGGCCTGCACGGCGTCGTTGAGCACCTTGGTCACGCGCTGGTTCTCATGCGTGGAGAACTCGGCCACCGATACCGGCAGTTGGTCGCGCGCCACCAGGGCCTGCGGGAAGTCCTGGCCGTACTTCTTGAGCGCGGGCGTGTCATAGGCGGCGGGCGAGACGGCAACGTAGCCGCTGTCCATGCTCCACTGCGCGGCCAGCGGGGGCTGGGTGACCCACTTCATGAACTGGAAGGCCGCCTCCTGCTGCTCCCTGGGCGCCTTCTTGAACAGGTAGAAGTTGCCGCCGCCCGTGGGCGAGCCCTTGCGCACGTTGCCTGCGATCTGGCCCACGCCGAAGTCGAATTTGGCATTGGCGTGGATGTTGGTCAGGTTGCCCGTGGTGGTGACGATGATGGCGGCCTTCTTTTCCATGAAGTCCTTGGGCGTCGTGCCCCACTCCACCACGCCGGCCGGGTGCACGCCTTCCTTGACCAGGCCCGCCCAGAAGTCCAGCGCCTCCACTACCTTGGGGCTGTCCAGCGTGACCTGGGTGCCGGCCTCGTTGGCCAGCAGCACGTCATTGGGCGTGGTCAGCGTCTGCAGCATCCAGTAGGCAAAGCCCGTGGACGGGATCTGTATGCCGTACTGCACGACCTTGCCGCTGGCGTCCTTCTTCGTCAGCCTGTGGGCGGCTTCCTTGAGTTCCTTCCAGTTCTGCGGCGCCTTGTTCGGGTCCAGGCCGGCTTCCTTGACGGCTTCCTTGTTGTAGTACATGACCACGGTGGAACGCTGGAAGGGCACGCCCCAGGTCTTGCCGCCCGCCTGGCTGTTGGCCATGAAGGCCGGGTAGAAGCCCTTGAGCCAGGCCCGGTCGGCATCGGTCTTCACGAAGTCGTCGATGGGGGCGATGGCGTCCTCGTCGATCAGCGTGAACATGTCGGTGGACAGCAGCACCGAGCTGGCCGGCGGCTTGCCCGACTTGTGGGCCGTCAGCGCCTTGACGATGGTCTCCTGGTAGGTGCCCGCATAGACGGGCGTGATCCGGTACTGCGGATGGGCCTTGTTGAACTCGGCCGCATAGCCGTCGATCACCTTGGTGATGGGGCCGCCCACGGCCACGGGGTAGTAGAACGGCACCTCCAGCGGCGTCTGCGCGCTGGCGGTGTTCAGCAGGCCCGTGGCGGCCAGGGCGGCAGCGGCTGCGAGGGTTTTGAGGAAGGCATGGCGTTGCATGGCGGACTCTCCTGGAAGGTGCTTCGGATGCGAAAGCCGGAACGGCTGAAACGGTGAATTGGCGAAGGAATTGGGGGCCGGTGCCTCGGCATCAGCCCGCGCAGCGCCGCCCCTGTTCGTCAAAGAAATGCGTGGCCTCGCGCGCCCAGCGCAGGCCCACGAGCTGGCCCGGCTGCAGGCCGCCGAGCTGGCTGCCTGCGGTGCGCACCATCAGTTGCTCGCTGCCCACGCGGCAGCGCAGCACCAGGTCGGCGCCCAGGTATTCGAGGCTTTCGATGTCGGCAGCCACCACGGGGCCGCTGCCGACATCGCCATGGAGCGACAGGCGCATGTCCTCGGGCCTGACGCCCAGCCAGCGCGCCTGGCCCGGTTGCTGCAGGCCGGCGGGCGCGGCGCTGGCATGGCTGCCCGCGATGTGCAGGCCGTCGAGGCGCGCGATGTTCATGGCCGGCGTGCCGATGAAGCGCGCGGCAAAGGTGGTGGCGGGCCGGCTGTAGATCTCCTGGGGCGCGGCGCACTGCTCCACGCGCCCCTGGCTGAGCAGCACCACCTGGTCGGCCATGCCCATGGCCTCGGCCTGGTCGTGCGTGACATAGACCACGGTCAGGCCCAGCCGCCGCTGCAGCTCGCGCAGCTCGGTGCGCATTTCCTGGCGCAGCTGGGCGTCGAGGTTGGACAGGGGCTCATCCATCAGGCAGACCCGGGCGCGGGCCACCAGGGCACGGCCCAGCGCCACGCGCTGCTGCTGGCCGCCCGACAATTGCCCGGGCCGGCGCGCCAGCAGCGCGTCCAGGCCCAGCAGCGCGGCGGCCTCGTCGATGCGCCGGCGCGCCTCGGCCGCCGGGACCTTGCGCACGGACAGGCCGAAGCCGATGTTCTGCGCCACCGTCAGGTGCGGGAACAGCGCGTAGTTCTGGAACACCATGGCAATGCCGCGCCGTGCGGGCGGCAGGTGGGTGACGTCCTGGCCATCGATGCGCACGCGGCCCGAGGTGGCGCTTTCCAGGCCCGCGATGATGCGCAGCGTGGTGGACTTGCCGCAGCCCGAGGGACCGAGCAGCACGCAAAAGGATCCGGGTTCAATGCGCAGATCCAGCGCCTGCAGTGCCGTGGTGCCGCCCCAGGACTTGGCGACACCTTCCATCTCGATCAAGGACATCACGCCAGTCTAGGAAGGCTGTGTGACAGGCCCGTGTCGCGCCCTCGGACTGGCGGCTCAGGCGGCTCAGGCAGCAGGGTGCCGTCTGTGCCAGTCCGTGGCCTGCTGGAACGCCCAGCCCGCGCGCACCAGCAGGTCTTCACGGAAGTCGGGGGCCACGAACTGGAAGGCCACGGGCGCGCCCTCAGAAGTGCGTCCTCCGGGCAGCGTGATCGTGGGGCTGCCCGTGAGGTCGAAGGGGCAGGTGTAGCGCAGCATGCCCGAGAACAGCTCGGCATCGGAGCCGAAATGCGCCATGCGTTGCAGCGTGGGGGCCGCAAAGGCCGTGGCGGGGACCAGCAGCAGGTCCACCTGCGCGAAGAGTGCACGCACACGGCCCGTGAAGTCCGCGCGGCGCAGCAGCAGCCGCTGGTAGTCGGTGGCAGACAGGCCCAGCCCCAGGTCGATCAGCCCGGCGAGCCCGGGGCCATAGGCCTCGCGCCGTGCAGGGAAAGTGGCGCCGTGCGCCACGGCGGTCTCCACCGCGCACAGCGCCGGCCAGTCCTCCACCGCCTGGGTGGCATCGGGAAAGCGGACCTCCTGCACGCTGGCACCCAGGCGCTGCGCCACCGCCAGGGCCTGCTCCACCGCCTGGCGGGAGGGGGCATCCACGCCGTCCAGTGCCCATTGCCGGTCCATGCCCAGGCGCAGGCCGGAGAATCCGCGCGTCATCATGGCCAGATAGTCGGGCACGCTGCACTGGCTGGCCGTAGGGTCCAGCGGGTCCGCCCCGGCGATGGCCGCGAGCATGGCTGCGGCATCGGCGGCACTGCGCGCCATCGGGCCTATGTGGTCCAGGGACGCGGCCAATTCGAAGGCGCCGTGGCGACTTACCCTGCCCCAGGTGGGCTTGAGCCCCGTGATGCCGTTGGCGGCCGATGGAAAGCGGATGGAGCCCCCGGTGTCCGTGCCCAACGATCCGAAGCACAGCCCCGCCGCCGTGGCCACGCCCGAGCCGCTGGACGAGGCCCCGGGCCACAGCTGGGCGCCCCAGGGGTTGACGGGGGCAGTGATCTCGGGATGGTGGTCTGCGAAGGCGCCTTCGGTCTGCTGCAGCTTGCCCAGGATGACGGCGCCGGCCTCGCGCAGCCTGCGCACCACGGTGGCATCTTCCGTGGGGCGATGGTCGCGGTGCAGCGTCATTCCATGCGTGGTGGGGACGCCCCGGGTCCACAGCAGGTCCTTGAGCGCCAGCGGCACGCCGTGCAGCGCACCACGGCGGCGGCCCTGCGCAATCTCGGCGTCGGCGCGGCGGGCGTCCTCCAGCGCCTGCTGCGCCATCACCGTCACGTAGCTGTGCAGCCGCGCATCCACGGCCTCGATGCGCGCCAGCATGTGGCGGGTCACCTCTTCCGAGGAAATGCGGCGGGACTGGATCTCGCGCCCCACCTCCAGCAGTTCGAGATGGTGCAGTTCGCTGTCGTTCATGGCATGTCTCCCGGCGCCCGGCTCCGGGGCGCCACCGTTGTTGCACAGGAAAGCCGCACGGGACGCGCGGCAGGCCCATGCTAGGGAGCCGGCGGCGCCGACGCTTGTTCGTGAGGGTCAGCGACCTTGCTCAGGCGGCCAGCAGGCTGCGGGGCGTGCAGCCGAACGCCTTGCGAAAGGCTCGGCTGAAGTGCGCCGCATCGGAGAACCCATGCGCGAAGGCCGCCTCGGTCACGCTGGAGCAGCGCCCCTGCATCAGGGCCTGGCGGCTGGCCTGCAACCGCAGCTGCCATACCAGGCCCATGGGCGTCTGGTTGTGCCGCGCAAAGGCCCGCGTCACGGTACGCGGCGAGACGTTGTGCTGCTGCGCCAGCCATTGCAGCGACAGCTCGGGCGAACCCAGGTTGTCCTGGATAAACGCCTGGATGCGGCCGTGCAGGTCCCGTTCCGCGCGGGGCTGCACGGCCATTTCCTGCATCTCCAGCGCCAGGGCCAGCACGTCGAGCAGCGCCATGCCGAAGCGCTGCGCCAAGGCATCACCGTGCGGCGCAGGCGGCATGGCGATGGCCTCGCCGAGCATGGCCCGCAGCGGCGCCACGGCCGGGGCATGGCCATGCAGCACCCGGCCCGCGTGCAAGGGTGCACGGGCAAAGCGATTCAACAATTCGCTGCGCGGAATGCGCATCAGCAAGATATCGCGGGGCGCCACCGAGAATTCGAAAGGCTGCGCAGCGTCATAAAGCACCAGATTGCCCGCACTCAGCCGGGCCACTTGCCCGCCCTGGCGCACCTCGGCCTGGCCCTGGAGCAGATAGCCCAGCCACAGCTCGTCGCGGGCATGCAGGCGCAGGTGGGCTGCGTTGCGCACCCAGCGGTGGCTGGGCGCCGACATGGCACTGATCTCCAGCAGTCCCAGGGACCGCACGGACAGCGTGGCCCCGAAGCCGCCGGGACCGGCACCATCCCCCTGCGCGCGGTGGCTGTCGGCCGGGATGCAGTGGCGGCAGACCACCTCGTGCCAGTAGTCGAAACGATGGCGTGGCTCCTGCGAATGGGTAGAGTATTCGAGCTGCATGGCAGCGCCCAGTATCCGCAGGCGGCCGCCGGCTGGCACCCCGGTGTTTACCCAAAGGCCCGGGGTGCCGCGACGGCGGCGCTGCCAGGCACGGCTCAGCTGTGGCCCGGAGCCCGGTTCAGCAGATGCGTGCGCTGGTCGGCGCTCAGCGACAGGTAGCGCTCGTAGTGACGCAGGATGTCGGCGATGACTTCCTCGCTGCGCAGGTACTGGATGTCGTGGCCCAGGCGACCGTCCTCGAAGAAGGTGATGGGCTCGTAGACATGGCGCCGCTCCTGCTCGCTGGCCGCCTCGCTCACCAGGAAGGTGGGCACCGTGCGGCGCGTGGCGCGCACGCCGTAGACGAAGTCGCGCAGCGAGGGATCGGGCACGGTCAGGCGCACGGCGCCCTCGCCGTCCAGGTCCTCGGTGACCACGGCCTGCACGCCGCGCCTTTGCATCTCGGCGGCCACCTCGTTCATGGCCGGCAGCACAACGCCGGCCAGGAACCTGCGCACATCGGCGCGCGAGGGCTGGTGCACGATCTGCTCCAGGCGCTTGCGCCAGTGCTGGCCGCTCCAGAAGCTGGTGGCCGGAGCCAGGTCGGGCGAGAAGTGTGCGCGGTCGGCCTGCAGCCCGCGCCACAGCCCGTAGCACAGGGCCAGCATGATGACGGCCACCGGCAGGGCCGCCACCAGGGTCATGGCCTGCAGCGCCTTGAGGCCGCCGGCCAGCATCAGCACCATGGCCGTCACGCCCAGCACGGCAGCCCAGAACAGCCGCTGCCAGACCGGCGAACGCGCATGGCCGCGCGAGGCGATGTTGTCCACCACGAAGGCCCCGGAGTCCGCCGAGGTGACGAAGAACACCGCGATCAGCACGATGGTGAGCCAGGCCACGGGCTTGAACCAGGGCAGGTACTCGAAGAAGCGGAACAGCAGCGCATCCACGTTCGAGGCCGTCTGCCCCAACGCGCCCATGGCCACGTGGGTGTCTATCCAGATGGCGCTGTTGCCGAAGGCCGTCATCCACAGCAGGTTGAAGGCCGTGGGCACCAGCAGCACGCCGGTCACGAACTGGCGGATGGTGCGCCCGCGCGAGATGCGCGCGATGAACATGCCCACGAAGGGCGACCAGGAGATCCACCAGGCCCAGTAGAGGATGGTCCAGCCGCCGAACCAGCCTTCCTGGCTGGGCGGCTCGTAGGCGAAGGTGCGGAACGACAGCTGGACCAGGCCAGACAGGTAGTTGCCGATGTTCTCGCTCAGCGCCTCGAAGAGGAAGACCGTGGGCCCGGCGACGATGACGAAGGCCAGCAGGATGAAGGCCAGCACGAGGTTGAACTCGCTCAGGCGGCGCACGCCCTTGTCCAGGCCCGAGACGGCCGACAGCCCGGCCAGGCCGACCACGATGACGATGACCGAGATGCGGAACAGCGCCGTGGAGGTGTCCCATCCCGTCAGCGTGTGCAGGCCGGCGGCCAGCTGCAGCGCGCCATAGCCCAGCGTGGTGGCGATACCCGCGATGGTGCCCACCAGCGCGAAGGCATCCACGCTGTGGCCGATGGGGCCGTTGATGCGCTTGCCCAGCAGCGGGTACAGGCCCGAGCGCATGGTCAGCGGCAGGTTGTAGCGAAAGCCGAAGTAGGCCAGCACCAGGCCCATGGTTCCGTAGACGGCCCAGGCATGAAAGCCCCAGTGGAAGAAGGTGGACTGCAGCGCCTCGCGCGCGGCAGCCGGCGTGGAAGGCACGGCCGTGGGCGGCTTGAGGAAATGCTGCAGCGGCTCGCCGACACCGAAGTACATCAGGCCGATGCCCATGCCGGCGGCGAACAGCATGGCGGTCCAGGAGATGAAGCTGAACTCGGGCTCCGCATCATCAGGACCCAGGCGGATATCACCGAAACGGCTGGACGCGACGAAGATCAGAAAGACCAGGAACAGCGTGACCGAGACGGCATAGAACCAGTCCATGTGCCCCACCACCCAGGCCTGGGCGCTGGAGAACAGCCGGTCGGCGCTGTCGGGCATGAGGCCGCAGTACAGCAGCAGCAGGCCCAGCACCAGCAGGGAAGGAATGACGACGGGGCCTGAGAAGGTGATGCGCGGTGCAGGCTCGGCAGGCGATGGCGTGGCCGCCTGCGGTGCATCCGGTGGCGGAACCACTGGTGGCGCGGGTGGCGCCGGTCGGGGATCGGTGGTCGTGTCTGGCATATACCCTCTCTCTTGTGATCAATGGTGTGCCCGGGAACCGATTCGCAATGGTGGCGGCCCTGCCCTTGTGGGGCGGGCCGCGTTCCCTGCTCGGGGGATGTCCGCCGGGCAAAGGCCGCAAGTATGCAAGGGCGGCGTGGAAGCAGGCGTCGGACGCCAACGCCAAAGGCTTCCGATTTGCTGACTTCAGGGCCGACGCCCCAGCACGCTGCTCCAGCGCGCCAGCGCAGCCAGTACGGCGGGCCAGAACACGGTATTGGCAATGTCGTGCAGGCTGGCGCCCCAGCGCCAGTACCCCAGGCTCGCGATATCGTCGCGCATGTCCAGCAGCTCGCCCGTCATGGCCACCACCAGGGCCGCCAGGAGGGGCGTCCAGCTGCCCAGGGGTCTGCGCAGCACGGCGCAGGCGACCAGCGCCACCGTCAGGCCCACGTAGATATGCAAGGCGTCCTTGGACAGCCCCGAGGCACCCACGACGGCCATTTTGATGGCCTGGACAGCCGACGGCTCCATCCGCAGCTTTCAGCCGGCCAGCTTGGCCACCACGGCCGGGGCGATGACGCGATGGGCCGGCGCCACGCCCAGCATGTAGATACGGCCCAGGGCATTGTGCACATGGACCACGGTGGACATGGCGGCGGTGAAGGTGCCGGACGGCGCGCCCTCGGGGCTGGGCAGCCGCATGAGGGAGACCTGCACGTCCAGATGCCTGTCGCTGTCGCCCAGGACCACTTCGCTGTCGCTCAGGGCATGGACACGGAAGATGCCGGCGCGGTCGCCCACGCGGTAGCTCGATGGCTGGCGCTGCGCATCGACGCCGCTGAGCGTGCCCAGGTCCTTGATGCCGAAGGGCGCCACCACGCGGTTGCGCAGGCGCATCAGAAAGTCGATCCAGCCCGGCGTGCGGCCCACGCAGCGCAGGTACAGCGCCATGGGGCTGCTGCCGTCGTCCGGCAATTGCAGCTGGTAGCTGTCGTGGAAATGGGCGGTCTTGAGGCGGTCCTGCAGGGCGCTGCCTGCGGGAACCGGAGAGAGGATGACTTGTGCCATGGAGCGGAGGGTGATGAAAAAAGGGGGCGGTCCTGCAGCCATCATAGGCCGCAGGGCCGCCCCCTTGTCAGGGCGCCATCAACGCTGCATCAGCGCTTGTCGCTCACCTTGATGCGGGCGTTGGGAACCTCGCCGAACATCTCGGGCGCATACAGCGCCTCCACCCGCGTGGGCGGCAGCGCGAAGTCGCCGGCATTGTTCAGCCGCACGGTGTACTCCACGCGCGTATTGCCCTTGGGCAGGTACTGGTAGTAGGCGCGGTAGGCCTCGAAGCTGCGCTCTTCATAAGCCAGCCAGCCCGCGCCTTCCGCGCGCTCGCCGCCCGAGGCGATCTCCGAGTCGCGCCCCAGACCGCCGCCCAGGATGGTGGCGCCCGTGGGCACGGGGTCGGTGATGGCCACCCAGGTCATGTCGGTGCGGGCCTGCACCTCCAGCGTGACGCGCAGCACGTCGCCGCGCGAGTACTGGCCTGCGGGCAGGCTCTTGTCGGCCTGCTCCACGGGCTTGACCGTGCGCGTGACGGTGTAGCCGGCGCTGAACGGCGCCTTCAGCTGCACGGCCGCCACCGACTGCAGCGTGAGCCAGGGCTTGCCGGTGCCCTGCTGGGTCACCGTCAGCTGGCCCTTGCGGGCATCACCCACCGCGCTCCAGGGCAGGAACATGGTGTTGTTGCGCAGGCCGCCGACCACCGTGGTCGCGCCGAAGCTGGACGCCTGGTGCGCCGCGCCCTCGGTGTCGCTGGCGCGCATGCGCGTGACCTGGCTCCACTCCACGCGGGCCTGGGACGCGCCCAAAGCCGCCTGGGTGGCGCCCGTCACGGGCGTGGCCTCGAACTGCTGCGAGAAGCGCTGCAGTGCCAGCGCGCCCCACAGGTTGGCCGTGGTCGTGCCCCAGGCGCCGTTGCTCTGGCGCGAGATGAAGCCGTTGGCCAGGCGCGGCAGCTCTTCCTTCCAAGTCGGGTCGTCCATGTTGACCAGCATCAGGCGGGCCAGGTTGACCTCGGGGCCCTGCATCAGCCACCACCACTGGTCGTCCTGCTCGTTGCTGAAGGCCACGCGCGTGCCCTGGTAGCTCAGGCGGGCGCGCAGGATCTGCTGGGCCTGGGCCAGCTGCTGTTCGCGCTGGGGCAGCTCGCGCATGTGCTTGAGCAGGGCCACCCAGTCGATGACGGCATGCGTGGGCCAGTCGTTGGGCGCGATGGTGATGCTGTCGAGCATGCGCGGATTGGCGCGGCCCGTCAGCGCCAGCGCCTGGATGGCGGCCAGCTTGCGCATGTCCAGATCCTTGCGCGGGCTCCAGAAGCTGCGCTGGATGCGGCCTTCGACGAAGGCGATCAGGCCGTTTTCCATGCGCTCGCGCTCGGCCACCGGCAGCACGAAGCGCTTGTCCACGCCCTGTGCCAGTGCCGAGAGGTTGAGCAGGTGGGCCGTCAGCGTATCGCTGCCGCGGGCCGCACGGCCCGAACCGTCGCCCGCCAGCGGGAAGTAGCTGGCCAGGCCGTCGCTGTCCAGGTAGCTGGGCAGTTGGCCCATGGTGGACTGCCACAGCGTGGCGTCGCTCATGCCCACGGCCTTGCTGGTGACCTGCTCCAGGCAGCTGTAGGGATAGCGCGCCCACCAGTCGCGCACGCCCGGCAGGCCTTCGGCCAGCTTGGGCGCCAGCGACATGCGCAGGCCGCCGCGGCCGGACAGCGCATCGGCCGGCAGCTGCACGGGCAGGTTGATGCTGCCATCGACCTGCATCAGCGTGCCCTGCTGCACCGTCAGCGGCACGGCCGGGATGATGCGCTGGCTGACCTTCAGCCTGTCGCTGGCCGGCTTGTCGCCGCCTGCGGTGTCACGGGCCTCGATCTCCCAGATCAGCGCCTCGGCGCGCGTCTGGCCCAGCTGGGCCGGCGCAGTGACGTTCCAGGCCACCTCGCGCGCCTCGCCCGCGGGAATCTCCACGGTCTGCGCTGCCAGCTCCAGCAGCGTGGCACGCGGCGTGACCTGCACCTTCATGGCCTTGGCCGAGGTGTTGCGCAGCGTGACCATGGCACGGAACTGGTCCTCCTCGCGCACCAGCGGCGGCAGGCCGCTGATGATCTGCAGGTCCTGGGCCGTGCGGATGGGCGCCTGGCCCGTGCCGAACATCGACACGCCATGGTCGGCCACCGCCACCACCTGGAAGGTGGTCAGCGAGTCGTTCAGCGGCACGCTGACCTGGGCCTTGCCCTGGGCATCGAGCACCACGCTCGGATTCCACAGCAGCAGCGTCTCGAACAGCTCGCGCGTCTGGCTGCGGCCACCGCCGCCGCCAGCGGCCACGGCCTTGCGGCCGTAGTGGCGCCTGCCGATCACCTCCATCTGCGCGGTCGAGGTCTGCACGCCCCACTCGCGGCGGCGCAGCATCGCGTCGGCCAGTTGCCAGCTGGTGTTGGGCATGAGCTCCAGCAGGGCCTGGTCCACGACCGCCAGCGCCACCTCGGCGCCAGCGGCTGGCTTGCCGTCGGGCAGCGTGGCGCTGATGGTGACCTTGGCGGTGCCGCGCACCTGGTAGCTGGCCTGGTCGGCCGTGACCTTGACGTCGATGCGGTGGGCCTTGGTGCCCACGCGGATCTCGGCCATGCCCAGGCGGTAGGCGGGCTTGGACAGATCGACCAGGGCCGTGGGCGCGATGTACTCCTTGCCCTCGTGCCAGAAGGCGTTCCACCACTCGCGCGGCGCCTTGAAGCCCCAGGTGAAGAAGCTGTACCAGGGCACCTCGCGCAGTCGCCCGCGCAGGGCCAGCACGCTCACGTAGACGTTGGGGCCCCAGTCGGGCTGGACCTTCAGCTCCACGGTGGGGTTCTGGCCATTGAGCTGCATGACCTGGGTGCTGACGATGCCTTCGCGTTCCACGGCGACCAGGGCCGTCGCATAGCGGAAGGGCATGCGCACCTGGAAGCGCGCGGTCTCGCCGGGCTCGTAGCTGCGCTTTTCGGGCAGCACGTCCATGCGGTCATGGTCCTCGCCGCCGAACCACAGTTCGCCCTGGCGCGTGACCCAGACGCTGGAGGCGGCCTGGGCGGGCCGGCCATCCTTGTCGGAGGCGGTGACGATCAGCTCCACCTCGCCGGGCTGCGACAGCTGGGCTTCGCACTGCACCATGCCCTGGGCATCGCTGTTGCCCGTGCATACCGTGCCCATGGACTTGAGCGTGGTCTGGTTGTCGTAGCTGTAAAAGCCCCCCACCAGGCGCTTGCGGCTGCTGGTGGTGACGCGGGAGATGGCCTCGACCTTGACCGGCACGCCGGCCTGGGGCTTGCCGTCCACGCCCAGCGCCAGCGCCTGGAACTGGAGCTTGCGGCCCGTGGTGATCCAGCTTTCGGCACGCACGCCGGCCACGATGGCCGCGGGCCACAGCATCTGCGTGCTGCGCAGGGTCTGCACCTCGCCGTTGGGGTCGGCATAGGTGGCCTCGATCAGCAGCTCGCGCGGCTCGCGCAGCTTGGGCAGGTTCTCGATCTTGAGCTTGCCCAGTCCTTCACGGTCCAGCGTCACGGGCAGCTTGTCGGCCACCACCTTGCTGTCCTGGGAGGCCGTGGCCTCCTCGTCATCGCTCTGGCCCGTGTCCTGGGCGCTGCGCGGTGCCGAGAAGCTGAAGCCCTGCCAGTCGCTGCGGTCCATCCAGGTGGAGCGCACCAGGGCGGACACGCGCACCGGCAGGTTGGCGGCCGGGCCGCCGGAGACGTAGTTCACCTGCACCTGCACCGGCAGGCTGGAGACGCCGACCAGGGCCTGCTTGCCTTCGGGGCCCACACGGCCTTCGAGCACGGGCAGGCGGAATTCCTCGACACGGAAGCTGCCCGTGCCGAAGCGGTTGTTGCGCCCGCGCGAGCCGTTGCCATCGCCGCGCAGCTCCACGGAATACGAGCCGAGCTTGGCGCCCTTGGGCACGGAAAAGCTGTTTTCCGCACTCAGGCCGCCCGTGCCCGTGGAACGCCACTGCAGCGGCTGCGTGTACTGCTGGCCGCTGCCTTCATGGGTGATGACCAGTTGCGTGGGCCGCTGCTCGGGCAGCGCAAAGCCGCCCTGCCCCTGGCCGATGCCGGTCTGGGTGCGCATCAGGTGCTTCATGGACACGGTCTCGCCGGCGCGCAGCAGCGTGCGGTCGAAGATGGTGTGGGCCACCTCGTCGCGCTGGGCGCTGCGGCTGGTGGGCACGTTGAAGCGCCAGGACTCGATGCCGCGCTGCCAGTCGCTCCAGGTGAAGGCCAGCTCCTGCTGGCCGTCCTTGCCCTGGGCGCGTGCGCTGACGAAGTAGGCAGGCGAGCGGTAGCCGACACCGCCCGTGCACTGGGGCGGCTCGGGCGACAGGCCTTCCAGGCGCGCCACGCCGCTGGCGTCGGTGGTGGCCGAGGTCAGCACCTTGCCATTGCAGTCGGAGACCTGGATCTTGGCATTGGCCACGGCCTGGCCCTTGTCCAGCGTGGTCACCCAGGCGGCCGCGTTCTCGCGGCCGAGCTTGAAGTGCACGGACAGATTGGTCACCAGGGCGGAGGTGCGCACATACATGCTGCGCGCCGAGCCGTAGCGCTCATCGAGCAGCGACTGGCCCAGCAGCGGCGAGGCGATCTCGACCACATGAAAGCCCGGCGTGAGCGGAATGCCCACTACCTCGAAGGGGCGCGGATCGCCCTTGACGGGCTTGGGCAGCTCCAGCGTCTTGACGTCGCCCTGGCCGGCCAGCAGCGACAGCATGCGCGTCTGCACATAGTCGCGGTTTTCGTTGTCGATCACGGGCGGCAGCGGGCCCTTGATGTCGCGCGAGGCGCGCTTGCGGTCCATGTCGGAGGACTCGTAGTCGGCCACGCGGCGCATCCAGGCAATGATCTCGGCATCGCTGCCGGGCTGCTTGGTGCTCACGCGGCTGGCGTCCAGGGACTTGGTGGCCAGCTCGGACTCCACATTGCGCAGCGTCACGGGCAGCAGGGCCGGGCCGTCCGGTCCCTCTGCATAGCGCTCGACGATGCCGAAGGGCGAGGCCGCGAACTTGGCCAGCGGCGGCAGCGCGCCCGTGGCCACCTGCAGCGGGAACATGTCGGCATTGCTCAGGCTGCGGCCCGCCGCGTCCTTGAACTGCGGAGGCAGCTCCACCGTGTAGCGCGCCTGGGCCTGCATGGTGGCCGGGAAGCTCAGGTTCTGCACCAGCGAATCCTCGCTGAGCTTTTCGCCGTATTCGCCGTCGATCACGGGCGCCACCTTGGAGGCGCCGCTGCTCAGGCGAATGCCCTCGGCCAGCTTGCGCGGCACGGGGGCATTGAAGTTCAGGCGCATGGGGCGGATCGGCAGGCAGGCGGCCTGGGCGTTCTCGCGCTCGCAGCTGAACTCGGCCGCAAAGGGCTCGCGCACGCGGTACTCGAAGCGCTTGTCCTGGCGGCTGGCCACGCCATTGGGCGTGGCGATGCCGGCGCCAAAAACCAGCTTCATGGTCGTGCCCGCCGTCAGCCGGCGGTTGCAGGCCAGCGTGGCGTACTGCAGCGGGTTCTTGGCGGCGGCCTTGTCCCAGCCGCGGTGCTTGAGCAGCTCGTCGCGCTCCTTGCCTTCGATCAGGCGCACGGGAATGCGCTCGCCCACGCCTTCGGCCGTGCACCACATGTGCTGCTGCAGGCTTTGCACGGTGGCCGGGCCCGACAGGCGCAGCGCGAAGTACTGCTCCTCGTCGATCTGTTCATAGGTGTCGGGCGCCATGTCCAGCACGGCCGGGCCGCCGGTCTGGAACTGGTAGCTGGCAGCGCCCGTCACGGCCGTGCCCGCAGGCGACTTGTAGCCGGCCACCAGCTGGGCCGTGCAGCGCACGCCTGGCGGCAGGGCCTGCTTGAAGTCGAACACCCATTCGCGGTCGCTGTTCCAGCGGCCCGTGCCCTGGGTGGCCGCCGCATCGCTGCAGCTGAGCGTGACCGGCGCGGCCGCCTTGGGGTCGCCAAAGCGCACGGCCGTGCCATCGAACTGCACCACCACCTGCTCGACCTTGGCCACCTCTCCCTGCGGGCTGAACTGGCGCACGCCCACGGCCTGCGCCGTCAGCGCCGCCGATCCCAGCAGCAGCCCCAACCCCCACCGGCTCCAGGGCCGGCTGTGCGCCGGAGCCCCCTGCAACCCACTGATCGCTTTCGTGCGAAGCACCCCCATGGCAATCCCTTCTGTCGGGCTCAGATGGCCCGCTGTTTTCTTGGAATGAGCAGGCTTTCAGCACTGCGATGCGAGCTGTCCGCATGACACGCTGCAAATGAAAAACCCTGCGCTGCAGGCAGGGCTCGGCGGCAAGGGCTGGAACAAGGCGCAGGCCTGTCGCCCGCATGCACCGAATGCACCGAATGCAGGGCCGCATCCGCTGCGGCTGAAAACCACTGCGCGGGATGATACCGGCCCGCATCCGCTGCAGGCCCTGCTGCGGGTGCCCGGAACCGGGTCTGCGGTGTATCCATCTGTAAGACATCGGCGCATCAACGCGTCATATCCGTGCAATCACAGGGCTCACCTCCCACCACAGGTCCCGTCAGACTACATACAGCGTGCTGCCTATACTGCGCGGATACAACACAGGGAGAGAGTCCGTCCATGAAGCCGAACCACGTTGCCGTGCCTCAGCCGTTCTGGCACCGGATCAACCAGTTCTTCGCCTTTCCGTTCCAGTCACAGCCGCTGGGCTATGCGCTGCTGCTGTCGCTGGGCAGCCTGCTGTTCAAGACGCTGTTCTTCCTGCCCGCACCCCTGGCCATCGGGCTGGTGCAGATCGGTATCCTGCTGGCCGCCAGCCGCTATGGTTTCAAGGTGGCAGCGCTGGGTTCGCAGGGCATATCGCGCGCTGCGGACTATCCTCGCCACCTGGACCCGGACTGGACCCATCTGCCCTGGAAGCTGTTCGCCATTTTGGTGGTGCACGGCATCATCGTCGGCTGGTGTGCGCGGGTGAGCCTGGGCATGGCGCAGTTGGCCCTGCTGCTGCTGTCCTTTTTGCTGCCGGCCAGCATCATCGTGCTGGTGCAGACGACGGGCTTTTTCTCCGCACTCAATCCGCTGCTGATCCTGGACACGGTGCGCATCATCGGCAAGCCCTATGCGCTGCTGTGCTTTTTTCTGTTCCTGTTGAGCAGCGGTGCGCAGATTGCCATGTCGCTGCTGCTGCCGCTGTTCAGCGGGCTGATCCTGCTGCCGCTGTTCAACTTCGCCATGATCTATTTCGGCTGGGTCATGGCCAGCCTGCTGGGCTATGTGATGTACCAGCACCATGAGGCGCTGGGCATCGACGCCGTGCCCCAGGCAGACAGCGGGCCCGACGGGGCGCCTGCGCGCACGCCCGAACAGATCGCCCGCCAGCAGCTGGACGAGGACGTGGCCGAGCACGTGGCCGCTGGCGACCTGGCCGCCGCGCTGGGCCTGGCCTACGAGGACCAGCGCACCCACCCCGACGACACGCATGCCCAGCGCCGCTACCACCGCTTGCTGCTGCTGTCGGACAAGACGGCCACGCTGCTGGACCACGGCCGGCGCTTCATCGCCCTGCTGCTGCGCCAGGGCCAGACCGCCGAGGCGCTCAAGGTGTTCCAGGCCTGCCGCGCCAAGGAAGCGAGCTTTGCGCTGGACGATGCCGACCAGACACTGGCCCTGGCGCGCAGCACCTGGCGCGCGGGCGATGCACAGGCGACGCTGACCCTGATCTCGGGCTTCGACAAACGCTTCAAGGGCCATGCCGCCGTGCCCCATGCCTATGAACTGGCGGCGCGCCTGATGCTGCAGGGCTTCGGGCGCCGGGACATGGCCCAGGGCATCCTGGCCACGCTGCAGGCGCGCCATCCCGACAGCGAGGCCACGCAGGAGGTGCGGTGGCTGCTGCGTGACCCGGAACCGGAACAGGGACCGGACCCGCGCCCGGCCCCGCACTGATCACGCCGTGGCCTGGGACCGGGCCTGCCCGTCGAGCAACAGCCGGGTCACGGCCTCATCGGGCGCCCAGCGCTGCAGTTGTGGCAGCCAGGCGCGGGCGCGCTGTGCCAGCCCCTGCTGCAGCAGGCCGTTGACCAGCAGGCACAGCGTCTCGCCCAGGCCCGGCTGGCCGGGTGCTGCCTGCAGCAGCGCGTGGCACAGCTTCTCGGCATCGTCGAACGCACGGGCACGCGTGAAGCGGCGCACCAGCCTGGCCATGTCCTCGGGCGCGATCCTGGCGCCTGGGCGGGCCAGGTCCAGGTAGATGCGGTAGCTGGCGTGCTGCCAGGCCAGGGTGGCGGCATCACGGGCCGGCAGCCTGAAGATGCGCCGGGCCGCCCGGTGGAAGTCCTCGCTGGCAGGCGCATAGCGGGCTGCGGCAAACCAGGCGCGCAGCACCTCGGTGTCGGCAGGCCGCAGCTGGGCTGCGGCGCGCCAGGCGCGCAGGGCGCCCTCCATGTCCAGCGCCTGGCCCAGGCGTCGCGCGTTGGCGACATGTGCGTCGAAGCCATCGTCCGGCGCCGAATGGCGGACCGCCAACGCCGCCCGTGGCTTGCGGCGCAGATGCAGGGCCATCAGGGTCGCGCCTGTGAGCAGGCCGCCCAGGTGGGCCATGTAGCCTGCGCTCTGGCCACTGAAAAAATGCTGCAGCACTTCATTGGCGATCCAGGCTGGCAGCAGGATCAAGGCGGGCGCAGTGACGTAGTTGAAATAAAAAAACAGCTGATAGAAGAAACGGACACGCCGCAGCCGGTACATGACGGCGTACATGCCCATCAGGGCGGCCACGGCGCCCGAGGCGCCCAAACCGTAACTGCCTGTGCCTGCATAGGCCCAGCCCGAGAGCACCGAGCCACCCACGGCGCCCAGCAGATAAAACAACAGATAGGTGCCGCGCCCCAGCATCAACTCGACCGAGAAGCCGAACATGAAGAGAAACAGCATATTGCCCACCAGGTGGCTGGTGTCGACATGCAGGAACGCTGCGGTGATCCAGGTCACCGGGCGCATCGGCGCGTCCAGCGCATAGTTTTTGGCCCAGCGCGTGGTGAAAGGTTCCGGCTGCAACGCCTCGTAGCGGCTGCGGTCGGTCTGCCAACGCTCGTGCAGGGGATCGCTTTCGGGCACGATCTGCCCGCTGCGCAGCAGCGCCAGGAATTTCGGCTCCCGCTCCATGCGCTGCAACAGCGGCTCGACCAGGCCCTTTTTCTGCAGCACCTTCGCCTGCTTGGCAATGGGCGAATCCGTGCGCTGCAGCCAGTCCACGAAGCGCGGCAACTCGATGCCCGGCAGCGCGCTGGCGGCATAGAACTGCGCCGCCGCCTGCTGGGCGCGCTCCTCGGAGCGCTGCGGCCCGAAGAACACCAGCACGTTCACGAGGATGATCAGCAGCGTCATCCACGGCGGATTGCTCCAGCGGGGCCGGTCCTCCAGCGGAATCGCGTAGAACATGCGGGACCGCTGGACGCGCGCTTACTGCGGCTGGAAGCCGCTGGTCTGGATGATGCGTTTCCAGACCTGGGTATAGGCCTGCTCGCGCTCGGCCAGCTGTGCGGGCGGCATGTGGCCCACGGTCAGGCCCAGGGCGGTGAGCTGCTCGTGCACATCGGGCTGCTTGAGCACGGTGGCCACGGCGGCGGAGAAGCGGTCGATGAAGGCCTGGGGCGTACCGCGCGGCGCGTAGATGCCGTAGTAGGGCGTGTCCTCGAAGCCCTTGACGCCCTGCTCGGCCAGCGTGGGCACTTCGGGCATGGTGGCCTGGCGGCGCGTGCCCAGCACGCCGATCACGCGCAGCTTGCCGGCCTTGTGGTTTTCCATGAAGTCCTGCACCGAGGCGATGCCGGCCGGAATCTGGTTGCCCAGCATGTCGGCCAGCATGGGCGCGCTGCCCCGGTAGGGCGCGGCCACCAGGTCCAGCCTGTAGTGCTCGCCCAGCAGCCTGACCAGGAATTCCGGCGTGGACGCGGGCGCGGGTATGCCGATGCTGCCGCGCTTTGCGCCCTGGCGCACCCACTCCACATACTCGGCAAGGTTGCGCGCCGGCGTGTTGGCGGAGACAGCCAGCGCGTTCACGAAGGTGGCAAAGCCGGCCACGGGAACGAAGTCATGGCCAGGGTCGAAACCCGGCTTCTTCACCACCTGGGGCAGGATGGAGATGGTGTGGTCGTGCGTGAGGAACAGCGTGTGGCCATCGGCCGCAGCCGCCTTGAGCTGCTGCGCCGCGATCTGCCCGCCCGCGCCGGGGCGGTTGTCCACCAGCACCGTTGTGCCCAGCACGTCCTTGAGCCGGTCGGCCAGCAGGCGTGCGATGGCATCCGTGCCGCCGCCCGGCGGAAAGCCCACCAGGATGCGGATGGCCTGCCCGGGCTGTGCCCAGGCCAGCGGAGCCAGGGCCGACGAGGCGGCAACGGCAGTCACTGCGCCGGCGGCGCGCAGCGCCCCGGTCAGCAGTTGGCGGCGGGAGGATGTCATGGCGCGGCTCCGGCGAACGGGGGGATCAGCCCAGGCGTGCGTTCAGGCGTGCATTCAAGCGCGCCTGGTGGCCTGCGAGCTGCTTGCGCACCTGGGCCGGCGCCGTGCCGCCCAGGGTGTTGCGCGCATTGAGCGAGCCTTCCAGGCTGAGCGCCTCGAAGACATCGGCCTCGATGCCGGGGTTGAAGGCCTGCAGTTCGGCCAGCGGCAGCTCGGTCAGGTCCACGCCCTTTTGCGAGGCCAGCTTGACGGCATGGGCCACGGTCTCGTGCGCGTCGCGGAAGGGCAGGCCCTTCTTGACCAGGTAGTCGGCCAGGTCGGTGGCCGTGGCGTAGCCCTTGAGCGCGGCGGCGCGCATGGCTTCGGCGTTGACGGTGATGCCGCCCTTCTTGCCGCCCGTGGCCGGGTCGGCCTGGCCGCCGATCATCTCGGCGAAGATGCGCAGCGTGTCCTTCAGGGTGTCCACCGTGTCGAACAGCGGCTCCTTGTCTTCCTGGTTGTCCTTGTTGTAGGCCAGGGGCTGGCCCTTCATCAGGGTGATCAGGCCCATCAAGTGGCCGACCACGCGGCCGGTCTTGCCGCGTGCCAGTTCGGGCACGTCGGGGTTCTTCTTCTGCGGCATGATCGACGAGCCGGTGGTGAAGCGGTCGGCGATGCGGATGAAGCCGAAGTTCTGGCTCATCCAGATGATCAGCTCTTCGGACAGGCGGCTCACGTGCACCATGCACAGGCTGGCGGCCGAGGTGAATTCGATGGCGAAGTCGCGGTCGCTGACGCCGTCCAGCGAGTTCTGGCAGACGCCTTCCATGCCCAGGGTGCGGGCCACGCGCTCGCGGTCCAGCGGGTAGGTGGTGCCGGCCAGGGCGGCGCTGCCCAGCGGCAGCACGTTGACGCGGCGGCGCAGGTCCAGCATGCGCTCGGCGTCGCGCTTGAACATTTCCACATAGGCCAGCAGGTGGTGGGCAAAGCTCACGGGCTGGGCCACCTGCAGGTGGGTGAAGCCGGGCAGGATCACGTCCACGTTCTTCTCGGCCACTTCGACCAGGGACAGCTGCAGCTCGCCGAGCAGGCCTTCGATGAGGTCGATCTCGCCGCGCAGCCACAGGCGCACGTCGGTGGCCACCTGGTCATTGCGGCTGCGGCCCGTGTGCAGGCGCTTGCCGGCGTCGCCGACCAGCTGGGTCAGGCGGGCCTCGATGTTCAGGTGCACGTCTTCCAAGTCGAGCTTCCACTCGAACTGGCCGGACTCGATTTCCTGCGTGATCTGCGCCATGCCCTTGCGGATGGACTCGTGGTCGGCGGCGGCGATGATGCCCTGGGCCGCCAGCATCTCGGCATGCGCCAGGCTGCCCGTGATGTCGGCCTGCCACAGGCGCTTGTCGAAGAACACGCTGGAGGTATAGCGCTTGACCAGATCGCTCATCGGCTCTTCAAAGAGAGCGGACCAGGCCTGGGCCTTGGTGTCGAGCTGGTTGTGCGAGGCGGACGTTGGTTGATTGGCAGACATGTGAGGACGCGATCTTCGATTAGGCGGTGCAGGCGGCGGGCGGCACGCCCCCCGCGCGGGCAGGAAGCGAAGATTCTATCGACCTGGGCGGCGCCACGCCCGTGCAGGGGCCTGCATGGGCGGTGTGACCGCTGTGCAGGCCCGCCCGGCATGACCATAATCCGGGCATGCGGCGCGAACCCCACCCGCCGAAACACTACCTGCCGCCCCTTGCCGACCCAGCCGACCGCCACCACCGCCCCGCCGCCCCTGCCTGCGGCGCTGGTCTTCGACGCCTGCAACGTCGGCGTGGTACTGCGCGCCGTGCTCTTCGTGCAGGCCGTGGCGGCCACGGCTGCGATGTTCGGCGCCGACTCGCTGCTGCAGTGGCTGGAGAACATGGCCCTGCTGACCGGCGCCAGCCTGCCCGGCACCCTGGTCTGGCTGGTGGCGGCCTGCCTGCTCAAGCATCCGCTGCAGCGCCTGCCGTCCACCGGGCAGTACGCAGCCGGCGTGCTGCTGGGCATGGCGGCCGGGCTGTATGCCTGCGCCATGCTGCAACTGGCCGGCGGCACCAGCGCCCCCTGGCTGGCCAGCGCCATGTCCGGCGGACTGCTGGCGGCCCTGCTGGTGGCCGCCCTGGTGCTGCGCGCACGCGGCCACACCCCCGCCGACACGCAGGCGCGGCTGGCCGAGCTGCAGTCGCGCATACGTCCGCATTTCCTGTTCAACACGCTCAACAGCGCCATCGCCCTGGTGCGCGCCGAGCCCGCCAAGGCCGAGGCCCTGCTGGAAGACCTCAGCGACCTGTTCCGCTACGCGCTGGCCGAGCCGCACAGCACGACCACGCTGGCCGAGGAGATCGAGCTGGCCCAGCGCTACCTGGCCATCGAGCAGGTGCGCTTCGGCGAACGGCTGCAGGTGCGCTGGCAACTGGACCCTGCCGCCCACGGCGCCCTGCTGCCGCCGCTGCTGCTGCAGCCGCTGGTGGAAAACGCCATACGCCATGGCGTGGAGCCCAGCGCACGCGGCGGCAAGCTGCAGGTGCGCACCGAGCGCCGTGGCGATCTGGTGGAGGTGCGCATCACCAACACCCTGCCCACCGAGATCGATTCCGCCAGCGCAGCTGGCACGCGCGGCAACGGCATTGCGCTGGCCAATGTGCGCGCCCGGCTGTCGCTGCTGCACGACCTGCAGGCCCACCTCACGGCGCGCACGCTCAAGGGCCATTTCGTGGTGCGCATCAGCCTGCCGCTGGCTGCGCCTGCCAGCCACCCCACGAAGGCCGTATCGAAGAAGAAGGACCATGCACATCCTGATCGTTGACGACGAAGCCCTGGCCCGCGCGCGACTGCGCACCCTGCTGGCCGATGTGGAAGCCTGCACGGGCACCGGCCCGCACCAGGTCAGTGAAGCGGCAGACGCGCGCCAGGCCATGGCCGTGCTGCAGGCGCCGGGCCCGCGCGCCGTGGAACTGGCGCTGCTGGACATCCACATGCCGGGCCAGGACGGCCTGGCCCTGGCGCACGCACTGCGCCGCCTGCCGCTGCCGCCTGCCGTGGTCTTCGTCACCGCCCATGCCGGCCATGCGGTCGAGGCCTTCGACCTGGACGCCGCCGACTACCTGACCAAGCCCGTGCGCCGCGAGCGCCTGCAGCAGGCCCTGGCCAAGGCCGCACGCACGGCGGTGCACCAGACGGCCGAGCGCGACAGCGGCCCCGTGCTGCTGATACAGGACCGGGGCACCACCGTGCGCCTGCCCCTGTCCGAAGTGCTCTACCTCAAGGCCGAACAGAAATACGTGACCGTGCGCACCGTGGGCCGCAGCTACATCCTCGACGGCGCCCTGGCCGACCTGGAGACCCGCCACGCCGACCACCTGCTGCGCGTGCACCGCAACGCGCTGGTGGCCCGCAGCGCCCTGCGCGCCCTGGAACGCCACGACGACCCCACCGAAGGCGAAGGCTGGGCCCTGCGCCTGCACGGCATCCCCGAACTGCTCATGGTCTCCCGCCGCCAGCTCCCCCAGGTCCGCGCCGCCATCCGCGACGAAGGACAGCCCGGCTGACGATGAAAGGCAGAGGACAGCGCTCTGCGCCAGAAAGCGCGCCCTCAAAACAAGCACGGCCCACCTCAGAGACACCGAGGAAGGGCCTATGCCGGCCGCGCCGCCCCGCACCGAGGGTGTCGTCCCCCTCCCCCGCGAAGCGGGTAGAGAGGCGCCGTGCAACGGGGGGAAGGCGCGTAAGCGCCTCAGGGGGCTACATCTTTCTAGACAAATCCCACATCGCATCCACCAGCAGATCGACGTCCCGCGCGTCATGCCACAGGTGCGTGGAGACGCGCACGCCGTAGTGGTCTGCCGCCGCGCCGATCACGGGGAAGTTGGAGTTGCGGATCACAAAGCCCTGCGGATAGTCGCTGAGCATGCGCGCCACGAAGGTCGATGACTTGGTCCCGTTCATCACGTCGTCCTTGTTCTGGAACGGGTTGAAGCAGGTCAGCGCCGACAGCAGCTTGGGATCGTCCTTGGGCGAGTACAGCGAGTCCACGCCCCAGCGCTCGACGATCTTTTCCTTGAGGTAGGACGACAGCGTCAGGTCATAGGTCTCGATCTTCTTGCGGCCGATGCTGTCCCACTGCGCGCAGGCCTGGGCCAGCGCCATGAACATGGGCGTGTGCACGCTGCCGCAGGAGGTGACCGAGGCGGCGATGTCGTAGGTCTCCTTGGCCGTGGTCGTACGCTCCAGCGCCGGGTAGGCGCTGGTGTGCACCGGGTACCACTTGGGCAGGGGCAGCGGGTTGGAGGCGCGCATCTTGTTGCGGATGATGAGGATGCCCGTCGAGCCCGGGCCGCACTGCCACTTGTGGCCCGCGCCGGACATGAAGTCCATGCCCAGCTCCGCATAGTTGTAGGCCATCATGCCCGGCAGATGGGCGCCGTCCACGATGCTGATCAGGCCATGCGCCTTGACCACGCCCATCAGGTCGGCAATGGGCAGCATGGTGCCGGTCTTGTAGGTGGGGGAGGACCACATCATGGCGCGCACGCGCTTGCCCTGGGCCTTGAGCGCACGGATGCGCTCGTCGAACAGGTTCACGTAGGTGGCGGCCGTCTGGTTGTTGCCCACGGGCAGCGCAATGCGCGAGACCTCGATGCCGTAGCGGTCCTGCGCGATCTTCAGCGGCGTGTCGCCGCCGCCGTGCTCGTGGTTGGTGGTGACCACCACGTCGCCGCGCTGCCAGTCGATGCCCAGGATGGCATGGCACATGCCTGAGGAGGTGTTGGCCGAGAAGGCCAGTTCGTCGGCATCCACGCCAAAGCCCGGCGCCACCTGCTTGCGCAGGTCCAGCAGGTTGCTGTAGCCGTTGCCCGAGTCGGCGGCCTTCTTGCGGTTTTCGGTATCGAACACATCGAGCACCAGCTTGGGCATGGAGCCGGCCGTGCCGATGTTCATGTAGGTCTTCTCGGGCTTGAGGATGAACATGCTCTGCACGTCGGTCCAGAAGGCCTCGTCGCGCATGAGCTGCTCGCGCAGCGCGGCGGCCGAGGTCTGGGCGTTGCCGCTGCCGCAGGCGGCCAGCAGCGGGCCCAGCGTGGCGGCGCCGGTGCCGTAGCCCAGCATGCGCAGGAAGTCGCGGCGCTTGGAAGTCCAGCGCGCGGGATAGCCGGATTCGCCGGCGGCCGCAGTGGCGGTCAGGGATGTGGCCTGCTCGGCCGCGATCTGGGGGTGTCGTGCGTTCATGCGGTCCTCCTGTCGTTGCGCAAGCGGTCAGCGGCGGCCGACGATGGCCGAGATTTCGATCTTCACATCGCGCGGCAGGCGCGCCACTTCCACCGTGGCCCGAGCGGGGGCGCCGGTCTTGAAGTACTCGCCATAGACCTTGTTCATGGCGGCGAACTCGTTGAGGTCCTTCATGAAGACCGAGGTCGAGAGCACATCCTCATAGCCCAGTCCCTGGGACTTGAGCTTGGCGCCGATGTGGTCCAGCACGGCGCGCGTCTGCTCTTCGATGGTGGCGCCCTGGATGGCCGTGCCCTGTGCGTTCAGCGGCAGCACGCCCGAGAAGTAGATGGTGTTGCCATGCGCCACCATCTGCGAGTACGGGCCGATGGCCGGGTAGATCTGCGTGGTGGACAGCACCTCGCGCTTGTTGGGCGCAGCGCAACCCACCAGCGCCGCCGCCGTCACCGCCACCCCGCATGCCAGCGCCATGCGCCCCAGGTTCGTTCGAATATCCATGGTATTGCCCTTCTCAAACAAAAATACAAGCTGCCACTGCCGTGCCACGCATTACTGCATTGGCGTTATGGAAACACTTTGTCACCATTAACCCAGTCCTCAGAGGTGACCTGAATCATCGATACAAAATGATTCGAATTCGTGATTTCACGGAGAAATTCTAGGCAGAGATCTGGAGCATTCGATAATGAATTTTCCCCTACGCACCACTACGCACACGGACCCACGCAGTGCTACGCAGCCCTTCAACACTCTTTGAAAACAATGGTTTGGCACGGAATCTGCTCAACAACAAGCAGCACATCAGGCATCAGAGGGACGGCGCACCACAATACGGCAAAACGATTATCCAAAACCCCAAAAAGGGGAGTACGCACCAAGAAAATGCATCTCGGATTTCCAGTATCCATGGGATATTGTTTCGCGCCCAAAAACCATTTTCCATGGTGTTTCCCTTGGGATATTCAAACGCCTTTTCACGCGCACGTGAATCTGCGTGGATATACGGGGCGCGCAGGCCATTGGAAAATACAGCGCCTGCCATTCAAAGGCCGCCGCCCTGGCGCTGGCGGCATGCGCGCAAGCCCTGTTGACAAGGCCCGGCCACTGGGCGGAAAAGATCGTCGGTGCACCCCACACAGGCTCCCATGCAACTTCCGCTGAAACTTGCACTTCTGTCGATTGCCGCCATCGCGCTCGCCCTGGGCCTGGTCGCGGCGACCGTGCAGCACCAGACCCTGGAGCTGGCCCACCAGGAACGCG
Organism: Delftia sp. NA_296.1; assembly: GCF_052692095.1. Classification (NCBI taxonomy): domain Bacteria; kingdom Pseudomonadati; phylum Pseudomonadota; class Betaproteobacteria; order Burkholderiales; family Comamonadaceae; genus Delftia; species Delftia sp. NA_296.1. The sequence goes on along the minus strand of NZ_JBQZGF010000010.1, from coordinate 226,227 downwards.
AACTGGTCGAGACCGCCTACCTGCACAGCAAGGAGACGGAGCTGCGCCACTACGTCCAGCTGGCGACCACGGCGCTGACGCGCATCAAGTCCAGCGGCGAGGAGCAATCCGTGCAGCGGCGCCAGGCGCTGGATACGCTGGCGCGCATGCAGTTCGGCGAGGACGGCTACTTCTTTGTCTACGACGAACACGGCAACGTGCTGCTGGATGCGCGCCAGATGGGCCTGTCGGGCGTGGACCTGTGCGATCCCAACAGCCCCGGCGGCGCAGGACCCGCCAGGATCATCCTGGACGCCGCGCGCAGCGGCGGCGGCCTGGTGCGCTACCAGTGGCAAAAACCGTCATCGCTGCGTACCGAAGCCAAGCTCGCCTATGTGGCCACGGTGCCCGAATGGGGCTGGTCGCTGGGCACGGGCCTGTACCTGGACGATGTGGAGCAGGCGCTGCGCCAGATCGACGAAAGCGCCCAGGCCAACATCGCGGCCACGCGCTGGCGCATCTTCGGCATTGCAGCGCTGTGCATCGTGCTCATCGGCGTGGCCGGGTTGGTCTTCAATCTCAGCGATCACCGCGTGTCCAGCAACAAGCTGCAGCGGCTGGCCCAGCGCGTGGTGCATTCGCAGGAAGAGGAACGCACGCGCGTTGCGCGCGACCTGCATGACGGCGTGGTGCAGGTGCTGGTCTCCTCCAAGTTCCTGCTGGAGACGGCCCAGGCACAGCTCAGGCGGCTGGCCGCGCAGGACCCGGCCACGGCCCAGCGCATGGTGGACCAGGGCCTGGAGCAGCTCAATCACGCGCTGGTGGAGATACGGCGTGTCTCTCACGGCCTGCGCCCCGCCCTGCTGGACGACCTGGGCCTGGCCCCTGCCCTGGCGCTGATGAGCCAGCAAATGCAGGCCGAGGACGGCCTGCGCATGCAATTCGGCTGCCGCGGCGAGACGCGCTTTCTGCCGCCCAGCCATGCCACGGCCCTGTTCCGCGTGGCCCAGGAGGCCGTGACGAATGCGCAAAACCATGCCCAGGCCACGCGCATCGATGTCAGCCTGCACTTTCAGCGCCGCCGCGTGGTGCTGCAGGTCAGCGACGACGGCCAGGGCTTCGACATGCGCCGCGTGCAGCGCGACCGCCAGGGCGGCATCGGCCTGCGCAACATGCGCGAGCGCATCGAAGGCCTGGGCGGCCACCTGTCCATCAGTTCGGGGCGCCGCGGCACCCGGCTGGTCGCCGTGCTCTACCGCGATGGCGGCATGCCGCTGTCTCCCTCACCGGAATTCGAACTCCCACGGGCCGCTGCATGAACCCCATGATCCGCATCCTCCTGGTGGACGACCACCCTCTCGTGCGCGACGGCGTGTCCATGCGCCTGCAGGCCACGGACCATATCCGTGTGGTGGGCGAGGCCGCCAGCGTGGACCAGGCCCTGCCGCTGGCCCGCGAGCTGTCGCCCGACCTGGTGGTCACCGACATCCGCATGCCGGGCGCCAGCGGCATCGACCTGGCCGCGCTGTTCCGCGATCAGTTCCCGCTGGTGCGCGTGCTGGTGCTGTCCATGCACGAAGACCCCGAATACGTGCGCCGCGCCGTGGCGCTGGGCGCACGCGGCTATGTGCTCAAGGACGCACCTGCGCAGCAGCTCATCGAGGCCATAGACCGGGTCTACGCCGGCGGCCTGTATTTCAGCCCCGGCCTGCAGCCCGTGGCCGAGGAAGACGGCAGCGCGTCCGGGCCCCGGCGCGCCCTCACGCCGCGCGAGGCCAGCGTGCTGCAGTGGATCTCGGAGGGCCGCTCCAACAAGGAAATCGCCGCGCTCATGGGCACCTCGGTGCGCACCGTGGAAACCCACCGCCTGCACCTGCGCCGCAAGCTGCGCATCGACGGCCATGCGGCCTTCATCAAGTACGCGGTGGATTACGCCGACCTGCTGGGGACGGCACCCCAGGAGGCCCGCGCAGGCTAGGACCCGCGCCTCAGCCTCAACATCAGCCTCAGTGCGCGTGCGCCGCGCGGCTGACCACGGTGACCAGCACGATGCCCAGCATCAGCCAGCCCACCTGGGCCACGGTCTCACGCGCGCTCAGGCGCTTTTGCAGCTGGGGAATCAGGTCGGCCAGCGCCACGTAGATGAAGCTGCTGGAGGCCACGGCCAGGAAGTACGGCAGCAGTTCCTGCAGCTGTCCCACCAGGAAATAGCCGCCAATGCCGCCCAGCGTGGTCACGGCCCCGGCCATGGACACCTTGATCAGCGCCACGCGCCGGTTGGAGCTGGACTGGCGCAGCACCACGATGTCGCCCATGTGGTGCGGCACCTCGTGGGCCAGCACCGACACCGCCGCGATCAGCCCCAGACGCATGTCGGCCATGAAGGCGGAGGCGATCAGCACGCCATCGCCGAAGCAGTGCACGCTGTCGCCGGTCAGCACCGCCCAGCCGCCGTGGCGGTGGCCGTGATGGTGATCATGGGAATGGTCATGGGCGTGGCCCTGGTGATCGTGATGATCGTGGTGATCGTGCTCATGGGCCGGCGGCGCGCCGTGCTCGTGCCCGTGGTGCCACAGCTCGGCCTTGGACAGCAGGAAAAAGAACACCAGGCCCACCAGCAGCGTCACGAACAGGTCATGCGCCCCGGCCTCGCTCTCGAAGGCCTCGGGCAAGAGGTGCATGAAGGCCGTGGCCAGCAGCGCGCCCGCCGCCAGGCTCAACAGCCGCTGCGGCATCATGCCCGGCGAGCGATTACCTCCCAGCCCCATCAACAACGCGGCCACCCAGACGCTGCCAATACCGGCGGCCAGGGTGGCCAGAATGATTGCTACCAATGTCATAGCGATTTGTGCTTCAACCGTATGCCCTTGCAGGCGAAACCCGCGAATTCTCGCAGAAAGACAGGCCCCATCGCAGCCGTGGCCTGCGATCCCATGAAGGAAGCAGGCCACGGTGTCGGGCGCCCTCGGTTTCAGCCTACAGAAGCTGTCAAGCCCCCCCTGCGCGAATAAAGTTGAAAGCTAGTCAGCAATACCTTAAAAACTGGCGCGTCCTCACACCAGGGACACCGAGGAAGGGCCGCCCCGCACCGAGGGTGTCGTCCCCCTCCCGCGAAGCGAGAGAGGGGGAAGCGGCGCAGCCGCTCAGGGGGTCACCCCATGCTTATTGAACCAGGCCAGCATTTTTTGCCAACCGTCGCGCGCAGCCTGCTCGCGGTAGCTGGGCCGGTAGTCGGCATGGAAGGCGTGTGGTGCCTCCGGGTAGATCACGAACTCCGAGGCCTTGGCCGCTGCAGAGCCCTGCTTGAGCGCCTCGCGCATGCGCTCCACGGATTCCAGCGGAATGCCCGTGTCCTGCCCGCCATACAGGCCCAGCACCGGCGCCTTGAGGCTGGAGACCAGCTCCAGCGGATGGCGTGGCTGCAGCGCGGTCTTGGCGCCTTCCAGCCGGCCGTACCAGGCCACGCCGGCCTTGACCGGGCCATGGGCCGCATACAGCCAGGTGATGCGGCCACCCCAGCAAAAGCCCGTGATGGCCACGCGCGCCGTATCGCCGCCCTGGGTGCCGGCCCATTGCACGGCGCCGTCCAGGTCGGCCATGACCTGCTCGTCGGGCACCTTGGAGACCAGCTCGCTCATGAGCTTGGCGATGTCGGTATAGGTCTTGGGGTCGCCCTGGCGCGCGTACAGATCGGGGGCAATGGCCAGGTAGCCGGCACGCGCCAGGCGGCGGCAGGTGTCGGCAATGTATTCGTGCACGCCGAAGATCTCGGAGATCACCAGCACCACGGGCACATTCTTCTTGCCCGCGGGCGCGGCGCGGTAGGCCGGCACCTTGAAGCCGTTCACGGTGAAATGCACCTCGCCGGCCGTCAGGCCGTCGGCCGGCGTGGAGATGGCGGTCTGCGCCATGAGCGGCGTGGCCGCTGCGGCATAGCCCAGGCCCAGGGCCGTCTGCAATGCCAGGCGCCGCGTGGGCCCCTCTTCGCTGCTGCGCCCCGGAACCAGGGCCTTCAGGTCTTGCTGCTGATCATCACGCATGCATCTCTCCTTGGTGGTGGTTGAGAACCGGCCAAGTCTACGATGCCTGCGTGAAGCTCAATGCGCCTTGTCCCAGTTGGGTCCCAGGCCCACCTCGGCGAGCAGCGGCACCTTCAGGTCGGCCACGCCGGCCATCAGGCGCGGGATCTCGGTGCGTACCCAGTCCGACTCGCCTTCGGGCAGCTCGAACACCAGTTCATCGTGCACCTGCATGATGACGCGGACCTCGGACTGTCTGGCATCGAGCTCGGCCTGCACCGCCACCATGGCCTTCTTGATCAGGTCGGCCGCCGTGCCCTGCATGGGCGCGTTGATGGCCTGGCGTTCGGCCGCCTTCTTGCGCGGGCCGCTGCCGCCGTTGATGTCCACCAGGTACAGGCGGCGGCCGAAGACGGTTTCCACGTAGCCGTGGTCGCGCGCGAATTCCACCGTCTCGTCCATGTAGCGCTTGACGCCCGGATAGCGCTGGAAATAGCGGTCGATGTAGGCGGCGGCGGCCTTGGTCTCTATGCCCAGGTTCTTGGCCAGGCCAAAGCTGCTCATGCCGTAGATCAGCCCGAAGTTGATGACCTTGGCATAGCGGCGCTGCTCGCTGCTGACCTGCTCCAGCTCCACGTTGAAGACTTCCGATGCCGTGGCACGGTGCACGTCGCGGCCTTCGTGGAAGGCGCGCAGCAGGGACTCGTCACCCGACAGGTGGGCCATGATGCGCAGCTCGATCTGCGAGTAGTCGGCGCTGGCGATCACATGGCCGGGCGCGGCAATGAAGGCCTCGCGCACGCGCCGGCCTTCGGGCGTGCGGATGGGGATGTTCTGCAGGTTGGGGTCGTTGCTGGACAGGCGCCCCGTCACGGCCACGGCCTGGGCGTAGTGCGTGTGCACGCGGCCCGTGCGCGGCAGCGCCAGCTGGGCCAGCTTGTCGGTATAGGTGCCCTTGAGCTTGGACAGGCTGCGGTGTTCCAGCAGCTTGGCGGGCAGCGGATAGTCCTCGGCCAGCTTCTCCAGCACCTCTTCGTCGGTGCTGCGTGCGCCGGTGGCCGTCTTCTTGACCACGGGCATGCCCAGCTTGTCGAAGAAGATTTCGCCCAGCTGCTTGGGGCTGGCCAGGTTGAAGGGCTGGCCCGCGATGTCGTAGGCCTCCTGCTCCAGCTGCACGATGCGCTGGCCCAGGTCGTTGCTCTGCCTGGCCAGCGTGGCGGCATCGATGAGCACGCCGTTGCGCTCTATGCGGAACAGGGCCTCGCTGGTGGCGATCTCCAGCTCGTAGACGCCGCGCAGGCCGTCGTTGGCCTGCAGCTGCGGCCACAGCACGCGGTGCACGTCCAGGGTCTGGTCGGCATCCTCGCAGGCATAGGCGGCAGCCTTGTCCACGGGCACCTGGGCGAACGGGATCTGGTGGGCGCCCTTGCCGCACAGGTCTTCATAGCTGATGCCCGTGCGGTTGGTGTGGCGCAGCGCCAGGCTGGCCAGCCCGTGCGGGCGGTGCACTTCCAGCACATAGCTTTGCAGCATGGTGTCGTGCACATAGCCCTGCACCTCGATGCCGGCATTGGCGAAGACATGGCGGTCGTACTTGACGTGCTGGCCCAGCTTGGGCCGGGCCGCATCCTCCAGCCAGGGCTTGAGGCGCTGCAGCACTTCGTCGGCCGGCAGTTGCTCGGGCGCGTCGGGGCCGGCATGGCGCAGGGGGATGTAGGCAGCGGCGCCGGGCTCCACGCTCAGCGAGATGCCCACGATCTCGGCACGCATCTCGTCCAGCGAGGTGGTTTCGGTATCCAGGGCCGTGAGTTCGGCGGCGTTGATCTTGGCCAGCCACTGGTCGAACGCTTCCCAGGTCAGCACCACGTCATAGTCCAGCGGGCGCTGCTGGACGGCCTCGGCCTCGGTGGTGGCGTCGTCGGATTCGGCCTGCTCCTGGGCAAACATGTCGCCCGTGGACTGGTCGGCACGCGGCTTGGCCGCTGGCTTGCGGCCGGCCTTGACGGCTTCCAGCGCATCGGGCTCGGGCGCGGCACCGCCGAGCATGCGCGCCAGGCCCTTGAAGCCGTAACGCTCATAGAAGTCGCGCAGCGGCGCGGTATCGGGCTCGCGCGGCGCCAGCGCGTCGAGCACCGGCAGGGTGGGCACTTCGGCGCTCAGGTCGCAGTCGGTCTTCATGGTGACCAACTGGCGGCTCAGCGCCAGCTGGCCCGAGGCGATGGCATCGCGCAGGTTCTGGCCGGCCACGCCCTTGATGCCGTCGGCCGCAGCAATCAGGCCGTCGAGCGAGCCGTGTTCGGCCAGCCACTTGACGGCCGTCTTGGGGCCCACCTTGGACACGCCGGGCACGTTGTCCACGGCATCGCCGACCAGGGCCTGGTAGTCGATCATCTGCGTGGGCGGCACGCCGAACTCGGCCGTCACGCCGGCCACGTCGCGGCGCTTGCCGCTCATGGTGTCCATCACCATGATGTGGGAGTCCACCAGCTGGGACAGGTCCTTGTCGCCACTGGAGATGACCACGTTCACGCCCTGGGCGGCGGCCGTCTTGGCCAGGGTGCCGATCACGTCGTCGGCCTCCACGCCCTGGATGGCCAGCACGGGCCAGCCCAGCAGGCGGACCACTTCATGGATGGGCTCGATCTGCGAGCGCAGATCGTCGGGCATGGGCGAGCGGTGCGCCTTGTATTCGGGGTAGAGCGTGTCGCGGAAGGTGGGTCCGCTGGTATCGAACACGCAGACGGCGTAGTCGGCCGCCACTTCCTTCCTGATCGCCTGGAGCATGTTGATCATGCCGCGGATGGCGCCCGTGGCGGGGCTTTCCGGGTTGCCGGGCTCGGCGCGCAGGTCCGGCATGGCGTGGTAGGCGCGGTAGAGGTAGCTGGAGCCGTCGATCAGCACCAGGGTCTTGGAATTGCTCATGCGCCGATTGTGCACGCGCCGGCAGGGTGACAGGGCGGGACAGCGCCCGCTGCAAGTTCTACAATGGAGCCTATGCGCGCCGCTCCACTTTTCATCTTCCTGACCCTGGCCGCCAGCTCCGTGCTGGCCCAGAACCCCACGCCTGCCCCGGCTGCCTCCACCGCTCCTGCGGCGGCGACCGAGCAGACCGCGCCGGACACGGCCAAGCCCGAGGGCCGCGACCGAACCAATCAGCGCGTGGAACACATCCATGTGGAAGATGGCGGCAGCCGCGTTGACGAGCTGCGCGTGGGCGGCCAGACCCGCAGCATCACCGTGCAGCCCAAGGTCGGCGACATGCCTTCGTATGAAGTGCAGTCCAACGATGGCGCCCGTTCCTCGCGCAACCGCGGCGATGGCGACGGCACCAACGGCACGCGCGTCTGGAACCTCAAGAAGTTCTGATCCTCACCGGACTGTCCGGGCCCCCGGCCCGGCGGCATCCCAGGGGGCAGCACCTGACGGCGCTGCCCTCTTTCCATATCTGACGACAACGATTTCCGCCGAGCCGTGCTGGCCGGCAATGCAAACATGGCCGTTTTCACCGAAGTCTCCGACAAAGATGCGCGCGAGCTCCTGCGCCGCATGTCCCTGGGTTCCTTCAAGGAGCTGCGCGGCATCCAGGGCGGCATAGAGAACACCAACTACTTTCTCACCACTGAACAGGGCGAGTGGGTGCTGACGCTGTTCGAGCGCCTGACGGCCGAGCAACTGCCCTTCTACCTGTACCTGATGAAGCACCTGGCGCAGGCCGGCATTCCCGTGCCCGACCCGCAGGCCGAGACCCGCAGCGGCGACATCCTGCTGAGCGTGTGCGGCAAGCCGGCCTCCATCGTCAACCGCCTGCCCGGCAAGAGCGAGCTGGCGCCCCAGCCCGCGCACTGCGCCGCCGTGGGCGAGATGCTGGCGCGCATGCACCTGGCCGGACGCGACTACGATCGCCAGCAGCCCAATCTGCGCAGCCTGCCCTGGTGGAACGAGACCGTGCCCACGGTCATCCCGCACATAGACGCCCCCACGGCCGACCTGCTGCGCTCCGAGCTGGCCTTCCAGAACCATGTGGCCGCCTCGCCCGCCTATGCGGCGCTGCCGCGCGGCCCCGTGCACGCCGACCTGTTCCGCGACAACGTGATGTTCGATGGCGAGCGCCTGACCGGCTTCTTCGACTTCTACTTCGCAGGCGTGGACAGCTGGCTGTTCGACCTGGCCGTGTGCCTCAACGACTGGTGCATCGAACACGCCACCGGCGCCCATGACGCCACCAAGGCCAGGGCCATGATTGATGCCTACCAGTCGGTACACCCCCTGACCGCCGCCGAGCGCGAGCTGTTCAACCCCATGCTGCGCGCGGGTGCGCTGCGCTTTTGGATTTCCCGCCTGTGGGATTTTCACCTGCCGCGCGAGGCCTCCATGCTCGTTCCCCACGACCCCACCCATTTCGAGCGCGTGCTGCGCCAGCGCCTGGCCCACCCGGTGGCGCTGGACTGACGTCCGAAGGCCGCCACAGCGCGGCCGACAGAGGGCTTTGCGGTCCACGGGCCGCGCGTCCTCGGGTACAGTCCCCGTTCGGGCGCCAGCGGCGCGGCCCATGCCAGAGGCCATGCCCCATCCAGGCGCCCCGACTTCCTCACCCCATGAAACTTCTCATCGTTCCCGCCCGTACCGGCCTGCAATGGGTGCAGCAGGGCATCCGCACCTTCCGCCAGCAGCCGCTGGCACTGGCGGCGCTGTTCTTTCTGTCGATGGCGGCCATGTCGCTGGTCACGGTGCTGCCGCTGATCGGCCCCGTGATCGCGTTGGGCCTGCTGCCTGCCACCTCGCTGGCCATGATGGTGGCGGCGGCCGAGGCATCGCACGGGCGTGCGCCCACGCCGGCCCTGCTGCTGGTGGCCTTTCGCACCGGGCGCCAGCGCCTGAACTCCATGCTCACGCTGGGCGCCATGTATGCGGCAGGCTTCCTGCTGATCATGGGCCTGTCCATGCTGGTGGACGACGGCCAGTTTGCCAACGTCTACCTGGGCGGCGAGCCGCTGACGCGCGAGATCGCCGAGTCGCCCGACTTCCAGGCCGCCATGTGGCTGAGCATGGGCCTGTACCTGCCGCTGTCCCTGCTGTTCTGGCACGCGCCGGGGCTGGTGCACTGGCACAACGTGCCCCCGGTCAAGGCCGTGTTCTTCAGCCTGGTGGCCTGCGTGCGCAACATCGGCGCGCTGGTGGTCTTCGGCCTGAGCTGGATGGGCGTGTTCATCGTGGCCGGCATCGTGATGGCACTGATCTCGGCCGTGCTGGCCCAGGTGCTGGGCAGCATTGCCAATGGCCTGATGATCGGCACGGCCATGCTGCTGGCCGCCATGTTCTTCACCTCCATCGTCTTCACCTTCCGTGACTGCTTTGCAGCGCCCGATGAAAGCGATGGCAGCGACGCCATCGGCACCGAGCCGCCTGCGCCGCCCGGACTGTCCGGCTGAGCGCTTCGCCACTGCACCCCCACAAGCCCCTTTCAAGGGGCTTTTTCTTTGGACCTTTCTTCGGGCCCTTCTTCGGACCCTTCTCCGCGCCTCTTCTTTGGCTTTTTTGACGGGCCGTATCGCCTGGCACCCCTCGCCTGGCGGCTGTCATATGACGCTGTCACGGTTCCGTCATGCGGATGCCATTGCTCTGTCACACCGGCTGCCTAGCATGCCGTGCGGATGTCAAGCCAGCGAGTGCGCGGCGGCATCCCGGCCCATCCCGCCCCCGATGGGTTGACGCTGACAAACCCATAACGGAAGCCCCATGTCCCAATCCACGATGCTCTCCCGCCGCAAGGCGCTGCAATTCCTGACCGGCGCCCCCCTGCTGCCGCTCGGCTCCGCCGTGTCCGCCACCGGCCTGCTGACCGCCTGCGGCGGCGGTGACGACGGCCCTGCGAAGAACTATGTGGCAGCCAGCTTCACCTCCATGGCAGCGCCCACGCTGGCCAACCCCCAGGCCATGGCCAAGATGACCGTGGCCTCGCAGCTCAAGGTGCAGTTCAGCGACAACAGCGAGCAGAGCTTCGACCTGGGCTACCAGCCCTTCTTCGTGACCGGCGATGAAGTGCCGGACGGCAAGGGCGGCAAGATCTTGGCCGGCGGCTACTACGACATCAACAACAACAAGATCATCGACCGCACCGTGGCCGGCAGCGAGCGCCACTTCTTCTCCGATTCGCCCGACGGCACCTCGCTGCTGACCGTGCCCAATGCCAAGGTGGACGGCGTCAAGGGCAAGCCCGTGTTCGCCGTGGTGCAGTTCGAATACACCACCTGGGCGCAGGACGGCAAGACCGACATGTACGGCAAGCTGCCCTCGCCCATCGCCGTGCTGACGCTGGACCAGGACCAGACCACCGGCAAGCTCAGCCTGGTCAAGTACCACAACGTGGACACCTCCAAGGTGCACGGCCTGTGGATCACCTGCGGCGCCAGCCTGTCGCCCTGGGGCACCCATCTGTCCAGCGAAGAGTACGAGCCCGACGCCTTCGCCACCGGCAATGCCCAGCTGCTGGCCTTCAGCCAGAACCTGTATGGCGACCAGAACAAGGCCAACCCCTACCACTACGGCCACATGCCCGAAGTGACGGTCAACGTGGACGGCACGGCCAGCATCAAGAAGCATTTCTGCATGGGCCGCATCTCGCACGAGCTGGTCCAGGTCATGCCCGACCAGCGCACGGCGCTGATGGGCGACGACGCCACCAACAGCGGCTACTTCGTCTTCGTGGCCGACAAGGAAAAGGACCTGTCCTCGGGTTCGCTGTACGTGGCCAAGGTGGGCGCGGGCTTCTCCATCGACCCCGCATCGGGCAGCGCCGCCGCGCTGACCTGGATCAAGCTGGGCTCGGCCACCAGCGCCGAGATCGAGCAGCTGGCCAACACGCTCAAGCCCACGGACATCATGACCGTGGCCAAGACCGATCCGGGCGACGCCAGCTACACCAAGATCACGGCCAACGGCAAGGTCGAGTGGATCAAGATCAACCCCGGCATGGACAAGGCTGCCGCCTTCCTGGAAACCCACCGCTACGCCGCCTTCAAGGGCGCAAGCATGGGCTTCACCAAGATGGAAGGCACGACCGTCAACGCCAAGGACAAGGTGGCCTACTCGGCCCTGCAGAACTGCGAAAAGTCCATGGTGGCCGGTGATGCGCTGAACGTGGCCGGCAACGGCGTGTCCATCCCCAAGCAGCTCAAGGCCGGCGCCGTGATGGCACTGAACCTGCGCGGCGGCCAGAAGGACACGGCAGGCGCCGCCATCAACAGCGAATGGATGCCCGTGGACACCAAGGCCCTGCTGGCCGGCGAGGACATCAGCGCCGACGCGCTGGGCAACACCGGCAACCCGAACAAGATCTGCAACCCCGACAACCTCAAGTTCTCGGAGAAGATGCGCACCCTGTTCATCGGCGAGGACAGCGGCCAGCACGTGAACAACTTCCTGTGGGCCTACAACATCGACACCAAGCAGCTGTCGCGCCTGATGTCGATTCCCGCCGGCGGCGAATCCACCGGCCTGCATGCCGTGGACGAGATCAACGGCTGGACCTACATCATGAGCAACTTCCAGCACGCCGGTGACTGGGGCGCCATCCACAACGTGGTCAAGCCCACGCTGGACCCGCTGATCAGCGCCAACTATCGCGGCAAGTTCGGCGCCGCCGTCGGCTACCTGACGGGCACCGCTGCCCAGCCCAAGCTGTCGGCCTGACCGCCGCCATAGCGCCCCGTCGCCCCGCCGCCCTGCGGCGCGTGGCGCCGCCACACAAAGGCCATGGATTTCCATGGCCTTTTTGCATGTCTGCGCCGCAATTGCATGGATGTCATGAATCCGACTCCTGGCGTGCAAAACAAGAGTCATTCTCACCTGATCGCTATAATTTCTGATGCATTGCGGCGTCGCTCGCCCGCCATCGCACCATCTTCAGCCCCGCCGGATCACGCCCCTCAAGGCCCGGCAGGCGCACGCAGAGCCACACCACAGGAGAGACTCCATGACCGAACCTTCCCGCATCCTTCGCAGCACCGCCGCCGCATGGCTGGCCGCCGCCGCCGCACTGGCGGTGCCGGCCGCGCATGCCGACTATCTCTGGCTGCAGCAGGACGCAGGACAGGCCCGGGCCTATGCCGGAGAGCTGCGCAAGCCGCTGCAACAGCTGCCGGCCCTGGAAGACGCCAAGCAGGTCCTGCCCGACGGCAAGAGCCTTCCCCTGAAGGCCGACGCCAATCATTTCACCGCGGACGCAGGCCAGGGCGATGTGCGCATCGCCGCCACGCGCCCCGGCGCCAATGGCGTGCTGACCTATTACCAGGCCCGTTTCGGCCGCAACGACACCAAGGCCGTGAACGACCTGGAGCTGGTGCCCACCACGGCGGGAGGCGATACGTTCCAGCTGGTGTTCAAGGGCCGCAAGGTCGCGGCCAGCCAGGTCAACGTGCAGACCAGCGAGGGCTGGTACCGCACGCTCACGCCATCGCAGGACGGCACGGTGAGCTTCAAGCCCTATTTCCCGGGCCTGTACGTGCTGGAGGTGACGGCGCGCGTGGACAACGGCTCGGTCACGCTGGACGGCAAGAAGTACACCGACGTGCGCCACACCACGACGCTGAGCTTCGAAGTCAAGCCCTGAGCGCCGGGCGCGGCAGCCCGCGCCTCACTCCACGACCGTGAGCTTGGCAATGGACAGCGCCAGCCACTTCGTGCCGTGGCGGCCAAAGCTGACCTGGGCGCGCGCGTCGTCGCCCGTGCCTTCCAGGGCCAGCACCTTGCCTTCGCCGAACTTGTTGTGGAACACGTTCAGGCCCACGCGCAGGCCGTGGCCCGGAGCGGCCTTTTGCGGCGGCACGGGAGGGCTGGCGAAGACCTCGCTGCGCCAGCCTTCGGCCTTGTTGCCGAAGCCGCCGCGATCGCGTGAACCATAGCCGCCACCACCGCCGCCACCGGGGCGGGGCGCGTAGCTGCCAAAGCCGCCCTGCTTGGGGGTGATCCACTTGAGCGCCTCATCGGGCAGCTCATCGAAGAAGCGGCTCTTGACGTTGTAGCGCGTCTGCCCGTGCAGCATGCGCGTCTGCGAATGGCTCAGGTACAGGCGCTTGCGCGCGCGGGTGATGGCCACATAGGCCAGGCGGCGCTCTTCCTCCAGGCCGCCGCGGTCCATCATGGCGTTCTCATGTGGGAACAGGCCCTCTTCCACGCCGCCGATGAAGACGGCGTCGAACTCCAGCCCCTTGGAGGCATGCACGGTCATCAGTTGCACGGCGTCCTGGCCGGCCTGGGCCTGGTTGTCGCCAGCCTCCAGCGCCGCGTGCGTCAGGAAGGCGGCCAGCGGCGACAGTGTCTCGCCGGTATCGGCATCGACCATGCCGGCCACGGTGCCGGCCGGCGGCGTGAGCGGCGTGTCCAGCAGCGGCAGCGCAGGGTCCAGGCCCTGGCTGGCCGGGCTTTGCGTCAGCGCCCTGGCGCCGTCGTGCTCGTCCAGCGGCAGGGCCACGGCATCGCGGCCAAAGCCTTCCTGGGTGACAAAGCTCTCGGCCGCGTTCACGAGTTCCTGCAGGTTCTCGATGCGGTCGGCGCCTTCCTTTTCGTTGCGGTAGTGCTCGAGCAGGCCGCTTTCTTCCTCGATGGCCTCGATGATCTCGCGCAGCGTGCGGCCCTGGGTCTGCTCGCGCAGCACGTCGATCTTGGCGACAAAGCCTGCGAGCTTGGTGCCCGGCGCGCCCGGCACCGCCGAGACGGCATCGTGCAGCGAGCAGCCCGCGCTGCGCGCCGCGTCCTGCAGCGTCTCCACGCTGCGCGCGCCGATGCCGCGCGGCGGGAAGTTCACCACGCGCAGAAAGCTGGTGTCGTCGTGCGGGTTCTCCAGCAGGCGCAGGTAGGCCAGCGCATGCTTGATTTCGGCGCGCTCGAAAAAGCGCAGCCCGCCGTACACGCGGTAGGGAATGGCGGCATTGAACAGCTGCGATTCGATCACCCGGCTTTGCGCATTGCTGCGGTAGAGCACGGCGATTTCCTGGCGCTGCCAGCCGTCCTTTTTCACGAGCTGCTGGATTTCCTCGACCATCCACTGCGCCTCGGCCATGTCCGTGGGCGCTTCGTAGATGCGCACGGGCTCGCCCGGGCCCTGGGTGGTGCGCAGGTTCTTGCCCAGGCGCTGGCTGTTGTGGCTGATGAGCGCGTTGGCGCAGTCGAGGATGTTGCTGTAGGAGCGGTAGTTCTGCTCCAGCTTGATCTGCTGGCGCACGTCGAACTCGCGCACGAAGTCCTGCATGTTGCCCACGCGCGCACCGCGAAAGGCGTAGATGCTCTGGTCGTCGTCGCCCACTGCGATCACGCTGCCCGTGGCCTGCAGGCGGCCATCCACCATGTCGCCCGCCAGCTGCTTGAGCCACTGGTACTGCAGCTTGTTGGTGTCCTGGAACTCGTCGACCATGATGTGGCGAAAGCGCCGCTGGTAGTGGGCGCGCAGCGCGGCGTCGTCGCGCAGCAGCTCATAGGAGCGCAGCATCAGCTCGCCGAAATCGACCACGCCCTCGCGCTGGCACTGCTCCTCGTAGAGCTGGTAGATCTCGACCTTCTTGCGCGTGTCCGGGTCATTGGCCACCACGTCGCCGGGGCGCATGCCCTCTTCCTTGCAGCCGGCAATGAAGTACTGCAGCTGCTTGGGCGGAAAGCGCTCGTCGTCCACGTTGAACTGCTTGCACAGGCGCTTGACGGCCGACAGCTGGTCCTGCGTGTCCAGGATCTGGAAGGTGGACGACAGCTTTGCCGCCTGGTGGTGGGCGCGCAGCAGCCGGTTGCACAGGCCGTGGAAGGTGCCGATCCACATGCCGCGCACGTTGTAGGGCAGCATGGCCGACAGGCGGGCCAGCATTTCCTTGGCCGCCTTGTTGGTGAAGGTCACGGCCAGGATGGAGCCCGGCGTGGCCTGGCCCGTCTGCAGCAGCCAGGCGATGCGCGTGGTCAGCACCCGCGTCTTGCCCGAGCCCGCGCCGGCCAGGATCAGCGCGTGGCCGGCCGGAAGCGTGACGGCAGCGAGCTGCTCCTCATTGAGGTGGGTCAGCAAAGGGGAGTTGGGGGCGGGCGCGGCACCGGAGGCGCCGTCGAGCAGATCGATCGGGAACATCCTGGCATTGTAGAAAGCACCTCGCTCCCCAGGGAAACCGATGCCGCATTTCCCGCAATCGGCCCGAAATCTACCCGCGATCTGGCCGCAATAGGCCCGCGCAGCGCGCCCTTGCAGGTTCATAACGCCATCCCTATAACCGCTATATCGACAGGGTGCCCAGGCCCGTCGCCGGCAACGTATAGAATCAATCACCGGGCCCAAGTTTCTTGCGGTCCGGTTTTTTGTGCCCGGGCCACAGCCGCCCTGGCGACGCGGCCCGCCCGCGCCGCCCGCAAGACCGGCCTCCAAGCCAAGCGCCCCATCGCGGAGGGATGTTCCTGCCGCGACCTTTCATGGAGCTTGGAATCAAATGGAAATCTTCGACTACGACAACATCCTGCTGCTGCCGCGCAAGTGCCGCGTGGAAAGCCGCTCGGAGTGTGATGCCAGCGTGGAGCTGGGCGGTCGGTCCTTCCGCATCCCGGCCGTGCCGGCCAACATGAAGACGGTGGTGGATGAGAGCATCTGCACCTGGCTGGCCCAGAACGGCTACTTCTATGTGATGCACCGCTTTGACCTGGACAACGTGCAGTTCGTGCGCGAGATGCAGGGCAAGGGCTGCTTCGCCTCCATTTCGCTGGGCGTCAAGAAGCCCGACTACGACACCGTGGACCGCTTCGTCGCCGAAGGCCTGTGCCCCGAATACATCACCATCGACATCGCCCACGGCCATGCCGACAGCGTGAAGAACATGATCGGCTACCTCAAGGAAAAGCTGCCCAAGTCCTTCGTGATCGCCGGCAACGTGGGCACGCCCGAAGCCGTGATCGACCTGGAGAACTGGGGCGCTGACGCCACCAAGGTCGGCATCGGCCCCGGCAAGGTCTGCATCACCAAGCTCAAGACGGGCTTTGGCACGGGGGGCTGGCAGCTGTCGGCGCTCAAGTGGTGCGCGCGCGTGGCGACCAAGCCCATCATTGCCGATGGCGGCATCCGCAGCCACGGCGACATCGCCAAGAGCGTGCGCTTTGGCGCCACCATGGTGATGATCGGCTCGCTGTTCGCGGGCCACGAGGAATCGCCGGGCCAGACCGTCGAGGAAAACGGCCAACGCTTCAAGGAGTACTACGGCTCGGCCTCGGACTTCAACAAGGGCGAGTACAAGCACGTGGAGGGCAAGCGCATCCTCGAGCCCGTCAAGGGCCTTCTGGCCAACACCCTGATCGAGATGGAGCAGGACGTGCAAAGCTCGATCAGCTACTCCGGCGGCAAGAAGCTGATGGACATCCGCAAGGTCAACTACGTGATCCTGGGCGGTGACAACGCAGGCGAACATCTGCTGATGTAAGCGCGCTGCGCGCCAGCACCCCAAAGGCGGCCTCGGCCGCCTTTTTTGCGGCTGCGCACCGGGTGGCACGCGGGCCCGGCTCAGCGCCACCATGCCATGAACTAAAAATTTGGCGCGTCTTCCTGCAAGCGCACAAAAAATGCCGCATAATTGCGGTCTCGTTTGCAGCGCAGACTTGTTTTTGGGGCTCTTAGCTCAGCTGGTAGAGCAGCGGACTCTTAATCCGTTGGTCGAGTGTTCGAATCACTCAGGGCCCACCAAAAATTCCTTTTCAGCCTGGATTCATCCAGGCTGATTCCTTCGGAATACCCGAGGGGGCTCTTAGCTCAGCTGGTAGAGCAGCGGACTCTTAATCCGTTGGTCGAGTGTTCGAATCACTCAGGGCCCACCAAGATTTTTTTTGCCTGATCTCATCAGGCATCCACGCAGAAATACGTGGGCTCTTAGCTCAGCTGGTAGAGCAGCGGACTCTTAATCCGTTGGTCGAGTGTTCGAATCACTCAGGGCCCACCACCAATACCCAGAACAAGGCACTCGGCGCGACAGCGCTCAGTGCCTTTTCTTGTTGTATTCCATCAGCACAGACATATTGCTGCTGCCAGCCTTGGCCACCCACTCCCGGCCAAAGCGCTCCCCCATCAAATCCAGCATGTGGCGCAGATCCGCCGAAGGCGCGGCCACGGATACCTTGTTGTCGGCAAGGATCTTCTTGCCCAGCTCATCGGCCTGCTGGGCCAGCGCCCAGCCCTCTTTTTCAGCCGACTCGGCAGCGCGGCCGATGGCCTGGCGCTCAGGCTCGGTGAAGCCCCTCCAGGCAAGTTCGCTGACGCAAAGCATGTTCTTGGGAATCCAGGCCTTGATATCCAGAAACACCTTCATGGCCTTCCAGGCCTGGATGTCGGCGCCCGTGGCGCTGGAGGTAATCATGGCATCGATGCCACCTTGCTCCACAACGGCACCCAGATCGCCTGCGGCAATCACCACCGGCTGCGCCCCCCAGAGCTCGGCCAACCGCTTGGTCGCATCGCTTTGCACGCGCAGCCTGAGGCCCTTGAGATCCGCGATGCTGTGGACCGGGCGCCGGCTCAGGAGACCCTGCGCCGGCCAGGGCGCGGCAAACAGCAGGCGCGCGCCCTGCTGGGCCAGCAAGAACTCCTGCAGCACGGGACGGGTCAACTGCCACAGGCGCGCGGCCTCGTCAAAGCCACGCACCATGAAAGGCAGCGAGTCCATGGCCAGCAGCGGGTGGATATCCGCACAGGACGACATGAGAACTTCGCCGAACTGGATTTCATTGCGCTTGAGCGCAGGAAGCACCTGCGCCATGGGCTTGAGCGCAGAGTTGGACACCACATCGATCTCCAGCGCCTGCTGGGTATCGGCACCTACGCGCGCCGCGAAGTTGCGCAGGTTCTGCGTGTGGAAGATGCCATCGCCATAGGCCGCCGACAGCTGCAGTCGGCGGCCCTTGGACCAGGCAGCGCCGGCGGTCAGTTGCAACGCAGCCGGGGCCAGACCCGATATCAACGTGCGGCGAGAAACAGTCATGAAAGATCCTTGGCGAAAGCGCCCAGAACCATGCCAGCCACCCCACGGCGGACCTGTGCATGCTGGCGCAAAAGATAAATTCTATCGATATTTACATCATTTAGATACAAACTATCGATCCATTCCATCGCCCAGGTCATTCGCCAAGCCATCCGTCACACCGGATTCCAGCCAAGCCGCTACAGTGTCACCCTGCCGCAGGCGCAAGAGCGCGCGGCCTTTTTCTGCGCCTGCGGTCTTCCGCAGCGCACAACCGCCTCGCCTGCATGCCACAAAATGTTTCCCCGCTATGGCAGGGCCCGCGCTGGGCCCTGGCCGTCCTGCTTGCCATTCTGGGCATGCTGGGGCCGTTCTCGATCGATACCTACATCCCCGCCTTCTCCGGCATCGCCCAGGCCCTGAACGCCACGCCGCTGCAGATGCAGCAGACGCTGTCGGCCTATCTGTTCGGCTTTGCCTTCATGAACCTTTTCCACGGCGCCATGGCCGACAGCTTTGGCCGCCGCCCCGTGGTTCTGTGGGGGCTGGCCGTATTCACGCTGGCATCGGCGGGCTGTGCGCTGTCGCAGAACATCACGCAGCTGGTGCTGTTTCGCGCGTTACAGGGCCTGTCCACGGGTGCCGGCATCGTGGTGTCGCGCGCCGTGGTGCGCGACCTGTTTCCACCCGCCCAGGCCCAGCGCGTGATGGCGCAGATCACCATCTTCTTTGGCATCGCGCCAGCCCTGGCCCCTGTGATGGGCGGCTGGCTGTTCATACACCTGGGCTGGGCGGCAGTGTTCTGGTTCCTGACCCTGGTGGGCGTGCTGCTGTGGGGCATCAACTGGCGATTCCTGCCGGAATCCCTGCCACAGGCGCAGCGCCAGCCCTTCCGCTTCAAGCCTCTGATGCACGGCTACAAGGAGCTGTGCAGCGATCCGCGCTTTGTGCTGCTGGCCTTTGCCAGCGGCGTGCCGTTCAACGGCATGTTTCTGTATGTGCTGTCGGCGCCCGCCTTCCTGGGCGACCTGCTGCACCTGCAGCCGCAGCAGTTCTTCTGGTTCTTCGTGATCTCGATCTCGGGAATCATGGGTGGCGCATGGGTGAGCGGTCGTCTGGCCGGGCGCATTCCGCCCAAGCACCAGATCCGACATGGCTTTCTGATCATGTTCGTCGTGTCCATCGTCAACCTGGTCGCCAACCTGATCTGGCCCGCCCACGTGAGCTGGGCGCTGATTCCCGTGGGGGTGTTCGCCTTCGGCTGGGCCATGATGGTGCCCGTGGTCACGCTGCTGGTGCTGGACATCCACCCGGAGCGGCGCGGCCTGGCCTCATCGCTGCAGGCCGTGGTCGGCTCCACAGCCAATGGCATCGTGGCCGGCATGATTGCACCGCTGGTGATGCATTCGACCGTACTGCTGGCCCTGGGCTCGATCAGCATGATGCTGATCGGGCTGGCATCATGGATCTACCTGCACCACCGCTGGCCCGAAATCGGGCGGCACGCCTCGGAGACCTGACAGGCACTGCGGTGCAAGACCGCTAAGCGCGGCCCGCGCGGCGGTCCAGCATTCTTTCCTTGTAGTAGCGCGCCTTTTCGGCATACATGGCCTGGTCGGCGCGCGAGACGGTGGCCTCGACCTGGCTGCCCGAATCGCAGCAGGCCACCCCCATGGACAGGCTGACCGCCTGGCCCGGATAGAACTGGTTGTTGAGCTCCAGCAGCGAGAGGATGCGCTCCTTGACCGCCTCGGCGCCGCGCTCGTCCGAAGCCGGCAAAAGCACCATGAATTCGTCGCCGCCTATGCGCGCCGCGCAGGCAGGCGCATCCACGGCCTTGGTCAGCACTTCGCCCACGCGGCGCAGCATGTCGTCGCCTGCGGCATGGCCATGCTCGTCATTGGCCTCCTTGAGGCCATTCATGTCGATGGCAATCACCGCCAGCGGCCAGGGACCCTTGCGTGCCAGGCGATTGAGTTCCTCGATATAGAAGGCGCGATTGCGCAGCTGGGTCAGCACATCGTGCTTGCCCAGGTATTCGAGGTAGGCCTCGGCCTTCTTGCGCGCCGTGATGTCCACCAGCGACAGCAGCACCAGCCCCCAGTCATCGGCATGGCCATCGAGCACGGCCAGCTGCATGTGGATGTGCAGAGCGTCGCCTGACAGGGCGTAGTTCACCACTTCTCGGTGCTGCACGAGCTTGCCGCTCCAAAGGTCCTGCAACTGATCGGCAAAGGAGTCGATCATCTCGTCACGGAAGATGCGGCCCAGCCGGCTCAGCAGTTGCAGCTTGTCGGTGGCGCCGAACATGCGCAGCGTCTGGCGGTTCACGTCCACGACGCGAATCTCCTGCATGCAGCGCGAGACGAATTCCGGGTGCACCTTGAGGAAGGTGGCGAAGTCGCTGATGCCCTGGGCGCGCACATCGTCGAGCAGGCGCTTGATGGCGCTGAAATCCTCGACCCACAGCGACACGGGCGAGTACTCGAACAGGTCGCGCGAGTACTGTTCGCTGCGGTGCAGTTGGCGCGCGCTGCGCATCTCGGCCGTCACGTCTTCCAGCGACACCAGCACGCAGTCCCAAAGCGCTTCATGACCGGGCAGGATGCGGCCACGGATTTGCACATCGAGCCGTCGCCCGTCCAGCGTGTAGTTGGCGGTGCGGTTGGCAAAGCTCAGAGAGCCCTGCCACAGATCCTCCAGCTCGCAGGCCAGACCCGCATGCATGTCATCGCGGAACACCTGGCCCAGGCTGGCAAGAAAGGTCTGCTGGTCACTGGCGCCGAACAGGTCCAGCGTGCGCTGGTTGACGCGCACCACCTTGAGCGCCGCGCTGCACTGCTGCAGCGCCTGAGGGTGGGCCAGGAAATGCGCCTGCAGATCGGTCACGCCCTGTGCACGCCACTGGTCGAGCAGCTGCTTGAGCGCGCTGTAGTCCTCCAGCCATAGCGAGACGGGGGCCAGTTCGAACATGTGTTCAAAATCCACACTGGACGCGATCAAAGACTCCACAGGGCACCTCCGCGCCGCGATTATGGCAGTCACAGAGCCCGCCAGACAGCAGGTTCTGCACCATCAAGGACAGGCCGTACCACGCGAGGACGCAGATGGCCGAAAAAAAACCGGCCCCGAAGGGCCGGTCTGCATGCAATGCCGAGATCGATCAGCGCACGACGCGCTTGCGATCACCGCCCTGGGGCGAGTAAGGCTTGGGAGCGCTCTTGCCGAAGGCAGGACGGCGCTCGCCGCCGCCGAAGCCGCCACGGGATTCGCCACCGCCAAAGCCGCGCGACTCGCCGGATGCGCCACGGAAGCCGCCTTCGCGGGGAGCGCCATCACGGCGATCGCCGCCACGCGGAGCACCACGGTCGCCGCTGAAGCCACGGCCTTCACCGCCACGGCCAAAGCCGCCTTCGCGCGGGGCCTGGCTGTAGCCGCCTTCACGCGGAGCCTGGCTATAGCCGCCTTCACGCTGACCTTGGCCCTGGCCGAAGCCGCCTTCGCGCTGGCCACCGCCGAAGCCACCGAAGCCAGCCTTGCGGCCATAGCCTTCGGAATCACGGCGTGCGCCGAAGCCACGATCGCCACCGCGATCACCGAAGCTGCGCTCGCGATCGCCGCCAAAGCCACGATCACCACCGAAACCGCCACGGCCACCGGCACCGCGGCGATCGCCGCCACGGCTTTCAAAACCACCGCCGCCACGACGGCCGCCACGGCCTTCGTTGCTGCTGGGTGCGCGCTGTGCAGGTTCCAGGCCAGGAATCACTTCGGCCTTGAATTGCTGGCGGCTGTAGGCCTCGATATCGAAAATGCGACGACGGTCACGGAATTCCGCGAACGTGACGGCCACACCTTCGCGACCGGCACGGCCCGTGCGGCCGATACGGTGGGTGTAGTCCTCGGCCTTCATGGGCAGGCCGTAGTTGAAGACGTGGGTGATGGTGGGCACGTCAATGCCGCGTGCCGCCACATCGGTAGCCACCAGCACCTGCACCTGACCGCTGCGCAGCGCCATCAGGCGGCGGTTGCGCAGGCCCTGGCTCAGGGCGCCGTGCAGTGCCACGGCGGAGAAGCCGTCTTGCTGCAGGTCATTGGCCAGGCCGTCGCACTCGACCTGGGTCGATGCGAAAACGATGGCCTGGTTGATCGTGGTGTCGCGCAGCCAGTGGTCCAGCAGCTTGCGCTTGTGCTGGGAGTTGTCGGCCCAGAACAGCACTTGCTTGATGCTGGCGTGCTTTTCCTGAGGCGTGTCGATGGTGACCTTCTTCACGCCGGAGCCGCCGTCATGCATCACGCGCATGGCCAGTTGCTGGATGCGGGGCGCGAAGGTGGCGCTGAACATCATGGTCTGCTTGCGCTGTGCCGTCAGGTCGTTGACTTCGGCCAGGTCATCCGAGAAGCCCAGGTCCAGCATGCGGTCGGCTTCGTCCACCACCAGGAACTGAACCTGGTCGAGCTTGATCTGCATCGAGCGCTGCAGGTCCAGCAGACGGCCGGGAGTGGCCACCACGAGGTTGGCGTTCTGCAGCTTGGCGATCTGCAGCTGGTAGGGCATGCCGCCCACCACGTTGGCGATGCGGATGCCGCGGCAGTGCTTGACCAGCTCGATGGCGTCATGCGCCACCTGCTGTGCCAGCTCGCGCGTGGGGCACAGGATCAGGGCGCCGGGAACGGCTGCCTTGAAGTTGCGGGGATTCGTGGGGTCCTTGCGCTTGTTGCGCTTGGGCGTGGGCTGGCCGCTGGCCGTTGCTTCGGCGCACTGGCGGTCATATTCGGCGCGGATGGCGGCTTCTTCGTCAGCCTTTTGCTGGATCAGCGTGTGCAGCACGGGCAGCAGGAAGGCAGCGGTCTTGCCCGAGCCGGTCTGGCTGGACACCATCAGGTCGATGAAGGCCTGGTCATCACTGCCCATGGCCAGGGGAATGGCTTGCGCCTGCACGGCCGTGGGCTGGGTGTAGCCCAGATCGGCAACGGCACGGACCAGCTCTTCAGCCAGGCCCAGCTCGATGAAGGCATTGGGCAGTTCGGGGGCTGCTTCAACAGCCTCGGCGCCTTCGGTGATTTCCACGACTTCGGCGGCGGCCAGGGATTCGGCGGCCTGCTCGGCGCTGGCAACGGCGGCGTTCAGCACGGAAGATGCTTCAGCGGCGGAAGCAAAAGAGGAATCGGCAGCGGCAATGATGCCCTGCTCTTGAGAGATATCGTTCATGAATGGCTCTAACGAAAAGCACGCGCAGTCAGCGATCTGGCACGCTTTTCTCGACGGTTGGGTCAACATCCACCGTCAGACTTAACCGGCCCTTCGCAAAAGGGCGGATGGGCATTTTCGGCTGGTCCGAAACCGGTGGTCCCGCCATCCATGAAATCCTTCATGGTGGTCTATGGACACCGACCACAGACACACAGCGCAGGGGCCCTTGTGTGATGGAGATGTGCAAATTGCCCCTTGTTGATGGGGGCAAGCTGTAGATTGTCGCACTCCCCGGGTTTTCCCGCAAGCCCCTGGCATAAAAAATGGCCGGGGCCGCCAGATTCAGACGTTCAGCAGGCGCGCGCGGTAGTGCGCCAGCTCATCGATGGACTCGTGCACATCGGCCAGTGCGGTGTGGCGCTGGGCCTTCTTGAAGGAGGCGTAGGCGTCGGGCTTCCAGCGCCTGGCCAGTTCCTTGAGGGTGCTGACATCGACATTGCGGTAGTGGAAGAAGTTGTTGAGCTTGGGCATGTAGCGTTCCATGAAGCGCCTGTCCTGCCCGATGCTGTTGCCGCACAGCGGGGCCTTGGCCTTGGGAACGTACTGCGAGAGGAACTTGATCAGCGCTGCCTCCGCGTCGGCCTCGCTGGTGGTCGATGCCTTGACGCGATCGATCAGGCCGCTCCTGCCATGCGTGCCCTTGTTCCAGGCATCCATGCCATCGAGCAGCGCATCTGCCTGATGGATGGCAAATACCGGCCCTTCGATGCGAATGGCCAGGTCCGGACTGGTGACGACCACGGCGATCTCGATGATGCGATCGGTATCGGGCTGCAGCCCGGTCATCTCGCAGTCGAGCCAGACGAGGTTGAGATCGGATTTGGCCAGGGTGATGGACGTGCCGGGTTCGGCGGGGACGGGAATGCAAGCGCTGGCGGCTTCGGAGGCTTCGGACATGGCCCAAATTGTCGCCTACACTGCGGCCACATGGCCTTCAACCCCGATTTTTCCTCGACGCTGTCCCTGCTGTTTGCCGCAGCCGTGCTGGCCCAGTGGCTGCTGCGCGCCTGGCTGGCCTCGCGCCAGGTCCGCCATGTGGCCCGCCATCGGGCCGAGGTGCCTGAGGCCTTTGCGCAACGCATCAGCCTCGCGGCCCATCAAAAGGCCGCCGACTACACGCTGGCCAAGGCCCGCATCGCCCTGATCGAGATGACGCTGGGCGCCGTGGTGCTGCTCGCATGGACGCTGCTGGGCGGGCTCGACGCACTCAACCAGTGGCTGCTGGAACTGATGGGTGCCGGCCTGTGGCAGCAACTGGCACTGCTGGCCGGCTTTGCCCTGATCTCCGGGCTGGTGGAGCTGCCGCTGTCGCTCTACCAGACCTTTGTGCTGGAGCAGCGCTTTGGATTCAACCAGATGACGCTGCGGCTGTGGCTGACCGATGCCATCAAGTCCACCGCCATGGGCGCGGCCATCGGCCTTCCCCTGGCGGCGCTGATCCTGTGGCTCATGGGCTCGGCCGGCGACCTGTGGTGGCTGTGGGCCTGGGCCGTGTGGACGGCATTCAACCTGCTGCTGATGTGGATCTTTCCGACCTTCATCGCACCGCTGTTCAACAAGTTCGAACCGCTGGCCGAAGGCACGCTCAAGGAGCGCGTGAGCGCGCTGATGCAGCGCTGCGGCTTCACGGCCAAAGGCCTGTTCGTGATGGATGGCAGCCGCCGCTCGGCCCATGCCAATGCCTATTTCACGGGCTTCGGCCATTCCAAGCGCGTGGTGTTCTTCGACACCTTGCTCAAGCAGCTCGACGCCGACGAGGTGGAGGCCGTGCTCGCGCACGAACTGGGCCACTTCAAGCACCGCCACATCCTCAAGCGCATGCTGCTGATGTTCGCCGCCAGCCTGGCCGGCTTCGCACTGCTGGGCTGGCTGTCGCAGCAGCTGTGGTTCTACCTGGGCCTGGGCGTTCGCCCCGGTCTGGACCTTGCGCTGGGCCATGGCGGGATAGGCGCCGGCAACGAAGCCGTGGCACTGCTGCTGTTCCTGCTGGCCGTGCCGGTATTCAGCTTCTTTGTCACCCCGTTGTTCTCGGCCCTGTCGCGCCGCGACGAGTTCGAAGCCGATGCCTATGCCATGCAACAGGCCAACGGCGCCCATCTGGCCTCGGCACTGCTCAAGCTGTACGAGGACAATGCTTCAACGCTCACGCCCGATCCCTGGTACGTGGGCTTTTACTACTCGCATCCGCCCGCCCTCGCCCGGCTGGCGCGCATGCCTTCTCCGACCTGACCCTTTCACATCCACCATGAGCACACAACGCTTGCAACAACAGGACTGGTCCACCCAACAGCGCCGCGCGCTGACGCCGGACGAATTGCGCACCGCACTGGCGGACCTGCCAGGATGGCAGCTCGATGGCGATGCCATCGCCAAGAGCTACGCCTTTGCCAATTACTACGAGACCATGGCCTTCGTGAACGCGCTGGCCCTGATCGCCCACCAGCAGGACCACCACCCCGACCTGACCGTGAGCTACGGCCGTTGCGGCGTGCGCCTGAACACGCATGACGTGAACGGCATCTCGTCCACCGACATCGAGTGCGCCCGGCGCATCGATGCGCTGCTGGAGCGTCCATGAATCCCACCCCGGCATCCCATGGCTGAGCGCTCCGCATTGCGAGAAGGCCTGGTCGTCTCCAGCCATGGCCGCCACTGCGTGGTCGAGACCGAAGAAGGCGCACGCCACATCTGCCATCCGCGCGGCAAGAAGAGCCAGACCGTGGTCGGCGACCGCGTGCGCTGGCAATTGCCACCCGCCGGCCAGGGCGAGGAAGGCACCATAGAGAAGGTGCTGGAACGGCGCAACCTGTTCTACCGCCAGGACGAAATACGCACCAAGTCCTTTGCGGCCAACATCGACCAGGTGCTGATCCTGATCGCGGCCGAGCCGGTGTTCTCCGAAAGCCAGCTGGCCCGGGCCCTCATCACCGCCGAAGCCACCCACATCAAGCCCCTGATCGCCCTGAACAAGCGTGACCTGGCCGAGCCCTTCGCCGATGCCTGGGAACGCCTGAAGCCCTATCGCGAGATGTACCTGGGCCAGGAAACGCCGCACTACGAGGTGCTGTCGCTGTCGCTGGCCAACGAAGGCGAGGCCGACCGGCAGTTGCTGATGCAACACCTCAAGGGCAAGGCCACCTTGGTCCTGGGCCCGTCCGGCTCGGGCAAAAGCACCTTGATCAACCTGCTGGTGCCCGGCGCACGCGCGGCCACCAACGAGATCTCGCAGGCGCTGAACTCCGGCAAGCACACGACCACCACAACCAGCTGGTACTGGATGGACGAAGAGCGCACCACGGCGCTGATCGACTCACCGGGCTTCCAGGAATTCGGCCTGCGCCACATAGAGCCCACGGACCTGCCCCGCTGCATGCCCGACATCGGCGCCCATGCGCAGGAATGCAAGTTCTACAACTGCACCCACCTGCACGAGCCGGGATGCGCCGTCATGCCGCGCGTGGAAGACGAGGAAACCGGAATGGATGCCGACCACGACATCAGCGCCAACCGCTACTACATCTACGCCGAGCTGTTCGATGAATTGAGCCAGGCGCAGAAGTACTGACCTCTTCAAAACAACGACCCGGCTGCATCAGGAAGGGCGGGCTGCTGCCTGGCAAGACAGGCAGGGCTCGCCTTCTGCGGCGCAGCGATCAGCCCAGCAAACGCGCCAGCGACAGCAGGGCCAGCAGCAGCAGCCAGACCACGACCGAACGCCAGACCAGGCCGACCACGCTGCGCAGATGGCCGATCTCCGGCTCGCGGCCCGGCGTGGCTTCGCTGTCCACATCGAGATCGATCTCCTCGCCGTCGTCGCGGGTCACCGAGATGCCTTCGCGGCGCTTGAGTGCCTCGCCGCCCAGGCGCACGTTGATGGCACCCGAGGTGGCGGCCAGGATCACGCCATCGTTGTCGTTGGGAAAGCGCTGGGCATGGAAGCGCCAGCCTTCGATGGCTTCCTCGAAGCTGCCGACCACGGCAAAGGACAGCGCCGTCAACCGTGCAGGCAACCAGTCGATCACGGTCCAGGCCAGCCGGGAGGTGTGCTGCAACTGGGGGCTGACCTGGGTGCCGCCCACCAGGCCCTTGCGCGACCAGGAGCGCGACAGGTGCTCGGTCATGCGGTAGAACACGGCGCCGAGCGGGCCCAGCCCCAGCGCTGCCAGCGCAGAGAACCAGAACAGAACGCCAAACACATGGCGATGCGCGGCCAGCACCGAGTACTCGATCACATGGCGCACGACCTCGCTGCGCGGCACCTCGCTGGCATCGACCTGCTGCCAGTGAGCCAGCGCCTCGCGCGCGGCATACTCATCGCCTGCATCCAGCGCATCGCGGATGCGTGTGAAGTGGTGGCTGAACTGGCGAAAGCCCAGCGTCACATAGAGCACGGCCACATTCCAGACCATGGCCAGCGGCCAGCCCACGCCCCACAGCAGCAGCAGGTAGATGCCCGTCACCAGCACGCAGGGCAATGCCACCGCCACGGTCCAGGCCAGCCAGCCATGGTGCGCCTGGCCGGCATCGAAGTTGCGGCGCACCGAAACCGTCCAGGCCCTGTAGCCTGTGTGCACGAGATTGGCCGGCGTCAACGGGCGCGCCTGCTCGATCAGCAAGGCGATCAGAATGGCAAAGAAACTCATCCGGCCATCATACTGGCGCATGCAGACAGGTCAGTGACCCCGGGGTGGCACGGCCCCCGATCCGGGCATCAGGCCGACAGGAATCGGTAAAGATTTCGCAGCATGCCGGCCGTGGCGCCCCAGATGTAGCGCTGGCGATCACCATCCTGGTAGGGCATTGCAAACCATTCGCGCGGCACGCCGTTCCAGACCATGGAGTGGCGCTCATGGTTGGCAGGATCGAGCAGGAAGGCCAGCGGCACCTCGAACACATCCGCCACTTCGTAGGGATTGGGATTGAGGTGCGCCCGGGGATCGACCAGGGCCACCACCGGCGTGATCAGGAAGGCCGTGCCCGTGATGTAGATGGGCAGCGTGCCCAGCACTTGCACATCGCTGGCGGCCAGTCCCACTTCCTCATGCGCCTCGCGCAGGGCCGTGGCCTGGGCAGAGGCATCCTCCGGATCGCGCTTGCCGCCCGGAAATGCCACCTGCCCCGAATGCGTGGACAGGTGGGCCGTGCGCTCGGTCAGCAGCACCGTGGGTTCGGGGCGCATCACGATGGGCACGAGCACGGCGGCATCGGTGGGCTGGCGATCGCTGAAGCGCTTCTCGCGCACCACCTCGGGAGCCCACTGGGGCGGCAGCGCAAAGCGCTGGCGCAGGGCCTCGGGCGTGCGGGCTTCGGGGGGCACGGCAGGCAGGTGGCTGTCCTTGCCAATCAGTTGCGCCATGCGCGGGTCGGCGATCGACGGCACGGCTGCGGGCACTGGCCCGCCGGTCGGCACGGGAATGGCGGTATCGGGCAGAGAGGACACGAATGAAGGCTTGTGATGGGAAACGGCCGGACAACAAAAAAGCCGCTACAGGCGACTGTAGCGGCTTTCCAGCTGTGACGCAGGTGCTTAGGCTTCGGCAGAAACCTTGACACGCGACGGCAGCTTTTCCTTGATGCGGGCCGACTTGCCGCTGCGCTCGCGCAGGTAGTACAGCTTGGCACGACGCACATCACCGCGACGCTTGACTTCGATGCCGGCGATCAGGGGCGAGTAGGTCTGGAACGTACGCTCCACGCCTTCACCGCTGGAGATCTTGCGAACGGTGAAGCCGCTGTTCAGGCCACGGTTGCGCTTGGCGATCACCACGCCTTCGTAAGCCTGCACGCGCTTGCGGCTGCCTTCGACCACGTTCACGCTCACGATGACGGTGTCACCGGGGGCGAACTGGGGGATGGTCTTGTTCAGACGGGCGATTTCCTCTTGCTCGAGGATCTGGATCAGATTCATGGTCAACATCCAATCGATCTTGTCCGCGCCAGGATTGGCAAGCGCCGGGATTGGCGCCATGGCTGCTTTGTTCGTAGCAGCGGCCGGATAGAGGATCGAAGAATCGCGGATTATAGCCCGGAGACGTTTTTTGCCAAAAACCCCTCGTCCTTGGCGTTGAGCAGGCCCTGGGCGCGCGCCTGCTCTATCAGCTCGGGCCGGTGCCTGGCCGTGATGGACAGGCGCTGGTCACGGCGCCAGCGCTCGATCTGCGCGTGGTGGCCGGACAACAGTGGCGCCGGCACTTCCCGCCCTTCCCAGACTTCGGGGCGGGTGTAGTGCGGGCAATCGAGCAGGCCGTCGAGCGCCGGATTGAAGCTGTCCTGCTGGAAACTGCCTTCGTCATTGAGCACGCCGGGCTGCAGCCGTGCGACGGCATCCAGCATGGCCATGGCAGCGATCTCGCCGCCAGACAGCACGAAGTCGCCCAGGCTCAACTGGTGCGTGACATGGGTATCGATGAAGCGCTGGTCCAGGCCCTCGTAGCGGCCGCACAGCAAGATTGCGCCCTGCCCCTGCGCCCAGTCGGCCACCACGGCATGGCGCAGCGTGGTGCCGATCGGCGAGAACAGCACCACGGGAGCCGGCCCGGGCTCGCCGGCATCGCGGCGCGCCTGCTGCACCGTCTCAAGGCAGCGCTGCAGCGGCTCGGCCATCATCACCATGCCCGGACCGCCGCCAAAGGGGCGATCGTCCACGCGCCGGTAGTTGCCCTGGGCATGGTCGCGCGGATTCCACAGGTGCACGCCGACCTGGCCCGAGGCATAGGCACGGCGCGTGACGCCGCTTTCAAGAAACGGCGTGAACAGCTCGGGGAACAGCGTGATGATGTCGAAGCGCATGGAGGTCGGCGATCAATAGTCGGGCTGCCAGTCGGCAACGATGGTCTTGCCCGGCAGATCCACCTTGTCCACATAGGCATCGACGAAGGGAATCATGCGCTCGCGCTCCTTGCCATCCTCTTCATAGGCCAGCACCAGCACGGTCTGCGGGCCGGTGGACAGCAGGTCGCGGACGACGCCCAGGGCCACGCCCTCGCGGTTGACCACGGACAAGCCCAGCAGATCGACCCAGTAATACTCGCCATCTTCGGGCTGCGGGAAATCGCTGCGCGCCACGAAGATGCGCGCGCCACGCAGGGCCTCGGCGGTATTACGGTCGTTCACGACAGGCGATGTGGCGACGACGGAATCGGAGTGGACGCGCGCCTGCTTGACCGGCAGCAGCACCGTACCGGTGAACTGCCGCGCACCCTTCTCGGGGGGCTGCAGATACCACTGCTTTGCGGTGAACAGGGCCTCGGGGTCGGCACTGAAGGCTGCCACCTTGAACCAGCCCTTGATGCCCCAGGCATCGGCGATGCGCCCGACCTCCACGGCATCGGCGGGCAGGACGCTGGCTTCGAGTTCAGGCATGTGGCTCATGGCAGTCGGTAGGCAGTAGATGGACAGTCGATGCAGATCGTTGCAGATCCGTGCAAGGCGATCCGGAGGGGAAAACAAAAACGGGCTCCGTCAGACAAGCCAACGGAACCCGATTTCAGAAGGGATGCTGAATTAGGCAGCAGTCTTCTGGGTGGCCTGCTTGATCAGGCGCTCTGCGGTCTCGGAAGCCTGCGCGCCAACGCCCTTCCAGTAGTTCACGCGGTCCAGAGCAACGCGCAGACCCTCTTCGCCGCCACGGGCGTTGGGGTTGTAGAAGCCCAGGCGTTCGATGAACGAACCATCGCGACGCACGCGCTTGTCGGCGGCAACGATGTTGTAGAACGGACGGGCCTTGGAACCGCCGCGAGAGAGTCGAATGACGACCATGATTTTCCTTCGGGTGGGCGCAGCCACCACACAATTAACTAGACAATGAATGGCTGCACATGTTTTGCGGCGTTTGAGACACGCGACATGGCCACCCGGCCAGCGACACGCCGTAAAACCAGCGATTATATCCAACTTCCCTTTCCATGCCTACCATTCGCTCAAGCCTGGACGGCGATCTCGCCGCCATCACCTCCATTTACCGCCACCACGTGCTGCACGGCACGGGCACGTTCGAGACCGATCCCCCTGCCGAATCGGACATGGCCACGCGCCGCGCGGACGTGCTGGCCAAGGGCCTGCCCTATCTGGTCGCCGTGGACGAACAGGGCCAGGTGCTGGGCTTTGCCTACGCCAACTGGTTCAAGCCGCGCCCGGCCTATCGCTTCTCCGCCGAGGATTCCATCTACGTGCATGACGCAGCGCGCGGCCAGGGCGTGGGCCGACTGCTGCTCGATGCGCTGTCGCGCGAATGCGAGGCGGCCGGCGTGCGCAAGCTGCTGGCGGTGATCGGTGACTCGGCCAATGCCGGCTCCATCGGCGTGCACCGCGCCGCGGGCTTCACCCCGGCGGGCACGCTGAGCTCCATGGGATGGAAGTTTGGCCGCTGGCTGGACATCGTTCTCATGGAGAAGACCCTGGGAGACGGCAACCGCAGTTCGCCCGAATAATGGGTGCATGAACCGACCCAGCACGCCTTTGCCTCAGCCCGCTCAAGCACAGCAGGGGGCTGCGCGCTCCAAAAGCAAGACCCTGACGACCTGGCTGGCCTTCGTCGGCGGGCCGCTGGGGCTGCACCGCTTCTACCTGCATGGCTTCGGCGACTGGCTGGGCTGGCTGCTGCCCGTGCCCACGGCGCTGGGCGTGTATGGCATCGAGCGCGTCCAGCAACTGGGGCAGGACGACCAGCTCAGCTGGCTGCTGATTCCGCTGCTGGGCTTCACCATCGCCGGCTGCGCGCTGCGCGCCATCCTCTACGGGCTGACCGACACCGAAGCCTGGAACCGGCGCCACAACCCCGGCGTTGACGTGCAGGCGCAGGCCGGGCGCACGGGCTGGTCCACCATCTTTGCCATTGCGCTGTCCCTGATGCTGGGCGCCGCCGTGCTCATGGCCAGCATTGCCTACAGCTTCCAGCACTACTTCGAGCACCAGGTGGAGGAAGCGCGCAAGATTTCGCAGTGAAGTTTTCGCTGTGGTGCGCCAGCGCGTACCTCCACCCAAAAAGAAAGACCGCCATTGGCGGTCTTTCTTTTTGGGGCAGTTGTCGCAGCTCAGTACAGCTGGAGACTGATCCAGTAGGCAATGGAAGCCACGAAGGCGCTGGCAGGGATCGTCAGCACCCAGGCCCAGACGATGTTGCCCGCCACGCCCCAGCGCACGGCGCTGGCACGCTGGGTGGAGCCCACGCCGACGATGGCACCCGTGATGGTGTGCGTGGTCGAGACCGGCACGCCCAGGAAGGTCGCGAAGAACAGCGTCAGCGCGCCACCGCTTTCGGCGCAAAAGCCTCCCACGGGCTTGAGCTTGGTGATCTTCTGGCCCATGGTCTTGACGATGCGCCATCCGCCGAACATGGTGCCCAGGCCGATGGCCAGGTAGCAGCTGACGATGGTCCACAGCGGCGGCTCCGCGTCGCCGGCATTGGCATAGCCGGTGGCGATCAGCAGCAGCCAGATGATGCCGATGGTCTTTTGCGCATCATTGCCGCCGTGGCCCAGGCTGTAGGCGCCGGCGGAGACCAGCTGCAGCCGGCGGAACCAGCGGTCCACCCGGTTGGGAGCAGCGCGGCGGCAGATCCAGGCCACCAGCACCATCATCAGCGAGCCCAGCAGGTAGCCCAGCAGCGGCGAGACGAAGATGAAGGCCACGGTCTTCCAGATGCCACTGGCGATCAGTGCGCCCGCGCCAGCCTTGGCGATCACGGCGCCCACGATGCCGCCGATCAGCGCATGCGAGGAGCTGCTGGGGATGCCGTAGTGCCAGGTGATCACGTTCCAGGCAATGGCGCCGACCAGGGCGCCGAATACCACGTGTGTGTCCACGATGCCGGGCTGGACGATCCCCTTGCCCACGGTGGCCGCCACGCTGAGGTGGAAGACAAAGACCGCCACCACGTTGAAGAAGGCCGCGAAGGCCACGGCCTGCGTGGGCTTGAGCACGCCCGTGGAGACCACGGTGGCGATCGAGTTGGCAGCATCGTGGAAGCCGTTCATGAAGTCGAACAGCAAGGCCAGCACCACCAGCAGGATCACGACCCACAGGGCCGCTTGTACGGATTCCATAACGAAACGACTCCGCGAGGGCTCAGGAATTCTCGAGGACGATGCCCTCGATCAGGTTGGCCACGTCCTCGCAGCGGTCGGTCACCGTCTCCAGCAGCTCGTAGATGGCCTTGAGCTTGATGACTTCGCGCACATCGGGCTCTTCGCGGAACAGCTTGCTCATGGCCGAGCGCATCACGCGGTCGGCGTCCGATTCGAGGCGGTCGATTTCCTCGCAGGTCTTCATCGCCGCGTCCACCACCGATGGATCGGAGATGCGCGACAGCAGCTTGACCGCATCGCGCAGCCGCTCGCAGCAGCGCACGCACAGGTCGGTCAGGCGCGTGATCTCATCCGTCATGTGGCGCACGTCGTACAGCGCCATGGTCTCGGCCGAGTCCTGGATCAGGTCGGCCACG
Source organism: Delftia sp. NA_296.1 (assembly GCF_052692095.1). Classification (NCBI taxonomy): domain Bacteria; kingdom Pseudomonadati; phylum Pseudomonadota; class Betaproteobacteria; order Burkholderiales; family Comamonadaceae; genus Delftia; species Delftia sp. NA_296.1. The sequence goes on along the minus strand of NZ_JBQZGF010000010.1, from coordinate 192,576 downwards.
TCGTCCATGGTGTTGATCAGCGAGTGGATGTGCTCGCGGTCCAGCGGCGTGATGAAGGTCTTGTGCAGCGCCTTGGTGACGTCATGCGTCACGCGGTCGGCGGCACGCTCGGCGTTGTTCACGTCCTCGTTGTACTTCTCGCGAAGATGAGGATCGTTGTAGTTGGCGACAAGCTGCGAGAAGGCATGCGCGGCATCGACGATGCGGTCGGCATGCTGGTTGAACATCTCGAAGAAATTGCCTTCGCGTGGCAATAGTTTGCCAAAAAGCATGAATGCTCCTTACCGGGAAAAGTGGGAACCAGGCGACTCACTGCGTCACATTGCGGATGCTTGGCATGGCTTCCCGGCTTGAACGGGGCGAAGTGTACCCTTGAGTCCCAAGCGCGTTTTTGCGCGCCGGCGCGCCGCCTTGTCAGCCGCTGCGAAAAATAAAATACACCGCGCCCACCATGCACAGGCCGGCCCAGAGGAAGTCCCATTTGAGGGGCTGGTTCAGGTAGAGCACGGCAAAAGGCGCGAACACCGACAACGTGATCACCTCCTGGATGATCTTGAGCTGCGCCACGCTGAACTGCGTGTGGCCTATGCGGTTGGCGGGCACCTGCAACAGGTACTCGAACAGCGCAATGCCCCAGCTGACAAGGGCTGCCACGTACCAGGGCGACGAGGCGTGGTTCTTCAGGTGCCCATACCAGGCAAACGTCATGAAGACATTGCTCATGGCCAGCAGGACCACGGTCTGCAGCCCGACGGGGATGTGTTGGAGCCAGTTCATGTGAGGTGCGCCCGGGTGCTGGAAGGCCTGAATTATCGCGCCCGCAGTGCCAGAAGCTGGGTTTTCGATTTCTTTCTAAAAATTGCTTTTTTGCGCGAATTTTCTTGAAAAACCTGCTTCATCGCACAGATACGCAACATCCCGCATCGATGGGCATTCGATGAATCTTCATCAAATCGTCATATTTTTGCCATATCCCGTCGATGGCACGGGACATTCCAGCAACCTGTGCGCAGGCGGCTGCACCGGAGTTCACTCGCCCAGGTAGGCGGCCCGCACGCGCGGATCGCTGAGCAGGGTCTGGCCTGGCCCGGTCATGGTGATCAGGCCGGATTCCATCACATAGCCGCGATCGGCCAGCGCCAGCGCACGGCTGGCGTTCTGCTCGACCAGCACCAGCGTCACGCCCAGCGCATGCACATCGCGCACCACCTCGAAGATCTTGTCCACCATGATGGGCGACAGGCCCATGGAGGGCTCGTCCAGCAGCAGCACCTTGGGCTGGCTCATCAGCGCGCGCGCCATGGCCAGCATCTGCTGCTCGCCACCCGACATGGTGCCGGCCAGCTGGTCGCGGCGCTCCTTCAGGCGCGGAAAGATGCCGAACATGCGCTCGATGTCGGCGGCAATGCCGGCCTTGTCGTTGCGCGTGTAGGCGCCCATGAGCAGGTTCTCGGTGATGGTCATGCGCGCGAACACGCCGCGCCCCTCCGGCACCATGACCAGGCCCTGGGCCACCAGATCCCAGGCGCCCACGTTGCGGATGCTGCGGCCCAGGTAGTGCACGTCGCCATCCGCCATCTGCAGGCTGCGCGTGACGGCCTTCATGGTCGTGGTCTTGCCGGCACCGTTGGAGCCGATCAGCGAGACCAGCTCGCCCTGGCGGACCTCGAAGTCCACGCCCTTGACGGCCTGTATGCCCCCATAGGCCACCTTCAGTCCCTGGACCTTCAACAGCACCGGCGCGGACACGCCCTTGTCTTGCACTTGCTCACCCATGGTTCAGTGTCCTCCGGTGCCCAGATAGGCTTCGATCACCTTGTCGTTCTTCTGCACCTCGGCCGGCGTGCCTTCGGCGATGGGCTTGCCATAGTCCAGCACGGTGACGCGATCGCACAGGCCCATGACCAGCTTCACGTCGTGCTCGATCAGCAAGATGGTGCGCTGGTCCCGGCGGATGCGGTCGATCAGCTCGCGCAGCTGCACTTTCTCGGTGGCGTTCATGCCGGCGGCAGGCTCGTCCAGCGCGATCAGTTGCGGGTCGGTGGCCAGCGCCCGCGCGATCTCCAGGCGGCGCTGGTCGCCGTAGCTCAGCGTGCGGGCCTTGAAGTCGGCGTATTTGGAAATCCCCACGTAGTCCAGCAGTTCGCGGGCCCGCGCGCGTATCGCGGCTTCCTCGGCCTTGAAGCCGGGCGTGCGGAACACCGCGCCGATCAGGCCCGAATGCGTGCGCACATGGCGCCCGACCATCACGTTCTCCAGCGCCGTCATCTCGGCAAACAGCCGGATGTTCTGGAAGGTGCGCGCAATGCCGGCCTTGGCCACCTTGTGCACGGCCGAGGGCTCGTAGGCCTTGCCGGCCAGCTCGAAGCTGCCGCTGTCGGGCGTGTACAGGCCCGTGATCACGTTGAAGAAAGTGGTCTTGCCCGCGCCGTTGGGACCGATCAGGCCGTAGACCTGGCCACGGCCAATGGTCATGCCCACATCGGACAGGGCCTGCAGTCCGCCAAAGCGCTTGGAAATGCCCGAAACCCTGAGCACCGGGGAGGAGGAGCCGTTGTCTGCCGTGTTCGCCATCTGCGTTGTCTCCATGCTCAGGACTGGTGCGGCAGGTTCTTGCCATGCTCGGGCGACGGCCACAGGCCGCGCGGACGCATCAGCATGATGACGATCATGGCCAGCGCGATCAGCAACTGGCGCAGGATGGAGGCGTCAAGCCGCCCGTCGGTCATCTGCTGCAGAGGCCCGGCCACATAGCGCAGCACCTCGGGCAGGGCCGACAGCAGCACCGCCCCCAGGATCACGCCCGGCAAATGGCCCAGGCCGCCCAGCACCACCATGGCCACGATCATGATGGACTCCATGAGGCTGAACGACTCGGGCGAGACGAAGCCCTGGAAGGCCGCGAACATGGCGCCCGATACACCACCGAAGGAAGCGCCCATGCCGAAGGCCAGCAGCTTCATGTTGCGCGTGTTGATGCCCATGGCCTTGGCGGCGATCTCGTCCTCGCGGATGGCCATCCAGGCGCGGCCGATGCGCGAGTCCTGCAGGCGCCAGCAGATCACGATGCTGACGAGCACCAGGAAGAGGAACAGGTAGTAGTACAGCGTGACCGAGCTGATGTCGTAGCCGAAGATCTCCTGGCGCTTGGCCAGGTCCAGGCCCAGAATCTTCACCGAGTCGATCTGGCCTATGCCCTTGGGGCCGTTGGTGATGTTGACCGGCTGGTCCAGGTTGTTCATGAAGATGCGGATGATCTCGCCGAAGCCCAGCGTGACGATGGCCAGGTAGTCCCCGCGCAGCTTGAGCACGGGGATGCCCAGCAGTATTCCCGTGATGCCCGCCAGCAGCGCCGCCAGCGGTATCACCAGCCAGATGGAGGTATGCAGCCCGTCAGGGAACATGGCGGCAAAGCCCTCGAAGGTCTCCGCCAGATGCGGCGAGGCCATCAGCGCAAACATGTAGGCGCCCACGGCGTAGAAGGCCACGTAGCCCAGGTCCAGCAGGCCTGCATAGCCCACCACCACGTTCAGGCCCAGTGCCAGCAGCACATAGAGCAGGGCCAGGTCGGCGATGCGCACCCAGGCATTGCCGAAGTACTGCAGCACCAGCGGCAGCACCATCAGCGCCAGGCCGCCCAGAATCCATTGCACGGTCTTCTTGCTGTTCATGCGGGTCTCCTCAGGCGCGGTCGGCCACACGCTCACCCAGCAGGCCCGAGGGGCGCAGCGTCAGGATGATGATGAGCACGATGAAGGCGAAGATGTCGGTGTAGTGACTGCCCAATACGCCGCCCGTGAGGTCGCCGATGTAGCCCGAGCCTATGGACTCGATCAGCCCCAGCAGCATGGCGCCGACCACGGCGCCGGCCAGGTTGCCGATGCCGCCGAACACGGCCGCCGTGAAGGCCTTGAGCCCCGGCAGAAAGCCCATGGTGTGGTGGGCCGTGCCGTAGTTGGAGGCGTACATGATGCCCGCGATGGCCGCCAGCACGGCGCCGATGATGAAGGTGGCCGAGATCACCACGTCAGGCTTGACGCCCATCAAGGCCGCCACGCGCGGATTCTCGGCCGTGGCCCGCATGGCGCGCCCGAGCTTGGTGTAGTTGACCAGATAGGTCAGCGATGCCAGCGCGATCGCCGTGACCACCAGCACCAGGATCTGGGTGGGCGTGATCACCGCCGTGCCGATCTCGAAGGGCGTGCTCGGCAGCAGCGTGGGATAGGCCTTGTAGTTGGGCTTCCAGATGATCATGGCCAGCGTCTGCAGCAGCAGCGAGACGCCGATGGCCGTGATCAGCGGCGCCAGGCGCGGGCTGCTGCGCAGGCGGCGGTAGGCCACTTTTTCGATCACGAAATTCAGTGCCGCAGCCACCACGCAGGCGATCACGGTCGCCAGCAGCAGGATCAGCCAGCCCGGCGCACCGGGCATGGCCTCCTGCATCAGGCCTATGCAGCTCCAGCTGGTCAGCGCGCCGACCATGAGCACCTCGCCATGGGCGAAGTTGATGAGCTGGATGATGCCGTACACCATGGTGTAGCCCAGGGCGATCAGGGCATACATGCTGCCCAGGACCAATCCGTTGATGACCTGCTGAAGCAGTATGTCCATATGCGCTCTCCCCTTTAGTCCAGGATGGAGACATTCAGCGTGCCTCGCATCCAAACGAACGGAGCCAGCAATGCCATGGTGGTGGAAGCTCTCCCGCCGCATCCTGGCTTGTGGCCCGGAAACCGCAGGGGATTGGCGATTCTAGGCACCCCCCGGTGGCCTGCAACGCCTTGTTGCAGGGGGGTTTTCCGAGGCTTTACAAGCCAAACGCTCTTATGTAGCACTGCAGCAATTTGCCGTAGCCAGCATGAACTCCTACCATCAACGGCAGTGCCGCCAGCCCGCGGTGGCCACGGAGAACCCCGATGAAATACCACGGCAGCTGCCACTGCGGCGGCATCGCTTTCGATGTGGAAGGCGAACTCACCCAGGTCATGGCCTGCAACTGTTCCATCTGCTCGCGCAAGGGTGTCCTCATGTGGTTCGTGCCCCGCGAACAACTGCAACTGAGCACGCCCGAGGAGCAGATGCGCACCTACACCTTCCACCGGCACCTGATCCAGCACCGCTTCTGCCCGACCTGCGGCATCCACCCATTCGGCGAGGCCATCGATCCCCAGGGCCGGCACATGGCGGCCGTCAACGTGCGCTGCCTGGAAGGCGTGGACCCCGAAGCGCTGCGCATCACGCGCTACGACGGGCGATCGGCCTGAGGTTGGCTGCAGGCCCGCAGCGCTTGTTCCTCCACATCGCGCAGGCGGTCCTTGCCGAAGTAGATCTCGTCGCCAACAAAAAAGGTGGGCGATCCGAAAGCGCCACGGTGGAAGGCCTGCTCGGTATTTGCCAGCAGCCGGGCCTTGACTTCGGGCGTCTGGCTTGCGGCGATCAGGGCTGGGGCGTCCAGGCCCGCCCCGGACAGCTCGGTGCCGATCACCTGGGCATCGTCCATCTTGCAGCCCCTCTCCCACATGCTGGAGAACACCGCATCCACATAACGCTCGAAGCAGCCCACGCCCTGCGCCGCCACGGCCCCGCGCATGATTTGCAGGGTGTTAACGGGAAAGTGCGGATTCATCCGGAAGCGCGTGAGCCCATGCCTTTGCACGAAACGCTGCAGTTCCAGCGCCTCATAGGCGCGCTTGTTGGGAATGTCGGCATTCGCCTCGGCCGGTGAGCGGTTGTTGGCCAGCTTGAACAGGCCGCCCAGCAGGACCGGCACATAGTCGAAGCGGATGCCGCTGCGCGCCTCGATTGCGGGGATGACCTGGTGGCAGAGATAGGCGTTGGGGCTGCCGAAGTCGAAGAGGAATTGCACGTTGGGTTTCATGGCACGGCCTGCATCAAATGGGATGGAACATCGAAGCGAAGGGGTTGAAGCGGCTGAAGGGGCGGAAATGGCTGAAGGGCCTACCAGGACTCCATCCAGGGGCGGATTTCGGTTTCATGCGTCCAGGCATCGCGCGGCTGCTGGTGCAGTTGCCAGTAGAGGTCGGCGATGTGGTCGGGATTGAGGATGCCGTCCTGCTGCTTGAGGGCATAGCGCTCGGGAAAGTTGGTCCGGATGAACTCCGTGTCGATGGCGCCGTCGATCACGGGGTGGGCCACATGGATGCCCTTGGGCCAGAGCTCGCGCGCCATGCTCTGGGCCAGGGCGCGCAGGCCGTGCTTGGCACCGGCAAACGCGGCAAAGCCTTCGCGCCCGCGCAGGCTGGCGGTGGCGCCCGTGAAGATGATGGTGCCCCGGCCGCGCGGCAGCATCACCCTGGCCGCCTCCCGCCCCATCAGGAAGCCGGCGAAGCACGCCATCTCCCAGACCTTGAAGTAGACGCGCGCCGTGGTTTCGGTGATGCCAAAGCGCACGTTGGCGCCGATGTTGAAGACGGCGACCTCGATGGGTGCGATCTCGGCCTCGATCTTCTGCACCAAGGCCACCATTTCCTCTTCCTTGCGCGCGTCGCTGCCAAAACCATGTGCCTGGCCGCCGGCGGCGCGGATCTGTTCGACCAGGGGCTGGAGCTTGTCCGCGTCGCGGCGCGTGACGCAGGCGATATAGCCTTCGCGCGCAAAACGCCGGGCGATGGCGCCGCCCGTGGCGTCGCCAGCGCCGATCACGAGAATGGCTTTCTTGTCGGTCATGGGATCTCCGTGGATGATTTGTCAGTTCATTTTTTGAACTAAATACACGGTAGGTTTAAAATCAGAACCCGTCAAGCGGGGAACTGCCCAATGAAATGGAACGAACTGGAAGAGGAGCGCTGCTCCATCGCACGCACGGTCTCGGTCATCGGCGACCGCTGGACACTGCTGGTGCTGCGCGACTGCTTTCTGGGCGTACGCCGTTTTGATGAATTCCTGGGGCGCCTAGGCATTTCACGCCCCATGCTGTCGGACAGGCTGGCCAGGCTGGTCGAGGCAGGCGTGCTCAAGAAGGTGGCCTACCAGGAGGCGCCGGTACGGCACGAGTACCGCCTCACGCCCAAGGGGCTGGACCTGCATCCGGTGGTCATGGCCATCGTGCACTGGGGTGATGTACACATGTCCGGCGAGGAAGGCCGGCCCTTGCTGCACCGGCATACGGTGTGCGGCCACACGTTCGACCCCCTGGTCGTCTGCTCGGAGTGCCACGCCCCCCTGCACGCGCGGGACGTGGCGGTGGAGCCCGGCCCGGGCGCCTAGCCCCGGCACCGGCTTGCCCTCACCGGCTTCGGCTATGCGCCGCCAGCCTCTTCGTCCCACTTGCGCAGCACGGCCAGCTTCTCGCCGATCTTGATCTCCAGGCCCCGGGGCACGGGCTGGTACCAGCCCGGCTCCGCAATGCCTTCGGGCAGATAGGTCTCGCCCGCCGCGTAGGCGTTGGGCTCATCGTGCGCGTAACGGTATTCATGGCCATAGCCCAGCTCCTTCATGAGCTTGGTGGGCGCGTTGCGCAGGTGCACGGGCACCTCGCGGCTCCTGTCCTGCTTCACGAAGGCCCGGGCCTTGTTGTAGGCGTTGTAGCCGGCGTTGCTCTTGGCGGCCATGGCCAGGTAGATGACGGCCTGGCCCAGCGCCAGCTCGCCCTCGGGGCTGCCCAGGCGCTCATAGGTCAGGGCCGCGTCGTTGGCGATCTGCATGGCGCGCGGATCGGCCAGGCCGATATCCTCCCAGGCCATGCGCACGATGCGCCGCGACAGGTAGCGCGCATCGGCGCCGCCATCGAGCATGCGCGTGAGCCAGTAGAGCGCAGCATCCGGATGGGAGCCGCGCACGGACTTGTGCAGGGCCGAGATCTGGTCGTAGAAGTTGTCGCCGCCCTTGTCGAAGCGCCGGGCATTCAAGGTCAGCGCGTTCTGCACGAACTCGGCATCGATCCGCGTGACGCCCGCAGCGCCGGCCGCCGTCTGGCATTGCTCCAGCAGGTTCAGGAAGCGCCGGGCATCGCCATCGGCATAGCCGACGATGGTGTCCCGCGCCAGGTCGTCGAACTCCAGGCCGCCCAGGGCCTTTTCCTGCGCCCGCAGCAGCAGTTGCCTGAGTTCATCGTCGGTCAGGGACTGCAGCACATAGACCTGCGCGCGTGACAGCAGGGCCGAGTTCACCTCGAAGGAAGGGTTCTCCGTGGTGGCGCCGATGAAGGTGACCAGCCCGCTTTCCGCATAGGGCAGCAGCGCATCCTGCTGGGACTTGTTGAAGCGGTGGATCTCGTCCACGAAGAGGATGGTGTGCCGGCCCATGGCCAGGTTCTGCTGCGCCTGCTCCATGGCCGCGCGGATGTCCTTGACCCCGGAGAACACCGCAGACAGCGCAATGAACTCGCACTTGAAGGCCGTGGCCGTGAGCCGGGCCAGCGTGGTCTTGCCCACGCCGGGCGGCCCCCAGAAGATCATGGAGTGCGGCTTGCCTGACTGGAAGGCCAGGCGCAGCGGCTTGCCCTCGCCCAGCAGATGGGACTGGCCCACGACCTCGTCCAGGGTCTTGGGCCGCAGGGCTTCGGCCAGTGGTGCGGAGGGCTCCTGGGTGAACAGATCAGCCATGGGCCAGCTCCGTCGCAGGCAGCGCCGCGCAGAAGGCGTTCGGCAGCCCATGTGCCGAATTCGCTGCCGAGGGGAACAGATGCAGTTGCAAAACCATGACGCCATTGTCCACGCCATGGCGGCAGCGGGTGCGCCAGCCCCTGATGCCTGTACCTGGCCGCGGGGGATGAAGCCATGGATCGCCAGCTGGGATCCTGGCCATCGCCTGCAGGCATGTCACTCACATGACATGAATGGTTTGCATGCATCTCATCAAGAGCAATCACTGACATTTTTCACCCGCTTCGGGCCGCCGCCCTAAAATGCTGCCCTTTGCGGAGCCGGCCGCGCGGCATGCGCGGCCATCGGGCCTGCGCCATTGCTGCCCCATCGCTCCGCGCCTCCCACCGTTTCCGGAACTGCCTGCCATGCGGCAAGGCGGGACCTTTTCATTTCTGCATCCATGCAAACACTCAAGACCCGGGACCTTATCGCCCTAGGCTTCATGACCTTTGCGCTGTTCCTCGGCGCGGGCAACATCATCTTTCCGCCCATGGTCGGCCAGGGCGCCGGCGAGCACGCGGCCACTGCGGCCACGGGCTTTCTGCTCACGGGCGTGGGCCTGCCGCTGCTCACCGTGGTGGCGCTGGCGCGCGTGGGCGGCGGGCTCGATGCGCTGACCTCGCCCGTGGGCCGCAAGGCCGGCATGGTGCTGGGCCTGCTGATCTATCTCATCCTCGGCCCGCTGTTTGCCACGCCGCGCACGGCCACCGTGTCGTTCGAGATGGGCTTTGCGCCCTTCGTGGGCCACAGCAGCACTGCGCTGTTCATCTACTCGGCGGTGTACTTCGTGCTGGTCATGGGCCTGTCCCTGTTCCCCGGCAAGCTGATCGACACCATCGGCAAGCTGATCACGCCCGTGCTGATCCTGGCCCTGGTGGTGCTGGGTGCCGCCGCCGTGCTGCTGCCGGCCGGTGCCGCCACCAGCGCCAGCGGCGACTACCTGGTCGCGCCCCTGACCGAAGGGTTCCTGGAGGGCTACCAGACCATGGACGCGCTGGGCGCCCTGGCCTTCGGCATCGTCATCGTCAACGCCATCCGGGACCGGGGCATCTCCCACACCGGGCTGCAGACGCGCTACGCCATCATCGCGGGCGTGATCGCGGCCGTGGGCCTGGGCCTGGTGTATCTGTCGCTGATCCATCTGGGCGCCACCAGCCAGTCCATCGCCCCGCAGGCGCAGACCGGCGTGCTCATCCTCACGCGCTATGTGGATCACACCTTCGGCCCCATCGGCAGCCTGCTGCTGGCCGTGGTGATTTCCCTGGCCTGCCTGACCACGGCCGTGGGCCTGGTCAGCGCCTGTGGCGCCTACTTCAGCGAGATGCTGCGCCTGCCCTACCGCGCGGTGGTGGTGGCCATTGGCCTGGCGTGCATCCTGGTGTCCAACCAGGGCCTGGCCCAGCTGATCGCCCTGTCCGGCCCCGTGCTGGTGGGCATTTATCCGCTGGCCATCGCCCTGGTGGTGTTGAGCCTGCTGTCAGGCCTGTGGCGCAATGCCCAGCGCGTGTTCGCGCCGGTGCTGGTCGTGGCGCTGGTGTTCGGTCTTGTCGATGCCGCCAAGGCGGCCGGCTGGCAGGACTGGCTGCCGGCCTTCCTGAACAGCCTGCCGGGCAACGGCATGGGCTGGGCCCTGCCCGTGGCAGCCACCCTGGCGCTGGCGGCGCTCCACGACCGGCTGCGCCCGGCCCCGGCCACCGCGTTCAGGCCGTCCTGAAACGCGCCATGAGTTCGACCAGCTGATGGGCCTGCTTGCGCAGGCTCTCGGCGGCCGAACTGGTCTGTTCCACCAGCGCGGCGTTCTGCTGGGTCCCCTCCTCGATGCGGACGATGGCGCTGTTGACGTGGCTCACGCCAGCGCTCTGTTCGCCGCTGGAGTGGCTGATGGCGCCGATCATGCGCGAGACCTTGGCAATCACCTCCTGCACCGAGGCCATGGTCGCACCCGCGCTGTCCACCTCCTCGGCCCCCAGGGCCACGCGCTGGGCGTTGGCCTGGATCAGGTCACGGATTTCCCGCGCCGCGCCCGAGCTGCGCTGGGCCAGCGTGCGGACCTCGGCGGCGACCACGGCAAAGCCCCGGCCCTGTTCACCGGCCCGCGCGGCCTCCACGGCCGCATTGAGCGCAAGAATATTGGTCTGGAACGCGATGCCGTCGATCACCTCGATGATGCTGACCACGCGCTCGGACGCATCCTGGATGCTGCGCATGGTGCCCACGACGGCCGAGATGGCATCGCCACCGCGCGTGGCGATGTCGCTGGCGGACGAAGCCAGCAGGTTGGCCTTCTCTGCGTGATCGGCATTGCCGCGCACGGTGGAGTCGAGCTGGTCCATGGACGAAGCCGTCATCTGCAGGGCCGATGCCTGCTGCTCGGTGCGCTGGGCCAGGTCGCTGTTGCCGGCCGCGATCTGCGAGCTGGCGGATGCCACCTGCTCCGCATTGCCGCGCACTTCCACGACGATGCTGCGCAGCTGCTCCTGCATGGCGCCCAGCGCCCGCAGCAGCTGGCCCAGTTCGTCTGGCCCGCCGCTCGCTATGGCATTGGTCAGATGGCCCTGGGCCACCTTCTCGGCCAGCTGGACCGCGCTGCGCAGCGGTGCCACCACGGCACGGGTGATGAGCCAGCCAATGGCCACGCCGGCCACGGCCGCCACCAGCATCAGCACCAGGCTCAGCTCAGTGGCGTGCTTGCCGCTGCTGTAGGCATCGTCGGCCACCGCCTTGCTCTGCGCCGCAATGCCGGCCTTGAGCTGGGAAAGCAGCTCGGCCGGCTCGCGGTCCACGCCGCGCACGGCCATGTCGCCCACCGAGGGGTCGAAGCCCGTGGCCTCGAATTTGTCCAGCCCCACGCGGTAGCCTTCGGCCATCTTGCGGTGCTGCGCCACAAAGCCCTGGGCGATCTCGCGCAGGGAGGCATCGTCCACCAGGGCCAGCAAGGCCGCGGTCTTGTCCTGCACGGCGCGCTCATCGGCCAGAAAGCCCTTCCAGTGCTGCTCGCGCAGCGCGTTGTCCGAGCCGCGCAGCAGCACGTTCTTCCATTCCTGGACCTGGGTTTTGAAGTGGCCTTCCACCTCGGCGGCAAGGCGTTCCGCCGCCATGTGGCGCTGGACATCGCCGTGAAAGACGCCTAGGGATCGATGGGCCGACCAGAGTCCGAAGAATCCGGCAGCGAGGGTGAATAGCAGCGCCATGGCAATGGCGAGCGGCAACTTGCGACTGAGGTTCATAAAGGCATGCGAGAGCCGGCCAGCATGTCCTCGGAGGGACGTCGAAACAATCGCTGGCCGCAGGCCGCCATTGTCTCGACGATATTAGGCAAAACCATTACAAAACCTCACAAACTGCGCACCGCAGCCTGTGACCGGCCTGAAAGGTTGCCCCGCGCGGCAGCGCGGCTTACTGCTTGAGCACGTCGGCGCCCGCTGGCACCTTGAACTCGAAAGTCGAGGCTGGCAAAGACGCCTGGGTCTGCAGCTGGCTGAAGCGGATCAGCGAACGCTGGCCAAAGCTGTCGAGGATGTCCAGCGCCGAAAGCTGGCCATCGGCCGCAAAGCCCACGCGCACGCTCTTGAGCTGGCCGTTCTTGTCCTTGGGACTGGCCTGGACCCATTGCAGGCCATCCTGCTCGGGCGCGGATTGCAGATCGAAGTCGGCACTCAACGCCTTGAGATCGTTGGCCGACGCCAGGATGGCGGCCGGCGTGCTGCCCAGGGCCTGGGCCTGGGGGCGCTGCGTGACCTGGTTGAGGTCGGCGTCATAGAGCCACAGCGTCTTGCCGTCGGCGACGATGGTCTGCTCGAACGGCTTGGTGTAGACGAACCTGAACTTGCCGGGACGCTGGAATTCGAACTGGCCGCTGGAGTTCTTGGTGCGCGGCGGCTGGCCATCCTTGGATGGGGCCGTCACGGCCTGGGTGAATTCGGCGCGGCCGGCCTGGGAATTCTTCATGAAGGCTTCCAGGCTTTTGAGGCCATCGGCCCACGAGGCCGTCGCGCTTGCCGCGATCACAACTGCAGTCAACAGACGTTTCATTCTTTCTCCATGATTGCGGGGAAGCGGGCTCATTCCCCGGCGCGCGCGGGCACCAGCACTTCGCGCTGCCCGCTGGCCGTGAGACCGCTGACGAGGCCCGCCTTTTCCATATCTTCCAGCAGGCGCGCCGAGCGGTTGTAACCAATCCTGAGCTTGCGCTGCACATACGAGATGCTGGCCTTGCGGTCCTTGAGGACCACTTCCACGGCCTGGTCGTACATGGGGTCCTTCTCGCCGTTGCCGCCGTCGCCGGACTCCGAGCCGAACTCGCTGTCGCCCTCGGCCGTGCCGCCTTCGAGCACGCCTTCGATGTAGTCTGCCTCGCCCTGCTCCTTGAGGTAGCCCACCACGCGGTGCACTTCCTCGTCCGACACGAAGGCGCCGTGCACGCGCACGGGCAGGCCCGTGCCGCTGGCCATGTAGAGCATGTCGCCCATGCCCAGCAGGGATTCGGCGCCCATCTGATCAAGCACGGTGCGGCTGTCGATCTTGCTGCTGACCTGGAAGGCGATGCGCGTGGGGATGTTGGCCTTGATCAGGCCGGTGATCACGTCCACGCTGGGGCGCTGGGTGGCCAGGATCAGGTGGATGCCGGCCGCGCGGGCCTTCTGGGCCAGGCGCGCGATCAGCTCCTCGATCTTCTTGCCGACCACCATCATCAGGTCGGCCAGCTCGTCGATGACGATGACGATGTGCGGCAGGCGCTGCAGCGGCTCGGGCTCCTCGGGCGTGAGGCTGAAGGGGTTGGGAATGGATTCCTCGCGCGCCTTGGCCTCGTCGATCTTGGCGTTGTAGCCCGCCAGATTGCGCACGCCCAGCTTGCTCATGAGCTTGTAGCGGCGCTCCATCTCGGCCACGCACCAGTTCAGGCCATTGGCAGCCTGCTTCATGTCGGTGACCACGGGGCACAGCAGGTGAGGAATGCCTTCGTAGACCGACATTTCCAGCATCTTGGGGTCGATCATCAGCAGGCGCACATCGCGGGCCTCGGCCTTGTACAGCAGCGACAGGATCATGGCGTTGATCCCCACCGACTTGCCTGAACCCGTGGTGCCGGCCACCAGCACGTGCGGCATCTTGGCCAGATCGGCCACGACCGGATTGCCCACGATGTCCTTGCCCAGGCCCATGGTCAGCATGCTCTTGGCGTCGTGGTAGACCTGCGAGCCCAGCACCTCGGACAGGCGGATGGACTGGCGCTTGGCATTGGGCAGCTCCAGCGCCATGAAATTCTTGCCGGGAATCGTCTCGATCACGCGGATGGACACCAGGGACAGCGAGCGCGCCAGATCCTTGGCCAGGTTCACGATCTGCGAGCCCTTGACGCCCGTGGCCGGCTCGATCTCGTAGCGGGTGATCACGGGGCCGGGCATGGCGGCGACCACATGCACATCGACACCAAAGTCCTTGAGGCGCTTTTCGATCAGCCGGCTGGTCATCTCCAGCGTTTCGGGCGAGACGCTTTCCTGGCGCTGCTGCGCCGCATCGAGCAGATCCACCTGGGGCAGCTTGCTGTCGGGCAGTTCGGAGAACAGGGGCTTCTGGCGCTCCTTGACCACGCGCACGCTGGGTATCGCAGCCTCCTGGAGCACGGGTTCGATGATCTGCACGGGCTGCGGGTGCTGCACGGCGCTTTCCGTGCGCTCTTCCTGCACCACTTCCTCGCGCTCGCGCGCAGCGCGGCGGCCTGCGGCTTCGTCCCGGGCCTTTTCACGGCGCGCAAAAAGAAAGAGCACCCAGCCGTCCAGGCGTGCGCCCATGGATTCGGCCAGATGACCCCAGGAAAAGCGGAACACCATGGCCAGGCCGATCACGGCCACGCAGATGCCGATCAGGCCCGAGCCCATGAAGCCCAGCCACTGCAGGCTGTGGTACCCCAGCATGTAGCCGAAGACGCCGCCGGCCGGGCCGGGCAGCACGCTCTCGAAGCGGTACAGGCGCGTCCACTCCAGTGCGCAGCTCGCACCCAGCAGCAGCAGCAGCCCGCCCCAAAAGCGCAGGCGCCGGCGCCACAGGGGCGGCAGTGGCACACCGTCGCGCGGCACGCCGCCGCGCAGCCAGCGCGCAAAGGAAGACAGCCAGGTCTGCAGCGAGGCCAGCACCAGCCACCAGACCGACATGCCGAAACCGAAATAGCAGGCGTCGGCCAGCCAGGCTCCGACGCGGCCCATCCAGTTGGCGACCAGGCGCGCGTGTCCCGCCCCGGAGGTGGACCACGCTGGATCCTGGGGAGAGTAGCTGAGCATGGAGGCAAGCCAGAACACCAGGGCCAGCAGCCCCGCCAGCAGCAGCATTTCGTGGCCGAAGCGCGCCACCATGCCGGGGCGCGCCGCAGACCTGGATTTGCCCTTGGCGGATGTGGAAGCGTTCAGAGCGTTCAATGAGTAAGTCATACGCAGGCGGGAGCTTACCCCAGCCCCCTCGGACTGGCCGCAAAAACAGCCAGGGCGACCCGCAAGCGTAATGCAAGCACTTGCAACAGAGCATGACACCGCCGCATGACGGCGCCACGTCGATCATTTTTGACAATCCGGGCCATTGATCCATATGGCAACGGGAACCTGACTGCGGAGCGATACTCCACTGCTGTTCCCGATGTATCTTTTTTTCTGCACGCCGACTGCCGGCGTGCGCCTTTTTCAAGAACTGCATCCATGTCTTCTACCCAACACGCCAAAGTCCTGATCCTCGGCTCCGGCCCTGCCGGCTACACGGCCGCCATCTATGCCGCGCGCGCCAACCTCAACCCGCTGCTGGTGACCGGCATGGCCCAGGGCGGCCAGCTGATGACGACGACCGAGGTGGACAACTGGCCTGCAGACGTGAACGGCGTGCAGGGCCCCGAGCTGATGCAGCGTTTTCTGGAGCACGCAGAGCGCTTCAAGACCCAGGTGGTGTTCGACCACATCCACAGCGTCGATTTCTCCAAGCGCCCCTTCACGCTGACCGGCGACTCCGGCACCTATACCTGCGACAGCCTGATCATCGCCACCGGCGCCTCGGCCAAGTACCTGGGCCTGCCCTCCGAAGAGGCCTTCATGGGCCGCGGCGTCTCCGGCTGCGCCACCTGCGACGGTTTCTTCTACCGTGAGCAGCCCGTGTGCGTGGTCGGCGGCGGCAACACGGCCGTCGAGGAAGCCCTGTACCTGTCCAACATCGCCAGCAAGGTCACCCTGGTGCACCGCCGCGACAAGTTCAAGGCCGAGCCCATCCTCGTGGACAAGCTCATGGACAAGGTCCGGGCCGGCAAGATCGAGCTCAAGACCCACTTCGTGCTCGAAGAGGTGCTGGGCGACCAGTCCGGCGTGACCGGCATCCGCATCAAGAGCACCCAGGACGGCCACGCCGAGGACATCCAGCTGCAGGGCTGCTTCATCGCCATCGGCCATGCGCCCAATACCGAGATCTTCAAGGGCCACCTGGAGATGGACGAGACCGGCTACATCATCACCCAGGGCGGCCTCAAGGGCTTTGCCACGCAGACCAGCGTGCCCGGCGTGTTCGCGGCCGGCGACGTGCAGGACCATGTCTACCGCCAGGCCATCACCAGCGCCGGCACGGGCTGCATGGCCGCGCTGGACGCCCAGCGCTTCCTCGAACAGGAATAAGCAGGACGCCACCCTGCCCGCCCTGCTCTCCCGCAGGGCGGCAAAAGCCCCTGGCTGCAGCCGTGTTTGGCTGGCCCAGGGGCTTTTCTCATGGAGACGCTATAATCCGTGGCTTTGCTGAATTTGAAGCACGCCTTGCTTGCATGGCCAGGACACTTTCAGCATGGGGTTACCGCCACCCTTTATGGCGAGGTGAGGTTGCCGGCAAGCCATGCAGCAAATGCAGGGCATCAGCGTCGGCGGCTGTACAACTATCGGAGTGTCCTCATGGCACGCGTATGTGAAGTAACGGGCAAGAAGCCCATGGTGGGAAACAACGTTTCCCACGCCAACAACAAGACCAAGCGTCGTTTCCTGCCCAACCTGCAATACCGCCGTTTCTGGGTTGAGAGCGAAAACCGTTGGGTGCGCCTGCGCGTTTCCAGCGCTGCTCTGCGCCTGATCGACAAGAACGGTATCGACTCCGTGCTCGCAGACCTGCGTGCCCGTGGCCAAGCCTAAATCCCTCAAGGAGAAACACCATGGCTGCTAAAGGCGGACGCGAAAAGATCAAGCTGGAATCCACTGCAGGAACCGGCCACTTCTACACCACGACCAAGAACAAGAAGACAATGCCCGAGAAGATGGCGATCATGAAGTTTGATCCCAAGGCTCGCAAGCACGTCACGTACAAGGAAATCAAGCTGAAGTAATTCAGCCTGTTCCCGGTACCGACAAAAAACCGCCCGGCGCAAGCCCGGCGGTTTTTTTGCGTCCGCTTTGTGTTGGCTTTGTGCCCGCTTTGCGTCCGTTTTTCGTCTGTTTTTCGTCTGTTTTTCGCCTGTCACCCACTGCGCGCCGGCTGACCCAGCTGCGCACAGGCCATGGCACCCAGCTCGCGGCAGGCCTGCTCGATCACGGCATCCACCGGCAGGGTGCAGCCCAGGCGCATGCAGTGCTCGTAGCGCCCCGAGTTCGAGAACATGCTGCCCGGCGCCGTGCGGATGCCGCGCGCCAGCGCCTGCGTGAACAGCGCGGACGTGGACACGCCAGCCGGAAACTCCAGCCATAGGCTGAGCCCGCCGGGCGGCAGGCTCAGCCGCGTGCCCAGCGGGAAAAACCGCGCCACCAGCTGCGCCATGCCTTCACGCTGGCGCCGCAACTGCTGCTTGAGGCGCTGCAGATTGCGCAGATGTGCGGGCGAGCCCACGCAGGCGGCCGCCAGCAACTGGGCCAGGGTCTGGGTGCCGCGGCTGCGCGCGAACTTGAGCATCTGCACCCGCCCATGCCACTGGCCAGCGTTCATCCAGCCCTGGCGCAGGCCCGGCGCCATGCTCTTGTTGAAGGCCTCGCAATAGATGACATGGCCCGGCAGGCGATCCCAGGCCTTGATGGGGCGCACGGGCTGGCTGCTTTCCACGAACAGTCCATAGGAGTCGTCCTCGATCAATGCCACGCCGTGGGCGCCGCACAGATCGACCAGCCTGGCCTTGTGCTCATCGGGAATGCGCGTACCCAGCGGCATCTGCAGCTCGGGCACGACCACCACGGCCTTCAGGCGCGGCTGGGTCTGCAGGGCCAGCTCCAGCGCCTCGATGGACAGGCCGGTGCGCGGGCTGCAGGGAATCTCCAGAGCCTGCATCTGCAAGGACTCCACCACCTGCAGCAGGCCGTAGTAGGTCGGCGACTCCACGGCCACCATGTCGCCTGGCGAGGCCACGGCGGCCAGCGCCAGGCTCACGGCCTCGGAGTTGCCCGTGGTCGCCAGCACATCGGCCGGTGCCACATGGATGCCCGCCGCCAGCGCGCGCCGCGCCATGGCGCGCTGGAAATCAGGGTGGCTGCCCATCATGGAGCGCCCCAGCACCAACAGGTCAGGCTGCTCGCGCAGCAGCCGGGCGGCGATCTGGTTCAGGTAGCCGCGATCGAACAGTTCGGGCGGCGGCGTGGCACCGCCCAGGTCCACGCGCACGTCGGCCTGGCGGCCGCGCTCCAGCATCAGGGAAATGTGTTCATTGATGCCTGCGAAGTGCGGCTGCGGCAGCGGTTGCACCGGCTGACTCAGGTCGGGCTCGCTGGCCGGGGCCAGGCCTGCAGGCCGGGCATCGCGCACAAAGTAGCCCACGCGCGGGCGGGCTTCGAGCTGGCCCAGGTCCTCCAGATGCCGCAGCGTCTGCAGCGCCGTGGACAGGCTGACCTCATGGCGGCGCATCAGCTCGCGCACGGAAGGCATGCGCTCGCCCGCCTTGAGCGTGCCCAGCTCCATGGCCAGGCTGTAGTCGGCCGCCAGGCGGCGGTACAGGGTCGGAGAGGCGCTAGCAAGGGTCATGGAACAGGTCGAGAACGAATCGGGGACGAGAGCACTTGCCCGCGATCTTGCCCCAAGGCGCTGTTACGCAACAGATACAGATCCATCGACCACAAAGCAGAACAGATCCACCGCCATCTGCACTGCTGCTATGCAACAAGGCGCGGGCTGTGCCTGTGCCGATGAAGGCTGCCTGCCTACGCTTGAGGGCCTGGAATCACAGGACACAGACCATGCACAACGCCGACACCCGCTCCTTCGAACTGCGCCATCTTGCCCCCGGCAACGATCTTCACCTGCATGTGCTGGAGGGCAGTGAACTGTTCTGCCGCCACGGCCCGCTGGAAATCACCGCCCCGCAACAGGCCTGGGCGGATGGGGTGCCCGCGCCGGCCCTCAGGCTGCAGCCGGGCCAGGGCTGGCGTGCGGGCGCCGATCTGCAGATACGGGTCCGCTCCTTGTCCCAGGCCATGGCAAGCCTGGAACTGCGGCAGAGCCCCACAGCAAAAAGCCGCATCGCCTCCGAAGAGGGGATGCGGCCCCGGGCATGGTCGGTTGCCGGCTGGCTTCGCGGCTTCAGGCGTGGGCAGCGCGCAGCTTGACGGAGAACTCCTTGAGCGCGGCAATGCCGCTGGCCTCGGCGCGATGGCACCAGGCCTGCAGATGGGCCGTCAGTTGCTCGCGCGACAGCGAGGTGTTCAGCCACAGCTGGCGCAGCTCCTCGCGCATGACCAGCATCTGGTCGAGCACGGGGTGGGCTGCGCGCGCCTGGGCCAGTTGCCCCTGTGCCTGGGCGGGCACCTTGTCGGCATCGCGGTGCAGCCAGCGGCGCGCCGTCTTGAGCAGGGACAGGTCGGCCTGCCGGGCCTTGCGCTGCTTGAGCGCATCGAGCTCGATCTGCACGGCGGCGCGCACGCCGCGCGCATAGCGGGCCATGACCTCGTAGCGGTTGGCGATCACGGCCTCCAGCGTCTTTTCGTCGGCCACGGGCTTGACGGCGCCCATGACCAGCCGCGGCGCCGTCTTCTTGACCTTGGCCCAGCCCAGCTTCTGCATGGCGCTGATGTAGACCCAGCCCACGTCGAACTCATAGCGCTTGACCGAGAACTTGGCCGAGGTCGGGTAGGTATGGTGGTTGTTGTGCAGTTCCTCGCCGCCAATGATCAGGCCCCAGGGCACGAGGTTGGTGCTGGCATCCTGGGCCTCGAAGTTGCGGTAGCCCCAGAAATGGCCCAGGCCGTTGACCACGCCGGCAGCCCAGAACGGAATCCAGGCCATCTGCACGGCCCAGATCGTCAGTCCGATGGCGCCGAACAGCAGCACGTTGATGATCAGCATCAGCGAAGGGCCCCAGATCGAATACCGGCTGTAGAGATGGCGCTCGATCCAGTCGTCGGGCGTGCCGTGGCCGAACTTTCTGAGTGTCTCGGCGTTCGCCGCCTCTTCGCGGTACAGCTCCGCACCCTGGCGCATCACGGTGTCCAGGCCACGTGTCTGCGGGCTGTGGGGGTCGTCCTCGGTTTCGCACTTAGCGTGGTGCTTGCGGTGGATGGCCACCCACTCCCTGGTGACCATGCCCGTGCCCAGCCACAGCCAGAAACGGAAGAAGTGAGAAGGAATCGGCCCCAGGTCCAGCGAGCGGTGGGCCTGGCAGCGGTGCAGGAAGATGGTGACGCCCGCAATGGTGATGTGGGTGGTGACCAGGGCGTACAGCAGCAGCTGCCACCACGACAGCTGCCACAGGCCATGGGCCATCCAATCCACGGCGAGGTTCCAAACCGATCCGAAATCCAGCGACATAACCGAAGCCTTTGGCAAGGCGGCGCCCAGTGGCACCGATGCCTCAATTTTAGGCGATGCGCCTACAAAGGCATTCGGCAATCTCCTGCGATTTACAGCTTATTGCGTCTGCAAGTTACGGCTTCCGGGTCCAAACGGCGGCAAAAAAGCCATCCGTCTCATGGCGCTGCGGCCACAGGCGCAGGTACTGCGTGCCGGTCTCGCCGCCGCTGCACAGCGCATCACCCTGCTCCACCTTGAGCTGGGCCAGCAGTTCGCCGGCATCCATGGCCACGAAGTCAGAGTGCTCCGCTGCAAAGGCTTCGGCAATGGCCTCGTTTTCCTGCGGCAGGACCGAACAGGTGGCATAGACCAGGCGCCCACCCGGCTTGACCAGGCGCGCTGCACTGGCCAGGATGGCCGCCTGCTTTTGCGTGAGCTCCTCGATGGCCTTGGCCGACTGGCGCCACTTGAGGTCGGGATTGCGGCGCAGCGTGCCCAGGCCCGAGCAGGGCGCATCGACCAGCACGCGGTCGATCTTGCCGGCCAGGCGCTTGACGCGGTCGTCGCGCTCATGGGCGATGGCCGCAGGGTGCACATTCGACAGGCCCGAGCGCGCCAGGCGCGGCTTCAGGGCTTCGAGCCGGTGGCCGGACACATCGAAGGCGTACAGGCGCCCCGTGCTGCGCATGGACGCGCCAATGGCCAGGGTCTTGCCGCCTGCGCCGGCGCAGAAATCGACCACCATTTCGCCGCGCTTGGCGTCCAGCATCAGCGCCAGCAGCTGGGAGCCTTCATCCTGCACCTCGATGGCGCCGCGCGTGAAGGCGTCCAGCCGGGCCAGAGCAGGCTTGCCCTGCACGCGCAGGCCCCAGGGCGAGTACGGCGTGGCTTCGGCGGCGATGCCGGCATCGGCCAGTTCCTTTTGCACATCGGCACGCTTGGCGTTCAGCGCATTGACGCGCAGATCCAGCGGTGCGGCCTGCTCCATGCTCTGGGCAAAGGCCCAGAAATCTTCGCCCAGCTGCTGCTTGAGCGGCGAGACCAGCCACTCGGGCAGGTTGTGGCGGTGCGGCTCCATCAGCTCATCGGGGCGCACGGCATCGCAGGCGTCCAGCCATTGCAGTTCCTGGGGGGACAGCGCCGCGCGCGCAAAGCCGAGCGCCTCCTTGACGCCCTGCTCGGACTTGCCGGCCACGCGGGCCAGGGCTTCCTGGCTATGTGCAAAGCCCAGGATGGCCAGCCTGCGCTCGCGCGAGCCGCTGCCAGAACGTGCCAGGCTCTCAAAAAGCAGCTTCTTGCGCAGCACGGTGTAGGCGGTTTCGGCCAACGCGGCACGCTCGCGCGGGCCCAGGTTGCGGTTTTCACGGAAAAAGCGTGACACCACGGCGTCGGCCGGGTGTTCGAAAGTCAGGGTGCGCTTGACCAGTTCGGCGCAGGCGTCGAGAAGCTGTTTGGGATGCATGGGCGCAATTGTCCCACCGCCTTGCAAATCCGAGAGGGCCACAGGTCGGAACCCGAAGCAACGCCGGGCTGGCACAGCTACCATGGCGCCCCATGACCGACGACGACCTGCCTCCCCTGATCCCCACGCCCTCGGGCCTGTACCGCCACTACAAGGGCGCCCTCTACGAAGTGCTCGCCACCGTGCGCCACAGCGAGACGCGCGAGTCCATGACGCTGTATCGCGCGCTCTACGGCGAGCGCGGCCTGTGGGTGCGGCCTGCCGCCATGTTCAATGAAACCGTGGTCATCGACGGCGTGGAGCAGCCCCGCTTTGCACGCTGCCCCGAAGTGGAGCAGCAGGCCTTTCAGAGCGAAGGCCTGTGAGCAGACCCTAGCCCCGCATCAACTGCGCCACGGCGCGCGGGTAGATGAGGTGCTCCTGCACCAGCACGCGCGCGGCCAGCGCCTGGGCCGTGTCGCCGGGCAGCACGGGCACCACGGCCTGCTCCAGGATGGGGCCCACATCCAGCTCGGCCGTAACGCGGTGCACGGTGCAGCCCGCAAAGCGGCAGCCTGCATCGATCGCCCGCTGGTGCGTGTGCAGACCCGTGAAGGCGGGCAACAGCGAGGGGTGGATGTTGATCATGCGCCCCTCGTAATGCGCCACGAAGCCCGGCGTGAGGATGCGCATGAAGCCGGCCAGCACGATCAGCGAAGGCGCGTGGCGGTCAATCACCTGGGCCAGCTCGGCATCAAACGCCTCGCGGCTGGGAAACGGGCGGTGGTCCAGCACCTCGGTGGCAATGCCTTGCTCGCGCGCGAAAACAAGGCCCGAAGCCTCGGCCTTGTTGCTGACCACGGCGGCCACGCGGGCGCCGTAACGCCGCGCCCAGTCCTGTTGCTGCGAAGCACGCACAATGGCAGCCATGTTCGAGCCGCCGCCCGAGATCAGGATCACGATATTTTTCATGGGCGGCGATTGTCGCACCGCAGGCCGCGCGGCCTGCGCCAGCCCCGGCAAGGCCCATGGCCCTGCCGGGCCTTGTCACCTCTTCCGTCCAGACACCCATGCCATTCGATCCCCGCTCCACCCCCCTGACCGCTGTCGAAGCCCGCGTGCTGGCCACCCTGATGGAGAAGGCGCGCACCGTGCCCGACAGCTACCCGCTCACGCTCAACGCGCTGGTCACGGGCTGCAACCAGAAGAGCAGCCGTGATCCGGTGATGGAAGTCAGCGAAGGCGAGGCCCAGGAAGCGCTGGACAGCCTGCGCCTGCGCACCATGTCCGTACAGATCAGCAGCGCGCGCGCCACGCGCTGGGAGCACAACTTCCCGCGCGGCGTGGGGGTGCCCGACCAGAGTGCCGTGCTGCTGTCCCTGCTGATGCTGCGCGGCCCGCAGACGGCGGGCGAGCTGCGCATCAACTCCGAGCGCTGGCACCGCTTCGCCGACATCTCATCGGTCGAAGCCTTCCTGGAAGAGCTGCGCGAACGCAGCGAGGAAAAAGGCGGCCCGCTGGTCGTGCTGCTGCCACGCGCGCCTGGCGCACGCGAGCAGCGCTGGGCCCATCTGCTGTGCGGCCCCGTGGACGTGAACGCCATGGCCCAGCCCCCCGCTGCAGCAGGCTCACGCGGCGATGTCCTGGCCCAGCGCGTGGTCGATCTCGAAGCCCAGGTACAGCAATTGCAGGCACGTCTTGCGCATGTCTATGCACAGCTGGGGCTGGAGGAGCCCGGCCAATCCAGCTGATCGCCTGCGCTCGGGCAGCCCCAGCAGCAAGCCCCGGACTGCCCCGCCGCCCGGGGCTTGTTGCATCAGGGATTGCCATAGGTTGTCACGCCCTGGACAGTCCAAAAAAGAACGTGCGTGCTACAAAAGCCGGGATTGAAGGAGACACAGTCCATGGACCTGGCATTTACCCCTGAAGAACAGTCCTTTCGCGAGGAAGTCCGCGCCTGGGTGCGGGCCAACCTGCCCCAGGACATCGCGCACAAGGTGCGCCATTCGCTGCGCCTGACGCGCGACGACCTGCAGAACTGGGCCAAGATTCTTGGCAAGAAAGGCTGGCTGGGTTACGGCTGGCCCAAGCAGTTCGGCGGCCCCGGCTGGACAGCCGTGCAAAAGCATCTGTTCGAGGAGGAATGCGCCCTGGCCTGCGCCCCGCGCATCATTCCCTTCGGCCCCGTGATGGTCGCGCCCGTGATCATGGCCTACGGCTCGCCCGAGCAGCAGCAGCGCTTTCTGCCCGGCATTGCCAGCGGCGAGGTCTGGTGGAGCCAGGGCTACTCGGAGCCGGGCTCGGGATCGGACCTGGCCAGCCTCAAGACCCGTGCCGAGCGCGTGGGCGACAAGTACATCGTCAACGGCCAGAAGACCTGGACCACGCTGGGCCAGTACGGCGAGTGGATCTTCTGCCTGGTGCGCACCAGCAACGAGGGCAAGCCCCAGACCGGCATCAGCTTCCTGCTGGTGGACATGAAGAGCCCCGGCGTGACCGTGCGCCCGATCAAGCTGCTGGACGGCGAGTGCGAGGTCAACGAGGTCTTCTTCGACAACGTGGAAGTGCCGGCCGAGAACCTGATCGGCGAGGAGAACAAGGGCTGGACCTACGCCAAGCACCTGTTGAGCCACGAGCGCACCAACATCGCCGACGTGAACCGCGCCAAGCGCGAGCTGGAGCGCCTCAAGCGCATCGCCAAGGCCGAAGGCGTCTACGAGGACCAGCGTTTCCGCGACGAGATCGCCAAGCTCGAAGTCGACGTGGTGGCGCTGGAAATGCTGGTGCTGCGCGTGCTGTCGGCCGAGAAATCGGGCAAGAACCCGCTGGACATCGCCGGCCTGCTCAAGATCAAGGGCAGCGAGATCCAGCAGCGCTACTCCGAGTTGATGATGCAGGCCGCAGGTCCCTTCAGCCTGCCCTTCATCGAAGAGGCCATGGAAGCCGGCTGGCAGGGCGACTTCCCCGGCGGCGTGGTGGACAACGCGCCGCTGGCATCGACGTACTTCAACATGCGCAAGACAACGATCTACGGCGGCTCCAACGAGGTGCAAAGAAACATCGTCGCTCAGACGGTGCTGGGCTGATTTTGGCTGGAGTTTCGCTGAACCCGGAAGTGCGCCGGACGCGCTTCGATCAGCTTCGGGAGACAGAAAATGGACTTTGATTTTTCGGATGACCAGCAGCAACTGCGCGACGCCGTGCGCCGCTGGGTGGACAAGGGCTATACCTTCGAGCGCCGCCGCTCCATCGTCGAGGCGGGCGGTTTTTCGCGCGAGGTCTGGGGCGAGCTCGCCGAACTGGGCCTGACGGCCTTGACCGTGCCCGAGGAGCACGGCGGCCTGGGCCTGGGCGCCACCGACGTGATGGTGGTGATGGAGGAATTGGGCCGCGGCCTGGTGATGGAGCCGCTGGCACAGGCCTTTGTGGCCGCCGGCGTGCTCGGCAAGCACGCCGACGCCTCCGTGGCCGGCCAGTGGCTGCCGCGCGTGGCCAGCGGCGAGGCCCTGGTCGTGCTGGCACACCAGGAGCGCCAGGCCCGCTACCGCCTCGATGTCTGTGCCGCCAAGGCCAGCAAAAGCGGCAGCGGCTACACGGTGGATGCCACCAAGAGCGTGGTGCCCGCAGGCGATGCGGCCGACGCCTTTCTGGTGCCGGCCCAGCTGGACGGCAAGATCGCCCTCTTCCTGGTGGAGCGCGGCGCCAGCGGCGTCAGCACCCAGGGCTACCGCACCCAGGACGGCAGCCGCGCGGCCGAACTACGCTGCCAGGCGGCCCCCGCCACGCTGGTGACGGCCGATGGCCTGGCCGCCCTCACGCTGGGCCAGGACGCCGCCAACGCCGCGCTGTGCGCCGAAGGCGTGGGCGCCATGGAGCAGACCCTGAAGCTGACCACCGAGTACATGAACCAGCGCAAGCAGTTCAACACGGTGATCGCCAGCTTTCAGGCCCTGCGCCACCGCGTGGCCGACATGAAGATGCAGCTGGAGCTGGCCCGCTCCATGAGCTATTACGCCAGCCTCAAGATGAGCGCAGCCGATGCCGAGCGCCACGTGGCCATCGCGCGCGCCAAGGTCCAGCTGGGCCAGTCGCTGCGTTTTGTCGGCCAGCAGTCGGTGCAACTGCACGGCGGCATCGGCGTGACCGACGAGTACGCAGGCAGCCACTACTTCAAGCGCCTGACGCAGATGGAGATGACGGGCGGGGACACGCTGCACCACCTGGGTATCGTGTCCGGGAAGATGCAGGACACGGCCGGCGTGTTTGCCTGAGCCTCGGATCCCGCTTCAGACCACCAAGCCCCGCAGGAAACTGCGGGGCTTTTTCATGGGATTTTCATGGGCTTTTGCCCATGCTTGCCCGCCGCCTCAGGTCAGCCTGTAGCCCTCGGGCCTGAGCGGCGCAGGCAGATCCGTCTCGCCCAGCATGCAGCCCAGGCTGATCTCGATGGAGCGGCAGATGGTGTCCAGCGGCAGGTCGTTGCTCTCCAGGCCGAAAGGCTCCTCGAGCTCATCTCCCAGCGCGTCCAGCCCGTAGAAGGTGTAGGCCACGATGGCCACGACGAAGGGTGTCATGAACCCGGTCGTGTCCACCAGGCCGAATGGCAGCAGAAAGCAGTACATATAGGCCGTGCGGTGCAGCAGCAGCGCATAGGAGAACGGCATGGGCGTGTTGCGAATGCGCTCGCACGAGGCGGCTGCCGCCGTCATGCGCGTGAAGGTCTTGTCCATGGACGCGGCCAGGCAGGGGTACATCTCGCCACGGCGCACGCACTGCGCCAGATCGCGGCCCATGGACATCATCAGTGCGTCGCAGCGCTGCTCCAGCGGCAGGCCCTGGAGCTGGCGCCATTCCTTGTCCACCAGCCAGCGGCCTGCGGCCACATCCTCGTGCAGTCCGCGCAACTGCGTCCGCAGCAGATGGGCAAAGGCGATCGCCCGGTGCACCATGCGCACGCGCACATCGCTGCTGCGCCGGGCCGGGTCCGGATCGCCGTCGATGACGATCAGGCTCTGGCACTGGCGCGCCAGCGTGCGCGCGCAGATCACCATCTCACCCCAGAGCTTGCGGCCTTCCCAGTAGCGGTCATAGGCGGTGTTGTTGCGAAAGCCCAGGAAGATGGCCAGCGGCAGGCCGATCAGCGTGAAAGGGATGGGCGTCACCGTGATCTTCACGTCGAACAGGTTGCCATGCACCAGAGTGATGATGGCGGCGAACACGATGTTCACGAGCAGCGTGACCTGGATACGCTGGAGCACCGAGCCCCGCAAAATCAGAAACAGCCTGAGGCCGGCGGGGCGATCACGGACGATCATGGGGATATCGCTAGGTATAAACCCTTATTCGATCACACATTGAGCAAGTCAATTGGCTGCGGCCGCGCCCAGATGAAAAAAAAGGCGCCCCGAAGGGCGCCCTGTGTCACGACCGACTGTCGGTCACAGCGGGTTGGCGCGGCGGCGGCGCACCATGCCCCAGCCCATGATGCCCATCAGGCCGGACATCAGGATCAGGCCCCATTCGGAGAGGGTGGGAATGGAGGCCGGCGACACGGCCCCTGCCACTGCGCGGGAAGCCGTGTTGTTGGCCGGGTTGGCATCTCCGGTCGCACCGGTGCTGCCCGTCAGTGTCACGGCTCCCACGGAGCTGGGCGTTCCGCTGACCGTGCAGGTCACGCTGGCGCCCGCAGGTACGGCATCACCTGCCGACCAGGCTGCATTGGCAGGGCTGATGCGGCACGCTCCCTGGCTCACACCGGCGGGCAGTCCTGTGACTGCGCACGAGGTGCCTGCCGATGCATCGACCGAGCCCAGGTTCTTGCAGACAAAACTGCCGCTGTAGGGCGTGCCGGCCGTGAACGCGGTCGGCAGGCCGCTCAGATCGACGCCCATGTCGGGCACTGCAACGGTGGACACATTCATGGTCGCGGTGTTGTTCGCCGCATTCGAATCATCCGTTGCGCCCGTGGTGCCCGTGACCGTGGACGAACCTGCGGCCGTGGGCGTACCGCTCACCTGGCAGGTGACCGTGGCTCCCACCGGCACCGCATTGCCCGCCACCCACGCGGCATTGCCGGGGCTGATGGAGCATGCGCCTTGCGTCACGCCAGCCGGCAGGCCGGTGACGGCGCAGGAGGTGCCGCTCACGGCGTTGGCCAGGCCCTGGTTGCTGCAGGTGAAGCTGCCGCTATAGGGAATGTTCAGCGGCGAGGTGGGGGGCAGTCCGCTCAGATTGATCTGCATATCCGGCGTTGTGGTGACCGCGATGTTCGACGTGGTCGTGTTGTTGCCCGGGGTCAGGTCGTTGTCGCCGCCCGTGGTCACCGTGACCGTCGAGCTGCCGCCTGGACCCGTCGGTGTACCAGAGACCTGGCAGACCACCGTCTTGCCCGCAGGCACCACGCCGGGCTGCATCCAGGCCGCGCCGTCTATCGTGCATTGGCCTGCCGTCACGCCAGGGGGCAGGCCGGAGGCATCGCAGATGGCCTGGCCTGCGCTGGCTGCACCATCGTTCTTGCAGGAGAAGCTGCCGGTGTAGGGCACGCCGACCACGGCGGTGGGCGGGAGTCCGGAGACATCAGGCACCATGTCGCTGCTCGCCGCGGGAGCCAGCAATTGGGTCTGCACCATGGCACCGAGCAGGGTCGAGGTCAGGTCGCCTCCGATGGTGTAGTTGCCGTTGTTGATCTGGTCTGACGGCGTGCCCAAAGGAACCTTCACGGTCATCGTGAACGTGCCCGACTGCCCGGGTGCCAGGGTCCCAAAGTCGCACTGGGCAGGGTCTGAACTGCCCACGGCCGGGGCCGTGCAAGCGCCGCCATCGCCGGCCAGTGACACGAACGTGGTCGGACTGATGCCAGCATCCGTGCCCACGGGCATCGCGGGCGTGACCTTCACGTTGTTCACCGGGGTGCTGCCGTTGTTCGTATAGGTATAGGTGTAGGTGATCTCCGTTCCGTCCGCCTTGGGCGCGCTGACAGGCCCGGACGCGCTGATCCACAGTGTCTTGGGCAGGGTCGTGCCGAAGTTGTCAACGTACAGATGGCCTGCGTGGCCACCGGCACTGCAGGCCGAGGCCACGGCCTGCAGCCTGACCTTGTCGCCTACCCGCAGGTAGGCATTGCCGGGTGCGACATCGTAGGCCTGAGGGTCGGTGTAGTTCTGGATGGCACCGCCCTTGTCGGTAAAGGTCTTCCAGGGTGCTCCCGGCTCGCCGCCGTAGTGGTACTTGAAGAACAGTTCCTGGGGCGAACCGGTCAGATCCGTGGAGGTCTGGGCGTCATAGGTCTTGACCAGCGAAATGGCGAAGTAGGGACGGTCCTCGCCTCCGTGATTGCTGGCGTACTCGAGCACTGGCGCCGCGACAAATCGGATGTGGATCTTGCCGTCCTGGTCGATGTCATCTGCAGTCAGCGTCACCTCCTGGGTGATGGAGCTAGCCGTATTGACCTGCTGGGTCCAGCCGGCCAGCCCCCCCGCGACATTGCTGGACCGCGGTATCACGTTGCTGGCTGGGGTGGCGCTGTTCGCCTTGAGGTTGATGCGGGCAGAGTGGGAGCCTGCCAAAGTCAGTTTGAGGGCGGACTGGCCAGCATCACCCCGGAACAGGACTTCGTCTGCAGCGCTTTCCGAGCCGCTGGCGATTTCGACCAGGTGGGACTTGGTGCCAGGTGGCTGCAGGCGCAACTCGCTCAAGCGCTTCGGATTGGCCTGGGTGCCATTGTTGGTCCAGGCCTGGGGGTTCCAGCCAGTCAGGTCCCCTGCCTCGAAGTCCCCATTCAGAAATGCCGCCTGCGCAACTGCACCCACCATTGCCAGGGTGCCGGCTGCAACCAGACTTCTGGCCTGCCTCCAGGCCTTCATGCGCGGCCCTGCGGGCCGGATATGCAAACTCTGTCTCGCCATACCATTCCTCTCTTCATGTGTGTTTGATCACGGTTGAAAACTCCGACGGCCCACGCCGTCCGCCTGCGCTTGCAGCCAGCACCAAGCCGCCCAAGCACTCGCACGCGCTTCTGCAGCAAAAAAATGGGCGAACGAATCCCTTCCGCATGCCCGGACGGCTGCGGTTCAAAAAGCTGAAATGGAGAAAAAAAAAGGCGCCTAAGGCACGAACACCAGCCCTCGGCCGAACACGGCCCTCACCGGCAGGGCCAGCCCGGAGATATCCAGGGTCTTGCGGCGCAGCCGCGTCAGCTGCGATTCGATGCGGTGGAAACCGTCATCCACATCGGCATAGCCCATGGTCTCGATCAAGGTCTGCTTGGCCACCATGGTTCCGGGTGTGGCCATCAGGCAGCCGAGCAATTCCAGCTCGCGGCTGGTCAGGGCAATGATCTGGTGGTTGGGTGCGACCATGCAGGCCGACAGGGGGTCAAGGCGCCAGGACAGGAATGGCGCGGACGCCCTGGCCGGTTGGGCGGTGTTGCGGCGAAGCTGGGAGCGGATGCCGGCCACCAGTTCGTTCATGTCGGTGGGCTTGACGAAGTACTGCAGGGCGCCGGCATTGAGACCGGCGATGCGGCTGTCCAGATCGCCGCGTGCCGTGAGCACCACGACGGGAATCTCCTGCTCGGCCAGGCGCTTGACCAGGCTCAGGCCGTCCTCGCCGGGCAGGCCCAGGTCGACGACGACCAGATCTGCCTTCTCGCGCAGTAGCTTTATGTAGAAGTCTTCTGCAGAATCCGTGCCCCAGGCATGCAAGCCAGACTTTGTTAAAAATCGACACACATTGATACGAATATCCTCGTCGTCCTCTACGACGGCGACGGTGAACTCGATCGATGGCTCTAGTGTCTGCTGCATGATGTTTGCCTATTGGTGCGCGGATTTTCTTTGGGGCGAACGTCCGCCGCCATGCACGAACACTCTCGAATGCTCACAGTTCAGAGAAACACACAAAAATTTACATTTATTGCATGGATCACGGTATCGCTCGGGCTGCTCGCATTTTTCGTGCTGAGCCCGGCAACCATGCCTCCCCCTGACGGGGGACTGCGTCTTGGCAAGGACCTGCCCATGCAGGTGCTTGCCGATGCGGGCCGCAGCATGACCATTGAACAGGTCGCGACCCTGCCCGATGATGCCTTCGAAACCCGGCGCACGCCTCTGAACGAGGGCTATACCCGCCATGCTTACTGGGTGAGGGTTGCCACGCCTGCGCTTGCGCCCACAAGCGGGCTGGCCGACAACGATGCGCTGTGGCTGGAGATCACGCCCACCTATCTGGACAGGGTCACGCTCTACCAGCAGGCGCACGGCCTGTGGCAGGCGAGGGAAAGCGGTGACACCGTGCCCATGGCTCAGCGCATCCATGTGCGCCAGCTGGTGTTTCCACTGCGCGCTGACCAGCCCTTTGTGCTGCGCATCGAGACCAGCAGCGCCATGCAGCTGTACGCCACGGTCTGGCGCAGCACGGGGCTGATGGCCTGGTTGTCCAGCGTCGAGTGGGCATCGGGTGTGCACCAGGGTGTGAACCTGGTGCTGACCCTGCTGATCGCGGGCGCGGCCCTGGCCCTGCGCATGCGCAGCCTGATGGCCATGACCTTGCTGGCCTTCGTGGTGCTGACCCACAACGCCAATGTGCGCGGCTATGCCCAGCTGTGGCTGCCCGAGCCCTGGGCGCCGCATGCGGACCTATGGGTCAGCGTGGGCGTCTTCCTGTTGCCCGCCGCCTTTGCCTGGCAGGCACGCGAGACCTTGACGCGCGGCACGGCCTGGCGCCGCATCGACCGCATGCTGGTGCTGCTGACCGTGGCACCGCTGCTGGCCGTACTCAGCATACCGACGGGACACTACACGCAATGGGCCTGGCTCGGGGTCAGCGTGCCCTGGATGGCCAGTCTGCTGAGTGCGCTGGTGGCCTGGCAGAACCTGTTCCGCCAGGGCCCCAGCATCGTCAACCTGCTGGTGCTGATTCCCTACACGCTGCACACGGTCATGGGCATCCACGTGGCTGCGGCCTATACGGGACTGGTGTCTTCCGACATCGAGGCAGGCATGTACTGGCAGCTGGAATCGCTGCTGCTGTACATCCTCATCATCATTGCCGTGGGCGCCAGCCTGGTCGAGAAATTCCAGAACTCCATGGGCAGGCAGGCGCAGCTGGTGGAGTCGCTGGCCCGGTCGGAACATGCGCTGGAAGGACGGGTGCGCACGCGCACTGCGGAGCTGCTGCATGCGCAAAACGCGCTGCAGGCCGCCTTGCATGGCGAACGCACGCTGCGGCTGGAGCAGCGCCAGTTCTTCAACATGGTCAACCATGAATTCCGCACGCCGCTGGCCGTGGTGGACAGCGCGGCCACCGAGCAACTGACTTTTCCGTCCACCGATATCGATTCCCAGCTGGAACGCGCAGCCCAGATCCGCCGCGCCTGCAGGCGCCTCACGGCCCTGGTGGACAACTGCTTGGTCAGCGACCGACTGGACGCGCCTGCGTTCCGGCTGCAGCTCGACCGGGTGCCCGTGATGGACCTGATCGACGATGCCGTGCAGCTCGTGCACTGGTCGCGCCACCACCATCTGAAGCTGGAGACTGAGGGCGTCCCCGCCTCCTGGGAGTGCGATCCCACCCTGGTGCGCATCGCCCTGTCCAACCTCGTGGACAACGCCGTGAAATACGCCCAGGCCGGAGAAATCGCCGTATGCGCCCGCCAGGACGGACAGGGCAGGCTGGAACTCACCGTCAGCGACGAGGGCCCTGGCCTGGCGCCCGAGTTGGCGCAGCGCATCTTCGAGCTGCACGAGCGCGGAGAGCGTTCGGACCAGACCCGAGGCTTCGGCCTGGGGCTGTGGGTGGCCCGGCGCGTGGCCCAGATGCATGGCGGCGATGTGCAGGTCACGCCAGCTGCGGGCGGCGGCACCTGCTTCACGCTGACGCTGCCCAGCAGCATTCCCGAAGACAGCGGCCTTGCCACAGCTGCAACACAGCCCGCCTCGCCATGCGTATCCTGAACCTGCTGCGTATCCTGAACCGGCTGGCGCTGCCGGGCTGGCTGGTGTTTTCGCTGGTGCTGGTGGTCTGCTTCATTCTCAGCCCGGCCTGGCAGTCCCTGCCGGCAAAACGCCTGCAGCTGGGCACGGACCTGCCCATGCTGGCGCTCGTCGATGCTCAGGGCAGCTTCACCATCGATCAGGTGGCAGCCCTGCCAGATACGGCCTTCACCCTGCTCGATACACCGCTGAACAAGGGCTATACGCGCGATGTGTATTGGCTCAAGGTGCAGGCGCCTCACATCGCCGCCGGCAAGGCAGACCCCGAGCACGATCCGCTGTGGCTGGAAATCCTGCCCAGTTATCTGGACCGCGTTGCGCTCTACCAGCACGTGGACGGCGCATGGCGCATGCGCAGCAGCGGTGATACGGCCACCGACGAACCGCGCGTGCACGTTCGGCAGCTGGTGTTTCCGCTGTACTCGGGCCAGCCCTTCATCCTGCGCGTGCAGACCTCCAGCCCCATGCAGCTGGACGCCACGCTCTGGCGCAGCAGCGGCCTGATGACACAGTTCTCGGCCGTGGAATGGGCATCGGGCATCCACCAGGGCATCAACCTCATGCTGGCCCTGCTGATCATCGGCGCAGCCCTGGCCCTGCGCCTGCGCAATCTGGCCGCCATGGCCGTGGCCGCCATCGCCGTGCTGATCCACGGCGCCAGCGACCGGGGGTACCTGCAGATCTGGCTGCCCGACCATCTCGCGCACTGGGGCCATCTGTGCGTCAGCCTGGGTACCTTGATGCTGCCCGCCGCCCTGGCCTGGCAGATGCGCGAGCTGCTGACACGCGACACACGCTGGCGGCGCATGGACCGGGCCTTGCTTGCCCTGGGAATCATCCCGCTGCTGTGCCTGCCCAGCATACCGCTGGGCCGCTACCAGGACTGGGCCTGGATAGGGGTTGGCGCGCCCTGGGCCATCAGCGCACTGTTCGCCGTGGTGGCATGGAGCAATCTGCTGCGCGAGCGTGCCAATCTGGTCCATGTGCTGATGGTGGTTCCCAGCACCATGTATGGGCTGATGGGCCTGTATGTGACAGCGGCCTATGTCGGCCTGACCAGCCTGCCGACCATAGAAACCAGCGTGTTCTGGCAGCTCAACACCTTGCTGGTCAACATCGTGATCACCGTGGCCGTGGGCGCCGGTCTGATCCAGAAATTCCGGGACTCCATGGCACGCCAGGCACAGCTGCTCGAGTCCCTTGCCAAGTCCGAGCATGCGCTGGAAGAGCGTGTACGCCTGCGCACGGCCGAGCTGCTGCGCGCCCAGAACGCACTGCAAGCGGCACTGCACAGCGAACGCACGCTGCGGCTGGAGCAGCGACAGTTCTTCAACATGGTCAACCATGAATTCCGCACGCCGCTGGCCGTGGTGGACAGCGCGGCTACCGAGCAGCTGTCCTTTCCCTCGCCCGACATCGACTCCCAGCTGGAGCGCGCCGCACAGATCCGCCGCGCCTGCAGGCGCCTGACGGCCCTGGTGGACAACTGCCTGATCAGCGACCGCCTGGATGCTCCCGCCTTCCGGCTGCAATTGCACCGCGCTCCCGTCATGGAGCTGGTCGATGATGCCGTGCAGCTTGTGCACTGGTCACGCCGCCACCACCTGAATCTGGACAGCGCCAATGCGCCCGCCACATGGGAGTGCGACTCCACGCTCACCCGCATCGCCCTGTCCAACCTCGTGGACAACGCGGTGAAATACGCCAAGGCCGGAGAAATCGCCGTGCGCGCGCGCACCGACGAACACGGCCGGCTGGAACTCACTGTCAGCGACCAGGGCCCGGGTCTTGCACCCGAGCTGGCGCAACGCATCTTCGAGCGCTTCGAGCGCGGCCACCGCGCGGACCAGGCCCGCGGCTTCGGCCTGGGCCTGTGGGTCGCACGGCGCATCGCGCGCCTGCACGGCGGCGACATACAGGCAGCGCCATCAGCCCAGGGCGGCACCCGCTTCACGCTCACGCTGCCACCGCGCCCCTTGCCCGCACCCCAGGCCAAGACCTTGCAGGCATCGGCTTGAAACATGGCCGGGCGAAGAATCCACGATAATGAAAAGTTCGCCACTGGCGTGGCCTGCCGGCACATGCCGCAATCAACGCCCGCCTCTCCTTGGCCATAAACACACACCTGTCCATGAGCGCTACTTCCATCCCCGCCGACATCAACCGCAAGCACCTGGAAATGGCTCGCCAGCAGATCTCCAACGGCGATCTGCAGAGGGCCGCACAGACTCTGAACAAGGCCCATCGCAAGATGCCAGGCGATGCCCGTGTCTTCATGCTGGCCGGGCTGATGGCAGAAAAGGCCGGCAACCCGGCCAAAGCCGAAGAGGCTTTCGATCGCTGCGTTGAACTCGCCCCGATGTGGGGCCCGGGCCTCCTGGAAACGGCCCTTTATCGCGCACGTCGCGATCAGTTCGATCTCGCCATT
This sequence comes from Delftia sp. NA_296.1, assembly GCF_052692095.1. Classification (NCBI taxonomy): domain Bacteria; kingdom Pseudomonadati; phylum Pseudomonadota; class Betaproteobacteria; order Burkholderiales; family Comamonadaceae; genus Delftia; species Delftia sp. NA_296.1. The sequence continues at coordinate 157,401 of NZ_JBQZGF010000010.1, read as the reverse complement.
GAAATGGCGGAAAAGGTGGCGCGCATCGAGCCCCGCAATCCGCAGGTGCTTGCGGGCGTCGTGGACATCGCGCACCGTGCCGGAAATCATGAAATGGCTGTCCTACACCTGCGCCGGGGACTGGAGCTTTTTCCAAACGATGCCATGCTGCGGCAGCATCTGGCCGCTGACCTGGGCGAATTGGGAGAACACACCGAGGCACTCCAGATTTGGAACGCCCTGGTGGATGAATTCCCGGAACAGCCTGTCTACAAAATGGGGCGCATCAAGGTTCAAATCGCACGCGGCGAACCCGCAGCGGCCCTGGACGATATCCGCACCCTTGAGGAAAAATTCCCACAGGACGCCACACTGGCTTACTACGCGGCACTGGCACGGGCCGAGACTCCCCAGCATATTCCGGTGGGAATGCACCAAGCCATGTTCGACGAGATGGCCGAGCGCTTTGACAGGCACCTGGTTCTCGGTCTGAACTACCAACTGCCGAAAATCGTTGCAGGGCAATTGATTGCTCGCCACCCGGAGAAGGACTTCAACCTGCTGGATCTGGGCTGCGGTACCGGCCTGCTGGGGCTGTTCCTGGGTCCGATGCAAGGCTATCTGATCGGTGTGGACAGCTCGCTCAAGATGATTGAGGAAGCCGCCAAACACGGCGTCTATGACCGTTTCCACAATGTGGACCTGCTGGGTGCGCTTCAGAACACGCCAGCCAATGAATACGATGTACTGACCCTGCTCGATGTGCTGATCTACATTGGCGACCCCCAACTGGTCATCCCCAATGCCGCACGCATTCTCAAGACGGGTGGCGAGTTCATCTTCTCCTGCGAGACAGCGCCAGAAGAAGGCCCCGATCTGGTCCTCCAACCCAGCCAGCGCTACGCCCACAAGCGCAGCCATATCGAAGCGATGTGCAAGCAAGCCGGTTTCAGTGTGTCAACGGAAGAACTGGTGCTGCGCCAGGAAGGTGGCGAGCCGGTTCAGGGCTTTGTCGTGACGGCCACCAAGACCGCTGCCTGACGGGCCATCAAGCCCACGCCACCTCGTGCGTGGGCGCACCACCGCCCTCGGCGAAGCCGTCCCGTGCCCAGCGCGAACTCCGGGGCACGTGCAGCAGCAGAAACTCCATCTGATCGGCCAGGATCCGCCGGTTGCGCAGGATGAAGTCTTCCCAGAGGCTGGGTACATAGGGCGTGTAGAGCAGCGGCATGCGCGCCTGCTCGGGCGTGCGGGCACCCTTGCGGTGATTGCAGGAGCGGCAGGCCGTCACCAGGTTCATCCACTGGTGGCCTCCCCCTGCAGAGATGGGCACGATGTGCTCGCGCGTGAGGTCGTTTTCATGAAAGACCCTGCCGCAATAGGCGCAGATGCAGCGGTCGCGTGCGAACAGCTTGCCATTGGTCAAGCCGGGCTGCAGGCTGTGCGGATTGATGGCAGGTGCCCCGCGCGTGCCGATGATGCTGTTGATGTGGATGACCGACTGGCAGCCCGTGACGGCATTGTGACCACCGCGGAAACAGGCGACCTCTCCGCCGGACTCCCAGCGCACATCGTCCGCCGCGTAATGCAGCGCCGCCTGCTCCAGCGTGATCCAGGATTGGGGCAGCCCTTGGGCCGACAGCTTCAAGACCTTCACGACACGCCTCCTCTGACACCAAAGTGAACGGGAATGCAGCCAGTGCACAGGGCCTGCAAGGCAGGCCTTATCGAGGCAATATACTCTGTTTCCATGTCGGATTGACAGCCTGAGCTGGCTGCGCGCGTGCCAGCCGCTATTGAAAACAAAGCGTCCCATGAAGATTTTTCGAGGCTTCAACCATCCAGGGCGGGAATCGGCCTGTGCCGTCACCATCGGCAATTTCGATGGTGTCCATCGCGGCCACCAGGCCATGCTGGCCCTGCTGTCGGCCGAAGCTGCACAGCGCGGCGTGCCCACCTGCGTACTGACCTTCGAGCCCCACCCGCGCGACTATTTCGCCCAGACCCTGGGACGGCCTGAAATCGCGCCGGCGCGCATAGGCACGCTGCGCGACAAGCTGTCGGAGCTGGAGCGCTGCGGCGTGGACCAGACCGTGGTGCTGCCCTTCAACCAGACGCTGGCCAGCCAGTCGCCGCAGGCCTTCATCGACGAAGTGCTGGTGGCGGGCCTAGGCGCGAAATACGTGCTGGTTGGCGACGACTTCCGCTTCGGCACCCAGCGTGCGGGCGACTACGCCATGCTGGATGCGGCGGGCCAGCGCCAGGGCTTTGACGTGGCCCGCATGAACAGCTACGAAGTGCACGGTCTGCGCGTGTCCAGCACCCATGTGCGCGCAGCCCTGGCCGAGGGGCGCATGCAGGACGCCGCGCGGCTGCTGGGCCATCCCTACACCATCTCCGGCCATGTGGTGCACGGCCGCAAGCTGGGCCGCAGCCTGGCCGAGAGCCGCCAAGGCGCGGGCGACGGCTTTCGCACGCTGAACCTGCGCTTCAACCACTGGAAGCCTGCGGCCAGCGGCATCTTCGCCGTGCTGGTCCATGGCCTGAATGAACGACCGCTGCGCGGTGTGGCCAACCTCGGCGTGCGCCCTTCCCTGGACCCGACGGATGTCAACGGCGGGCGCGTCCTGCTGGAGACGCATTGCCTCGATTGGCCCGGCGCGCCGGGAGGCGAAGAGGCCTACGGTAAAATCATCCGCGTGGAACTTCTGCACAAACTGCACGACGAGCTGAAGTACGACAGTCTCGACGCCCTCACCGCCGGCATCGCCAAGGACTGCGATGACGCGCGCGCGTTCTTCGCCACCATCCACACGCCCATCTACACCGAGACCCGTCGCCAGACCACGCGCGACCGAATTTGACGCTCTCCGTCACCTGCCCGGGCGCGGGTGCGCACCAGGCTTTCCTCCCCTTTTTCCGTGCCTGGACCAGACGGTCCGGGCTCTGGCCTGCTTTCAAGGTTCTCCATGTCTGATTCGAAAGTCTCCCCCAACGCCAATGCGGGCTATCGCGCCACGCTGAACATGCCCGACACGCCCTTCCCCATGCGCGGCGACCTGCCCAAGCGCGAGCCGGGCTGGGTCCAGGAATGGGAGGACAAGGGGCTCTACAAGAAGCTGCGCGATGCGCGCCACGGTGCGCCCAAGTTCATCCTGCATGACGGCCCGCCCTACGCCAACGGCAAGATCCACATCGGCCACGCGGTGAACAAGGCGCTCAAGGACATGATCGTCAAGAGCCGCCAGCTCGAAGGCTTCGACGCGCTGTACGTGCCGGGCTGGGACTGCCACGGCCTGCCCATCGAGAACGCCATCGAAAAGCTGCATGGCCGCAACCTGCCGCGCGACGAGATGCAGGCCAAGAGCCGCGCCTTCGCCACCGAGCAGATCGCCCAGCAGATGGTGGACTTCAAGCGCCTGGGCGTGCTCGGCGACTGGGACCATCCCTACAAGACCATGAACTACGCCAACGAGGCCGCCGAGCTGCGCGCCCTCAAGCGCGTCATGGAGCGCGGCTTCGTCTACCGCGGCCTCAAGCCCGTGTACTGGTGCTTTGACTGCGGCTCCTCGCTGGCCGAGTTCGAGATCGAATACGCCGACAAGCAAAGCCAGACGCTGGACGTGATGTTCCCCACGGCCGAGCCCGACAGGCTGGCGGCCGCCTTCGGCCTGCCCTCGCTGGCCAAGCCAGCCTTCATCGTCATCTGGACGACGACGGCCTGGACCATCCCCGCCAACCAGGCGCTCAACGTCAACCCCGAGCTGGAATACAGCCTGGTGGACACCGAGCGCGGCCTGCTGATCGTGGCCTCGGCCCTGGTCGAGAAATGCCTGGCACGCTGGAAGCTCGAAGGCCAGGTCGTCGCCACCGCCGTGGGCAGGAAGCTGGACCACCTGCAGTTCAAGCACCCGCTGGCCGATATGGACAAGGGCTTCGACCGCGTCTCGCCCGTGTTCCTGGCCGACTACGCCACGGCCGATGACGGCACCGGCATCGTGCACTCGGCCCCCGCCTATGGCGTGGACGACTTCAACAGCTGCATGAACAACGGCATGACGCGCGAAGACATCCTGAGCCCCGTGCAGGGCAACGGCGTCTACGCACCCGAGCTGCCGCTGTTCGGCGGCCAGCACATCTGGAAGGCCACGCCCGCCATCATCGACGCGCTCAAGCTGGCCGGCCGCCTGATGGACACCAAGACCATCACCCACAGCTACCCGCACTGCTGGCGCCACAAGACGCCCGTGATCTACCGCGCCGCAGCCCAGTGGTTCATCCGCATGGACGAGGGCGAGGGCGTGTTCACCAAGCCCGGCGACAAGCCCGCGCAGACGCTGCGCCAGATCGCACTGGAAGCCATCGAGCACACCCAGTTCTACCCGGAGAACGGCAAGACCCGCCTGCGCGACATGATCGCCGGCCGCCCCGACTGGTGCATCTCGCGCCAGCGCAGCTGGGGCGTGCCCCTGCCCTTCTTCCTGCACAAGGACAGCGGCGAGCTGCACCCGCGCACCATGGAGATCATCGACCAGGCGGCCGCCATGGTCGAGCAGGGCGGCATCGAGGCCTGGAGCCGCGTGACGGCCGAGGACATCCTGGGCGCCGAGGAGGCCGTGCACTACACCAAGAGCACCGACATCCTCGAAGTCTGGTTCGACTCGGGCTCCACCTTCTGGCACGTGATGCGCGGCACGCACGCCGACATGCACCACGACCAGGGCCCCGAGGCCGACCTCTACCTGGAAGGCCATGACCAGCACCGCGGCTGGTTCCATTCGTCGCTGCTGCTGGCCTCGGCCATCTTCGGTCGCGCGCCCTACCGCGGCCTGCTGACGCACGGCTTCACCGTGGACGGCCAGGGCAAGAAGATGTCCAAGTCGCTGGGCAACACCGTCGCCCCGCAGGACGTGAGCAACAAGATGGGCGCCGAGATCATCCGCCTGTGGGTGGCCTCGACCGACTACTCGGGCGACCTGGGCATCGACGACAAGATCCTGGCCCGCGTGGTGGATGCCTACCGCCGCATCCGCAACACGCTGCGCTTCCTGCTGGCCAACGTCAGCGACTTCGATGCTGCGCAGGACTCGGTTCCCACCGAAGAGCTGCTGGAAATCGACCGCTGGGCCCTGGCCCGCGCGGCCCAGTTCCAGGCCGAGCTGCTGGCCCACTACAAGGTCTATGAATTCCACCCCGTGGTGGCCAAGCTGCAGCTGTTCTGCTCGGAAGACCTGGGCGGCTTCTACCTGGACGTGCTCAAGGACCGCCTGTACACCAGCGCGCCCAAGAGCCTGGCCCGCCGCAGCGCCCAGACCGCCCTGCACCAGATCACGCATGCCATGCTGCGCTGGATGGCGCCCTTCCTGTCCTTCACGGCCGAAGAGGCCTGGAAGGTCTTCGGCGACAGCGAGTCCATCTTCCTGGAAACCTACACCGACCTGCCGGCCGGTGACGAGGCCCTGCTGGCCAAGTGGGCGCGCCTGCGCGAGATCCGCGACGTGGTGAACAAGGATATCGAGGCCGTGCGCACCGAAGGCCGGGTCGGCTCCTCGCTGCAGGCCGAAGTCAGTGTCTCCGCCCAGCCCGAAGACCTGGCCCTGCTGCAAAGCCTGGGCGACGACCTGAAGTTCGTCTTCATCACCTCGGCGGCCGAGGCCCTGGCAGGCGAGGCACTGCAGGCCGCCGTCACACCCAGCAGCCACGCAAAATGCGACCGCTGCTGGCACTACCGCGCCGACGTGGGCATCAACCCCGAGCACCCCAGCCTGTGCGGCCGTTGCGACAGCAACCTGCACGGTGCTGGCGAAGAGCGCCACAAGGCGTAATCAACCCCTGAGGCGCTGCCATGACCCCTACCTTTGCTGCGGTCCCCGAATCCCGCAACAGCCGCATCTGGCCCTGGCTGGCCTGGTCGCTGGCGATCATCGCCATCGACCAGCTCACCAAGCAGTGGATCCTTGGTGCCTACCAGCTGGGCGACTGGACGCCGATCACGGGCTTCTTCAACATCGTGCGGGCCCACAACACGGGCGCGGCCTTCTCGTTCCTGGCCGGAGCGGGCGGCTGGCAGCGCTGGCTGTTCGTGGGCATCGGCGTGGCGGCCACGCTGCTCATCGTCTGGCAGTTGCGCAAGCATCCGGGGCAGAAGCTGTTTTGCTTCTCGCTGGCCAGCATCCTGGGCGGCGCCATCGGCAACGTGGTGGACCGCCTGCAGCACGGCTACGTGGTGGACTTCCTGGACTTCTACTGGGGCCGTTCGCACTTTCCGGCCTTCAATGCCGCCGACATCGCCATCAGCGTGGGCGCGGGCCTGCTGATCCTGGACGAGGTGCTGCGCGCACGGCGGGCCAAAAGAACCTGATCCCCGCCGCGGCGCACGCCACGACAGCCAGCCCAGCCCCTCCTGCGAGGGGCTTTTTCATGGAGGCTGCCGCCAACTGCGTGCCGACGGGCTTTCTCCTCGGGTTTTCCTGAGTGCGTTTTTGGTCAACCGAAATTCTTTTTGATTCGTTTTATTTCTACAATTTTCTTTATTTCGCACCAAACTGTGCGCTCATGCGGCCGACTCTCCTGCGCGCAAGCCGGGACCGGGGTTATATTGGTCCGCTTCTCCGCTCACAGCACATGAAGCACTTACTCAATCTACTGGCCGCCATCGCCCTGCTGGTCTGGGGCACGCACATGGTCCGCACCGGCGTGCTGCGGGTGTTCGGCGCCAACCTGCGCGACCTGCTCGCCCACAGCATGAGCAACCGTTTCTCGGCTGCGCTGTCGGGCTTGGGTGTGACTGCGCTGGTGCAGTCGAGCACGGCCACCTCGCTGATGACCTCGGCCTTCGTGGGCCAGGGCCTGATCTCGCTGCCGGCCGCGCTGGCCGTGATGCGCGGCGCCGACGTGGGCACGGCGCTGATGGCCGTGCTGTTCTCCACCGACCTGTCCTGGCTGTCGCCGCTGTTCATCTTCGTGGGCGTGGTGCTGTTCATCACGCGCCAGGACACCACGGCCGGGCGCATAGGCCGCGTGCTGATCGGCCTGGGCGTGATGCTGCTGGCCCTGCGCCTGGTGGTCGAGGCCACCGAGCCGCTGCTGGAAGCCCCCGCCGTGCGCACCCTGCTGGGCTCGGTCACCAGCGATATCTTCATGGAGTTGCTGCTGGGTGCGCTGCTGGCCGTGATGGCCTATTCCAGCCTGGCCATCGTGCTACTGATCGCGGCCATGGCCAGCTCGGGCGCGATTCCCATGGAAGTGGCGCTGGGCCTGACGCTGGGCGCCAATATCGGCAGCGGCCTGGTGGCCGTGCTGACCACGGCCAAGTCCAGCACCGAAGTGCGCCAGGTCACCATCGGCAACATGCTGTTCAAGATCATGGGGGTGGCCATCGTCGCGCCCTTCCTGGGGCTGTGGGCCACCTACGTGATGCCGATGATCGACGGCAAGGGCCAGAACATCGTGCTGTTCCACCTGGCCTTCAACATCTTCAACAGCCTGTGCTTCATCGGCCTGACGCAGACCGTGGCGCGCTGGGTGACGGCCCTGCTGCCCAAGCCCGAGGCCAGCTCCACCAGCCTGCTGCGCCCGCGCCACCTCGACCCCTCGGCGCTGAGCACGCCGTCGCTGGCCATTTCCTGCGCCGCGCGCGAGGCCCTGCACCAGGCCGACATGGTCGAGTCCATGCTGATCGGCATGCAGCGCGTGCTGGAGACCGACGACCTCAAGCTGTCCCAGGAACTGCGCGAGCTTGAAGGCACGGTGGACGATCTGTACTCGGCCATCAAGTACTACATGACCAAGATCTCGCGCGCCGAACTGGACGAGCGCGAGGGCCAGCGCTGGACGGAAATCATCAGCTTCACCATCAACATGGAGCAGATCGGCGACATCATCGAGCGCGTGCTGCTGGACATCGAGGACAAGAAGATCAAAAAGGGCCGTCAGTTCTCCGAGGCCGGCACGCAGGAGATCCGCGAGCTGCTGCACCACCTGCTGGACAACCTGCGCCTGGCAATGAGCGTGTTCCTCAACGGCAACGTGCGCGAGGCGCAGAAGCTGCTGGAGGAAAAGGCGCGTTTCCGCGACCTGGAGCTGGCCTACTCGGCCACCCACCTGGCGCGCCTGTCCGACAACACCGTCTCCAGCATAGAGACCAGCTCGCTGCACATCGACCTGATCAGTGACCTCAAGCGCATCAACTCGCTGCTGTGCTCGGTGGCCTACCCCATCCTCGAATCGGCCGGCGCCCTGGCGCCCAGCCGGCTCAAGGAATCGGCACTGAACAAGACGGCGCGCTGAAGCGTTTCACCAGCCCAGCCAGGCCGCCAGCACCTGGGCGGCCTCGGGCGTGAAGCGGCCCTGCAGCAGCCATTCGACAAGCTGGTCGCGCTCGATCAGCGCAAAAGCCTGGACCTCGCCATCCTGGTTGCCGGGCTCCAGCGCCGGCGGCACGGTGGCGCTGAACCAGTCGATGCGCTCGCGCATGAAGCCCCGGCCCTCGGCCTCGTCACTGGGGCGCTCGAACAGCACATGGCCGCCATGGCGCAGGCCCTGCAGCTGGGCCACGCGCAGGCCGGCCTCTTCCCAGGTTTCACGCTCCACGGCCTCGGCCACGGTATCGCACGCGGCCACCATGCCGCCCATCAGCGTGTCCCACATGCCGGGGTTGGTGGGCTTGTTGTCGGCGCGCTGCTGCACCCAGATGCGGCCATCGGCCGTCTCGCCCACCAGATGCACGGCCTGGGTGGCAATGCCCAGCGGGCGCACGGCGCCGCGCTCCACGGTGGCAATGCGCTGGCCCTGGACGTTGCACACGGCCAGTTGCTCATCGCGCCAGGGGCCGCTGTGGCCCGTGGCACGCAGCACCCGGGCCAGGGCATTGAGCAGGACCGTGGCATCGCCCTGGCCTTGCAGATGCCATTGACCGGCCTGCAGGCGCAGTGCCACGCCGTGGGCCTCCATCACATCGTCCGGCAGCAGCGCGGCCAGGCCGTCTTCCAGCGAACCTGTCTCCTGCCCCGCCACCAGCAACGGCCGGCGCGGCTGCAGCGCGGGCTGGCGCGTGTCGGCGCGCAGGCGGCACAGCCAGGCCTGCACGGCCGGGTCGGCAAGGTGCTTTGACACACTCATGGCAGCAGGATGGTGGAGCCCGTGGTCTTGCGCGCCTCCAGGTCCAGGTGGGCCTGGCGCACCTCGGCCAGTGGATAGCGCTGGTCGATATGGATCTTCACGGCACCGCTTTCCACCACGGCGAACAAATCGTCGGCCATCGCCTGGGTGGCCTCGCGGCTGGTGATGTGGGAGAACAGGGTCTGGCGCGTCACATACAGCGACTTGGCCGCCAGCACGGCAGGAGCGAAAGGCGCCACGGGGCCCGAGGCGTTACCGAAGCTCACCAACAGGCCGAAGCGCCGCAGGCAGGCCAGCGAGCCTTCCCATGTGTCCTTGCCCACGCTGTCGTAGACCACCTTCACACCCTGGCCGCCCGTGATCTCCTGCACGCGCTCGGCGAAGTTCTCGCTGCGGTAGTTGATGGCATGGGCTGCACCGTTGGCCAGGGCCAGCGCGCACTTCTCGTCCGAACCCGCAGTGGCGATGAGCTGCAGGCCCAGTGCCCTGGCCCATTGGCAGGCGATCAGGCCCACGCCACCGGCCGCCGCATGGAACAGCACGGCATCACCCGGTGCCAGGCCCTCGACCGGAATGCATTTCTTGAGCAGGTACTGCGCGGTCAGGCCCTTGAGCATCATGGCGGCGGCCGTCTCGAACGCAATGGCATCGGGCAGGCGGCACACGCACATGGCGGGCATGACGCGCACTTCGCTGTAGCTGCCCGGAGGATTGCTGGCATAGGCCACGCGATCGCCCACGCCCAGGTGCTCCACGCCGGCCCCCACGGCCTCGACCACGCCTGCGCCTTCCATGCCCAGGCTCAGGGGCATGGGCAGCGAGTACAGGCCGGAGCGCTGGTACACATCAATGAAGTTCAGGCCCACCGCATGGTGACGTATGCGTACCTCGCCTGGCCCGGGCTCGCCCACGGCGACCTGCACCAGCTCCAGGACTTCGGGGCCGCCGTTGTGGCGGATCTGCACTGCAATACCCATGGGAGCACTCCTGCAAAAAGCGACAAGAGCGGCATCGTGCCATGTTTCGGCCCGCCTCGCGGAAGACGGCAACGCATGGCCGGCGCAAAGAGCGCGCAACGCCTATAGTGGCGAGCCCGAAAGCCGGATGATCCCGATGAGCCAGCCGCTGAAGCCTTCCACCGCCGCCATCCTGACGCTGCCGCCGCTGCTGTGGGCCGGCAATGCCATCGTGGGCCGCATGGTCCATGACCTGATCTCGCCCTTCGCGCTGAATTTCCTGCGCTGGGCCATTGCCTTCATGCTGCTGCTGCCGCTGGCGGGATGGGTGCTGCGCCGGGACAGCGCCGTCTGGCCGCAGTGGCGCCAGTTCGCGCTGCTGGGATTGCTGGGCATCGGCTGCTACAACGCCCTGCTGTACCTGGCACTGAAAACATCGACCCCGCTGAACGCCACCCTGGTCGGCTCCAGCATGCCGGTGTGGATGCTGGCCGTGGGCCGCATCTGCTGGGGCATTGCCGTGAGCCGCCGCCAGTTGCTGGGGGCCGCGCTGTCGGTGCTGGGCGTGGCCGTGGTGCTGTCGCGCGGCGATCCACAAGTATTGCGCCAGCTGCAGCTGGTGCCGGGCGACCTGTTCATGGTGCTGGCCACGATCCTGTGGGCCTTCTATACGTGGCTGCTGTCCAGGACCAGCGTGTCAGGACAGCTGCGCGCGGACTGGTCGGGCTTTCTGCTGGCACAGATGGTCTTCGGCCTGATGTGGTCCGGCCTGTTCACGGGACTGGAGGCCGCATCGGGACGGTTTCACCTTCAGGCAGGGTGGCCGCTGCTGGGCGCCCTGCTGTTCATCGCCGTCGGGCCGGCCATCCTGGCCTATCGCTTCTGGGGCCTGGGCGTGCAGCGCAGCAGCCCTGCGGTGGCGGGCTTCTTCGGCAATCTGATGCCCCTGTTCACCGCCCTGCTGTCCATTCCGCTGCTGGGCCAGACGCCGCAGCTGTACCACGGGCTGGCCTTCGCGCTCATCGTGGGCGGCATCATGGTGTCTTCGCGCCGGGCATAGCCTTGGGCAGGCCATGCGCCACGGTGCGCACGGGCACCTTGGCCAGCAGCTGCTCGAACGCGCGTATGGGCACGGGCGGGCTGAACAGATAGCCCTGGAAATACTCGCAGCCGTAATGCGCGAGCAGGGCGCGCTGCTCCAGGGTCTCCACGCCTTCGGCGATCACATCCAGGTTCAGGTTGCGCGCCATGCCGATGATGGTCTGCACGATCACGTCATCGGTATGGCGCAAGCCCAGGTGGCGCACGAAGGACTGGTCGATCTTGAGCTGGTTCAGCGGCAGCTGGGTGAGATAGGTCAGCGAGGAGTGACCGGTGCCGAAGTCGTCCATGGAAAAGCACACGCCATGGCTGCGCAACTGCTTCATCTTGTCGATGGACTCCTGCACGTTCTCGATCACCAGCGACTCGGTCAGCTCCAGCTTGAGCAGATGGGGCGCAATGCCGGCATTGCGCACCTGCTCGATGACCTGGGAGGCAAAGTCCTGGTGCCGGAACTGGCGGGCACTGACATTCACGGCCACCTGCAGATGGCGCAGCCGCGCATCCTTTTGCCAGATCGCCAGTTGCTCGCAGGCCGTGCGGATCACCCACATGCCCAGCGGCACGATGATCTCGCTTTCCTCGGCCACGGCAATGAACATGCCGGGCGGCACCAGGCCGCGTTCGGGGTGGCGCCAGCGCAGCAGGGCTTCGGCGCCTATGACCTCGCCGGCCAGCGTGAACTGGGGCTGGTAGTGCAGCTCGAACTGGGATTGCGCCAGGGCCTGGCGCAGGTCGCCTTCCATGCGCACGCGCTGGTGGATTTCCACCTGCATCTGCGGATCGAAGAAGCACAGGCCGCTGCCGTTGCGCGCCTTGATCTGGTACATGGCGATGTCGGCCTGCTTGAGCAGCTCGGCCGCCGACTGCGGCTGGCGGCCGAACAGCGTGGCGCCAATGCTGCAGGCACTGCGGTGCAGGTGGGCGCCCAGCACATAGGACTGGTTGAGCCGCGCCAGGATCTTCTCGCCAATGCGCTGGGCCAGCGTGGCCGCCTCGGCAGGCTCGTGCGACAGCTCGCAGAGCATGACCACGAACTCATCCCCCCCAAGGCGCGCCACCGTGTCCGAAGATCGCACGGCGCTGCGCAGGCGGTGCGCCACCTGCTGCAGCAGCTGGTCGCCCACTTCGTGGCCCAGCGTGTCGTTGAGCATCTTGAACTGGTCCAGGTCCAGGAACAGCAGCGCCCCGGTCCAGCCTTCGCGTGCGGCCAGCACCGTGGCCTGGGCCAGGCGGTCCAGCAGCAGGCGGCGATTGGGCAGGCTGGTCAGCGGATCGTAGAAGGCAAGGCTCTCGATCTCGGCCGTGGCCAGCCGGATATCGGTGACATCGTTGTAGGTGATGACCACGCCGTCCTCGGCGGCCAGCCGTGCCGTCATCTGGACAAAGCGGCCGCTGGGCAGTTGCTGCTCAAAGGGCACGCCAGGGCGCAGCACCAGTTGGCGGTGCAGGTCCTTGGCCTCGTTGGCCTGCGCCGGCGCCGCCGCCAGACCCACGGCGCTGGGGCAGGAATCGAGCAGCGATTGCAGGCGCCGCCCAGGCTCCAGCTGGTCCGCGTGCCAGGGGAACATTTCCTCGTAGCAGCGGTTCCAGCGCAGCACGCGCTGCTGCGAATCCAGCAGCAGAAAGCCGCTGACCATGCTGTCCAGCGCCTGGTCCAGCCACTGCTCGGACCGCTGGGCCTGGCGCCGCGCGGCATGCAGGCGGTCCATGTAGCGGTGCACGGTCCAGCCCAGCACGGCCAGCAGCACGCCGAAGATCATCACGGCCAGCACCATCAGCCAGGCAGCCACGCGCCAGCTGGCCAGCACGGAGGACATGGGCAAGCTGGCCGTGACCCACAGATGTCCCTTGGGCAGCGGATGCGCAGCCACCAGGGCGGGCACGCGGCTCAGGCGTGCGGCCATGTGCATGACGCCGCTGGACGGCAACTGCGACGTCGTCGGCAGCAGCCGCACAGCGGCGACATCGCCATACTGGGGCATGGACAGCAGCAGCTCGCCGCTGCCCTGCTCCAGCGTGACCTCCAGGCCGTCCAGCACACCGCCCTGGGCCAGCACGGCGCCCAGCGCCGCAGCCGGCACCTGCATCAGCACATAGCCGCCCTGCTCCGCCCGGCTCAGGGGCCGCACAAGGTACAGCATGCGCTCGCCACCCGGCACCTGCGGCGCGACGGAGGGTGGACTTGCCAGCAATTCGGAGCGGCTTTGGCCCGCCAGGCGCTCCCAGGCCTGCGCAGGCAGGTCGATGACCGGGCCATCGCCCGAAGCGGCCAGTTCCCGGCCCTGGATATCGTGCACCGAGGCGCGCTGCGCCAGCGTGTTCTGCCGCACCATGGTGTGCAGCATTTCCTGCAGTTGCGGCTGCGATGCCGATGCGGGGTTGCGCGAACCCAGCAGTTCGTCCACGCCCAGCGCCAGGGCATCCAGGGATTCCAGGCTGCGGCTGATGGCCGCCTCGGTGCCCAGCACAAAGCGCACCAGGCGCAGCGAAGCCTCTTCCTGCGCCGTGGTCCGCATGCCGCTGAGCAGCCAGACCATGGCGGCCGCCAGGGCCACCGTCAGCAGCACCAGCATCAGCGCCAGGGTATGGCGCATGCGCGCAGGGCTTGCGGCCGCTGCCGGGCCGGGCGCGCGGACGGGGTCGGCCGCCGCCCAGTCCGTCTGATGGGGCTGGCCCGTCATCTCCGGGCTCCCTGCATGGCGTTTGGAATGGGCAGGCTGCGGCAAGGCCGCTGGCCACGATGCAGGAACGGGACTGTCAAGGCTGCACCTGCCCATGGACCGCTCGGCACTGCGCAACCATGCAAGGGACCATTTCCCGGGCCTTGCCGGCCCTGGACCCGTTCATGGAGGCAGTGCACCGGCGCATCAGAAGGTTCCTGCGTACAGGCCGCCGTCGGGCAGGATGTTCTGACCCGTCATGTAGCCTGCGTGCGCGCTGCACAGGAAGGCGCAGATGGCGCCGAATTCATCGGGCGTGCCGAAGCGGCGGGCCGGCACCTGGGATTGCTGCACCAGGCGCACATCGTCCAGGCTCTTGCCGCTCTTGTTGGCGGCGGCCGTGAAGGTGGTGCGCAGGCGATCGGTGTCGAACTTGCCAGGCAGCAGGTTGTTGATGGTCACGCCCTTGGCCGCGATGCCGCTGCGCGCCAGGCCCGCCACAAAGCCCGTGAGGCCGCTGCGCGCGCCATTGGACAGGCCCAGGATGTCGATGGGCGCCTTCACGGCGCTGGAGGTGATGTTGACGATGCGGCCGAATCCGCGCGCCGCCATGCCGTCCACCGTGGCCTTGATCAGCTCGATGGGCGTGAGCATGTTGGCGTCCACGGCCTTGAGCCAGGCCGCGCGGTCCCAGTCGCGGAAATCACCGGGCGGCGGGCCGCCGGCATTGGTGACGACGATGTCGAAATCCACGCCCGGGCCGCCGGCTGCCGACAGCACGGCGGCGCGGCCTTCCTCGGTGGTGATGTCGGCCGCCACGGCCAGCACCTTCACCTGCGGCGCCAGGGCGGCGAGGCTGGCCGCAGCCTCCTGCAGGGCCTCGGGATTGCGCGCATTGATCACCAGGTTCACGCCCTCTTGCGCCAGCGCCTTGGCACAGCCAAAGCCCAGTCCCTTGCTGGCGCCACATACCAGGGCCCACTTGCCCGCGATTCCCAGATCCATGTCTCACTCCTGAACAAAAAAAGCCTTGCTCGATCCTTGCAGAACGGCAGCGCACATTGTGCGCGAGGCTTCGATGCTTTCACGCCAAACGTGTGAAAACGCGAAAACGCCGGTGCAGGGGAACACAGGCGCATGGACGGGGCAGCGGGAGCTCCCTTCAGTGCGTGCCGGACCCGTGCTGGCCACGGAACAATCTGTGGTGCAGCCTGCGCAGCGACCACCATACGCCCAGTGCCACCACGGGAATGGCGACGGCAGCCGTGCTCTCCGGCGACCAGGGCCAGCCCAGCGTCTTGGCGCCCTTGGCCAAATAGCTGATCAGGCCCGTGAAGTAGTAGGTGATGGCGGCCACGGACAGGCCTTCCACCGTGGACTGCAACTTCAACTGCATGTCCTGGCGCTGGTTCATGGCGCCCAGCAACTGCTGGCTGCTTTGCTGCTGCTCGATCTCCACCCGCGTGCGCAGCAGGCTGCTGACGCGCGAGACGCGCTCGGACAGCGCGTTCTGCCGCCGCGCTGCCCATTCGCAGGTGCTGCGCGCCGGCGTCAGGCGCCGGTCCATGAACTCGCGGATGGTCTGTATGCCGTCGATGCGCGATTCCTGGATGTCCTGAATGCGCTTGTCCACCAGTTCGAAATAGGCCGCGCTGGCGGAAAAGCGCGAATGCGTGGTGGCGTATTCGCTCTCCACCTGCCCGGCCAGGCGTGTCAGCCGGTCCAGCAGTGCCGGCTCGGCATCGCGGTCGGCAAGCCGGATGGAATGGGCCAGGGCCGCCAGATCGCGCTCGGCCGTGGCCAGTACGGCAGCGGCCTGGCGGGCTGCCGGCAGGCCCAGCAGGGCCGCCATGCGGTAGGTCTCGATTTCCAGCAGCCGCTGCACCAGCCGCCCCAGGCGGCGTGGCGACAATGACTCGCCGGCCAGCAGCAACATGCGCGAGAAGCCATCGGCATGGATGGCGAAGTCGGTGTAGACCTTGCCCGCATCGCCGGCCACGCGCGCACCCACCAGCGTGTCTTCCTGCAGCAGGTGGCGCACCAGATGCGGCTCATTGATTGCCTGCTCCCCCAAGGCCCACAGGTGCAGGCCGCTCAGGCACTGGCCGGGCAAGGCCGCCAGCCAGTCGCGCGGCACGTAGTCGATGGCGGCTTCGGGCTCGCGCACATCGTCCATGCCGGCCTGCGACATGGGCTTGCTGAAGGTCCAGCAGACGAACTCCGTGTGCAGTTCCCAGCGCAGGTGAAAGGCGCCCAGGTCGATCAGCACATGGGTGGTCGCCGCATCGGGCGGCGGCAGATGGTGGTTGCGCAGCAGGGTGGCCACATGGGCGCGGCTGGCCTCGCGCTGGGCCGCATCGGTGAGCATCACCACGTGGGTGATGGCCAGCGGCGCCTGCATCTCCTCGGCCGGGCGGGCGTGGATCTCGTTGTGCAGCAGCACGCGCTGCGGGTGCTGGGATGACAGTAGTGGGGACATCGTGACCTCGAAAGACTGCGCGCTATTGTGCAGTCACGGGCGCGTCGGCTCCCAGGCATCCGGGATCAACAGCTTTCCACCGGGATCGCTTGTTGACCAAAAAAAAACGGCCCCGAAGGGCCGTCAAGCAACATGGTTGCAACGCTGAGGCGATCAATCCTCTACGAATGCTTCTTCGCGCTTGTTCTTCACTGCAGGCATCAGCACCACCACCAGCAGCACCACGGCGGCGAGCAGCAGGCCGGCCGAGATCGGACGGGTCACGAACACGCTCCAGTCGCCACGCGACAGCAGCAGCGCACGGCGCAGGTTCTCTTCCATCATCGGGCCCAGGATGAAGCCCAGCAGCAAGGGAGCCGGTTCGGTGCCCAGCTTGTGGAACACATAGCCCACGAAGCCGAAGATACCCACCATCCACACGTCCCAGGTGTTGTTGTTGGTACCGTACACGCCGATCGCGCAGAACAGCACGATGGACGGGAACAGCCAGCGGTAGGGCACGGTCAGCAGCTTGATCCAGATGCCGATCAGCGGCAGGTTCAGCACGATCAGCATCAGGTTGCCGATCCACATCGAGGCGATCAGGCCCCAGAACAGCTCGGGGTTGCTGGTCATCACCTGCGGGCCCGGCTGGATGTTGTGGATGGTCATTGCGCCCACCATCAGCGCCATCACGGCGTTGGGCGGAATGCCCAGCGTCAGCAGCGGGATGAAGGAGGTCTGCGAACCGGCGTTGTTGGCCGACTCGGGAGCGCACACGCCGCGGATGTTGCCTTGACCGAAGGGGACTTCGCCCGGCTTGAGCTTGGTCTTCTTCTCGATCGTGTAGGCAGCAAAGGCCGACAGCATGGCACCGCCACCGGGCAGGATACCCAGGGCAGAACCCAGGGCCGTGCCGCGCAGCATGGCCGGAATCATGTGCTTGAAGTCTTCCTTCGTGGGCATCAGGCCCGTCACCTTGGCGGCGAACACTTCGCGCTCGTCTTCAGGCTTGGACAGGTTGGCAATGATTTCGCCGTAGCCGAACACACCCATGGCGATCACGACGAAGTCGATGCCGTCGGTCAGCTCGGGAATGTCGAAGCTGTAGCGGGCAACACCGGAGTTCACGTCGGTGCCGACCATGCCCAGCAGCAGGCCCAGCACGATCATGGCAATGGCCTTGAGCAGCGAGCCCGAAGCCAGCACCACGGCGCCGATCAGGCCCAGGGTCATCAGCGAGAAGTACTCGGCAGGGCCGAACTTGAAGGCGACTTCCGTCAGCGGAGGCGCGAAGGCGGCCAGGATCACGGTGCCCACGCAACCTGCGAAGAACGAGCCTATGCCTGCGGCAGCGAGAGCGGGTCCCGCTCGCCCCTTTCTTGCCATCTGGTAGCCGTCGATCACGGTCACCACGGACGAGGATTCACCAGGCAGGTTCACCAAAATGGCGGTGGTCGAGCCACCGTACTGCGCACCGTAGTAGATACCGGCCAGCATGATCAGCGCCGCCACCGGAGGCAGGGCGTAGGTTGCTGGCAGCAGCATGGCGATCGTTGCCACGGGGCCGATGCCTGGAAGCACGCCGATGAGCGTACCGAGCAGACAGCCGACGAAGCAGTAGATCAGGTTCTGGAAAGTGAAGGCGACGCCGAAGCCGGTCGCCAAGTTCTGAAAAAGTTCCACGGACGATGCTCCTGCTTAACCGGTGATGAAGCTGGGCCAGACGGGGAACTGAAGATTCAGTGCCCACACGAAGGCCACATAGCTGCCCACAGCAAGGACGGTGGACAGAATTGCCACTTCCTTGAACTTGAAGCTATGACCGCCCAGGCTGGCGATGAACACCAGCGCGTAGATGGCGACGATCAGACCGAACTGGGGAATGCCCAGATTGGGAACGCCGACCAGCAGTACGCCGAACGCGAAGTTCGCAGCCAGGACGAAGAACACTTGCTTCCACGCCCACTTGCCGATCTTGTCACCGCCCGAAGGACCCTTGGTCAGGCCGGTGAAGCAGATGGCCGTGCCCAGAATGGACATCAGCACACCCAGGATCAGCGGGAAATAGCCCGGGCCCATGCGGGCACCGGTGCCGACGGTGTAGTTGGTAGCGCCGATCGCAAAAGCGAGGCCGATAACCAAAAACATCACGCCCGAAAAAAAGTCTTTCTGACTCTTGATTTTCACGAGAATGTCTCCTTACGGAATCACGACCCGGCGATTTTGCGTTCAGAAAAACTGTGTCTGGATGTGGATTCCACCTACAAAGGGCATACCCTCATGTCCTACCCGCATGAATGAAAAAGGGTGCCAGCAGGGGGCACCCGATCCATCCATGTCAAAGGGCTGCGCAAGAGCAGGCACTCACGCTCCAACCCACCAATCGACTGCCCGTCATCCCAGCAAGGGCGTGCTGGCCATGACCTCGTCCAGCGTGGTCACGCCTTCGGCCACGCGCAGGGCACCTGCCAGGCGCAGCGGGCGCATGCCGTCCTGCACGGCCTGGCGGCGCAGCGCATCCATGGACGGCGAGGTGTGGACCTGCTGCTTGAGCGCCTCGCTCACGGTCAGCAGCTCATACAGCCCCATGCGCCCGCGAAAGCCCGTCATGCGGCACTCCACGCAGCCCACGGGCTTGTAGGGCTGGTAGCTGCCTGACAGTTTCCAGGGCCGCACGGCCTCGGCCAGCGTGGCGGCCGAGGTCTCCTCGTCGCGCTGCTTGCACTGCGGGCACAGCGTGCGCACCAGGCGCTGGGCCAGCACACCGAGCAACGTGGCATTGATCAGGTAGGGCGGCACGCCCAGCTCCATCAGCCGGCTCACGGCGCTGGGCGCATCGTTGGTGTGCAGCGTGGAGAACACCAGGTGGCCGGTCAGCGCGGCCTGCACGGCCATTTCGGCGGTGGCCAGGTCGCGGATTTCGCCCACCATGATGATGTCCGGGTCCTGGCGCATCAGCGAGCGCAGTCCCTCGGTGAAGCCGAAGTCCAGCTGAGGCTGCACCTGGGTCTGGTTGAAGCTGGGCTCGATCATTTCGATCGGGTCTTCCACGGTGCTGACATTGACCGCCTCCGTGGCCACCCGCTTGAGCGTGGAGTACAGCGTGGTGGTCTTGCCCGAGCCCGTGGGCCCGGTCACGAGGATGATGCCGTGCGGGCGGCGCACCAGCTCGTTCCAGCGCTGGGCGTCATGGCTGGTGAAGCCCAGTGCATCCAGGTCCTTGACCGTGTTGTCGGGATCGAAGATCCGCATCACCAGCTTCTCGCCAAAGGCGGTGGGCAGCGTGGACAGGCGCATTTCCACCTCGTCACCGCGCGGGTTGCGGGTCTTGATGCGGCCATCCTGCGGGCGGCGCTTTTCCACCACGTCCATGCGCCCCAGCAGCTTCACGCGCGAGACCATGGCATTGAGCACGCCCATGGGCACCTGGTAGACCGGGTGGAGCACGCCGTCGATGCGAAAACGGATCACGCCCTGCTCGCGCCGGGGCTCCATGTGGATGTCGCTGGCGCGCTGGTCGAAGGCGTATTGCCACAGCCAGTCCACCACGCGCACCACGCCCTGGTCGTTGGCGTCGAGCTGCTTGCTGCTGTTGCCCAGCTCCACCAGCTGCTCGAAGCTGGCCGCGCTGGCTGCGCCGCCCGCCTTCTCGGCTGCGCGCACCGATTTGGCCAGCGCAAAGAATTCGCCCGTGTAGCGCTTGAGGTCCAGCGGACTGGCCAGCACGCGGCGCACCTTGCGGCGCGCCTGGCGCTCGACCTCGGCCACCCAGTCGTCGATGAAGGGCTCGGCCGTGGCCACCACCACTTCCTGCGGCGATACCTGCACGGGCAGCACCTTGTGGCGCTCGGCATAGCTGGCGCTCATGATTTCGCCGACGCGGCCCGCATCCACGCGCAGCGGGTCGATGCGCAGGTAGGCGAGGCCGCTGCGGGTTGCCAGGTACTGGGTCAGCTCCTCAATGTCCAGCGCGCGCCCGTCGCCGGCGCGGGCCACGCCCACGTTGGCCAGCCGGACCAGCGGGTGCTGGGTGCTCTCGGCCTGCGAGCAGCGCGCCACGGTGCGCTGGGCCTCTTCGGCCGTGATCACGCCATCGGCCAGCAGCCACTGCACCAGCCTGCGCCAGTCCAGGGGCCCCGAAGGATTGCTTGGAACAACGGCGGGTTTGGGCTGCGTGGTGGAGGTCGGATCGGACATGGCGTTGGGCCGGAAGCTGAACTGCGCCCTATGGTAAGCCTGCCGGCCGCCCTGCCCGGCCAGCGCCGCTCTACCAGGGCCGCACGAAGATCTTGGGCCAGCGCGTCGTGGGCAGGTCCCATCGGGCCTGCACCTGGGCGCTGGCAGCCTGCAGCGCGGCGGGGTCGAGCGCGCGCGGCGTGCGCTGGGCCAGCACCACGGTGTTGCCCTCGCGCGTGGGGCGGAAGGCCCACATGGCCTCTTCTCCAAAGGCTTCGGCCATGCGCGCCAGGCTGCGCTCGTAGCTGGAGGTGCGGCCGAACAGGTTGACGGTCATGATGCCGTCCTCGGTCAGCAGATTGCGGCAATCGGCATAGAACTCGGCGCTGTCCAGCACGGGCGCGGCCGCATCGTGGTCATAGAGATCAACGGCCAGCGCATCGACCGTGCCCAGCCACTGGCTCTTGCGGATTTCCTGGGCCGCATCGGCCAGCACCACGCGCAGCGTGTCGCTGTCGGGCGGCAGCTTGAACCAGCTGCGGCACACGGCCAGCACCTGCGGGTTCAGCTCGATGGCCGTGGTGCGCATGCGCAGCTTCTTGTGGCAGAACTTGGTGATGGCGGCCGCGCCCAGGCCCAGCTGCATGGCATGGCGGCCGGCCACGCTGGCGGGCTCCATGAACAGCAGCCAGCCCATCATGCGCTGCACGTATTCGAGCTCGATCTCGAACGGCTCGCGTATGCGCATGGAGCCCTGGATCCAGGGCGTGCCCAGGTGCAGGTGGCGCACATCGCCATCGTCGGAGACGCTGACTTCGGGCAGCTCGGCGTCTGCGGCGGTGGTGGCGCTGGAGGAAGAGGATGAGGCTGCCTTGGCGGCGCCGCGGGTCTTGCGTATCACGTCGGGAACAGTCAAAAAAATCAGAGCAATTGATGGGCAGCCAGCGCCTCGCGCCAGGCCTGTACCTTGCGCGCGAAACTCCAGCTCGCGTTGGCCGGGCTGGTCGATGGCAGCTTCACGGCGGCCAGGCCCAGGGCCTGCGTGCGGCCGGCATGCTTGTAGCTCTCGCCACCGTTGTGCAGGGCCAGCGCCAGTTGGGGGCAATGCGTGCGCAGCGCCACGAAATCATTCACCTCGGCCGCGCGGATGGCGCTGTCCAGGCTGCCTTCGCGCTCGCAGCTGGCATACACGTCCCACAGGCCCAGGCCGCGGGCCAGCAGCCATTCGCAGCGGCCCGCATAGTCGTCGCGGCCGGGCTGCGGATGCCCGGGCCACAGGGCCTGGAGCAAGGGCCAGAACTGGTTTTGCGGATGGGCATAGTACTGCTGCAATTGCAGCGATCGCAGGCCCGGAAAGCTGCCCAGCACAAGGGCCCGGGTCCGCGCATCGGCCACCGGCGCCAGGCCCTGCCAGCGCGGGGCCCCGGGGGGCGGCAGGTCGGGAACGGTCAAGGACATGGCCGGCATTGTCGCCCAGCGGTCGCCGGGCTGCTGGCAGCGGGCGGCAAGACCGCTCAGGTTCAGGTTCCGCTCAAGCCTGGTTCAGGCCATGGCGGGCAGGCCTCGCAGCGCGGCACGCGCGTTGCGGCCCGTGGCCTCGGCCAGGGCCTGGGGCGTGATGCCGCGCAACTGCGCAATCACGTCCGCAATGCGTGCCAGCTCGGCCGGCGTGTTGCGGCCCTGGGCCTGGCCCTGGGCACGCTGCCCGGCCGTGGTGTAGAGCCAGTGCGGCGGAATGTCGGGGGCATCGGTTTCCAGCACCAGCGCATCCAGCGGCAGGGCGGCTGCCAGCTCGCGCAGCTTGAGCGCCCGGTCATAGGTCACGGCCCCGCCAAAGCCCAGCTTGAAGCCCCGGTCGATGAAGGCCTGGGCCTGCTGCACGCTGCCGTTGAAGGCATGGGCAATGCCGCCCGCCACAGGCCGCGCGCGCAGGGTCTTGAGCAGCCGGTCGCTGGATTTGCGCACATGCAGGATGACGGGCAGGTCGAACTCGCGCGCCAGCGCGATCTGCTGCTCGTAGAACCAGATCTGCCGGTCCGCATCCAGCCCGGGCACGAAGAAGTCCAGGCCGATCTCGCCCACGGCCACCAGTTGCGCATCGCCGCGCAACCGCGCCAGCGTCTCGCGCAACGCGGCAATATCCTGCTCGCGGGCATTGGGCGTGTACAGCGGATGGATGCCCAGCGCATAGCTGTCGCCATGGCGCCGCGCCAGCGCCACCACCGCGTCCCAGTGCTCGCGCGCCACGGCCGGAATCACCAGATGCGCAACGCCTGCCTCGGCCGCCTGCGCGCGCACGGCATCGCGGTCGGCATCGAATTCAGGGGCGTCAAGGTGGCAATGGGTGTCTATCCAGGCGGGCATGGCCGCATCATGCCACCGGCCCGGGCGGCGCCCGTCCAAGGGGCAGACGATGCCCGGAGCAAGGGCAAACCCTTGGCTTATTGCGAGTCGGCTCCGTTTGACAAAATCAATACACGAATGGCTTGCGCCTCCATAAAAATACATAAAGTAACACTTACACCCCGCATCGGGCTCCCGCATCACCGGCCGGCATGCTTTGGAGAGAGGAATTCCCATGAAGCGCTCAGCATGGAGTCGAATCCTGAACCTCGGTGGCGCACGCCGCAAGGCGGAGCTTGACGGGCAATTGGCCGCCATACACAAGTCCCAGGCGGTGATCGAGTTCGACCTGCAAGGCCATGTGCTGGCCGCCAACCAGAACTTCCTGGACACCATGGGCTATGAGGAGGACGAGGTCATCGGCCAGCACCACCGCATGTTCGTGGACCACCAGATGAGCGAGTCGCCTGAATACACCGCGTTCTGGCAGCGCCTGGGCAGCGGCATCCACGACGCGGGGCGCTACCGCCGCATTGCCAAGGACGGGCGCGATGTCTGGCTGCAGGCAAGCTACAACCCCATCTTCGATCGCCATGGCAGGCCCTTCAAGGTGGTGAAGTACGCCACCGACATCACCGAGCAGCAGCGCCGCAACGCCGACGCCGAAGGCCAGTTGGCCGCCATCTCCAAGGTGCAGGCCATCATCGAGTTCGACCTGCAGGGCAACATCCTGCATGCCAACCGCCTGTTCCTGCAGGCCATGGGCTACACGCTGGACGAGGTCGTCGGGCGGCACCACAGCATGTTCGTCCAGCCCCATGAACGCCACAGCCCAGAATATGCGCAGTTCTGGCGCAAGCTGGCCAGCGGCCAGCACGATGCGGGCCAGTACCTGCGCATCGGCAAGCACGGCCGCCAGGTCTGGATCGAGGCCAGCTACAACCCCATCCTCGACGCCGATGGCCGGCCGTTCAAGGTGGTCAAGTACGCCCGCGATATCACGCGCCGCTTCACGGCCGCGCAGACCCTGGGCGAGGCCATGCAGGGCCTGAGCGAAAGCGCCGAGCACGCAGGCCAGGCCAACGAACTGGCCCGCCAGGCCTGCCTGGTGGCCGAGCAGGGCGGACGCACGGTGCACGAGGTCATGGGCACCATGGAGTCCATCAGCGCCAGCTCGCGCAAGATCAGCGACATCATCGGCGTGATGGACGGCATCGCCTTCCAGACCAATATCCTCGCGCTCAACGCTGCCGTGGAGGCGGCCCGCGCAGGCGAGCAGGGCCGGGGCTTTGCCGTGGTGGCGGGCGAGGTACGGGCACTGGCACAGAACAGCGCCGCCGCCGCCAAGGAAATCAAGCAGCTCATCCACACCTCGGTGGAGCAGGTGGCACTGGGCGCCAATCAGGTGCGCCAGGCCGGCGGCACCATGCAGGAGATCGTGGACTCCTCGCACCAGGTCACGGCCATCATGGGCGATGTGGTGCAGGCGTCCATGGCCCAGTCGGCACGCCTGCGCGAGGTGACGGCCGACCTGACGGCGCAGAGCGCGGCCGTCGCGGATGCATCCAGGGACCAGGTGCAGCGCAAGCCGCTGCCGGCATCCATCGTTCCCGCTGCGCCGCAGATCAAGTCGGCCCCGGCAGCGGCCGTGCTTCCCGCAGGCGCACAGCGCCTGCCGGGCACCTTGCTGCGCATGGCCTGAGTCCAGACTCAGGCCTGCCGGTCAGGCCAGTTGGCCCTGCACCAGGCGCACCATGCGGTCGCAGCGCGCCGCAAGCTGCTCATCGTGGGTGACCATGACGAAGGCCGTGCCATGGCTGCGCGCCAGCTCCAGCATCAGGCGGAACACGGTGTCGGCCGTGCTGCGGTCCAGGTTGCCGGTGGGCTCGTCGGCCAGCACGCAGGCCGGCTGGGTGACCAGGGCACGGGCAATGGCCACGCGCTGGCGCTCGCCCCCCGACAGTTCGGCCGGACGGTGCAGCATGCGTTCGCCCAGGCCCACGGCCGCCAGCATGCGTGCGGCGCGCTCCATGCACTCGGCCCTGTCGTCGCGGCGTATGCGCAGAGGCATGGCCACGTTGTCCTGGGCGCTGAATTCGGGCAGCAGATGGTGGAACTGGTAGATGAAGCCCAGGTGCCGGTTGCGCAGCGCGCCCTGCTTCTGGGCGCTGAGTTCATGCAGGGGCTCGCCCTTGAGGGTGACGCTGCCGCTGGTGGGAGCGTCCAGCCCGCCCAGCAGGTGCAGCAGCGTGCTCTTGCCCGAACCCGAGGCGCCGACAATGGCCAGCGTCTCGCCCGCGCGCACCTGCAGGTCGACACCTGCCAGCACCTGCACGTTGAGCCGTCCTTCGGCAAAGCGCTTGGTCAGGCCGCGCGCATCCAGGACCACAGCGCCCTGCTGGGACACTTCGAAACCGGGCATCACATTCACTTCATTCATAGCGCAGCGCCTCGGCGGGGTTCACGCGGCTGGCGCGCCAGCTGGGATAGATGGTGGCGACAAAGGCCAGGACCAGGGAGATCACGGCGATGGGCATGATGTCGCTGTACTGCGGATCGCTGGGCATCTTGCTGATCAGGTAGATGTCCTTGGGCAGGAAGTTGGCGTGCAGCAGGCGCTCGATGGCCGGCACGATGACATCGATGTTGAAGGCGATGCCCAGGCCCAGCAGCAGGCCTGCGAAGGTGCCGATGACGCCCACCATGGCGCCCTGCACCATGAAGATGCCCATGATGCTGGACGGCGAGGCGCCCAGCGTGCGCAGGATGGCGATGTCGGCGCGCTTGTCGGTCACCGTCATCACCAGCGTGGACACCAGGTTGAACGCGGCCACGGCGACGATGAGCGTGAGGATGATGAACATCATGCGTTTTTCCAGCTGCACGGCCGCGAACCAGGTGCGGTTCTGCTGGGTCCAGTCGCGGATCAGCAGGCGGTCGGTGATGGTGTGGGCCAGCTCCATGGCCACGCGCGGCGCCTCGTGCAGGTCCTTGAGCTTCAGGCGGATGCCAGTCGGCCCTTCCAGGCGGAACAGGCGCTGCGCGTCCTCGTAATGCATCATCACCAGGGCCGAGTCGTATTCGTAGTGGCCGGAGTCGAAGGTGCCGACCACATGCATCTGCTTGAGGCGCGGCACCACGCCGGCCGGCGTGACCTGGCCGCCCGGGGCGATCAGCGTGACCATGTCGCCCTGGCGCACGCCCAGCGAGCGCGCCAGCTCCACACCCAGCACCACGTTGAATTCACCAGGCACCAGGCGCTTGAGCACCTCGGCATTGGTGGCGGCCACATCGGTGACCTCGCCCTCGCGCGCCGGATCGATGCCGCGCACCAGGGTGCCCTTCATGTCCTCGCCACGCGCCAGCAGCGCCTGGGCCGCGACGAAGGGGGCGGCGCCCAGCACGTCGGGGTTGGCGCGCGCCTCGCGCATGGTGCGCTCCAGATCGGGCAGCGCCGCGCCCTGGGGCGCGAAGATCTCGATGTGCGAGACCACGCTGAGCATGCGGTCGCGCACTTCCTTCTGGAAGCCGTTCATCACGCTGAGCACGATGATCAGCGCCGCCACACCGAGGGCGATGCCCAGCATGGAGACGCCGGAGATGAACGAGATGAAGCCGTTGCGGCGCGTGGCACGCCCCGCCCGGGTGTAGCGCCAGCCGACGGCCAGTTCGTAGGGAAATTGCATGGGCATGCATTGTGTCATCGCCCACAGGCCCTGCATGGCGGCAGGCTTTGCCGTCGGCGTGTCAGCGCCGGTGCCGTCCGCGGTCCACACGCGGCAGGGCGTCGTAGCGGCCCTCCGCCTCCAGCGTCAGCGCATGGCGCTGCAGCCTGGCCAGCAAGGTGTCGAATTGTTCAAGTTCCTCGTCGCTGAGCACGGACACCAGGTCCAGGTGGATCTGGGCCATGCGCGGCAGGATCAGGCCGTACATGCGCCGCCCCTCGGTGGTCAGCGACACGGCCACGCGGCGGCGGTCGCCGGGCATGGGGCTGCGCTGCACCCAGCCCTTTTCCTCCAGCCCGCTGAGGGCGCGCGAGGTGCGTGCGCGGTCCAGCTGCGCGCGTTCGGCCAGCTCCGACGACAGCAGGCCCTCGTTGGCAGCCACCGTGGCCATCACGCCCCACTCGCGGCGCGTGATGCCGAAATGCGCCTCGCACATGCGCATGGCCACGCCGCCCGCTGCACCGAAGTAGCGGTTGATGCGAAACAGCAGCATCTGCTGGATGGAGGTGGGAGCGGGACGGGTATTCACGGGGAACAGTTGATTAGATCAATTGCTGCGGGGGCTTCTACAGTGGCCCCGTCCGGAAAGGAGACAACGGGAGCCACCGTCCGGAGCCGGCCTGGGGATTCTCGCAAAGCCCGGCGCCCCCGCAGCGCAGAAAGTTCGCCACCATGTTTTCCCTGTTCCAAGCCACCCATGCCACCCATGCCTTGCGCAGCCCGCTGCTGCGGGCCGGCCTGGCCCTTCTGCTGGGCCTGGGCTCCGGCGCTGGCGCCCGGGCCGATGCGGCCGCCGATGCCGCGGCCTGGCCCGCCAAACCCGTGCGCATCGTCGTCGCCTTCGCGCCCGCCGGCGCCGCCGACATCCTGGCGCGCAGCCTGGGCGAGGTACTGCAGCGTGAACTCAAACAGCCCTTCGTCGTGGACAACCGGCCCGGCGCGGGCGGCAACATCGGCACCGACAACGCGGCCAAGGCGCCCGGCGACGGCTATACGCTGCTGGTCGGCATCGACACGACCTTCACCGTCAATCCCTTCATCTACAAGAGCATGCCCTTCAAGGGCGCGGACCTGCGCCCCGTGATGATGATCGCCTCGCAGGGAATGATGGTGGCCGTCAACCCGCGCACCGGCCTCAGGACCCTGGACCAGTTCATCGCCCAGGGCAAGAGAAGCGGCCTGACGCTGGGCTCGGCCGGCTACGGCACGCCAGGCCACCTGGCCTCGGCCATCCTCACCCATGCCACGGGCGCCAAGGTCAGCCACGTGCCCTACAAGGGCAACGCCCCCGCCAGCACGGCCGTGCTGGCGGGCGAGGTGGACGGCGGCATCATCAGCTCCTCGGCCATGCTGGGCCAGGTGGCGGCCGGCAAGGTCGTGCCGCTGGCCGTGACCACGCGCCAGCGCAACCCGCTGGTGCCCGGCGTGCCCACCGTGGGCGAGCTGGGCCACAAGGACCTGGAGCAGGAAGTGCTGTTCGCCCTGTGGGTGCCTGCCGCCACGCCCGAGCCCCTGGTCGCAAGAATCCAGTCCGCGCTGCAAAAGGCCATGAAGGATCCGGCCCTGCGCGAGCGCATGCGCGCCAACGACCTGTTCTACGAAGGCCTGACCGGCCCGGCCGCCGCCGAACGCATACAGGCGCTGGCCGACCGCTACCGGACCGTGATCCAGTCCACCGGAATGAAGATGGAATGAGCGCCGCCGCTTCCCGCCCACGACCCTGCACAGAGCGCATTTCCATGTCCCGTCCCAATATCCTTTTCATCGTGGCCGACGACCTCGGCTATGCCGACCTCGGCTGCTACGGCGGCCGCGCGGCCGACTTCGGAGCGGTGTCCCCGGTGCTCGACCGCCTGGCCGCCAGCGGCCTCAGGCTCACCCAGGGCTATGCCAACTCGCCCGTGTGCTCTCCCACGCGCTTTGCCCTGGCCACGGCGCGCTACCAGTACCGCCTGCGCGGTGCGGCCGAGGAGCCCATCAACAGCAAGACACGCGGCACGCCGCTGGGCGAGAAGCTGGGCCTGCCGCCGGACATGCCCACCGTCGCCTCCATGCTCAGGGATGCGGGCTACCGCACGGCGCTGATCGGCAAATGGCACCTGGGCTACCCGCCGCACTTCGGCCCGCTGCGCTCGGGCTACGAGGAATACTTCGGCCCCATGTCGGGCGGCGTGGACTACTTCACCCACCTGAGCAGCTCGGGCCAGCACGACCTGTGGGTGGGCGAGGAGGAGCACCATGACGAGGGCTACCTGACCGACCTGCTGTCGCAGCGCAGCGTGGACTTCGTCCACCGCATGGCCCAAGGCGATGCGCCCTTCTTCCTGAGCCTGCACTACACGGCGCCACACTGGCCCTGGGAAACGCGCGATGACCGCAGCACGGCCGAGGCGCTGGGCGCAGGCATTGCCCACCTGGACGGCGGCAACATCCACCAGTACCGCCGCATGATCCACCACATGGACGAAGGCATAGGCTGGATCGTCGAGGCGTTGCGCGCCAACGGGCAGCTGGACAACACCCTCATCGTCTTCACCAGCGACAACGGCGGCGAACGCTTCTCCGACAACTGGCCCCTGGTCGGCGGCAAGATGGACCTGACCGAGGGCGGCATACGCGTGCCCTGGATCGCGCACTGGCCAGCCGTCATAGCGCCGGGCCGCAGCAGCCCCCAGCACTGCATGAGCATGGACTGGTCGGCCACGGTGCTGGATGCCGCCGGCGTGCAGGCGCCAGAGGGCCATGCGCTGGACGGCATCTCGCTGCTGCCCGTGCTGCGGGCCGAAGATACCGAATTCCCGCGCACCCTGCACTGGCGCATGAAGCACCGCGGCCAACGTGCCCTGCGCGATGGCGACTGGAAGTACCTGCGCGTGGACGGCATCGACTACCTGTTCGACCTTGCCGCCGACGAGCGCGAGCGCGCCAACCAGGCAGCGCGCGCGCCAGAGCGTCTGGCCGCCATGCGCAGCGCCTGGGAAGACTGGAACCAGGGCATGCCGCCCATCCCCGAGGACGCCACGGTCAGCCTGGTCTCTTCGGCCCGGGACATGCCCCAGCGCTGAACCGCGCTCCAAGGGGAAAAACGAAGGCGCCGGCACTGCGGCACCCCATGCCCGACAATAGCGGCCATGCTTTTGACCGCGCCCCTGGTGTCCTCCACCCAAGCCCCGCTGGAGGAAACGACCGAATGGATCATCCCCTATGCCGGCGGTCCGTCCTCGGATGCAGCGGATGACGCTGCCGTCGCGGCCGTCTGGGGCGGACTGGAGCTGCCCCATCTCCAATCCCTGCTGGCGCTGATGCAGCCCGCGCCCGCACAGACCGGCACGGAGATGGATTTTTCTCCCCCCCACGAACGCGCCCTGGCGCGCTCGCTGGGCCTGCCCGATGCGCCGGGCCTGATTGCCTGGGCCGCCTGGCAGGCCGGTGAGACAGCGCAGGCCTGCGCCTATGTCACGCCCTGCCACTGGCACATAGGCGCAGACCAGGTGCACCAGAGCGATCCCGCCACCACACCCCTCAGCGATGAGGAATCCCGCCAGCTGCTGGCCCTGCTGGCGCCCTGGTTCGCTGACGACGGCATCGTGCTGGAGTACCAGCAGCCGCAGCGCTGGCTGGCGCGCGGTGCGCTGTTCGATGACCTGGCCACGGCCTCCATGGACCGCGTCATCGGCCGCGACGTGCGGCCCTGGCTGCCCGACGCGCAGCAGGCACGCGCCCTGCACCGCCTGCAAAGCGAGGTGCAGATGCTGCTCTACACCCATGTCTTCAACGACGCCCGCGCCGCCCGCGGACAGGTGCCCATCAACGCCTTCTGGGTCCACGGCGCCGGGCGCCTGCAGCCCGGCACGGCCACCGGCGCCAAGGCCGCCGTGCAATGCCTGGACGACCTTCACGCCGCAGCCCTGCAGGGCAACCCCGCTGCGTGGCGCGAGGCGTGGAAGGCGCTGGACGCCGGGCTCATCGCCCGCCTGCTGGAGCGCGTGCGCGCAGGCCACCCGCTCACGCTGACGCTGTGCGGCGAACGCCATGCCATCGCATGGAGCAGCCGCCCGCCGCGCTGGCTGGACAGGCTGACGGGCCTTTTCGGCCCCCGCGCCCTGCCCGACCTGGGCCGCATGCTCTGACACATTGCCCATGAAAATCATCCCCCGCGAGATCCCTGCGCAGCAGGCCTCGGCACTGCGCCAGGCCGGCGTCCACCCTCTGCTGGCCCAGCTCTACGCCGCACGCGGCGTGTGTTCCGCCGACGAACTGGACGACACGCCTGCGCGCCTGCTGGCCCCCTCGGGCCTGCTGGGCATGGAGGCCGCCGTGCGGCTGCTGGCCGATGCCATAGAGCGCGGCCTGCGCCTGTGCATCGTGGCCGACTACGACTGCGACGGCGCCACCGCCTGCGCCGTGGGCTGGCGCGGCCTGCGCATGTTGGGCGCGACCGAGGTCAGCTACCTGGTGCCGGATCGCGTGGTGGACGGCTACGGCCTGACGCCGCCCATCGCACGCCGCGTCAAGGAAACCGGCGCCGAGGTGATGGTCACCGTGGACAACGGCATTGCCAGCGTCGAAGGCGTGGCCGAGGCCAAGGCCCTGGGCCTGCAGGTGGTCGTCACCGACCACCACCTGCCCGGCAACCACCTGCCGCTGGCCGATGCCATCGTCAACCCCAACCAGCCCGGCTGCAGCTTCGAGAGCAAGTCCATGGCCGGTGTCGGCGTGATGTTCTACGTGCTGCTGGCCCTGCGCGCCGAGCTGCGCGCGCGCGGCCGCTTCGACAAGGCCAGCCAGCCCCGGCTGGAGGCCCTGCTGCCCCTGGTCGCCCTGGGCACGGTGGCCGACGTGGTGCGGCTGGACGCCAACAACCGCCGCCTGGTCGCGCTGGGCCTGAAGCAGATCCGCCGTGGCCAGATGCAGCCGGGCCTGCTGGCCCTGTTCGAAGCCGCTGGCCGCAAGGCCTTTGCGGCCACCACGTTCGACTTCGGCTTTGCCCTGGGCCCGCGCATCAATGCCGCAGGCCGGCTGTCCGACATGACCATCGGCATCGAGTGCCTGACCACGGACGATGCGGGCCGCGCCGCCAACCTGGCGCAGATGCTGGACGCCATCAACCGCGAACGCCGCGAACTGGAAGGCGGCATGCGCGAGCAGGCCCTGCTCATGGCCGAAGGCCTGTGCGAGGACGGCATGACGCCGCCGGCCGCCATCAGCGTGTTCGACCCCGACTTCCACGAGGGCGTGGTCGGCATCGTGGCCTCGCGCATCAAGGACCGCATGCACCGGCCCAGCTTCGTCTTCGCCGCCAGCGGCGCGCCGGGGCACGAGCATGAACTCAAGGGCTCGGGCCGCTCCATTCCCGGCTTTCACCTGCGCGACGCGCTGGACCTCGTATCCAAGCGCCACCCCGGCCTGCTGCTGCGCTTTGGCGGCCACGCCATGGCGGCCGGCTGCACCATTGCCGAGGCCGGTTTCGCGGTGTTCGAGAAGGCCCTGGCCCAGGTGGCACAGGAATGGCTGGACGCAGCCACGCTGACGCGCCGCATAGAGACCGACGGACCGCTGGACCCGGATTTCCGCAAGCCCGAAATGGTCGAGCAGCTCAATCTCGCGGTCTGGGGCCAGGGCTTTGCCCCGCCCACCTTCAGCGAGCAGCTGGAAGTGCTGTCACAGCGCCTGGTCGGTGAAAAGCACCTGAAACTGCAATTGCGCCATCAGGGCGAAACCGTGGACGGAATCTGGTTCGGCCATACCGACCCGCTGCCGCCATCGGCTTGCATTGCCTTTCGCATGGACATCAATGAATGGCGCGGAGAGCGCAAGGTGCAATTCCTGATCGAGGGAGTGCATTCGGACGCGTCCTAGAGACCCGGGGCGCCATTCACGGCGCCCCTCGGTTAATATCCCCGGTTTTTGCAACAAATTATTGCAAATTCATTCCAAGAAAACCGGGGAAATACTCATGACCTCTCGCCTGTGGCCTTGCACGGCCATTGCCATCACCCTGGCCGCCGGCCTTTCCGGCTGCTCCACCACCGAGCAATCGCGCACGCTTGAAACAGCCAAGCCCGCTTCTGCATCCATCGCCTATCAAGGCCCGCGCAGCCCCATTTCCGTGGGCAAATTCGACAACCGCTCCAGCTTTCAGCGCGGCATTTTCTCGGACGGCGTCGATCGCCTCGGTGGCCAGGCCAGAACCATCTTGGTAACCCACCTGCAGCAAAGCGGCCGATTCAGCGTGCTGGACCGCGACAACATGTCCGAGACCCGCCAGGAAGCGGGCTTCAACAAGCAGGAGCAAGCGATCAAGGGCGCCACCTATGTCGTGACCGGCGACGTGAGCGAGTTCGGCCGCAAGGTGGTCGGGGACCGCCAGTTCTTCGGCGTGCTCGGCCGTGGCAAGGAGCAGGTGGCCTATGCCAAGGTCAGCCTGAACATCGTCCGGGTGCAGACCTCCGAAGTCGTCTATTCGGTGCAGGGTGCCGGCGAATACAGCCTGTCGAACCGCGAAATCGTGGGATTCGGCAGCACGGCCGGCTATGACTCCACGCTCAACGGCAAGGTACTGGATCTGGCCATCCGCGAAGCCGTGGACAAGCTGGCGGCCGGCATTGACAGCGGCGCATGGAAGCCCGCGCAATGAAGCGCCCCGTCCATTCGGCAACGGCACTGGCCGCGCTGGCCATCTGCGCCACTTTGGCCGGCTGCGCCGCGCCGCGCCAGCCGCTGTATGCCTGGAATGACTACCAGCCCCAGGTCTACCAATATCTCAAGGACGACGGCAGTACCGGCGCCGAGGACCAATTGCTCAAGCTGGAAGAAGCCCGCCTGAAGGTGCAGGCCGAGGGAAAGGCGCTGCCGCCCGGCTACCGCGCCCATATGGCCATGCTCTATTCCCGAACCGGCAACAACGAAAAAACGGTGGAGCAATTGGCCGAGGAAAAACAGCATTTCCCCGAGTCCGCCACCTTCATGGACACGCTGCTGCAAACCTTCACGGCCCGCAAGAATTGACATGCGCCTGACCGATCACATCAAGACCCTGGCTCTTGCCATGACCGTGGCGCTGACCGGGTGCGCCACCACCGCGCCCTATGACTATTCGGCGCTGCGGGCATCCAAGCCTGCCTCCATCCTGGTCATGCCTGCGCTGAACCAGTCCCCGGAAGTGAATGCGCCGGCGGGCGTGCTGTCCCAGATCACGCTGCCGCTGGCCGAGGCCGGCTACTACGTTCTGCCCGTGGCGGTCACCGAGGAAATGTTCCGCCAGAACGGCATCGTCAGCGCCGACGACGCCCAGGAACTGCCCGTGGCCAAGCTCCGTGAAATCTTTGGCGCCGATGCGGCCCTGTACCTGAACATCCGCAACTACGGCACCAGCTATGCGGTGATCAGCAGCGCCTCCGTGGTCACGCTGGAGGCCAGGCTGGTGGACCTGCGCACCGGCACCCAGCTGTGGGATGGCAGTGCCACGGCCTCCAGCGCCGAAGGACAAAGTTCAGGCGGCGGACTGGTCGGCATCCTGGTGACGGCACTGCTCAACCAGATCCTGGACACCATGAACGACCGCAGCGTGCAGATCGCCTCCATCGCCAACCAGCGCCTGCTGTCGCCCATGGCGCAGCGCGGACTGCTGCCAGGCCCGCGCTCGCCCGACTACGGCAAGCCGCGCAACTGACGAAGGCCTGCAGGCCGGCGCTGACTTGCACGCCGGCCTGCATCCCCGCTCCTCCCGGTCAGAAGGTCTCCCAGTCGTCGTCCGCCCCGGCCTTGGCCGCTGTCCTGGCGGGGGCCTTCGCCACGGGCTGCTGGATCTTCTGGGGCGCCGGTGCATTGCGCACGGCAGGCGCTGGACGGACGGGTGCCGCAGGCGCAGGGCGCACCGCAGCAGTTGCACCGGTTGCACCGATAGATGCCGGCCGGCGTGCCGCTGCGGTGGCCGGCACGTGTGCCCTGGCCGGCGCCAGTGCGCTGCCCTCCTGCCCCAGCTTGAACACCGCCACCACTTCGGACAGGCGCCGCGCCTGGTCCTGCATGGCCAGCGCAGCCGCGCTGGATTCCTCGACCAGGGCCGCGTTCTGCTGGGTCATCTGGTCGAGCTGGGTCACGGCCTGGTTGACCTGGCCGATGCCGTCGCGCTGCTCGGTGGACGAGGCCGTGATCTCGCCGATGAGGTCGCTGACGCGGCGCACGCTGGAGACGATTTCCTCCATGGAACGCCCCGCCTGCTCCACCTGCTTCGAGCCCGACTGCACGTTGTCCACGCTGGTGGTGATCAGCAGCTTGATTTCCTTGGCCGCCTCGGCGCTGCGCTGGGCCAGTGAGCGCACCTCGCCCGCCACCACGGCAAAGCCCCGGCCCTGCTCGCCAGCGCGGGCCGCTTCCACGGCGGCGTTCAGCGCCAGGATATTGGTCTGGAAGGCAATGCCGTCGATCACGCCGATGATGTCGGCGATCTTGCGGCTGCTGTCCGTGATCTGCTGCATGCTGGTAACCACCTGGGCCACCACGGCACCGCCCTGCTCGGCCGCCTGCGCGGCCGTGGCCGCCAGCTGGTTGGCCTGGCGCGCCGTATCGGCCGACTGGGTGACGGTGGCCGTCAGCTCTTCCATGCTGGCCGCCGTCTCCTCCAGGTTGGCCGCTGTCTGCTCGGTGCGCGAGGACAGGTCCTGGTTGCCGCTGGCGATCTGGTTGGAGGCCGTGGACACGGACTCCACGCCAGAGCGCACTTCGCCCACCACGCCGCGCAGCCGCTGCGCCATGCCGTTGAGCGCCTGCAGCAGATGGCCCAGCTCATCGCCCCGGTTGCTTTGCACCGACCCCGTGAGATCGCCTGCGGCAATGCCGTCGGCCAGCGCCACGGCCTGGTCCAGCGGCCGCGTGATCGACCGCATGATGGCCACTCCCATGAACAGGCCCAGGGCCACGATGACCGCACTGGCCAGCGCACCGATCCAGTACGCCTGGCGCCGATGGGCCATGCCTTCCTCGCGCCCCAGCTCGCTTTGGCGCTCCAGTTGCTGCACGAAGGCTTCCTGCGCGCTGTTGTAGCGCTCGGCCGCCGGGCGCAGCTGCTTTTCAACGATGTCGAACGTGGTGGCGAAATCGCTGGCCTTGCGCGCCTCCTGGGCCGCCGAGTTGGCCTTGAGCGTCTCGCGGCGCTCGGCCGCCACGGCGTCCAGCGCCTGCTTGGACTGCGCGCCCAGCTGCAGGTCGCCCACCTGCTTTTGCAGCACGTTGATGCGCTCTATGCCCTTGCTCATCAACGCGCGCTGCTGCGCTGCCAGCGTCTCGTCGGGCGACATGGCCGCGACGATGGAGCGCTCCACGCTCATCTGCGTCAGATGCCGCCACTCGCGCGCCAGCGTGGCGCCGCTTTGCGCGGTCATCACATCGGTGTTGATCTTCTCGTTGACCCCGTGCAGATAGACCAGGATGCCGCCGTTGACCACCAGCATGCTCACCAGCAGTCCCAGCACCAGGGCCCACAGCTTCTGGGCGACCGTGATTTGATTCAGATTCATGGAAAAACCGATCTTTTTTATAACAATGCCGGAGCCAGGCCATGGCGCCCCTGCCGCCCATCGCTCCGGAAACCATTCTTGTCCACCCTTGACGGCGCCTGGCTGATCATCGTCATGCATCCGTCACTATTGAGGCCTGTTAACCCGCACTCAGGGAAGTCCCCCAGCCGCACTGCCCGGCTCGGAAAAGCACCGACACCTACAATGGACCGGTGCCCAAGTCCTATCTGAACGCCGATCTGCATAGCCACTCCGTGGTCTCGGATGGAACGCTGACGCCGGAGCAACTGGCCGAACGCGCCGCCTCCCGGGGCGTGCAGCTGTGGGCGCTGACCGACCATGACGAAGTCGGCGGCCAGCACCGCGCCGCCGCCGCCGCGCGCGCCTGCGGCATGGACTACCTGACGGGCGCCGAGATCTCGGTGAGCTTTGCAGGTGCCACCGTGCACATCGTGGGACTGGGCTTTGACGCGGACGACCCCGCCCTGCTCGAAGGGCTGCACGCCACGCGCGACGGGCGCGGCCCACGCGCCCGCGAGATGGCCCGCCAGCTGGAGCTGGCCGGCATCGAAGGCAGCTACGAAGGCGCGCTGCGCTTCGCCGGCAATCCCGGCCTGATCTCACGCACCCATTTCGCACGCTTTCTCGTGGAATCGGGCCGCTGTCGCGACACGGGCGAGGTGTTCCGCCACTACCTGACCGAAGGCCATCCCGGCTACGTGCCCCACACCTGGGCTCGCCTGGCCGATGCCGTGCGCTGGATCACGCAGGCCGGCGGTGTGGCGGTGATCGCCCATCCGGCCCGCTACGCGCTCACCGCCAACGAGGAATACGCGCTGTTTTCCGAATTCAAGGCCCATGGCGGCCAGGGCGTAGAGGTCGTCACCGGCAGCCACCGGCCCAGCGAATACACCATCTATGCCGACATGGCGCGCGAGTTCGGCCTGGCCGCATCGCGCGGCAGCGACTTCCACAGCCCCGAGGAATCGCACACCGATCTGGGCGACCTGCCCTACCTGCCGGGCCAGCTGACGCCGGTATGGGAACTGCTGAGCGAGCGCATACAGCTGGCCTGAGCTCCTCCCGCCAACAACGCACACCATGGTCCTACGCTTCGAAGCCCACCCCGACAATCCCCAGCCCCGTCTCATCAAGCAGGCCGCCGACATGCTGCGCCAGGGCGCCATACTGGCCATTCCCACGGATTCCAGCTACGCGCTGGTCTGCCATCTGGACGACCGCCCTGCGGTGGAGCGGCTTCGCCGCATCCGGCAGATCAACGACAAGCACCATCTCACGCTGCTGTGCCGCGACCTGTCGGAGCTGTCCAGCTATGCGCGCGTGGACAACCGCCAGTACCGCCTGCTCAAGCTGGCCACGCCGGGGCCGTACACCTTCATCCTGGAAGCCTCCAAGGAAGTGCCCAAGCGCCTGAGCCATCCCTCGCGCAAGACCATCGGCCTGCGCGTGCCGGACCGCAAGGGCACGCAGCTGCTGCTGGAGCAACTGGGCGAGCCGCTGATCGCCACCACGCTGATCCCGCCGGGCGAGACCGAGGCCCTGCACGACGCGGACGCCATCCTGGAGCGCTTTCCCCACGAGCTTGACGCCATCGTCGATGCAGGCGCCTGCCCTTCGGAGCCGACCACCGTGATCGACCTGGTTCCCATGGCCCTGGGCAATCCGCCGACCGTGGTGCGCCAGGGACGGGGCAGCCTGGACGCCCTGGGCCTCGAGATGGCCTGACGAAGATGGCCCGGGCAGGGGCCATGCTCCGCACCGCATGAAACACAAACGCCGGGCAAGCCCGGCGTTTGTGTTGTGAAGGGACGCTGACGAGAGAGATGCAGATCAGTGCTGCGCCAATTCCAGCGACTGCAGCGACCGGGCCGCAGGCGTCGGCGCACGCTGCGGCGGCCTTGGCGAACTTGGCGACCTTGGCGAACTTGCTGCGGGCGCCACGGCAACGGACGGGGCCAGCGCGGGCCTACCCTGCGCTGCCGAGAACCCCGCGCCCGCCGCAGACTCAGGCTCGTCATCGAGCTTGAAGGCGCCCACTGCCTGCTCCAGATCCTGGGCGCGCTCGCTCAACGCCGAGGCCGCGCGCGAGGCCTGCTGTACCAGGGCTGCGTTCTCCTGGGTGGCGCTGTCCATGTGGCCCACGGCGGCGTTGACCTGGGCGATGCCCTCGCTTTGCTCGCGCAGCGCCTGCGACATTTCGCCGAGCAGGCCCGATACCTGGCCCACGGCGCCCACGATTTCCTGCATCGTGGCGCCTGCCTGGTTGACCAGGCCGGCTCCGCTTTCCACCTGGCGCACGCTGGTGGTGATCAGTTCCTTGATCTGCTTGGCGGCCTCGGCCGAGCGCCCGGCCAGGCTGCGCACCTCGCTGGCCACGACGGCAAAGCCCCGGCCCTGCTCGCCCGCACGCGCCGCCTCCACGGCCGCGTTGAGCGCCAGGATATTGGTCTGGAAGGCGATGCCTTCGATGACCTGGATGATGTCCACGATCTTGCGCGAGCTGCCGCTGATGGCCTCCATGGTCTGCACCACCTCGCTCACCACGGCCCCGCCGCGCTTGGCGGTGGACGAGGCATCGACGGCCAGGCCGCTGGCCGAATGCGCGCGGTCGGCGTTCTGGCGCACGGTGGCGGTGAGCTGCTCCATGCTGGCGGCCGTCTGGGCCAGCGCCGAGACCTGGGCCTCGGTGCGGCGCGACAGGTCGGAGTTGCCAGCGTCGATCTCGCCGGCCGACAGGCCGATGGAATCCGTGGACTGTTTGATGCGGCCGACCAGCTCGGTCAGCGTGTCCTCCATGGTGCCCAGCGCGCCCAGCAGGCGGCCGAAGTCGCCCTGCAGCTCGGTCGAGAACTCCTGGCTCAAATCACCGGCCGCCACGGTCTCGGCAATCAGGATGGCCTGGCCCAGCGGCTGCACGATTCCCCGCCGCAGGCTGAACCAGGCCACCAGGGCCAGCACGCAAACGGCAGCCCCCAGCCCCAGCACCCACCAGCGCGTGTGCACCAGCGCCTGCTCGGCCACCGTGGTCGCCCCCCCGGCCGCCAGCGCCTGTTCGGCCTGCCCCAGTGAAAACACCGTGACCGCCATCATCGTGAAGACCAGCAGATTGATACCGCCGAACGCAATCACCAACCGCCAGCCTATCGGCAGCCTGCCCAAGCCCAGTACGCCCACGTGCCACCTCTTGTACATATGGCCCGAGGGCCTTGGTGAAAAACCTGTTGAGGGAACCATCTCATCGGTGTTTCATTTTGCAACACAGAATGGGGCATTGCCAATCTGCGGGAAACCACCATATCCACGCGGCCAGAGCGCAGCGCACGGGCTCTGGCGGCTGCCAGCGGCAAGGGTGGCCAGCGTCTGAGACAATGCCCGCCGTGGACATCTCCAACCTCATCCAGACCGTACTCATCTATGCCCTGCCCGTGCTCTTCGCGATCACGGTGCACGAGGCAGCCCATGGCTATGCCGCGCGCCACTTCGGCGACAACATGGCCGCCATGATGGGACGCATCACGCTCAACCCCATCAAGCACATCGACCCCATCGGCACCATCCTGATGCCGCTGCTGCTGTACTTCGCCACCTCGGGCGCCTTTCTGTTCGGCTACGCCAAGCCCGTGCCCGTGCGCTTCGACCAGTTGCGCAACCCCAAGCGCGACATGATCTGGGTGGCCCTGGCAGGCCCGGCCTCCAATTTCGTGCAGGCCCTGCTGTGGGGCGTGCTGCTGGTGGTTCTGGTGGGGTCGGGCGTGGGCGAGCGCTTCTTCATAGAAATGTGCCGTGCCGGCATCCTGGTCAATCTGGTGATGTGGGCCTTCAACCTGTTTCCGCTGCCGCCGCTGGACGGTGGCCGCATCCTGGTCGGCCTGCTGCCCTGGCGTCAGGCGCAGTGGGTGGCGCGCATCGAGCCCTGGGGCTTTTTCATCGTCATGGGCCTGGTCATCGCCGGCGTGGTCGGCAGCCTGTGGCTGCGCCCGCTGATGGACCTGGGCTACGCCGTGATCGACTTCGCGCTGACCCCGCTGATCGCGCTGCTGCGCTGAACGCGCTGCAGAACGGCCCACCGGCTGTCTCTGCGGCTCCCTGTTTTTCTTTCTTGCCTGTCGAAGCCTCCCGTCATGAGCACCATCCGTTTCCTCACCGGCATCACTCCCAGCGGAACCCCGCACCTCGGCAACTATGCCGGCATGCTGCGCCCGGCCATCGCGGCCAGCCGCTCGCGCGAGGTCGAGAACTTCTACTTCCTGGCCGACTACCACGCCCTGATCAAATGCCAGGACCCGGCACGCGTGCAGCGCTCCACCATCGAGATCGCGGCCAGCTGGCTGGCGGCCGGGCTGGACCCCGAGCATGTGACCTTCTACCGCCAGTCCGACATTCCCGAGATCCCCGAGCTGTGCTGGCTGCTGACCTGCGTGACCGGCAAGGGCCTGCTCAACCGTGCCCACGCGTACAAGGCGGCCGTGGACAAGAACCACGCGGACGGCACCGAGACCGATGACGGCGTGACCGCCGGCCTGTTCATGTACCCCGTGCTCATGGCGGCCGACATCCTGGCCTTCAATGCGCACAAGGTGCCTGTGGGCCGCGACCAGGTCCAGCACATCGAGATGACGCGCGACATGGCCTCCAGCTTCAACCACATCTACGGCGGCGAGTTCTTCACGCTGCCCGAGGCGCAGGTCGAGGAGAACGTGGCCACGCTGCCCGGCCTGGATGGCCGCAAGATGAGCAAGAGCTACAACAACACCATCCCGCTGTTCTCCTCGCGCGAGCAGCTGCGCAAGCTCATCGGCAGCATCACCACCGACTCGCGCACGCCCGGCGAGCCCAAGGAAGTCGAGGGCTCGGCCCTGTTCCAGATCTACCAGGGCTTTGCCAGCGAAGAGGAAACCGAGGCGCTGCGCCGCCAGTACGCCGAAGGCATTGCCTGGGGCGACGCCAAGCAGCAGCTGTTCGAGCGCATCGACCGCGAGCTGGCCCCCATGCGCGAGCGCTACGAGCACCTGGTGGCCCACCCTGCCGAGCTGGAGGACATCCTGCAGGCCGGCGCCGCCAAGGCCCGCCGCGAGACCCTGCCCCTGATCCGCGAACTGCGCTCGGCCGTCGGCCTGCGCAGCCTGGCACAGGCGCCCGTGGCCGCCAAGGCCAAGGCCGCCAGGCAGGCCCTGCCCCAGTTCAAGCAATACCGCGAAGCCGACGGCAAGTTCTACTTCAAGCTCGTCGCCGCCGACGGCCAGCTGCTGCTGCAAAGCCTGGGCTTCGACGCCCCCAAGGAAGCCGGCCAGGCCATTGGCCAGCTGCAAAGGGAAGGCGAGGCGGCCCTGTCCGCACTGCAGCCCCGGCTGCAGCCCGCAGACCCCCAGTTGGTGCTGGCCGCCCTGCAGCAACTGCGCGATGCCGCAGAGTAAGGGTAAGCTTCGCTTTAGAAACCGCCTATTTGCGGGCAGTCCTGCCCGTGGGCTCGGCGCCGGGATTGCGGCGCGTGCGTGAAAGGACATTTGGATGCGTATAGCTGCTCTGGACGATGATCCGCTGCAACTGGAGATGCTGCGTCAGGTCGCGCTGGAGACGGGCCACAGCTGCCACACCTACCAGACGGGCTCGGCCCTGCAACTGGAGCTTCGCCGCGAGAGCTTCGACCTGCTGATCGTGGACTGGCACCTCCCGGACATGGAAGGAACGGACCTGGTGCGATGGGCGCGTGGCCATGTCAGCCGCGAGCTGCCCATCCTCATCATCACCCACCGCAGCGAAGAGGCCGACATCGTCGAGGGCCTGTCCTGCGGCGCCGACGACTTCATGGTCAAGCCCGTGCGCCATGCCGAGCTGCGCGCGCGCATGGCCGCCCTGTTGCGCCGCGCCTATCCGGTGAACACGCAAAGCGTGCTGGAGTTCGGACCCTACCGCTTCCTCACCACCACCAACAGCCTGGAAATGCACGGCCAGCCCATCGAGGTGACGCACCGCGAGTACACGCTGGCCCTGACCCTGTTCCAGAACCAGGGCCGGCTGCTGTCGCGCGAGCACCTGCGCGAAGCCGTGTGGGGACACAACGCCGAAGTGCAGTCGCGCTCGCTGGACACGCATATCTCGCGCCTGCGCGCCCTGCTGAACCTGCGCGCCGGACAGCCCTACGCCATCAGTGCCGTGTACGGCTATGGCTATCGCCTCGATGTGCCCGACGCAGCGCTGCAGGCGCTGCAGCAGGCATCATGACCGTACACATGCCTGCCGCCCTGGGCAGGCCCGTATCGCGGGCCTGCATGCTGGCCGCTCTCGGCCTGCTGGGCCTGCTCGGCCTGGGCGGCGCACAGGCCCAGATCAAACCCGTGGGCCGCAACGGCGACACGATGGCACACCGGGTCGTCGCCGGCGACACGCTGGAGCAGTTGGCGGCCCGCTACCTGGGCGATGCCCGCCAGTGGACCGACCTGCAGCAGCACAACGGCGTGGCCAACCCCTACCGCCTGCGGCCCGGCTCCGTGCTGGAGATCCCCGTGCGCCTGCTGCGCGCCGCCGTGGCCTCCGTGGAATTCGTGCAGGGCGATGCGCGCAGCACGCGCCCGCTGGACCACCTGGCCGATACGCAGGGCACGGCCGGAGACGATGCGGGCCAGCCCCTGCGCAAGGGACAGACGCTGCAGGAAGGCGAGCGCCTGCAGCTGGCCCCGGACGCATTCGTCGCCGTGCGCCTGGCCGATGGCTCCCTGGTGCGCGTGCAATCGCAGTCCGATGTGGTGCTGCGCCAGATGCGCCGCAAAGGCCGTGCCGGCAGCCTGCAGTCCGTGCTGGATCTGCGCGAGGGCGGTGTCGAGGCCTCGGTGCCGCCCGAACCCGGCAACGCACAGCGCCGCTTCGAGATCCGCACGCCCGCTGCATCGACCAGCGTGCGCGGCACCCGCTTCCTGGTCCAGGCCGATGCCGCCGGCAGCACGGCGGCCGCCGTCGATGAAGGCACCGTCGCCGTGGGCTCCGACGCCTCAAGCGCGAACACTGGCGATGCGCTGCTGCGCCCGGGCCAGGGCGTGGCCGTGGCCGCCAACGGCCGCGTGGGCGAGCCCCGCCCCATGCTGGGTGCGCCCGACATCACGGCGTGGCCCGCGCTGGCGGAAGACGCCAACTGGATCAGCCTGCCCCTGCCCGGCTTGCCGGGCGCCGTGCGCTACCAGTTGCAGCTGTCGCGCGATGCCGACATGACCCAGGTGCTGCGCAGCGCCAGCTTCCAGGCCACGGCATCGCCGCTGCGCCTGGCGGGCGTGGAGGACGGCGATTACGTGCTGTCCCTGCGCGGCATCGATGCCCAGGGCATTCCGGGCGCCGCCAGCCGCCGCGCCCTGCGCGTCAAGGCCCATCCCGTGCCGCCGCTGTATGAATCACCCCAGGCCGACGCCACCGTGGGCCTGGGCCGCGCCAGCCTGCAATGCACACAGGTCGTGGGCGCCGCGCGCTACCGCATCCAGGTCGTCTCTGCCGATGCGCAGGCCGGCTTTGCCGAGCCCGCCATCGATGCACGCGACCTGAACGACTGCACGCTGCCCGCCACCACGCTGGCCCGCCTGCCGGCCGGACGCTATCTCTGGCGTGCCGCCAGCATTCGCACGCTGGCCGATGGACAGCCCGACCAGGGCCCGTTTGCCGCAGCCCAGGCCATGCAACTGGCTGCCGTTCCTCCCCAGCCCTCGGCCAGCGCGCTGCAGATGGGTGACGGCCCCGCAGAAGGCAGCCGCCAGATCCGCTGGAGCGGCGAGCCCGGCCAGCGCTACCACGTCATGGTGGCGCGCGACCAGGAGTTCACCGCGCCGCTGGTGGACCTCTGGACCGACCAGCCTCAATGGAGCACCGAGGACCTGCCCGCAGGCAGCTACTACCTGCGCCTGCAGATCGAGGATGCCAACGGCCTGCGCAGCGATTTCTCGGCCGCGCGCCAGTTCCGCACCGGCAGCTGGATCGTCGACGCCAGCGGCGAGATGATGCATTCGGGCAACGGAGAGCGCCTGCAGCGCCAGTAGCCGTGCCCGTTCATTCCCTGACCGCGCTTGTCCACCCAGCCGCCTCTGCCTGACAGCCCCGCCACGCCGGCGCAGCCAGCGCCTGCGCGTGGCCGTGGACTGCGGCGGGACTGGCTGCTGCTGGCGGCGGGCCTGCTGTCCCTGGTGTTCTGGCTCGGCGGCGACGGGCAGCTCGACCGCATCAACGGCTTCGTACAGGACACGGCCAGCTGGCTGCACCGCCCCAAGGCATCGCAGGACATCGTCATCGTCGCCATCGACGATGCCAGCATCGACGCCATTGGCCGCTGGCCCTGGCGCCGCGCACTGCACGCCGGCCTGCTGGAGCGCATCAGCCAGGCACCGCCGCGCGCCATAGGCCTGGACGTGATGCTCAGCGAGGAAGACCTGGACTACCCCGGCGACGACCTGCTGCTGGCGCGCGTTCTGCAGCGCAGCGGCCGCACCGTCTTGCCCGTGGCGCCAGGCAGCGGTCCGCT
Organism: Delftia sp. NA_296.1; assembly: GCF_052692095.1. Classification (NCBI taxonomy): domain Bacteria; kingdom Pseudomonadati; phylum Pseudomonadota; class Betaproteobacteria; order Burkholderiales; family Comamonadaceae; genus Delftia; species Delftia sp. NA_296.1. The sequence continues at coordinate 112,844 of NZ_JBQZGF010000010.1, read as the reverse complement.
GCCGGCCTTCGCACAGGCCGCAGCGGCGCTGGGCCATACCCAGCTGCCCGTGGACGCCGATGGCGCGGTACGTGGCTTCCATGCCATAGAAGGCAGTGCCCAGCAGCCCTGGTGGCACATGGCGCTGGCCCTGCACTGCGTGGGCGAGAACGGCCGCGCATGCGCCCGCCCGGAGCCCGCGCCGCCCATGGACCCCGACTCACTCTCCTGGCAACGCCGCCAGCAGGAGATCATTGTCTTTGCACAGGCCAGGCCGGAGCAAGGCGCCAGGGACCGCTCGCCCTTCACCACCTATTCCTACATCGACGTGCTGCGCGGCCGCATTCCTGCAGCGGCATTCCGCGGCAAATACGTGCTCATCGGCACGACGGCCACTGGCCTGGGCAGCCGCTTCACCGCACCGCTGGGCACCAGCGCGCGGCCCATCTCCAGCGTGGAGATGCTGGCCCATGTGCTCAACGGCAGCCTGCAGGGCTCGCATGTGCATCCCGCATCGGCCACGCTCAACCGCGCGCTCAATGCGGCAGCCGTGCTGCTGGCCCTGCTGGCCCTGGCCTGGCTGGGCCCGTCGGGCGGCATGCTGGCCTGCGCGCTGCTGGCCCTGGCCTGCCTTTCGCTGGCCGGGCTTGCACCGCGCCTGTGGCAGGTGCAGACGGCGCCTGCAGCCGGCCTGCTGGGCCTGGCCCTGGCCTATCCGCTATGGAGCTGGCTGCGCCTGCGCGCCGCCGCGCGCTTTCTGGCGCTGGAACTGCGCGACCTGCAGGGGCAGGGCCTGCCCACCGCGCTGCGCCTGGGCGGCGACCTGCTGGACCAGCGCATCGCGGCCGTGGAGCAGGCTTCGCGCCAACTGCGCGCCCTGCACCATTTCGTCAGCGAAAGTCTGCGCCAGCTGCCCTCGCCCACCTTTGTCTGCGACCGGCAGGGCCATGTGCTGCTGGCCAATGCCGCAGCCCACGCCTATGCACGCAGCCTGGGGCATGACCTCAGGGCCGGCGATGCCCTGCCCCGGCTGCTCGATGGTCTGCGGGCACTGGACACGGCAGCCGGCGCATCCGCCGGCCAGCCCTTGCTCACGCCCGAGGCACTTACCGCCCACGGCCTGCCGCCCAGCAGCGAGGGGCGCGACCCCATGGGACGCAGCCTGATGCTGCTGACCCAGACCTTCGAGGCCCCGCCCACCACGGGCTGGCTGATCACCCTGGTCGACATCAGCGATCTGCGCAGCGCCCAGGCCCAGCGCGACCAGGCCATGCAGTTCATCTCGCACGACATCCGGGCACCCGTGGCATCCATCATCACCTTGCTGGAGATGCAGCGCGGTGCCGCCCAGTCGCCCGACCTGGGCATGCTGCTCCCGCGCATCGAAGGCTATGCCCAGGCCTCCCTCCAGTTGGCCGACGATTTCGTGCACCTGGCGCGTGCCCAGCAGCAGGCGCTGCGCCGGCAGCGGCTGGACCTGGGCCTGGTGCTGGACCAGGCCGTGGAAAGCTGCTGGGCCCAGGCCAGCGCGGCTCATGTGAAGCTGGAGTTCAGCCTGCCCGAGCAGGAATGCCCCGTGCTGGGCGACCCGGGCATGCTCCACCGCGCAGCCGTCAACCTGATCGGCAACGCCATCAAGTACGGTGCGCGTGGAGAACCGGCAAGCCCCGCCACGGTGCAATGCCTGCTGCTGCAGGACGCAGGCCATTGCCGCATCGCCATCCGGGACCACGGACCCGGCATGGATGCGCAGGCCGTCGCCCGCCTGAGCCAGCCCTTCGAGCGCCTGGACCACCATAAGCACCTGGACGGCGCAGGCCTCGGGCTGGCCTTTGTACGCACCGTGGCTGCCCGCCATGGCGGGCAGCTGGAGATAGAAAGCGCGCCAGGCCAGGGAAGCACCTTCAGCATCGTGCTGCCGAAAGCGCAGGACGCCTGACCGGGGCGCCATCCCAGCGGATGGCCCATGCAAACGAAAAAGCCCTGAAGTCTTTCAACTTCAGGGCTTTGCGTTTTTTGGTGCGGCTGGCAGGAATCGAACCCACGACCCCTTGGTTCGTAGCCAAGTACTCTATCCAGCTGAGCTACAGCCGCAACGCTTCGCATTGTAGCAGCGGGTTTCGGAGCTTCCAGGCAAAAGCGCCATATTTCTGCAAAAAACCTGGAAGTCGCATTCAACGGCAGCCGGGCGCAGCCATGTCACGCAGCAGCGTTGCGCCCAGCAAAAAAGCCTGCCGCCCGGAAAGGCGGCAGGCTTTTTCATACCAATGGATGGTAGGGCCTCCCAGAGTCGAACTGGGCACCAACGGATTATGAGTCCGCTGCTCTAACCAAGCATGAGCTAAGGCCCCTGATTCACCAAGGCAGCGCGGACGCACGCCATGGCAAACAACTATTGTAGAGCCTAACCTGCGGGACTCAGCGCTTGTGGCTCAGCGCGTTGCTGACGAGCTTGGAGGTGATGTCCACGATCTGGATCATGCGGTCGTAGTGCATGCGGGTGGGGCCGATCACGCCCAGCGTGCCCACCACCTTGCCATCGAGCTCGTAGGGCGCGCTGACCACGGACAGCTCCTCGAAAGGCACGACCTGGCTTTCGCCACCGATGTAGATGCGCACGCCTTCGGCCTGGCTGGAGAAGTCCAGCAGCCTGAGGATCTGGGTCTTTTGCTCGAACAGATCGAAGGCGCGGCGCAGATTGCCCATGTCGCTGGAGAAATCGCTGACCGACAGCAGATTGCGCTCGCCCGAGATAACCACGTCCTCCTGGGCACTGGTCATGGCTTCCGTGCCCACGTTGACGGCTGCCTGCATGAGCGTGGCCACCTCGCCGCGCAGAAGTTCGACCTCGCCCTTGATGCGCTCGCGCACCTCTTCCATGGCCAGGCCTGCGTAGTGGCTGTTGAGAAAGTTCGATGCCTCGATCAGCTGCGAGGCCGAGTAGTCCACATCGGTGAAGATGACGCGGTTTTGCACGTCGCCGTCGGGCGAGACGATGATGACCAGAAAGCGCCGCTCGGAAAGCCGCACGAATTCGATGTGCTTGAACACCGAGGTGCGGCGCGGCACCAGCACCACGCCCACGAACTGGGAAAGGCTGGACAGCAGGTTGGCGGCGTTGGCGATGACTTTCTGCGGCTGCTCGGGCACGAGCTCGGGCGTCACGATATCTGCACGGTCCGCAGTGAGCATGGTGTCCACGAACAGCCGGTAGCCCCGGGCTGTCGGAATGCGGCCCGCCGAGGTGTGCGGGCTGATGATCAACCCCAGGTCTTCGAGGTCAGCCATCACATTGCGTATCGTGGCAGGCGACAATTCAAGCCCCGACGCACGCGACAGGGTTCGCGAGCCCACAGGCTGGCCGTCAGCGATATAACGCTCGATCAGCGCTTTGAGCAACAACTTGGCACGTTCGTCGAGCATGTGATGATTTTAATGATGTAATTTCCAGAAATGACGTCCACGTTTCGCCACGTTGCCTTGATCGGGAAGTACCACGCTCCCAGCGCAAGCGCCCCGTCCGAGAATGCCAGCAACGCGCTTGAGCGCATTGCGGACTTCCTCAGGCGCCAGGGCTGCGAAGTCGTGCTCGATACCCAATCGGCCCTGCATGCAGGGCTTACAGACTACCCCACCCTCGATGTCGACGGCCTGGGCAGGCATTGCGACCTGGGCCTGGTCGTCGGCGGCGACGGCACCATGCTGGGCGTGAGCCGGCACCTGGCGCAATACGGAACGCCCCTGATCGGGGTGAACCAGGGCCGCCTGGGCTTTGTCACCGACATCGCGCTGGAGGACTTCGAGGCCACGCTCACGCCCATGCTGCAGGGCGAATACGAGGAGGACCTGCGCCCCCTGATGTGCGCCCGCGTGATCCGCGACGGCCAGTGCGTGTTCGAGGCCCTGGCCATGAACGACGTGGTGGTCAACCGCGGCGGCACCTCGGGCATGGTGGAGTTGCGCATCGAGGTGGGCGGCCGCTTTGTCTCCAACCAGCGCGCCGACGGCCTGATCGTGGCCACGCCCACGGGCTCCACGGCCTATGCGCTGTCCGCCGGCGGGCCGATGATGCACCCGTCCATCCCCGCCTGGGTGATGGCGCCCATTGCGCCGCACAACCTGTCCAACCGCCCCATCGTGCTGTCCGACGCCAACGAGGTCACGATCGAAGTCGTGGCCGGGCGCGATGTCAGCGCCAATTTCGACATGCAGTCCCTGGCCTCGCTGCAGCACGGCGACCGCATCCTCGTGAGCCGCGCCCACCACAGCGTGCGCTTTCTGCACCCCAAGGGCTGGAATTACTTCGCCACGCTGCGCAAGAAACTGGGCTGGAACGAGGGGGGCGCCTGACCATGGCGCTCAAGCGCATCGTTCTGCGCGACTTCGTTATCGTGCAGGCCCTGGATCTGGACTGGCATGCAGGCTTCACCGTGCTGACCGGCGAGACCGGCGCCGGCAAATCCATCCTGATCGACGCATTGCAGCTGGCCCTGGGCGCCCGCGCCGACGCCGACGTGGTGCGTGAAGGCTGCACCCAGGCCGATATCTGCGTGGAGTTCGACGGCTGCGCGCGGCTGCGCCCCTGGCTGGAGGCCGCAGGCCTGGCCTGCGAGGACAACAGCCTGCTGCTGCGGCGCACGGTGGACACCCAGGGCCGCAGCCGCGCCTGGATCAACGGCACGCCGGCCACGGCCACGCAGCTGCGCGCCCTGGGCGAGCAGCTGATCGACATTCACGGCCAGCATGCCTGGCAAAGCCTCACGCGGCCCGACGCAGCGCGCGCGCTGCTGGACGCCTACGCGGGCATAGACAGCCGCGAGGTTCAGGCCAGCTGGAGCCGCTGGAGCCAGGCCCGGCAAGCCCTGCAGCATGCGCAATCCGCCCAGGACAGCCTGCAGCGCGAACGCGAGCGTCTGCAGTGGCAGATCACCGAACTCGACAAGCTGGCCCCGCAGGCCGACGAGTGGGACGAGCTCAATGCCCAGCACACGCGCCTGTCCCATGCCCAGACCCTGATCGACACGGCCCAGACCACGCTGCAGATGCTGGAGGACGACGAGGCCGGCGTGATCACTCCGCTGGGCCGTGCCAGCCATCTGATCCAGAACCAGGAGCACCTGGAGCCCGAGTTCCAGAACATCGCCGATGTGCTGGCCTCGTGCACGGCCCAGGTGCAGGATGCGCGCCATTCGCTGCAGGCCTATCTGCGCCGCGCCGACCTGGATCCCGAACGCCTGGCCGAGCTGGATGCGCGCCTGTCGCTGTGGATGCAGCTGGCGCGCCGCTACCGCCGCACGCCCGATGAACTGCCGGCGCTGCTGGCCGGCTGGCGCCAGGAGCTGCAGCAGCTGGACGCCGCCGTGGACATCGAGGCCCTGCATGCCGCCGAGCAATCCGCGCAGCAGCATTACCAGGCCAGCGCCCGGGTGCTGTCGCAGCAGCGTGCCCTGGCTGCGCCACGCCTGTCGCGCGCCATCACCCAGGCCATGCAGGGCCTGGGCATGGAAGGCGGCCTGTTCGAGGCCGCCCTGTCCACGGCCGATTCTCCCGGTGCCTTTGGCGTGGACAGCGTGGCCTTTCTGGTCGCCGGCCATCCTGGGGCCAGCCCCAAGCCGATTGCCAAGGTGGCGTCGGGCGGCGAGCTGTCGCGCATTTCGCTGGCGATTGCCGTAACCACCAGCGAGCTGGGCGAGGCCGGAACGCTGATCTTCGACGAGGTGGACTCGGGCGTGGGCGGCGCCGTCGCCGAGACCGTGGGCCGCCTCATGCACGCGCTGGGCCGCTCGCGCCAGGTGCTGTCCGTCACCCATCTGCCGCAAGTTGCCGCCTGCGCCGACCAGCACTACCTGGTGGCCAAGCAGCGCGCCAGGCAAGGCACGCTCAGCACCGTGCAGCCGCTGGACAGCGCCGCACGCGAGGCCGAGCTGGCGCGCATGCTGGGTGGCGAGCGCCAGTCCGAAACCACGATGGCCCATGCCCGCGAAATGCTGGCCATGGCGCGCCAGGCACCTGCACCCCGCCCACCCCCGCGACGGGCCGGCCGGCAGCGGCCACAGGCCGATGCCGACCGCACACGGTCCAAGCCGGGACGCGCGGCCAACGGCGCGCGCAACACCAATGGAGGCTGATGCCATGTCGCTTGAGATCGTGCTGATCACCGGGATGTCCGGATCGGGCAAATCCGTCGCCCTGCATGCGCTGGAGGATGCCGGCTACTACTGCGTGGACAACCTGCCCCCCGAGCTGCTGTCCGCCTTCGTCGAACTGGAGCACGGCCGCCACAGCAACAAGGTGGCCATCGCCATGGATGCGCGCAGCGCCGGCGGACTGCCCCACCTGCCCGGCCAGCTGGAACGGCTGCAGCGCCAGGGCGTCGTGCCCCACCTGGTCTTTCTGGACGCCACCACGGGCACCCTGGTGCGGCGCTTTTCCGAAACGCGGCGCCGCCACCCGCTGTCGCAAGGGCCTGTCGCCGAGGGCCGCCGCGCCCTGGTGCAGGACATAGAAACCGAGCGCGAACTGCTGGGCGACCTGCGCGAGAAGTCGCATGTCATCGACACCAGCCACCTGCGCTCGTCCCAGCTGCAAAGCTATATCAAGGAGCTGATTGCGGCCCCGGTGGGCCAGATGACCCTGGTCTTCCAGTCCTTCGGCTTCAAACACGGCCTGCCCTCGGATTCCGACTATGTGTTCGATGTGCGCATGCTGCCCAACCCGCACTACGAACCCCAGCTGCGCCCGCTGACCGGCATGGACGCACCCGTTGCCGAGTTCCTGCGCCAGCAGCCCGGCGTGGACCAGATGCGCCGAGACATCCAGCAGTTCCTGGAGTCCTGGCTGGACATGATGGCCAGCAACCACCGCAGCTATGTCACCGTGGCCATCGGCTGCACGGGGGGCCAGCACCGCTCGGTCTTCCTGGTCGAGGAACTGGCGCGGCACTTTGCCCCGCGCTGGCCCACGCTGTGCCGGCACCGCTCGCTGGACAGCCGGCCCACGCTCAAGCCTGCCGACCTGCTTGCGCACGACGTCTGAAGCGCCAGGCCCCGCCTCCGGAACACTGCGATGCAAGGCTTGCCGATGACGAACGCTCCGCGTGTGTTGCTGGTGGAGGACGACCCCGCCATCGCGCGCACCGTCTGCTATGCGCTGGAGCGCGACGGCATCGCCGTGCGCCACTGCCTGCAGCTGGCCGACGCACGCGCGCAATGGCAGGCGCAGCCGCCCGATGCCCTGCTGCTGGACGTGGGCCTGCCCGATGGCAACGGCCTGGACTGGTGCCGCGAGCTGCGCCAGGCCGGCGCCGCCGTGCCGCTGCTGGTGCTCAGCGCACGCGGCGAGGAAATGGACCGCGTGCTGGGCCTGGAGCTGGGCGCCGACGACTACCTGACCAAACCCTTCAGCCCGCGCGAGCTGGTGGCCCGCACCCGCGCCCTGCTGCGCCGTGCACAGCGCCTGCAGCCCGCGCCTACGGCCAGCGCAGCGCCGGCCGATGCCCTGTTCAGCATCGATACGCAAGGCCAGCGCGTGCGCATGCAGGGTGTGCCCCTGGAGCTGACGCGGCGCGAGTACCAGTTGCTGCGCTGCCTGCTGGAGCGCCCCGGGCGCATCCTCAGCCGCGAGTTCCTGCTCGACAGCATCTGGGGCCAGGACAGCGACAGCACGGACCGCACCGTGGATACGCACGTCAAGACCCTGCGCGCCAAGCTGCGCGCCCAGGCGCCGCAGCAGGACTTCATCACCACCCACCGCGGCATGGGCTACAGCCTGACGCTGCCGGGCTGAGCCACCGCAGCACGCCATGCGCCTCGGACTGCGGCTGTTCTTCGCCTTTTTCGTCATCAACGGCCTGGCCGCATTCTTCGTGCTGCGCGTCTTCATGGTCGAGGTCAAGCCCAGCGTGCGCAAGGTGACCGAGGACACGCTGGTCGAGACCGCCTACGCCCTGGCTGCGCTGGCCAGCGACGACATGGCCAGCGGCGTGCTGCAGCAAAGCCCCGCCGACAGCCGCTTCGCGCACCACATGCAGGCCTATGCCAACCAGACCGTCAAGGTCTGGATCTGGGACACGCGCAAGACCAGCCTGGACATGCGCGTCACCGTCACGGACCAGAAGGGCCTGGTGCTGTTCGACTCCGCCGGCCTGGACCAGGGCGCCGACTACTCGCGCTGGCGCGACGTGTACCGCACGCTGCGCGGCGAATACGGCGCACGCACCACGCGCGAGGTGCAGAACGACGAGGCCAGCAGCGTCATGTATGTCTCGGCACCCATCATGGTCGATGGCCGCGTGACGGGCGTGCTCACCGCCTCCAAGCCCGCCCACTCGGTGCAGAAGATCGTGGACAGCGCGGAAAGCAAGATGCTGCGCGGCGGCCTGCTGTTCCTGCTGCTGTCGGCCGGCGTGGGCTTTGCCGTCACCTGGTGGCTGGTCATCCATGTGCGGCGCCTGCGCAGCTATGCCCAGCAGGTACAGGCGCCCACGCTCAACGAGGCCGCCTCCCCCACCACCGCCCCGCCCATGCCCGAGGCCCCGCGCATGCCCGGCGAGCTGGGCGAACTGGCGCGCGCCATGGAGAACATGCGCAGCCGCCTGGAAGGGCGCGACTACATCGAAGGCTATGTGCGCGCCCTCACGCACGAACTCAAGAGCCCCGTGGCTGCCATCCGTGGCGCAGGCGAGCTGCTGCAGGAAGACCTGCCATCGGCCGACCGCGAACTGTTCGCACGCCAGGTGGTGGACCAGTGCCAGCGCCTGCAAAACCTCGTGGACCAGTTGCTGCGCCTGAGCCAGCTGGAGCAGCGCCGCGCCCTGCACCCGCACACGGCCTGCAGCCTGCAGGCCTGTGCCGAACAGGCCATGGCGCAAGTCCACAGCGCAGCGCACCAGCGCCGCATCCAGCTGGTACTGCAAGGCCAGGACAGCAGCGGCCCCTGGGAGCAGGACCTGGTGGTGCTGGCCCTGAGCAACCTGCTGAGCAACGCCATCGACTTCGCCCCAGAGGGCAGCAGCATCCACGTGGACCTGGAGCCCGGCCGCGTCAGCGTGCGCGACCACGGCCCCGGTGTGCCCGAGGCCCTGCTGGGCCGGTTGGGCGAGCGCTTCTTCACCACCCCCCGCCCCAACGGGGAGCGCAGCGGCACGGGACTGGGCCTGTCCATCGTGCTGCGCATCATGCTGCTGCACGGCGGCAGCATGCAGGCCGCCAACGCCCACCCCGGGCTGCGTGTCACGCTGAACTGGCCACTGCGGGCACACTGACGCCCCCCCCTATCGGCCCTGCGAATCCGACTTCACACCCGCTTCACACACTTCATTCCGGCCACACAGCCCCCGCCCAGACTGCGTCCACGATCAACGAACGGGATGTGGAATGAAGAACCGACTGCTTGCCAAAGGCGTGGCCCTGCTGGTCATGCTGGGCCTTTTGATGCTGGGCCTGGGCCTGATACACGACGTGGTGCGGGACCGCATACGCAACCGCGACAACGCCGTGCAGGGCGTGGTCGCCAGCCTGGCTGGCCGCCAGACGCTGATGGGCCCGGTGCTGGTGCAAAACTGCACCGAGACCACGGGCGTGGAAAAAGGCAGCAAGACCGAGTGGACCACGCGCCAGTTCCAGCGCATGCTGCTGCCCGACCAACTGCGCCACCAGGCCACGGCGCGCATGGAGGAGCGCTCGCGCGGCCTGCACCAGGTCAGCACCTATGCCATGCAGGACAGCATCAGCGCCAGCTTCACGAACGCCGCCCAGTACCTGGAAAAGCCCTCCATCGACACGGCGGCCAACCAGACCGTGCGCTGCGGCGCACTGCGGGTGGCGCTGTCGCTCACCGATCCGCGCGGCATACGCTCGGCCACCATCGAAGCCGATGGCAAGAGCCTGGACGTGGGCCCCGGCACATCACTGGAGCGCTACTCGCAGGGCCTGCAGGCGGAACTGGCGCCGGCCCTGCTCAAGAAGGACGGGCCCCTTGAACTGAAGATTGCCCTGGAACTGGTGGGCACCGAAAAGCTGGCCTTCGTGCCGCTGGGCAGCCACAGCCAGGTCCAGTTGTCGGCCGACTGGCCCCATCCCTCGTTCGGTGGCAGCTTTCTGCCCAACCGGCGGGAGATCAGCGACAAGGGCTTCGAAGCCAGTTGGAACCTCTCGGCCCTGGCCTCGTCCGCACGCCAGGCCTTCACCGACCAGCAGCCGCTGTGCCAGCCCGGCCGCCGCGACATGGAGGAATACGCGGGCACCGCCCATGCCCCCAACAGCGGCCCTTGCCTGGAATCGCTGGACACGGACTTCGTGGACCCCATCAACGCCTACTCGTTAAGCGACCGCGCCACCAAGTACGGCCTGCTCTTCGTGGTGCTGACCTTCGTGGCCGTCGGTCTGTTCGAGGTGCTCAAGCAGCTGCGCGTGCATCCCATCCAGTACCTGCTGGTGGGATCGGCGCTGTGCAGCTTCTTCCTGCTGCTGATCAGCCTGTCGGAGCACATGGGATTTGCCAGCGCCTACGGCATTGCCGCCTCGGCCTGCGTGCTGCTGCTGGCCTACTACGCCAGCCACATCCTGGGCAGCCTGCGCCGCGGCCTGCCGTTTGCGGCGGGCATCGCCGCACTCTACGGCCTGCTGTACGTGCTGCTGCAACTGGAGCAAAGCGCGCTCATCGTGGGATCGATCGCGCTGTTCGCGGTGCTGGCCCTGATCATGGTCTGCACGCGGCATGTGGACTGGTATGCCTTCGGCCGGCAGGATGGCGACCGCTGCGGTGAAGGTGCGGGCACCCCACCCACCGTGGGAGCGCTGCAGCCATGAGCACCATCACCGCCATCAGCGATATCCGCAGCCCGGACAATCAGGCGCTGGAGCGCCAGCGCTGCGAGCAGGCCTGGCAACAGGCCGTGCAAAGCGGGGACCGCCATGCCCTTGGCTCCCTGCGCCTGCACATTGCCGACGCCACCGCACGCGCCAGGCGCACGCCCGGCGCACGGGAACAATGGCTGGCCTGGATGCTGCTGCGCTGCGCCCTGCTGCTGCCGCGCCGCAGGTTCTAGCCAGCCGGGCCGGCCGTGGCCTCAGCCCGCAAATTGCGCATCCAGCAGCTTGCGCACGGGGGCTGGCAGGCCCATGTCGGCCCAGGCCCCGGCATCGGCCCAGCAGCCCTGGCCGTCCGGCGTGGCGGCATCGATGCCGCCGCCCTGCACGCGCAGGCGCACCGGATGCAGGTGCAGATCGCGGTGGGTGAGCACATGCAGGAAGGCGGGCAGATCGGTCCAGTCCAGGGGCTCCGTTCCTGGCCAATGCTGTGCCGCCGCCTGCTCCAGCGCCTCGCGCCCGGTGAACACGGGCGGCGCATAAAGCCCCGCCCAGATGCCCTGTTGAGGACGGCGCTCCAGCCAGACGCGGCCCTGCCCGTCCACGGCGATCAGCAGCCACCAGGCCTCGGAACTGCGCTTGAGCTTGCGCGTTCGCACGGGATAGTTTTCGGGATTGCCAAAGCGCGCTGCCCGGCACTGCGGCTGCAGCGGACAGACCAGACAGCTGGGCTTGCGCGGCGTGCAGATGGTGGCACCCAGGTCCATCAGGCCCTGGGTATAGCGGGGCATGGCCTGCTGCAGGTCCTCGGTGGGGCACAGCTGCTGGGCCAGGTCCCACAGTTCGCGCTCGTTCCTGGCAACAGCCAGATCCGCATCGAAAGCCAGCACGCGCGTGAGCACACGCCGCACGTTGGCATCGAGGATGGGCACACGCTCGGAAAAGCAAAAGGAGGCGATGGCGCCGGCCGTGGACCGGCCTATGCCCGGCAGCGTGGCCAGATCCTCGGCCCTGCCGGGAAAGGCACCACCCCAGTCCTCGACCACGGCCTGGGCACAGCGGTGCAGGTTGCGCGCGCGGCTGTAGTAGCCCAGGCCGCTCCACAGCGCCAGCACCGCGTCCTGCGGTGCGGCCGCCAGGCTGGCGACATCGGGGAAGGCATCGAGAAAGCGCTGGTAGTAGCCCAGCACGGTACTCACCTGGGTCTGCTGCAGCATGATTTCGGAGAGCCAGACGCGGTAGGGATCGCGCGTCTGCTGCCAGGGCAGGTGATTGCGTCCATGCGACGCCTGCCACTGCACGACGGGCGTGGCAATCGAGGGAAAGGTCAAGATATCAAGCAGTCAGTGAAGTTTCCTGTGCAGCCTTTGCCAGGCCGGGGAAGGCGGGCGTCGGGGACAGGGGTTGCAGCAGTTCCATGGTGGCCTGCCCCAGCTGCAGCTGCAAGGCCGTGAGCTGTTCGTCGGCGGTCTCGATCTCGGCAATGCGTTCCACCAGGCCCGAGGCCGCATTCTGTATGCGGTCCACCGCTTCGATGCGGCGGGCAAAGCTGCGCTTGCGCTCCTTCAATTGGGCATCGAGCTGGGCCGTGGCGGATTTGCTCCACATGTCCACGTCGTTGGCCGCAGACTCGAACACCGTGCGCAACCGCATCGCCAGCGCCTTGATCAGGCGCTGCGCAAACGCAGGATTGCTGCGCCTGAGCGCGTGGCCCAGGCCCAGGTACTGGGTATAGCTGGCCTCGATGCGCTGCAGGTCGCCGCCGAACTCGGCCAGTTCCAGCTGGGCCGGAGCCTGCAGCGAGAAGCCGAACTCGGCATTGAGTTCCTTGAAGGTCGCGCCCAGCATGGACTGGATCTCTCCGGCCTGCGCCTGGGCCCGGGTCGCCACGGTGCGCAGGCGCTCGAAGGTTTCGGCATAGACCTTGCGGGCGCCCAGCTTCAGGCCGCGCTGCTCCAGCGCATCCTTGAGATCGACCAGTTCCTGCTTGAGCGCGCTGGAGCCCAGCTGGCGGAAGATGTCACGCAGCATGCGCATGTGCACCAGCCGCACGGCCTGGATCCTGGCGGCGCTGGCATCGAAATCCTGCTGCTCGCTCTCGATGCGGTGGCGCATGGAGGCGATGACGCTGGCATTCTTGCCGCGCAGGCTGCGCAGCTCGGCCATCTGGTCGTCCAGGTCGCGGCGGCGGATGTTGAGCACGCGCTCCACCTCGACCTGCAACTGCTGCACATTGGCCCTGACGGCCGTCTGCAGCACCTTCTGGCGCTGGCCCATGATGCCCTCAGCCAGCATGTTCTCGAAAACGGGCAGTCCGCTGGCCTGCAGCAGCGCATCGTTGCTGGAGACCTTGGCCACCAGGCCCTTTTGCGCCGACACGGGCAGCACCCGCTCCATGGGCAGGCCCAGCATCTGTGCCGACTCCTGGCGCTGGCGCTGCAGTTGGGCCTGCACCTGCGACGCGGAACTCAGGCTGTCCCAGAGCGTGTCTATCTTGTTGAGCACCACGAGGCGGGAGTCGGCCAGCGCATGCTGGCCCGAAGCCACATCGGGCGGCAGCACATGGTCGCGCCAGATGGCCAGATCGGACTTGGTCACGCCGGTATCGGCCGCCAGAACGAAGACCACGGCATGGGCCTGGGGGATCAGGTTGACCGTCAGCTCGGGCTCGGCGCCCACGGCATTCAGGCCAGGCGTGTCCAGAATGACCAGACCCTGCTTGAGCAGGGGATGGGGCATGTTGATCAGCGCGTGGCGCCACATGGGCACCTCGACCAGGCCCTGCTCATCCACGAAGGGATTGCCGCCCTGGTCCTCGTCATGCCAGAAGCCCCAGGTCCGCGCCAGTTCCACGGAAACCTTGCGCACTTCGGCCACCTTGGCCAGCGTGTCGGCGATCTGCTGGGCATTGTTCACGTCGAGCGGCAGTTGCAGCCAGGCCTCGGGACGGGCGCGCCACTGGCCCAGGCTTTCCAGCGATTCGCGCGTATCGATGGGCAACAGGCGCAGGCTGGGCTGCAGTTCGGCTTCCCAGCCCAGCTCGGCGGGGCACATGGTCGTGCGCCCTGCGCTGGCCGGCATGAGGCGGCGGCCATAGTGGGCGAAGAAGACCGCATTGATCAGCTCGGACTTGCCGCGCGAGAACTCGGCCACGAAGGCCACCATGACCTTGTCGCCACGCACCTGGGCTTCCAGCCGCTGCAGCCGCTCCTGCACCGCGACATCCAGCAGCTCCTGGGACTGCAGCCATTCGCGCAGCGCATGCAATTGCTGCGCAAAGCCGCGGCGCCATGCGCCGTGCTGGTCGAATTGCTCGTTGAATGATGGTCCCACGTGTTTCCCCCGCCATTGCATCGCCAATGTCTGCCGATGCCTAGTGATCGCCTCGACATTGCGCCGCAAGCGTGATGCCTGTTCTCTTCAAAATATAGCACCGTCGCCCCGTTTTGCCTGCTGCGGCGCCCCAAGGCCGGCCCCTGGAGCGGGGGGATTAAGGACAAAATATCGTTTATTTACAAATGAAACAATATTTCACCATCAATCTGCGTTGGCTGGTGCCTGAAATTTGAAGAAACAGGCGTTTTCTGCAAATGCTTCGCGGGACCTGCTGCAATGCAGCCGCAACAGGCGTTACGAGACGTTGAGCATTCGCTCCGTTTTTTGAAGCGATCATCCCGCCTTCTGGCACCGCGCGCAGAAGTAGGTGCTGCGCTGCCCCTGGCGCAGCATTTGCACGGGTGAGCCGCAGTGCGTGCAGGGCAGGCCTTCGCGGCCATAGACCTTGGCCTGCAGCTGGAAGTGGCCGGCCATGCCGTCGGGCGCGGAGAAATCGCGCAGCGTCGTGCCGCCCTGCTCCACCGCCAGGGCCAGCACGCGGCGGATCTCCTCGAACAACCGGCGCACCTTGCGCGGCCCGACCTCGCAGGCCGGCTGCGTGGGCGCGATGCGCGCCATGAACAGCACCTCGGACGCATAGATATTGCCCACGCCCACGACCACGCTGCCGTTCAGCAGCAATTGCTTGATGGGCGTGCGGCTGGCCTTCAGGCCGGCCCGGAAGGTCTCGAACGAGAAACTGTCATCCAGCGGCTCCATCCCCAGATGGTCCAGCAGCCTGCGCGCCCAGGGATCGCTCTCGGCCGCCACATACATCACCGCACCAAAGCGCCGCGGATCGTGCAGCCGCAGCAGGCCCTTGCTGGTCTGCAGGTCGAAATGGTCATGCGTCCCTGCAGGTCCCAGGGGTGCTTCATGGGGGGCCACGAAACGCAGGCTGCCCGACATGCCCAGGTGCAGCATCAGCAGGCCCTCGCTCAGCTCCATCAGCAGATACTTGCCGCGCCGACGCACGCCGTGCACATCGCGCCCGGCCAGCAGCTCGGGGGCAATGCCCAACGGCCAGCGCAAGGGCTTGCCCAAGGCCACGGATTCAATGCGCGCTCCGGCGATCTGCGCGGCAAAAGCGCGCCGCGTGACTTCTACTTCTGGCAATTCAGGCATGCGATCCGGGTTGTGCTGTAGTTGTGCGAAATGTGGTCTGGGCTTCGATTATTATGGTTCGATGGATCATCGCCTTCGCCTTCAGGGACTTGCCGTGGCAGCAGCCCTGGCCATGGGTTCCGCCACTGCCTGGGCACTCCCGGGCAAGACCGCAGCCACCATCGAGACGGAATCCCCCGAACCACCCTCCTCCGCCGCCGCCTCTGCGGAGGACGATCGCGCCGCCCTCAACGCCGAGCTGTTCTACGAGATCCTGGTCGGAGAGATCGCCGCCAGCGAAGGTGCGCTGGGCGACGCCCAGGCCATGATGATGGAGGCCGCTCGCACCAGCGGCAGCGAGCAGCTGTACCGGCGTGGCACGGAACTGGCGCTGCAGTCGCGCTCCGGCGAGCGCGCACTGGCCAATGCCCGTGCCTGGCTCGACGCCTTTCCCCAGTCCCGCGACGCCAACCGCTTCGTGCTCCAGATCCTGGTGGCACTGAACCGCATCGCCGATACCGGCAGCTATCTCAAGCGCGAGATCGAGGCCACGCCTGCGCCCTCCAAGCCCGCCACCTACCTGGGCATCACCCAGCTCTACAACAACGCCAGCGACAAGGCCCTGGCCGCCGATGTGGTCGAGCAGGCCATGGCGGGCGAGACCGACAACCCCGCCAGTGGCCCCCTTGCCTGGGCCACCATCGGCCACATGCGCCTGGGCGCCGGGCAGAAGGCTGCCGCCATGCAGGCCGTGCAAAAGGCACAGGCACTGACACCCGATACCGGCCCCGTGGCCCTGCTGTCCATGGAGCTGCTGGAAGCCGGCATGCCCGAGGCGGAGCCCATCGTCAAACGCTACCTGGCCAAGAACCCTTCAGCCCAGATGCGCATGGCCTATGCCCGCGTGCTGCTGGGCCAGCAGCGCATGGACGAGGCCCGCCAGCAGTTGGTCTCCATCACCGTGGATTCCCCCGACTACGCCGAAGCCTGGGCCACCCTGGCCGCGCTGCAGCTGCAGTCCAACGACGTGGATGCAGCCCAGGCGTCCACCGAGCGCTTTGGCAAGCTCGTGCCGCAGATTCCCGCCGGTGTGGCGCGCAGTGCGGCCCAGTCCCAGTACTACCTGCTGCAGTCCCAGATTGCAGAAAAGCAAGGCAAGTTCGCCGAGGCCGACGCCCTGCTGCGCCGCATCGACGACGCGCCCAACCTGCTGAGCGTGCAGGCGCGCCGTGCCGCCCTGCTCGCGCGCCAGGGCAAGCTCAAGGAAGCCCGCGCCCTCATCGAGGCCGTGCCCGCCAGCGGCCCCAGCCAGCAGCGGCTCAAGCGCCTGGCCGAAGTGCAGCTGCTGCGCGATGCCAATCAGAATGCCCAGGCCTACGCGCTGCAGGCCGAGTTGCAAAAGCAGGACCCTGAAGACGCCGAGCTCGCCTATGACACCGCCCTGCTGGCGGAGCGCATTGGCAAGCATGACGAAATGGAACGGTTGCTGCGCGGCATCATCGCGCGCCAGCCCGATTTCCAGCACGCCTACAACGCGCTGGGCTACTCCTTCGCCGAACGCGGCATCCATCTGGATGAAGCCGAAAAGCTCGTCGGCAAGGCGCTGGAAATGTCGCCCGGCGACCCCTTCATCACCGACAGCCTTGCCTGGGTGAAATTCCGCCGGGGCGACCTGGACGAAGCCCTCAGGCTGCTCGAAAGCGCCTACGCATCACGCCCTGACGTGGAGATCGCCGCACACCTGGGCGAAGTGCTCTGGGCCAAGGGTGATCGCGAACGCGCGCAGAAGATCTGGCGCCAGGGCCTGGCCACCAGTCCTGACAACACGACCCTGCGCGAAACCCTGCGCCGCCTGGGCGTCTCGCTTTGAGCCACCGCGCCGTGCCCGGGTTGCCGCATCCCGCCCTTGCACGCCGGCAGCTGTGCGCCACGGCGGCCGCCGCCGCACTGCTGGCCCTGGCCGGCTGTGCCCTGCCACCCCGCCAGCTGCAGGCCGACGCAACCGCCCCCACCGCTGCAGGCCACTGGGCGGGCCGGCTGGCGCTGCAGGTGGAAGATGCGCAAAACCAATCCTTCAGCGCGGGCTTCGAGCTGCTGGGTACCCCCCGGCGCGGCGAGCTGCTGCTGTTCACGCCCCTGGGCTCGACACTGGCGCGTCTGCTCTGGGAGCCGGGTCAGGCAAGCCTGCAGCAAGGCGAGGAGCGCAAGACCTCGGACTCGCTGCCGGCACTGGTGCAAGAGCTGACGGGCAGCGATCTGCCCATTGCCGCCCTGTTCGACTGGCTGCAGGGCCGGGCCACCGCTGCCACAGGCTGGCAGGTCGACCTCTCCCGCATGGAGCAGGGCCGCCTGTCCGCCCGGCGCAATGACCCGCAGCCGCCGGCCGCGCTGCGCATCGTGCTCGACACGCCCTGATTTCCGCCAGGCGCGCCTGCTCCATCTCCAGCTGCCGCACCTGCCTCTTTTTCCTCATCCTCTCCAGCCCATGCGCTCGCTCCACGACGTGCCGGCTCCGGCCAAGCTCAACCTGTTCCTCCACATCACCGGCCGCCGCGCCGATGGCTATCACCTGCTGCAATCGGTCTTCATGCTGTTGGACTGGCATGACACGCTGCATTTCGACAGGCGTGGCGATGGCCAGATCAGCCGCGAGGACCTGTCGGGCATGGCACTTCCTGCCGACGATCTCATCGTGCGGGCCGCACGGGCCCTGCAGCAGGCCACCGGCTGCAGCGCGGGCGTGCACATCGGCGTGGAAAAGCGCCTGCCGGCGCAGGCGGGGATGGGCGGGGGTTCGTCGGATGCGGCATCGACCCTGATCGCACTGAACCGCCTGTGGCAGTTGAACCTGACGCGGCGCGAGCTGCAGCGCATTGCACTGGACCTGGGCGCCGATGTGCCCTTCTTTCTGTGCGGCAACTCCGCCTGGGTGGAAGGCATAGGCGAGCACATCACGCCGCTGGAACAGGCTCACGCCCTGCCGCCCCAGCGGTTCGTGGTGGTCAAGCCCGAGGCGGGGCTGGAGACCCTGTCCATCTTCCGCGACGCAACCCTCAAGCGCGATCATGCCCATGCTACAATCGAAGACTTTGCTGCAGATCACTATGGCTTTGGCCAAAACGACTTGCAGCCTGTCGCCGAAAGGCTGCAGCCTGAAGTGAAAAAAGCCATCGATTGGCTAAACTCACTAAAACTGCATGCTAGAATGACGGGCTCAGGAAGTGCAGTATTTGCACCACTGACGCAAACAATTGACTTAAAGGATGCCCCTGGCACCTGGAACGTCAGAGTTTGCAGCAATCTACACGCCCATCCTCTCAAGGATTGGCTGAAAGATGAAAGTTTATAGGCTGTCTGCCTGCGGCAGAAGGCCTGTGTAGGGGAGTCGCCAAGTTGGTAAAGGCACCGGATTTTGATTCCGGCATGCGAGGGTTCGAGTCCTTCCTCCCCTGCCAAACGTCTTTCGCGTCAAGGCAAACCCATCGTACTGGGGCGCTCAATGCATTCACATCATCCTGACATCATGGTCTTCACCGGCAATGCCAATCCTGGCATGGCCACTGAAATCGTTCAGCACCTCGGCACCACGCTGGGCGCAGCCGACGTGGGTCGCTTCTCCGATGGAGAAGTCGCCGTCGAGATCAAGCAGAACGTGCGTACGCGCGACGTCTTCGTCGTGCAATCCACCTGCGCACCGACCAACGACAACCTGATGGAACTGCTGGTCATGGTGGACGCGCTCAAGCGTGCATCGGCCGAGCGCATCTGCGCGGTGATTCCCTACTTCGGCTACGCCCGCCAGGACCGCCGCCCGCGCTCCACCCGCGTGCCGATCACGGCCAAGGTCGTGGCCAACATGCTGCAGGCCGTGGGCGTCGAGCGCGTCCTGACCATGGACCTGCACGCAGACCAGATCCAGGGCTTCTTCGACATCCCCGTGGACAACATCTATGCCACGCCGGTGCTGCTGGGCGATCTGCGCCAGAAGAACTACGAAGACCTGATCGTCGTCTCCCCTGACGTCGGCGGCGTGGTCCGCGCACGTGCGCTGGCCAAGCAGCTCGGCTGCGACCTGGCCATCATCGACAAGCGCCGCCCCAAGGCGAATGTCTCCGAAGTCATGCATGTCATCGGCGATATCGACGGCCGCAACTGCGTGATCATGGATGACATGATCGACACCGCCGGTACGCTGGTGAAGGCGGCCGAAGTGCTCAAGCAGCGCGGCGCCAAGAGTGTCTATGCCTACTGCACGCACCCGATCTTCTCGGGTCCGGCCATCGAGCGCATCGGCAACGGCAACGCCCTGGACGAGGTCGTGGTGACCAACACCATTCCCCTGAGCGCCGAGGCACAGGCCTGCGGCAAGATCCGCCAACTGTCCGTGGCACCCCTGATTGCCCAGACGATCCAGCGGATTTCCACCGGTGATTCGGTGCTGAGCCTGTTCTCTGAATAAAATATCGGCCCCTGTGGTCGGAACCCAGCAAACCTCCTTCGGGAGGTTTGCGCGTTCCGGAGTGGTTTCAGGACCACCCCGGGACACCGCAAGAGCAGCCTGGTCCGCATCGGACAGGCGTTCTTTTATCAACGGATGAGGCTGGTCGCGGTCCATCCATCTAGGAGTTAGTTATGCAATTCGTCGCTTTTGAGCGCGCCAAGCAAGGTACGGGTGCGAGCCGCCGTCTGCGCAATTCGGGCAAGGCCCCTGGCATCGTCTACGGCGGTGCTGCCGAAGCCCAACTGATCGAAATCGATCACAACGCCCTGTGGCACGCCCTGAAGAAGGAAGTGTTCCACTCCAGCATCCTGGACATGGAAGTCAACGGCCAGACCTCCAAGGTCGTGCTGCGCGACGTGCAATTCCACCCCTACAAGCAGCTCATCCTGCACGTGGACTTCCAGCGCGTTGACGACAAGACCAAGGTTCACCTGAAGGTGCCGCTGCACTTCGAAGGCATGGAACAGTCCCAGGCCGTCAAGGTCGAGAACTGCACGATCACTCCCCTGGTCCATGAACTGGACGTGGTGTGCATGCCCGCCCAACTGCCCGAGTTCATCACCGTGGACCTGAGCGGCCTGACCTCCAAGTCCACCCTGGGCCTGCAAGGCGTCAAGCTGCCCAACGGCGTGAAGGCCGTGGTGCGCGGTTCCAACAAGAACCCCGCCCTGATCTCCATCAAGCTGCCCGAAGTGGCTCCTGATGCATCGGCAGCTCCCGTGGCAGCCCCGGCCGCTCCGGCCAAGAAGGGCAAGAAGTAATTCTTGGCTTTCCCTTGCGGTGGCCCCGGCTGCCGCAAACCTGCAAAAGGCCCACCTCGCGTGGGCCTTTTGCATGGGGGAGCACCCTCACCCGCCTGCTGCGGCCGCCATGGAGATAATCGCCCGATGATCAAATTGTTTGTCGGCCTGGGCAACCCCGGGCCGGAGTATGAGGACACCCGCCACAACGCGGGCTTTTGGTGGATTGATGCGCTGGCGCGCGAACTCAAGGTCCATCTGGTGCCCGAGCGCAGCTACTTCGGCCTCATGGCCCGTGCCAGCGTGCGCGGCGAGAACGTCTGGCTGCTGCAGCCGCAGACCTTCATGAACCTGTCGGGCAAGTCGGTGGGCGCGCTGGCGCGCTTCTTCAAGATCCAGCCCGAGGAAGTCCTTGTGGTGCATGACGAACTGGACTTCGAGCCCGGCCAGGTCAAGCTCAAGCGCGGCGGCAGCCACGGCGGACACAACGGCCTGCGCGATATCCATGCCCAGCTGGGCTCGGCTGACTACTGGCGGCTGCGCATCGGCATAGGCCATCCAGGCCACAAGGCCGAAGT
Organism: Delftia sp. NA_296.1; assembly: GCF_052692095.1. NCBI lineage: Bacteria > Pseudomonadati > Pseudomonadota > Betaproteobacteria > Burkholderiales > Comamonadaceae > Delftia > Delftia sp. NA_296.1. The sequence continues at coordinate 91,759 of NZ_JBQZGF010000010.1, read as the reverse complement.
CGCCAACTGGGTGCTCAAGAAGCCCGCGCCCGACCAGCGCCAGCTGATCGAGGACAGCATCGCCCACTCCCTCAAGGCCTGGCCCGAACTGCAGGCCGGCAACATGGACAAGGCAACCTTGCTGATCCACACCACCAAGCCGCCGCGCCCCAAGCCCGCACGCCCGGCCACGGCCGAGAGCGACAAGGGCTGAACGTTCAGGAAGAAGCGGGAGCCTGGGACTGCAGACGCAGGTACTTCTGCATCAGCGTCTCGCGGTCTTCCACATGGGCGGGATTCACGGGAATGCAGGCCACCGGGCAGATCTGCACGCACTGGGGCTCATCGAAATGGCCCACGCACTCCGTGCACTTGCTGTGCTCGATCTCGTAGTACTCCTCGCCCATGGAGATCGCATCGTTCGGGCACTCGGGCTCGCAGACATCGCAGTTGATGCATTCGTCGGTGATCATCAAAGCCATGGCAGGTCCCTCGCAAGTGCCAGCCACGCTCCGGGCCGGGCGGGCCCATGCGCCCCGAAGGGGCCTTGCAGCAAGGTGGCATCAGTCATGCCGCCATTATCCTGTCCGCCACATAAGCATGGAGCCTGCACGGGCAAGCCCGGCGCCCTGCAATCGATGGCCGCGTCCCCGTCCATCGAGGCCCTGCCGCTTCAAAGGCCGCTATGCTGCGCGCATGGGCCATGCGCAGTACCATTCGGGCCCTTCCAAGAACAACCCACCCACTCCGCCGACGTGACCGCCACCCACCCTGCCGAGGCCGATTGCCCATGAGCATCTTTCTGCTCAAGCGCCTGCTGATGCTGGCAGCCACGCTGCTGGGCGCATCGGCCGTGGTTTTCGGCGTGCTGGAAGTGCTGCCCGGCAATGCCGCCCAGACGCTGATGGGCCCCGATGCCGCGCCCGAGGCGGTGCAGGCGCTGGCCGTGCAGCTGGGGCTGGACCAGCCGGCCTGGCAGCGCTACCTGCAGTGGCTGCAGGGACTGCTGCACGGCGACATGGGACTGAGCTACGCCTACAGCACGCCGGTCAGCGAGCTGGTGCTGGAGCGGCTGGCCGTCACCGTGCCGCTGGCCGTGATGGCCATGCTCATCACGACCGTGCTGGCACTGGCCGCCGGCATCTATGCCGCCTCGCGCCACAACCGCTGGGGCGACCTGGGCATCATGGGCCTGGCACAGGTCGGCATCGCCATCCCCAATTTCTGGTTTGCCATCCTGCTGATCCTGGTGTTCTCGGTGAAGCTGCAATGGTTTTCCGCCGGCGGCTTTCCCGGCTGGAGCGAGGCCGACGGCGGCGGCCCGCTGCAGGCACTGCAGGCGCTGCTGCTGCCGGCCATCTCGCTGGCCGTGGTGCAGGCGGCCATCCTGGCGCGCATCACGCGCTCGGCCGTGCTGGAGGTGCTGCGCGAGGACTTCGTGCGCACGGCCCGCGCCAAGGGACTGTCGCGCCGCGCCGTGCTCTGGGGCCATGTGCTGCGCAACGCCATGATTCCCGTGCTCACGGTCATGGGCCTGCAGTTCGCCCAGCTGCTGGCAGGCACCATCGTGGTGGAGAACGTGTTCTACCTGCCGGGCCTGGGCCGGCTGATCTTCCAGTCCATCGCCAACCGCGACCTGATCGTGGTGCGCAACTGCGTGCTGCTGCTGGCGGCCATGGTGGTGGTCATCAACTTCATCGTGGACGTGCTGTACGCGGCCATTGATCCGCGCATCGAGGCCAGCGACGTATGAGCCAGCCGCACAGCCCTCCTTCGCCCCCGCCCTCCGCCCCGCCACCGGGCCACCGGCCCACGCGGGCCGTCACCCTGGGCGCGCCCGCCGGAGCGGGCCGGCGCATGCTGGGCCACCGCAGCTTCCTGCTGGGAGCGGTGCTGACCGCACTGCTGCTTCTCACGGCCCTGCTGTCTTTCTGGTGGACGCCGGGCTCTGCCTACGACATGGACATGGACGCCAAGCTGGCTGCACCGGGCGCCCTGCACTGGCTGGGCACCGACGCCTATGGGCGGGACGTGGCCTCGCTGCTGTTCCTGGGCGCGCGCAGCTCCATCCTGGTCGGCGTCATTGCCGTGGGCATCGGGCTGTCGATGGGCGTGGCGCTGGGCCTGGTCGCGGCAGCCTGCAGGGGCTGGGTGGAAGAGGCCATCATGCGGCTGGCCGATTTCAGCTTTGCCTTTCCCGCGCTGCTGTCGGCCATCATGCTCACGGCCGTGTTCGGCGCGGGCATCGTCAACGCCATCATTGCCATCGGCATCTTCAACATCCCCACCTTCGCACGCATCACGCGAGCATCAGCCAAGGCCGTGTGGGCGCGCGAATACGTGCTGGCCGCACGCGCCTGCGGCCATGGCCGCGCCAGCATCACCTGGCGCCATGTGCTGCCCAACATCCTGCCGGTGCTGGTGGTGCAGGCCACCATCCAGTTCGCGCTGGCCATTCTGGCCGAGGCCGCCCTGTCCTATCTGGGCCTGGGCACGCAGCCGCCCCAGGCCTCCTGGGGCCGCATGCTCAGCGAGGCGCAGACCCTCATGTTCCAGGCACCGCTGCTGGCCGTGTGGCCGGGCCTGGCCATTGCGCTGTCGGTGCTCGGGCTCAATCTGCTGGGCGACGGGCTACGCGATCTGCTCGACCCGCGCCTGTCGCGCCAGCGCTGAGGAAGGCACGCGCCCATGCCCCTGCTCGAAGTCTCCGGCCTCACCATCACCTTGCAGACCCCGCGCGGCCGCGCGCGCGCAGTGCAGAACCTGGAGTTCATCCTGGAGCGCGGCGCCACGCTGGGCCTGATCGGCGAGTCGGGCTGCGGCAAGTCGCTGACCGCCCTGGCGCTGATGGGCCTGTTGCCAGAGCATGCTCAGGTGGACGGCAGCATCCAGCTCAACGGCAAGGAGCTGCTGGACATGGACGAGAACGCGCTGTGCCGCCTGCGCGGCAACCGCATGGCCATGGTGTTCCAGGAGCCGATGACGGCATTGAACCCCGTGCACGGCATCGGCCGCCAGGTGGCCGAGCCGCTGCGCCATCATTTGCGCCTGGGCCGCCAGGCCGCGCGCGCGCATGCGGTGGCGCTGCTGGAGCGCGTGGGCATTGCCCGTGCGGCCCAGCGCTATGACGACTATCCGCACCAGTTCTCGGGCGGCCAGCGCCAGCGCATCACCATCGCCATGGCCCTGGCCTGCGGGCCCGACCTGCTGATTGCCGACGAACCCACGACGGCGCTGGACGTGACCGTTCAGCAGCAAATCCTGGACCTGCTGCAGGAACTGGTGGCCGAGCATTCCATGGCCCTGCTGCTGATCTCGCACGACCTGGGCGTGATCGCGCAGAACGTGGAGCAGTTGCTTGTCATGTACGGCGGCAGCGTGGTCGAAAGCGGCATGACCGAGGCCATCTTCGCGCGCCGCGCCCATCCCTATACGCGCGGCCTGTTCGCGGCCAGACCCCAGCTGGACCTGTCCGCCCCAGGCAGCCTGCCGCCGGCCCGGCTGCCCACCATTGCCGGCACCGTGCCCGAGCTGGTGGACCTGCCGGCCGGCTGCGCCTTCGCGGGCCGCTGCAGCTTCACCGAGCCGGCCTGCCACAGCGAGCGCCCGCGCCCCGTGGTACTGGAGCGCCCGCAGCGGCCCACGCCCGCATCCCTGCAGGCCTGGGCACAGCCGCATGTGGTGCGCTGCCTGCGCCCCGAGGCCATTGCACAGGGCCTGCCTGCACAGGAATGCGCATGACAGGGCACCCCCTCCAGGCGCCACCGGTCCAGACGCCACCGGCCTCCGATGCACCCCTGCTGCAAGTGACAGGCCTGGCCCGCAGCTACCAGCTGCCACGCCGGTCGCTGTGGCGCGCGCCGGAGCAGGTGCATGCGCTGCGCGGCGTGGATTTCACGCTGACGGCGGGGCGCAGCCTGGGCGTGGTGGGCGAGTCGGGTTCGGGCAAGTCCACGCTGGCACGCCTGGTCATGGCGCTGGACACGCCCAGCGCCGGCAGCGTGCGGCTGCTGGGCCAAGATCTGCACCAGTTGGGCCGCCAGGCACTGCGGACGGCACGCCGCGACTTCCAGATGGTGTTCCAGGACCCCTACGGCTCGCTGGACCCGCGCATGACGGTGGAGCACATCGTCTGCGAACCCCTGCTCGCACAGCCTGCGTCGCCCGAACGCACCGCCCGGCGCGACCTGGCCCGCGCCACGCTGGAACAGGTCGGCCTGCGCGCGCAGGATCTGGACAAGTACCCGCACGAGTTCTCGGGCGGCCAGCGCCAGCGCATCGCCATTGCGCGGGCATTGATCACACGGCCCCGCCTCATCGTGGCCGATGAGCCCGTGAGTGCGCTGGACGTCTCGGTGCAGGCCCAGGTGCTGAACCTGCTGCACGATCTGCAGCAGCAGCTGGGCCTGTCCTATCTGTTCATCAGCCACGACCTGGCCGTGGTCCAGCACCTGTGCGACGACGCCATCGTGCTGAGCGAGGGCCGCATCGTCGAGCGCGGAGCGCCGCAGCAGCTGTTCCACGCCCCGCAGCACCCGTATACGCAGGCCCTTGTCCGGGCCGTGCCGCGCATCGCCCTGCAGCACCGGGCCTGAAAGCTGACGGCCGCCCGCGCGGACCAGGCCCCCAGGGCCACGCACCCGTGCGCCGTGGTGTAAAAACACTGCTGCAGGCCGCATACAGCGGCCCGAGAACCATCTGCAAGAATTTCCGGAGACCTGTTCATGTTCAACCGCCGTTCCCTGCTGGCCAGCTCCGCTGCTGCCGGCCTGCCCCTGCTGATGCCCTGGCCTGCGCTGGCCCAGAGCCGCAAGGACAGCATCACGCTGGCGATGACGCTGGAGCCCCCGGGGCTGGACCCCACGGCCGGCGCCGCATCGTCCATCGGCGAGATCGTGCTCTACAACCTGTTCGAGACGCTGACCAAGATCAACCCGGACGGCAGCGTCTCGCCGCTGCTGGCCGAGAGCTGGGAGGTCTCGCCCGACCTCAAGACCTACACCTTCCGCCTGCGCAAGGGCGTGAGTTTTCAGAACGGCGAGCCCTGCAACGCCCACAGCGTGAAGTATTCCTTCGACCGGGCAGGCGACGACAAGAGCACCAACAAGGACAAGCGGACCTTCGCCTCCCTGTCCACGCGCGTGGTGGACGACCACACCGTGGTCGTGATCAACAAGGACATCGATCCCGACTTCCTCTTCGTGCTCGGCCAGGCGACTTCCATCATCGTCGAGCCCAAGAGCGCGGCCACCAACGCCACGCGCCCCGTGGGCACGGGCCCCTACCAGTTGGGCAACTGGAGCAAGGGCGCCTCGGTCACGCTCACGGCCTGGCCGCAGCACCGCATGGCCTCCGGCCTGCGCATTCGCCGCGCCAGCTTTCGCTTCATCTCCGACCCTGCGGCCCAGGTCGCTGCGCTGCTGGCTGGCGATGTCGATGCCTTCCCGCGCGTGACGCCGCGCAGCGTGGCCCAGTTCAAGGCCAACGGGCGCTTCCAGGTCGTGGTCAGCGGCTCGCGCGCCAAGACCATCCTGGCCATGAACAACGCACGCAAGCCCCTGGGCGACGCGCGCGTGCGCCGCGCCATTGCCGCGGCCATCGACCGCAAGGCCGTGATCGACGGCGCGGGCGACGGCTACGGCCTGCCCATCGGCAGCTACTACGTGCCCACGGCCTTTGGCTATGTGGACACCACGGGCATCAACCCCTTCGACGTGGAAAAGGCCAAGGCGCTGCTGGCCGAGGCCGGCGTCAAGACCCCGCTGGAGCTGACCATGACCCTGCCGCCCACGCCCTACGCGCGCCAGGGCGGCGAGGTGATTGCCGCGCAGCTGGCCAAGATCGGCATCCGCGCCAAGCTGCAGAACGTCGAATGGGCGCAGTGGCTGTCGGGCACCTACACCCTCAAGAACTACGACCTGACGCTGATCTCCCATGTCGAGCCCTTCGACCTGGGCAACTTCGCCAAGCCCGACTACTACTGGGGCTACGAGTCCGCCCAGTTCAACGAGCTGTACGACAAGATCAAGAACGCCTCGCGCCCCGCCGACCGCTCGCGCCTGCTGGGCGATGCGCAGCGCCTGCTGGCCCAGGATTGCGTGCACGCCTTCCTCTACACGCCGCAATGGGTCACCGTGGCCAACAAGAACCTGCGCGGACTGTGGAAGGACATGCCCATCTTCGTCAACGATCTCTCGGCACTGTCCTGGGCAACCTGAACCGCGCACCGGCTGAGCCACAGGCGACAGGCGCGCCGGTGGCCCCGGTCCACACTGCGGCAGATCTGCCGCTGGAACCGCCATCCTCGAGGAAGCCGCGATGACTGGAACGACACAGGCCCTGCACGACCTACCCGCCCATGCGCTGCTGCGCGCCTACCGGGAGCGCAGCCTCTCGCCCGTCGAGGTCATGCAAGACCTGCTGGCCCATGTGCAGCGCTGGGAACCGGCCCTGGGCGCCACCTACCTGCTGCGCCCCGAGGCCGCACTGGCCCAGGCACGCGCCAGCGAGGCCCGCTGGCTGCGCGGCGAGCCGGCAGGCCTGCTCGACGGCGTCCCCGCCACGGTCAAGGACAACATCGCCACGCGCGGCGACCCCACCCCCGTGGGCACGGCCGCCATGCCGCAGGTCGCGGCCCCGCTGGATGCCCCGCCCGCTGCGCGCCTGCGCGAGGCGGGCGCCATCCTCTTCGCCAAGACCACCATGCCAGACTACGGCATGCTGTCCTCGGGCCTGTCCTCGCTGCACGGCAACACCTTCAACCCCTGGGATCTGGACAAGACGCCGGGCGGCTCCAGCGCAGGCGCGGGCGCCGCTGCGGCAGCCGGCTACGGGCCGCTGCATGTGGGCACGGACATTGGCGGCTCCATCCGCCTGCCCGCAGGCTGGTGCGGCATCTTCGGCCTCAAGCCCAGCCTGGGCCGCGTGCCCATCGACCCGCCCTATACCGGCCGCTGCGCCGGCCCCATGACGCGCAGCGTGGCCGATGCCGCGCTGATGATGCAGGCGCTGTCCCTGCCCGATGCGCGCGACAGCATGGGCCTGCCGCACCAGGACATTGCCTGGAGCGGCTTCGACATGGACCCCGCCCAGGTGCGCGGCCTGCGCATAGGCCTGCTGCTGGATGCCGGCTGCGGCCTGCCCCTGCAGCCCCGCGTGCGTGCCGTGGTGGAGCAGGCTGCGGCCTGGCTGGAATCGGCCGGCGCCCATATCGAGATCATCCAGCCCTGGCTCACCCGCGACATGCTCGACGGCCTCGACCATTTCTGGCGCATGCGCTCGCATGTGGAAATGCAGTCGCTGCCGGACGCCCAGCGCCGCGTGGTCCTGCCCTTCATCCGCGACTGGGCCGACAGTGCCGGGTCCATCACCGCCACCCAGCTGTTCGTGGCCAGCCAGCAATCGCACCTGCTGCGCGTGGCCACGGTGCGGGCCACGGCGGCCTTCGACTATGTGCTGTCGCCCGTGGCGCCCATCACGGCTTTCCCGGCCCACCTGCCCAGCCCCACCAACGACCCGCTGCGACCGCTGGAGCACATTGCCTTCACCGTGCCCTACAACATGTCAGAGCAGCCCGCCGCGTCCGTGCCCTGCGGGCATGACGGGCAGTTGCCCATCGGCGTGCAGATCGCGGGCCGCCGCTTTGACGACCTGGGCGTGCTGCGGCTCAGCCGTGTGCTGGAGCAGCTGCGGCCGCCGCAGCCGGCCTGGCCACAGCCCCTGCCTCCGGGCAAGGGCACTGGCGACAGCGAAGACGGGGCACAGGCGCGGGCACACGCAGTGCCGGCTACTCCAGCCTGATTCCCGCATCCTTGACGATGCGCGCCCAGCGCGGCAGGTCGCGCGCCATGGCCGCTGACAGCTCCTCGGGCGTGCCGCCCACCGGGCGCAGCCCCATGGCCGCCAGGCGCCCGCTGAGTTCGGGCGAGGCCACGATGCGCCGCACCTCGGCCGAGAGCTTGTCCACGATGGGCCGGGGCGTTCCCGCCGCCACGAAGGTGGCAAACCAGCCATTGGCCTCGAAGCCCGCCAGCCCCAGCTCGGCAAAGGTGGGCACCTCGGGCAGCGCCGGATGGCGCTGCATGCCGGTGATGGCCAGGATGCGGATCTTGTCGGACTTCAGGTGCGCATTGGCCGAGGACACGTCGATGAAAGCCGACGACAGCTGCCCGCCCAGCACATCGTTGACCAGCGGCGCCGCGCCCTTGTAGGGAATCAGCGCCAGATCCAGCCCGGCCCGGGCACGAAGCAGTTCGCCATGCATGTGCGAGGAGGTGCCGTTGCCGTAGTTGCCGTTGCTGTACTTGCCCGGATGGGCCTTGACCAGGGCGATGAACTCCTGCAGCGTCGTGGCCGGCACGTCGCGCGGCACCACGAACAGGTCCGAGGACAGGGCCACCTGCGATACGGGGGCAAAGTCCTTGAGCACGTCATAAGGCATCTTGGCGTACAGCGCAGGCGCCTGGATCATGGCCGTGATCCCCAGCAGCAGCGTGTAGCCGTCTGGCGGCGACTTGGCCACCACGTCGCCGCCGATGATGCCGCTGGAGCCCGGCCGGTTCTCCACTACCATGGGCTGGCCCCAGGCCTGGCTCAGTTGCTGGGCAATGATGCGGCCGATGATGTCCGTGCCGCCGCCTGCCGGGTAGGGAATCACCATGCGCAGCGGCTTGGACGGATAGGCACCGCCTGCCGGCTGTGCAAAGGCGATCGGCGATGCCGTCCCCAGGACAGCACCCAGTGAGGCGCTGGCGGCGCATGCCAGCGCCGCCCGCAGGCAGCCGCGTCGGCTCGATTCCATGGCTTGTCTCCTTGTCCTTCGGTGCTCCGCCCTCGTTGGCGGGGCGGTGTGCCCTGCCGCAGTGGCAGGGTCCATGGACAGTGTGGCCACCGGGCCTTCCGCCACCAATCGCCGATCGTCTCAAAATGATTGGCAAAAAAGATCAGCGGCCGCGATGCTGGGCCTGCCGGTAGGCGCCCGGCGGCAGGCCGGTCCAGCCCTTGAAGGCGCGGTGAAAGGTGCTGGCCTCCGCAAACCCCACGCGGGCCGCGATGTCGGCCAGGGTCAGATCCGGGCGGTTCAGCAATTCGATGGCGGCGTCGCGGCGCAGGTCGTCCTTGAGGGATTGGAAGCCCAGGCCTTCGTCGCGCAGGCGGCGGCGCAGCGTCTGCGGTGTCATGGACAGCGCGGCGCCCACCTGCTCCAGCGAAGGCAGCTCCCCCGCCAGATCGCGGCGCAGCAGGCGGCGGATGCGCTCGCCCAGGCGCGTGCGGTCGCGGTAGCGGATCACCAGGCCCATGGCCGCCTGGTCCAGGAATTCGGCCAGGCTCTCCGGGGTCTGCACCACGGGCAGCTCCAGCCAGCGCGCATCGAACTCCAGCCCCGTGAAGTCGCGGTCACGCTGCAGCGGCGCCAGGAACAGGCGCTGCGCCTCCGTGCCATACGGCATGCTGGCTCCGGCCGGCGCGCACACGCCCGTCAGCTCAATCCTGCGCGACACCAGCCAGGACATGACGCCATAGCCCAGAAAGCAAAAGGAACGCTCGGCATAGGCCAGCGGCGCATCACGCTCGCGCAGCGACACCATGGCGATGCGGGCCACGCCGTCCACCACCTGCAGCCGGGGAGCGAAGTCGCGCAGCACCAGGCGGTAGAAACGCAGCCCGGCCTGCAATGCCTCGCCCAGCGTGCGGCAGGGCAGCATGCTGCGGCAGGCCTGGGCAAAACTGCCCACGGGCAGCGGATGGCGGCACAGGCCCCACAACTCGTCGCGGCAGACGCGGCGCAGCACGCGGATCAGCGCCGCGTACTGCGCCTGGGTCACGCGCGACAGCGGCGCATCCAGCAGGGCCGGCGCAATGCCGGCACGGCGCAGGATGGCTGGCACATCCATGCCATTGCGCTGCACGCCCTGCACGATCTGCAGGACCTGGGCAATGGCAATGGTGTGGGCCGTGGTTTGTGGCATGGGCTTGGTGGAGACGGCGTCAGATGGGCAGGTCAAGGCCTGCCAGCCATTGTCTCCATCAATGGCCCAGATATCGATCCAGGAATCCCAGCACCCGCAGCTCGTAGGGCTTGGGCGCGTAGTCGTACAGGTCCACATGCGCGGCGCCCTCCACCATCCACAGCGCCTTGGGTTCACGCGCCGCATCGAACAGCTCGCGGGTTTCTGCGGGCGTGGTGTGCCGGTCCTGCAGCCCGGCCGCGATCAGCACGGGAGCACCCAGCGCCTTCACATGGTCGATGGGACGCAGTTGCGCCAGCTCCAGATGCAGGCGCAGCGGCAGCTGCCACGCCAGCAAGGGCTTGACCACGTCCGCCAGCCAGCCGATGTGCGCGCGCACGCGGTTGTCTATGGCCTGCCGGATGTCAGGGAACACGGACTCCAGCACCACCGCATCCGGCCCCGGCGCCACATGGGACAAAAGCAGGGCCGCGCCGCCCAGCGATGTGCCGATCACCGCCACCTTCTCGCCCAGCAGCTGCTGCCGCACATAGGCCATGGCGGCACGCACGCCTGCGCCTTCAACCATGCCGAAGCTGATGCGCTCGCCACTGCTTTCGCCGTGCGCGGGCAGGTCGATCAGGCAGACGGAGTACCCCTGCCGATGGAGCATGCGCGCACGCGCCAGCATGGCCAGCCGGTCTGCGTACACGCCGTGCAGCAGCAGCACGGCACCATGGCCCGGCTGCCCCTTGGCGAACCAGCCCCGGACCTGCCCGCCCTCGTCGGTGGGCAACTGCAGCGTCTGGACCGGCCAGTCCGCAGGCGGCGCGCCGACAGGCTGGTGGTCCGGCTGACTCAACAGGCTGCCCACCAGCCAGGCCGCCGCCATCAGCAGGGCCAGTCCGGACAATCCGGCCATCAGCAAGGCGGCAGGCCATGAAAGATTGCGCAATCGGGAAAGCATGGCGTGGACTGTGCCACGGCCCGGCCCTTGCGCCGTGGCCCGCAGCGAAAAGCAGAGTATTCCTAACGCTGCACCAGGGCCAGCCGCACGGCCATGCCCAGAAAGACCAGCCCGGCCACGCGGTTGAGCCAGTTCTGAGCGCGCACGGAGCGCTGAAGCAGCACGCCGAACCAGCCCGAGCAGCAGGCGATGGCGCCGAACACCAGCAGCGCCGCCAGCATGAACACGCAGCCCAGCACCATCACCTGGGTGGCCACGCTGCCGCGCGCGGGGTCCGCGAACTGCGGCAGAAAGGCCAGGAAGAAGATCAGCACCTTGGGATTGGTGAGGTTCATCACCACGCCACGCCCCACCCAGCGCAGCGCCCGTGCGGGGGTCAGCGGGTCGGCTGCGCCGGCCAGCGGCATCTCGCCCGGCCGGGCCACGGCGCGCAGCGCGCCCCAGGCCAGCCAAGCCAGATAGGCCGCGCCGCACAGCTTGATGGCGGTGAACAGCAGGGGCGATGCAGCCACCAGCGCCGCCAGGCCCAACGCAACCGCCGCCGTATGCACCACCAGCCCCAGGCACAGGCCCAGCACCACGCACAGTCCCACGCGCCAGCCACGCTGGGCCGATTGCATGAGCACGAACAGGTTGTCAGGCCCCGGGCTCAGGCCCAGCAGCACGGCCACGCCAAAAAAGGCCAGCAGGGTTTCAAAGGTCGGCATCGCTTCTCTCTTTTTGATTCATCGCATGTTCCAGCGCGGCTTGGGTCAGGCTTGCGCCGTGACGATCCAGCCTTCCAGCGGGTCCAGGTCGTGCGGCAACCCATAGAGCGCATCGCCCTGCGCATGGCGGGCCGCGGCCCAGGCGGCCTGCAGCATGCAGATCACGGCGTCCAGCCTGTCTCCGCTGCCGTCTGCCAGCAACTGGTTGCGGGTTTCTTCGGCGTCGATACGCAGGCGCAGCGCCAGCGGGTTGTCGCCGCGCTCCAGCGCCGCCAGCAATTGCACACGCGCCTGATGGCGTTCGGGCGTTTGCCGCGCGGGCTCGTCGCTTTTGTAGCTGCGGCGGCCGATCACGGCGCGCGCCAGCATGCCCGGGTAGGCTTCCAGCGCCACGCGGCGCGCATCGCCTTCGCCGGGCGGCTGCAGGCCCGGCAGATGCACGCCGGCCGCGCGCAGCAAGGGCAGCCCGGCATGCAGCATGTAGGCTACGGGCGGGTTCACCCATTTCATGGAAGGGCTGGCCCCCGCAGGCCCGTCCGTGGCGCGGTGCGCGAACTTGCCGCCTGCGGGCCGCGCCGCGCAAAAGGCCCTGAACTGCTCGCGTATGGCCTGGCGCGTGAGGCCGGCGTAGTGATCCATGCAGGCCGCCCAGTCCGTGGGCCAGCCCAGTTGCTCCACCAGTTCGCGCGGCAGGCCAAAAGGCAGGTCGAAACCGCCCACCCAGGCCGACTGCCCCGACTGCGCCGCATCGGCGGGCCGGGCCAGCCAGGCGGCCCATGCGTCCAGCGAGGCGAACTCCAGCAAATCCTGCAGGACCACCGTGTCGCCAGCCAGCAGGTGGCCCAGGGCCATGGTGATGGGCTTGCGCGCCGTAGGCCGGCTGCTGAAATCGCAGCCCAGCACCCGCATTGCCGCCATGGCGCTCAGCCCAGGCCCAGCGCCGTCACGCCGACGGCAATGCACACCGCGCCTGCAATGCGCGCCAGGCGGTCGCCTTCGCGCAGCATGTGCCCGCCGATCAGCGCCGCGAACAGCATGGAGACTTCGCGCGCAGGCGCCACGTGCGACATGGGTGCATCCTGCATGGCGTAGAGCACCAGCACATAGGCAATGGGGCTGATCAGCGCCACCAGGGCCGCGAAGCGCCACTGCGTGCGCCACAGGCTGCGCGCAGTGGGCAGGTCGCGCAGCACCACGGGAGCGAGCAGAAACACGCGCACGAAGTTGCCCATGTAGTCGATGAGGATGGGCGACATCAGCAGCATCTTCACGCCGTAGCCGTCCACCACGGTGTAGCTGGCGATGAAGGCGCCCGTCAGCAGGCCGTACCACAGGCCCAGCCGCAGCCGCTCGCGCGCTTCGGGGTCATGACGTGCGCGCAGCAGGCCGGGGCCGCCCGCGATCAGGAACACGCCAACCACCACGCCGGCAATGCCCAGCACGCCCAGCGAGGAAATCTGCTCCCCCAGGAAGACCACCGCCACCATGGACGACAGCAGCGGCCCCGAGCCGCGCGCCAGCGGATAGACCACGGTGAGGTCCGCGCTGCGGTAGCCGCGCAGCAAGGTCACGTAGTAGGCCACGTGCAGCAGGCCGCTGGCCAGCACCACCAGCCATTCGTTGCGCCCCCATGTGGGCACCACATCGCGCCCCACCCACCAGCCCAGCGGTGCCCAGATCACCATCATGATGACCGAGGTGAAGAAGGCGAAGCGCGAGTCGCCGCCCGCCTTCTTGGCCACGATGTTCCAGCCGGCATGGATGAGGCCGGCGACGATGATCAGGGCAAAGGCTTGCAGCGACATGGGCAGGTCCGGGGGAAAGCGGGGCGTGGCGCGGGAAAGAAAAAAGGCCGCGCACTGCGCAGCCTGGGGTCTTGTCTGAGGCGTCCGGGGACGCCACCCCGGGGAGTTACCTGCGGCTGGACACCAGCGAGAGGAACTCGCGGCGCAGTTCAGGATTGGTGAGGAAGGCGCCGCGCATGACGGAGTTCAGCATCTTGCTGTCCATCTCGCGCACGCCGCGCCAGGACATGCAGAAGTGCGAAGCCTCCATGACCACGGCCAGGCCGTCGGGGCGGGTCTTGTCGAGGATCAGGTCGGCCAGCTGGATGATGGCCTCTTCCTGGATCTGGGGGCGGCCCATGATCCAGTCCACCAGCCGCGCGTACTTGGACAGGCCGATGACATTGGTGTTCTTGTTGGGCAGCACGCCGATCCAGATCTTGCCGATCACCGGGCACAGATGGTGGCTGCAGGCGCTGCGCACCGTGATCGGGCCGACGATCATCAGCTCGTTGAGGTGCTCGGCGTTGGGGAACTCGGTGATGGCGGGCTGCGCCACATAGCGGCCACGGAACACTTCGTTGACATACATCTTGGCCACGCGGCGCGCCGTGGCGCGCGTGTTGTGGTCGTGCGTGGTGTCGATGACCATGCTGTCGAGCACGCCCTGCATCTTGTCCTGGACTTCGTCGAGCAGCAGCTCGAGTTCACCGGGCTCGATGAATTCGGAGATGTTGTCGTTCGCATGAAAGCGCTTTTGCGCCTGCTTCAACCGTTCGCGGATCTTGACCGAGACGGGGGTGCCCTCGGCCTGGCTGTCTTGTTTCATGTCGACGAGTTCTCTGAACATGGCTGGCATGGTAACAGCGAAACCCGCGGCATGGCACGCAAGGGATTTTCCACCCAAACGCAGGTTCTGCCCGCGCTGAAAGCTATCATTTCAATAGCAAAAGAATGGCTTGTGTGACAGAACCCGGGGCTAGAGGCGGAATTCGGCAATCAGCGGCAGATGGTCGGACATGCGCCACCAGATGCGTCCCTTGGGCACATGCAGGCCCAGCGGGGTGAGGCCACGCACGTAGACGTGGTCCAGCTGGGCCAGCGGCAGGCGCGAGGGATAGGTGGGCACGCTCGGCAATTCGTCGTATTCGTACAGGCCGAAACCGCCGAGCATGCGCTTGATCTGGCCACCCCAGTCGTTGAAGTCGCCCGCCACCACCACGGGCGCGCCGGGCGGCACCTCGCGCTCGATGAAGCGCTTGAGCTGGGAGACCTGGCGCACGCGGCTGCCGGGGATCAGGCCCAGGTGCACCACGATGGTGTGCACGCGCCGGTTCTGCACTTCCACCTCCACATGCAGCAGGCCCCGCTGCTCGAAGCGGTGGTCGGAGATGTCTTCGTGCTGGTGGCCCACCACGGGCCAGCGGGTGAGCAGCGCGTTGCCATGCTCGCCGTGGCGCGTGTAGGCATTGGTGCGGTAGACGGCCTCGTAGCCCAGGGGAGCCAGGTACTCCGCCTGCGACACCTGGGGCCAGCGCTCGAAGTACGCGGCCTCCTTGTGGTTCATCTTGCGCACTTCCTGCAGGCAGACGATGTCGGCATCGAGCTGCTCCACAGCGTGTCCCAGGTTGTGGATCTCCAGGCGGCGCACGGGACCCATGCCTTGCACGCCCTTGTGGATGTTGTAGGTCGCGACGCGCAGTATGGACGGGCCGGGGTCCACCTCGTGGGAGGATTTCACGTTGTCAGTCATAGGCGGTCAGGAACACAGGGATCGGGATCAGTCCAGCTCCAGTGAAGCGAATCGCGGCAGCATCAGGATGGCTTCCGCATTGGACGGGGAGTAGCAGCGCTCGGCAGCGTCATGCCAATGATGCCAAGCAGATGCGGTATGTTCCCTCGGATTCAAGAACACAGGGGTGTAGGACGGAATCCGCAGGCCGAAAACCCTCTCGCGGTTGTGCCATACACCGGGCGCATAGCGGTGCTGCCAGGCCGGGTAGATGGTGTAGATGTTCTCCAGCGCCCAGTCCTGCAGCAGGCAGCAGGGTGCCTCGGGATCGATGCCGGTTTCTTCCCGCACCTCGCGCACTGCGGTCTCGCGCCAGGACTCGCCTTCATGGTCCTTGCTGCCCGTCACCGACTGCCAGAACTCCCCGCCCTCAGGCGCCGGTGCCGTGCGGCGCATCAGCAGCACCTGCCCGTCATCGCGGTAGATGACGACCAGCACCGATTCAGGGATCTTGTAGCCTGGCATGGCAGGCATCAGCCCTTGCCCTGGACCGCTTTGGTCGCCACGGGCGGTGGCAGCTCCTTGGCCTGCAGCGCGCGCACCTGATGCACGAGCTGGTTGTGCGCATCCAGAAAGGCGGCGGCGATGACCTTGCCCTCGTTGGTATTGCTCCAGCCCGCGCCCGCCGCGCCCAGGCGGCCCAGCACCATGCCGCCCACGCCCAGATCGGTGGTGCGGGCGGCACCCGTGGCAGCGGCCACCTGCTCGGTGGTTTCGTTGTCCGACAGCAGCAGCGCGGTCTGCGCCTCCTTGAACTTGACCTGCTCGACCATGCCGGCCAGCCCAGCGATGTCCCGCAGCACCGGAATCACGGCAACCACGCCGGCCAGGCCCCGGCCCGCGTCCTGCTCGCTGAAGGTCAGGCTGGGCGTCAGCGTGTATTGCGCCTCATAGCCACGGCCCTTGCGCACCGTGGAGTTCTCGCGCAGCACGCCGGCGTTCTTCAGGTCCTGCTCCTGCACCGTGCCGCGCAGGCCCGCGCCCCGGTCCACCACACGAAAGCAGCCGCTTTGCTGGGCCAGCAGCTTGATCAGCGGCACGGGCGAGGCGGGCAGCTGGTAGCCCGACCCCATGACGTAGCCGTTGGGATTCTCGGCCAGGGCCAGCGTGGCCACGGGCGCGTCGCAGCGCACGAGTTCGCGCGAGCCATTGTTCGCGCCCAGGGGCCCGGCGGAGCCGGTGATCTCCGAGCCGCCCTGCCCCAGCTCGGTCTTCTTTTCCCCGCAGCCGGACAGGCCCAGCCCTGCCAGCACAGCCAGCGCCACCGATGCAATGCCTTGAAAACGCATGAAAGCTCTCCGCAAAAAGAAAAACGGCAGAAGCTGTGCCAGCTTCTGCCGTCCGTATCAAGCCGCCAGGCCCGGTCCTCAGCCCTGGGTGGCCGCCAGCGGGTTGCGCAGGCGGATGTGCAGCTCGCGCAGCTGCTTTTCGTCCACGGGCGAAGGCGCCTGGGTCAGCAGGTCCTGGGCACGCTGGGTCTTGGGGAAGGCGATCACGTCACGGATGGAGTCGGCACCCGTCATCAGCGTGATCAGGCGGTCCAGGCCGAAGGCCAGGCCACCGTGCGGGGGCGCGCCGTACTGCAGCGCGTCCAGCAGGTAGCCGAACTTGGCGCGGGCGTCTTCGGGCGAGATCTTGAGCGCGTCAAACACCTTGCTCTGCACGTCGGCGCGGTGGATACGCACCGAGCCGCCACCCAACTCCCAGCCGTTCAGGACCATGTCGTAGGCCTTGGCCAGGCAGTTGGCCGGGTCGGTGACCATGAGCTCCTCGTGGCCGTCCTTGGGCGAGGTGAAGGGATGGTGCACGGCCGCCCAGCGGTCGTTTTCCTCGTCGTGCTCGAACATGGGGAAGTCCACCACCCACAGCGGCGCCCAGCGGTTCTCGAACAGGCAGTTGGCCTTGCCGAATTCGCTGTGACCCACCTTCAGGCGCAGCGCGCCGATGGAGTCGTTGACGATCTTTTCCTTGTCGGCGCCGAAGAAGATGAGGTCGCCGTCCTGTGCGCCCGTACGCTTGAGGATCTCGGCAATGGCCGCGTCATGCAGGTTCTTGACGATGGGAGACTGCAGGCCATCGCGGCCCTTGGCCACTTCGTTGACCTTGATCCAGGCCAGGCCCTTGGCGCCGTAGATCTTGACGAATTCGGTGTACTGGTCGATCTCGCCGCGCGAGATCTGCGAGCCGCCGGGCACGCGCAGCGCGACCACGCGGCCGCCCTTGGTCGTGGCGGGGGTGGAGAACACCTTGAAGTCCACGTCCTTCATGACTTCGGTCAGTTCGGTGAACTCGAGCTTGACGCGCAGGTCAGGCTTGTCCGAGCCGAAGCGGAAGGCCGCATCCTGGTACGTCATCATCGGGAACTCGCCCAGATCCACGTCCAGCTGGGTCTTGAAGACCTCGGTGATCATGCGCTGGAAGATGGCGCGGATTTCCTCTTCGTCCAGGAACGAGGTCTCGCAGTCGATCTGCGTGAACTCGGGCTGGCGGTCGGCGCGCAGGTCTTCGTCGCGGAAGCACTTGGTGATCTGGTAGTAGCGGTCGTAGCCGGCCACCATCAGCATCTGCTTGTACAGCTGGGGCGACTGCGGCAGGGCGAAGAACTCGCCATCGTGCACGCGGCTGGGCACCAGGTAGTCGCGCGCGCCTTCGGGCGTGCTCTTGCCCAGCATGGGCGTTTCGATGTCGATGAAG
Source organism: Delftia sp. NA_296.1 (assembly GCF_052692095.1). Classification (NCBI taxonomy): domain Bacteria; kingdom Pseudomonadati; phylum Pseudomonadota; class Betaproteobacteria; order Burkholderiales; family Comamonadaceae; genus Delftia; species Delftia sp. NA_296.1. The sequence goes on along the minus strand of NZ_JBQZGF010000010.1, from coordinate 73,889 downwards.
CCTTCCTTGTCCAGGAAGTTGCGCACCTGGATGGCCGTGCGGTAGCGCAGCATCATGTTGCGCTGCATGTAGGGGCGGCGCAGGTCCAGCACGCGGTTGGTCAGGCGCACGGTCTCGGACAGGTTCTCGTCGTCCAGCTGGAACGGGGGCGTGACCGAGGCGTTGAGCACGTTCAGCTCGTGGCACAGCACTTCGATCTGGCCGCTCTTGAGCTTGTCGTTGGTCGTGCCTTCGGGACGTGCGCGCACCAGGCCCTTGACCTGCACGCAGAACTCGTTGCGCAGGCCTTCGGCAGTCTTGAACATCTCGGCACGGTCGGGGTCGCAGACCACCTGCACATAGCCTTCGCGGTCACGCAGGTCGATGAAGATCACGCCGCCATGGTCGCGGCGACGGTTCACCCAGCCGCACAGGGTAACGGTTTCGCCCATCAGGGCTTCGGTCACTAGACCGCAGTAATGGGAGCGCATGGCCATGATGAAAAGCTTCCTGCGCCCGGGATGGGCGCGACAGTTTGTTATTTGGATTCCGCGGGCAGTGTGAGATCCGGAGGAGTCACCACGCCCATCGAAACAATGTACTTGAGCGCGGCATCCACGCTCATTTCCAGCTCGATGCAATCGCTCTTGCGAACGATGACGAAATAGCCGCCCGTCGGGTTCGGCGTTGTCGGCACGAAGACGCTCAGGTATTCGTCACGCAGATAGGCGGCGACCTCTCCGCTGGGCGAGCCGGTGACGAAAGCCACGGTCCAGACGCCTTCGCGCGGCCACTGCACCAGCACGGCGGTGCGAAACGCATTGCCACTGTCCGAGAAGACGGTATCGGACACCTGCTTGACGCTGGAATAGATGGAGCGCACCACGGGAATGCGGCTGACCACCGCATCGCCCCAGGAGACAAGCTTGCGGCCGATGAAGTTGCTGGCCGCAGCGCCAACCACCAGCAGGATCAGCAGCGTGAGCACCACGCCGAAGCCGGGAATGTGGAAACCCAGCAGCCGGTCCGGATGCCAGGCCTCGGGCAGGATGGCCAGCGTCTGGTCCAGCGTGCCGATGATCCAGTTGAGCACGCCCAGCGTGATCACCAGAGGAACAATCACCAGCAGGCCGGCGAACAGCCATTTGCGCAGAGCGGACATGAGAAATGCAAGCCTTGATTAATGGCCCGTGGAGGGTGCGGGAGCAGATGCGGGGGCCGCAGCAGGCGCAGTTGCCGCAGGTGCGGCAGATGTATCCGAGGCCTGGGTGTCTGCCGCTGGAGCCGGCGTGGCGGCGCTCTTGCTGCCGCTGTTCTTGAAGTCGGTCGCGTACCAGCCCGAGCCCTTGAGCTGGAAGCCGGCAGCCGTCAGCTGCTTGGAAAAGGCCTCGGCACCACAGGCCGGGCAGGTCGTCAGCGGAGCATCCGAGATTTTCCGCAGCACGTCCTTGGCATGACCGCAGGAGCCACACTTGTATGCATAAATAGGCATGGCGCTAATGCTTATACGAGAGAAGATGCAAAACTTTCGATTATAGGCATCCGCCCGATACTGCGGCTGCCTTGCCCCCAAAGGCCCAGGCCGGAGAGCCGCAAGCCGCATGCATCAGTCGGTACCTGATGGCCCGAAATGCAAAATGCCAGTCGCGCGGACTGGCATTCCATCAGGGCGGTGCCGGCCCCGCTGCCGGGGCGCCTGCCGCGTCCATGTTCAGCGCCGTGCCCGGCGCCGCTGCATCCCCATACCGGCCAGCATGACGGCAAGGCCCATCAGCACCAGGGCAGGCACCCCGGTGGCGGGGACCGGCTCCGGCGTCAATGCGGCAGCAACCACCAACTCCTGGTCACGCGAATTGTTGGCCGGCTCCGGGTCCGTGGTTCCACTGACCGCCGTCACCGTGGCTGTCAGGCTGCCCTGCGTGGTGGGCGTGAAGCTCACCGTGCAGGAAATGCGGGCACCCGAGGCCAGCGGCGCGCCAGTCGGCACCGCAGGCGTGCATGAGGTGCTGGCACCTGCCGGCAGCCCTGCGATGGAGCAATTGGCAAAGGCCGCCGCATTGGGGCCGGCATTCGTGCAGACGAACGATCCCTTCACGGGAACACCCACGTTGGCGGTGGCCGGCAGCGTGACGCTGGTGGCCTGCATGTCGGCCCGCTCCACGGGGTTGAAGGGGTGGGCCTTGGTGTTGTTGGCCGGCACCGGATCCACCGTGCTGCTGCTCGCCGTCACCAAGGCCGCGATGGTGCCCGTTGTGGTGGGCGTGAACTGCACTGTGCAGGCGATGCTGCCGCCCGATGCCAATGGCGAGGCCGTGGGCACGCTGGGCGTGCAGGACGTGGTCGCCCCGGCGGGCAGGCCGGAGATCACGCACGAAGCCGCCGTGGCCGCACTGGGGCCGGCATTGGTGCAGCTGAAACTGCCGGATACCGGCGCACCCACCGTCATGGTCAGGGGAAGCGAGATGGCGCTGGCCTGCATGTCGGCACGCTCCCCGGGGCTGTAGGGGCGCAAGATGGTGTTGTTGGCAGGCACCGGGTCCGGCGTGCCACTGCTGGCGGAGACCAGGGCCGTGAATGCCCCGCCCGCTGTGGGCGTGAAGCCCACCGTGCAGTCGATGCGGGCGCCCGAGGCCAGCGGCGATCCTGTAGGTACAGCGGGAGTGCAGGACACGGACGCGCCTGCCGGCAGGCCTGAAATGGCGCACGAGGCTGCCGCCGCAGGGCTGGGCCCCGCGTTGGTGCAGCTGAAGCTGCCGGATGCCGGCGTGCCCACCGCCATGGAGGCCGGCAGGGTCAGCTCCGTGGCCCTCATGTCCGCCGACTCCCCTGGGTTGTAGGGGAAGGACATCGCATTGTTGCTTGGAACCAGATCTGTCGTTGCACTGCCGGCCGTCACCAGTGCCGTGATGGCGCCCGTGACAGCAGGCGTGAAGCCTACCGTGCAGGCGATGCTGTCGCCTGCGGCCAGCGGCGATCCTGTAGGAACAGCGGGAGTGCAGGATACGGAAGCGCCTGCCGGCAGACCTGAAATGGCGCACGAGGCTGCCGCCGCAGTGCTGGGTCCCGCGTTGGTGCAGCTGAAGCTGCCGGATACCGGTGCTCCCACCGTCATGGACGGCGGAAGATCAACGCTGGCGGCCTGCATGTCGGCCGCTGGCGCAACCGCCAGCACAGCCAGTGTGGCCGGCTGGTTCAGGCCAATAAGACTGAGGTTGGAAGAACCGTTGGTGAAGCTGCCTGTCGCGGTCGGGCGCACGTCGAGGCTCACCTCGCAGAAGGCGGCGCCCTGGGCCAGGTCTCCGTTGGACACGGTCACGGTGCTGCCGCCTGCTGCAGCCTGCACGGTCGTGCCGGGGCAGGTGGTGCTGGCATTGCCCTCGACGACCAGTCCTGCAGGCAGGTTGTCGGTAAACGACCAGCCTTGCTTGCGCAGCAGATCGTTCGTATTGGTGATGGTCATAGTCAGCCGGGAGACCTGGCCGAGGTGGATGCTGGCAGGCGAGAAGGCCTTGTCCAGTTGCGGCGTCACGTCGATGATCTGCGCGTTGTCGATCGACGAATCGTTGCCCATGGAGCTGGTCTGGTCGTTGTGCAGAACAAACCCGACAGAGGCCCCGCTGAAGAGCAGTGCTCCCGGAGAAGTCACTGTCTGGGCCACAGCGGTCTGGGAGCCGGAAATACCGATAGGTGTTGTATTGAATGACTGTCCACCCACGCATGGATTGATCGCGGTCGTGGAGATGGGCAGTTCCGTACCAGCGTCATTGATCAGAGAAAAACGCAGCAGCGGGGCTGCAAATCCCGACGAGCAGAAGGTCGCCACCACATCGGTACGGGCCGTGAGGAATCTGCTGCTGGCACTTTGTGCAATATTGGTGGCGGTACGAAAGGCAATTGCGCCAGCAGGAAAGGTCCCATTCGCTGTAAGCATTGCCATGACGTGATTGTTGCGTGCAGCCGCCGCACTCTGGCCCTGATAGCGCCCGACGACCTCGGCCATCTGCTGCAGGCTGTTCCAGTTGCCTTGGACAGCGCACGCCGCAATCATGGCCGCAGAATCCGGATTCTGGTTGAATGAGGTGACTATGCCATTGCACTGGTTGGCACTCATCCGGTACAGCGGGTCGGCGGTATACATCTGCCCCGCAGGGGCCGCGCCTTTGTAGAGCAGCAGGTCCCGCCCCTCCGTGGTGATGGGGGGTGTCTGCGGGTTTTCGAAATCCTCGCTCCAGACAATGACCGGCGCGACTGGGATTCTCGGCGCAGCCATTGCCACCTGGCCGCACAGGGCTGGCACAAGCAAGGCGCCGCCAAGCCAACTCCATCGGAACCGGACGCCGGCAACAGGCCGCAGCTTCAGCCGGCGAGCCCTCGCAATCAGTTTGAGTGTTTTCATGACGGTGCTTCCTCCCAAGCGTTTGCTATTCGGAGGTCCGCCGTACTGTCACGACCTGTGCTTCACACCACCCAAGTCAGCATTCCGGGACCTCCACAATCCCAGCCGCCGACTATATAGTTAATAACTATTGATGATTGTCATCAATTGTTTTTGCAAATGATGGTGTGACGGCGCTTACCTTTCGGGGCTGAATTCAAGAATGTCTGCGCTGCGATTGGCCAGCCACTGCGGTGCCAGTGACCCGGCCAACATCCCCGTCACAGCCGCCAGCAGTCCCGCCAATTGCTGCGGAAATGCCTCGTGCAAAGCCGGCGTGGCCATGAAGACCACCCACACGCCAATGCCCAGTGCCACGGCGCAAATGGCGCCCTGCGTGGTGGCGCGCTTCCAGTACAGCCCGAAGACCAGGGGCACGAAGGCGCCGACCAGCGGCACCTGGTAGGCGCTGGAGACCAGCTCATAGATGGGCGTTCCTTCCATCTTGATCGAGTAGGCCAGCACGCAGATGCTGAAGACGAGCACGCTGATGCGCATGGCCAGCAGCATTTCCCGGTCGCTGGCCTGGGTGCGGAACTGGCGCCAGATGTTCTCGGTGAAGGTCACGCTGGGCGCCAGCAGCGTGGCCGAGGCACAGGACTTGATGGCCGACAGCAGCGCGCCGAAGAACAGCACCTGCATGACGAAGGGCATCTTGTCCATGACCAGGGTGGGCAGCACCTTCTGCGGGTCCTGCTTGAGCAGCTCCGCCGTCTCGCCGGGCATGATGATCAGCGCGCTGGCCACGAGGAACATGGGCACGAAGGCGAAGCAGATATAGGCCGAGCCACCGATGACGGTGCCGCGCGTGGCGGCCTTCTCGCTGTGGGCCGACATCACGCGCTGGAACACGTCCTGCTGGGGAATGGAGCCCAGCATCATGGTGATGGCCGCGCCAAAGAAGAAGAGGATTTCATGCCAGCTGGGCTCGGGCCAGAACTGGAACAGATCGCGGCTCACGGCCAGGTCGATGACCTTGCCGGCACCGCCAGCCATGTCGCTGGCAAACCAGGCCAGCACCACCAGGCCGACGACCAGGATGATCATCTGCAGGAAGTCCGTCACCGCCACCGACCACATGCCGCCGAACAGCGTATAGGCCAGGATGGACACCACACCGATGGCCATGCCCATGGAAATGCTGACCGTGCCGCCCGACAGCAGGTTGAACACCAGGCCCAGGGCCGTGACCTGGGCCGAGACCCAGCCCAGGTAGCTGAGCATGATGATCAGCGAGCAGACGATCTCGATGGACCGGCCATAGCGGTGGCGGTAGTAGTCGCTGATGGTCAGCAGCGTCATGCGGTAGAGCTTGCCCGCGAAGAACAGGCCCACCAGGATCAGGCACATGCCCGCGCCGAACGGGTCTTCGACCACGCCGCGCAGGCCGCCCTCGATGAACTTGGCGGGCACGCCGAGCACGATCTCCGAGCCGAACCACGTGGCAAACGTGGTGGTGATGATCATGTACATGGGCAGATGGCGCCCGGCAATTGCGAAGTCGGCCGTGTTCTTGACCCGCCTGGCCGCCCACAGGCCGATGGCGATGGTCACGAACAGGTAGGCGATCACCATAGAGAGCAGCACGCTGGCACTCCTGTTTCAAAGTGGGAAAAGGGAGAGGTCCGGAAACCCGTCAGTGTTCTCAGTACCAGCGCAGCCGCACCACCAGTTGCAGCAGGATCAGCGCGATGACAAAGCCGATGCCGGCGCTGACGATGGCCTGCAACAGGCGGTTGGTGAGCTTTTGCTGCTGCAGCAGCTCCTTGAGCAGTTCGTCGTGCTCGCCGGAGTTGCGCGTGAGCCGGCGATGGATCAGGCGCGGCAGCTCGGGAATGAGCTTGGCATAGCGCGGCGCCTCGGCCAGCAGCTCGCGCCACAGCCGTTGCGGGCCCATCTGGTCCAGCATCCATTTTTCGAGGAAGGGCTTGGCCGTGCTCCACAGGTCCAGGTTGGGGTCCAGCTGGCGCCCCAGGCCTTCGATGTTGAGCAGCGTCTTTTGCAGCAGCACCAGTTGCGGCTGGATCTCGACTTGAAAGCGGCGCGAGGTCTGGAACAGGCGCATCAGCACCATGCCCAGCGAAATCTCGGCCAGCGGACGGTCGAAGTACGGCTCGCAGACGGCACGGATGGCGGCCTCCAGCTCGTCCACGCGCGTGCTCGGCGGCACCCAGCCGCTTTCGATGTGCAGCTCGGCCACGCGCTTGTAGTCACGGCGGAAGAACGCCGTGAAGTTCTGCGCCAGGTATTCCTTGTCGTACTCGGTCAGCGTGCCGACGATGCCGAAGTCCAGCGAGATATAGCGCCCGAAGGTCTCGGGCTCCAGGCTGACCATGATGTTGCCCGGATGCATGTCGGCGTGAAAGAAGCCATCGCGAAAGACCTGGGTGAAGAAGATGGTCACGCCGTCGCGTGCCAGCTTGGGGATGTCCACGCCGGCTTCGCGCAGGCGCTCGACCTGGCTGATGGGCACGCCGGTCATGCGCTGCATGACCATCACGTCGTTGCGGCAGAAATCCCAGTACACCTCGGGGATCAGCACCAGGTCCAGCCCTTCCATGTTGCGGCGCAGCTGCGCGGCATTGGAAGCTTCGCGGATCAGGTCCAGCTCATCGTGCAGGTAGTTGTCGAACTCGGCCACGACCTGGCGGGGCTTGAGGCGCTTGCCGTCGGCCGACAGGCGCTCGACCCAGCGCGCCATCATGTGCATCAGCGCCAGGTCCTTGTCGATCACGGTCTTCATGCCCGGACGCAGCACCTTGACGGCCACGTCGCGCTGCACGCCGTTGCGGTCGCTGATCACGGCAAAGTGCACCTGGGCGATGGAGGCACTGGCCACCGGCTCGCGCTCGAAGCTCACGAAGATCTGGTCCAGCTTCTTGCGGAAGGCGCGCTCGATGGTGTCCACCGCAATCTGCGAATCGAAGGGGGGCACGCGGTCCTGCAACCGGGCCAGCTCCTCGGCCACGTCGGGCGGCATCAGGTCGCTGCGCGTGGACAGCACCTGGCCGAACTTCACGAAGATGGGCCCCAGCTCCTCCAGGGCCTCGCGCAGGCGCTGGCCGCGCGGCTTGTCCAGCCGCCGGCCGAGCGTGAGCACCGCGCGTGCGCGGCGCATCCAGGGATGCTCGAAGCTCGACAGCACCAGTTCGTCGAGTCCGTAGCGGAACACCACCCAGAGGATGGTCAGCCCGCGAAGAAACCGGCTCATGGCTTGTCGTTCTCGAAACCGGGCAGGGATACCACGGGGGAACCAACGGGCGCGCTGGCGGGCGCTGCCGCACGTGCGGCCTCGGGGGCGGGGGCATCGGCATCGGGCTTGCCGGCCATGCGGGCCCCCACGAACTGGCGCAGCGCCTGGGCGGCGCTGCGCGCGACCTTGGCCACGGTGTGCGCGGGCGCATCGCCGATGATGCGGGCCAGGTCTTCCTCCACGTCCCATTCGACGTGGTCCACCAGCCAGTTGATGTCGGCGGCCAGTTGCACGTCGCCCTCGATGCGGATGGAGGGCTTGTCGCCGCGCAGGGCCACCTGGGCCAGGGCCAGCGGGGAGGTCTCGGTGACTTCAAGCAGCAGGTCGGGCTGCGCGCCTTCGGGAGCCACGTTGAACAGGCCGGCGGGCGTGATCTGCAGGGCCATGGAGTAGCCGCGCCACTGCACGCGCGCCACGCGGCCCTTTTGCCGCACGAGGCGCTCCATCGCCTCTTTCTCCTGCATCAGCACATGGTTGAGGAACAGCACGAGGCGCTGATGCACCTCGCTGACCAGCCATTGCGGCGGTTGCGGACCGGCCATCACGCGTTCCATGAGACCGTTCAGAAAAGAAAAAGGGGACTGTGTTGCCATAGTCCCCGATTATTCCCGAAGTGAGAGGATGCGGCCGACGCAAATCCGGTCGAGACAAGTGGCCAGCCCATGGCGTGACCCCCTGTCGCATCCCTGGCTTGCGCCGGTCCTCTGCAAATTACTTACTGCAGTGCCTGGACGCCAGCGACCAGCCAGCCGCTGCTGCCGCTCTTGGGCTTGGTCATGTTCCAGACCTCGCGGAAGGGCGTGGGACCTGCCGAGGCGTCCTCGCGGATCATTCCGGAGAATTCCACGCTGGCCATGTAGTCATTGCCCAGATCCTCGATGCCCAGCAACTGGGCATCGATCATGACCACGTCGGTCTGGTTGGGCTGGCCAGGGCGCTGCACCTCGCGCTCGCTGAGCTGGCCACGGATCTCGGTCAGCATCTCGTCGGTCATCATGGCGCGCAGCGAAGCGATGTCCGAGCGGTCCCATGCCGATTGCAGCGTGACGAAGTTGCGCTTGGCAGCCGTCAGGAAGCCTTCGGTATCGAAGCCTTCAGGCACACCCCAGTTCTGCGAGCCTGCCAGGGCAGAGCCGATCTGCACGCCGGAACCCGAGGCCAGGGCGGCCGGCTGGTGGTTCTGCTCCCAGGGACGGGCCGAGGCGTCGTTGCCAACCTTCTCGGGGTTGTACTGGCGTGCCAGCGGTGCGCTGTCCACGTTGCCACCCATGTTGCCCGCGCCCGCAGGGGCCGCGTTCTGGAAGGCGAAGGGGCTGGACGATGCCTGCTGCGCGCCGGCCGCTGCACGGCGCGAGCGCATGACCATGCCCACCACGACCATGATGACCAGGGCCAGCAGGGCGATCAGCAGGAACTGGCCGAAGGCGGCGCCCAGGCCCAGCGAGTGGGCCAGCCAGGCCAGGCCCAGGCCGGCGGCCAGGCCGCCGAGCATGGCGCCCCAGGGCTTCTTGGCCGGAGCGGCCGCAGGCGGCGTGGCAGGCTTGCCCGCAGCGTTCTGTGTGGCGGCGTTCTGCGGCGGCGTGTTCTGCGCCGGCGCGCGCGTAGCTTCACGCTGCGTCACATTGCTCGACTGCTTGCCCACCGATCCGCCACCGCCCATGCGCTTGGCGTCGGCCGTGCCGTGGACCACCACCAGCATCGCGACCAAGACCATAGACCATAGCTTTTTCATGTCATCTCCTCGAATAATCGTGTTGCCGTCACCTCACCGAACGCCTCACGCGCTCAGCACTTGATTCCCACATGCAGGGCCGCAATGCCGCCCGTCATGTTGTGATAGTCCACATGGCCGAAGCCGCATTCCTGCATCAGGCGCTTGAGATCCTCCTGGCCGGGGTGCATGCGGATGGACTCGGCCAGATAGCGGTAGCTGGCGTCATCGCCCGCCACGAGCTTGCCCATGGCCGGAAGAATCTTGAAGGAGTACCAGTCGTAGGCCTTCTCCAGGGGCTTGGCCACCTTGGAGAACTCCAGCACCAGCAGCTTGCCGCCGGGGCGCAGGACACGGTTCATTTCCTTGAGTGCCGCATCCTTGTGGGTCATGTTGCGCAGGCCGAAGGCCACGCTGACCAGATCGAAATGGTTGTCGGGAAACGGCAGGGCCTCGGCATCGCAGACCATGGTGGGCAGGATGACGCCCTTGTTGATCAGGCGGTCGCGGCCCACGCGCAGCATGGCTTCGTTGATATCGGTGTGCACCACCTGGCCGGTGGAGCCGACCTTCTTGGCGAAGGCCAGGGCCAGATCGCCCGTGCCACCCGCGATGTCCAGCGCCTTGTCGCCTTCCTTGAGGTTGGCCACCATCACCGTATAGGCCTTCCAGGCACGGTGCAGACCACCCGACATCAGGTCGTTCATGACGTCGTAGCGCGAAGCGACCGAGTCGAACACGCCGCGCACGCGGCTGGCCTTCTCGCGCTCGTCCACCGACTGGAATCCGAAATGTGTGGTGCTCATAACAACGATGCTAAGCAAGCAGTAGTAATGCGTACAGCGACAACCCCGTGTGGCCACGGGCTTTGCCGGGCAAGGGTTATCAAGAACAAACAGCTTGAAACGCCTTCAAACAAAGACTTTCAAGCTATTTTAAATATAGCACCACCCCCAATAACCCTGTGCCGTACAGAGGTCCGGAATGTGGTGCGAGGGGAACGGCGCCATACAGCGCGCACCCGTGCGCGGCGTCAGTGGCTGCCGCAGCCGTGTCCGCCGCCGCTGGCCTTGCCGGGCATGGGCGTGTCGCGGTCCATGCCGGACTCCTGCAGCCGGTCCAGGTACTGCGCCCAGAACTCGTCCTGGCGGCGGCCCAGTTCGTAGAGGTATTCCCAGGTGTACAGGCCGCTTTCATGCCCGTCGCTGAAGAAGGGCTTGATGGCGTAGTTGCCCACGGGCTCGATGGCCGTGATGGACACCTCGCGCTTGCCCGTCTGCAGCACTTCCTGGCCCGGGCCGTGGCCCTGGACTTCGGCCGAGGGCGAGTACACGCGCAGCAGCTCGAAGGGGATGCGAAAGCTTGCGCCGTCGGAGTAGGCGACTTCCAGCACGCGCGATGCGCCGTGCACGGTCAGGGCTTCGGGGGTTGGGGTGTCAGGGGTCAGGCCGGCCATGCGGTGCTCCTCATTCAGTGGCGGGGTGCTGCTGCCAGGCATCGAGTGCCTGGACCAGCGCCGTGTCTATGGCTGGCAAGTGCGCTGCCACCTCGGCCTCGCGCTCGCCATTGCGCGGGCGCTGGGCCGGAGCCCAGACCGCGCCCGGGAAATGGCTGTCCCAGTCAAAGCGCGCAATCACATGCCAGTGCAGGTGCGGCACCATGTTGCCCAGCGCCGCCAGGTTGATCTTGGCCGGAGCAAGGCGCTCACGCAAGACGCGCTCGACCACGACCACGGCATCCATGCAGTGCTGGCGGTCGGCGGCGTCCAGGTCGGAGAACTCGGCCGCATGCGCATTCCAGACCACGCGGTAGAAGGCCGGAAAGCCTTCTTCCTGCGCGCGGATCACTCGCAGGCGCTGGCCGCGCCAGACGGGTACGCCTCCTTCTGTGGCGCACAGGGGGCAGGAAGCGGGAGCAGCCATCAGACCAGCACCCGTTCGATGCCGCCGGCGTTGGCGCGCTGCACGTACTCGGCCATCCAGTTCTCGCCCAGGATCTGGCGCGCCATCTCGACCACGATGTAGTCGGCTTCCAGCAGGCCGTTGTTCATATCGCCACCGTAGCGCGACAGGCCCTGCAGGCAGCTGGGGCAGCTGGTGAGGATCTTCACGTTGTCCTTCTCGGCCAGGGCGCCGCTGGCGCGCAGCGCGGCCTCGCCCTTCTTGAGTTCCTCTTCCTTGCGGAAGCGGATCTGCGTGGAGATGTCGGGGCGCGTGACGCCCAGCGTGCCCGATTCGCCGCAGCAGCGCTCGCTCTTGACCACGCCGTCGCCGACCAGCGCCTTGACGGTCTTCATCGGGTCCTGCAGCTTCATGGGCGAGTGGCAGGGGTCGTGGTAGAGGTAGCCCTCCTTGCCCTGCAGCGTCACGCCCTTTTCCAGCAGGTACTCGTGGATGTCGATGATGCGGCTGCCCGGGAAGATCTTGCCGAACTCGTAGCCCTGCAACTGGTCGTAGCAGGTGCCGCAGCTGACCACCACGGTCTTGATGTCCAGGTAGTTGAGCGTGGTGGCGACGCGGTGGAAGAGCACACGGTTGTCCGTGATCATCTTCTCGGCCTTGTCGAACTGGCCGCTGCCGCGCTGGGGATAGCCGCAGCACAGGTAGCCGGGTGGCAGCACGGTCTGCACGCCGGCATGCCAGAGCATGGCCTGGGTGGCCAGGCCCACCTGGCTGAACAGGCGCTCGGAGCCGCAGCCGGGGAAGTAGAACACCGCCTCGGTGTCCGCGCTCGTGGTCTGCGGGCTGCGGATGATGGGCACGTAGTCCTTGTCCTCAATGTCCAGCAGGGCGCGCGCCGTCTTGTTGGGCAGGCCGCCCGGCAGCTTCTTGTTGACGAAGTGGATCACCTGCTCCTTGAGCGGCGCGCGCCCCACCGAGGCCGGCGGACGCTGGGTCTGCTTCCTGGCCAGGCTGTGCAGCACGTCGGAGGCCAGGCGCTGCGCCTTGAAGCCCACGCCGACCATGGCCGAGCGCATGAACTTGATGGTGTCCGGATTGGTGGCGTTGAGCATGGCCATGGCCAGCTTGTTGCCGGGCCTGAAGCTCTTCTTGTCCATCTTGCGCAGCAGGTTGCGCATGTTCATGGTCACGTCGCCGAAGTCGATCTTCACCGGGCAGGGGTTGAAGCACTTGTGGCAGACCGTGCAGTGGTCCGACACGTCCTCGAACTCCTGCCAGTGGCGCAGCGACACGCCGCGGCGCGTCTGCTCCTCGTAGAGGAAGGCCTCGACCAGCAGCGAGGTCGCCAGGATCTTGTTGCGCGGGCTGTACAGCAGGTTGGCGCGCGGCACGTGGGTGGCGCACACGGGCTTGCACTTGCCGCAGCGCAGGCAGTCCTTGACCGAGTCGGCGATGGCGCCGATGTCGCTCTGCTGCATGATCAGCGACTCGTGCCCCATCAGGCCGAAGCTGGGCGTGTAGGCGTTGGTCAGGTCGGCGAACATCAGCGATTCGCGCGGCGAGCGGCCGTCATGGCTCTGGCCCACCACAGCCTGCAGCTTCTCGTTGCGGATCAGCTTGCCCTTGTTGAAGCGGCCTTCGGGGTCCACGCGCTGCTTGTAGGCGGCAAAGGGCGCCAGCTCGTCGTCGCTGAGGAACTCCAGCTTGGTGATGCCGATGCCGTGCTCGCCCGAGATCACGCCGTCCAGATGGCGCGCCAGCACCATGATGCGTGCCACGGCCTCATGGGCGGTCTGCAGCATCTCGTAGTCGTCGCTGTTGACCGGAATGTTGGTGTGCACGTTGCCGTCGCCGGCGTGCATGTGCAGCGCCACCCAGACACGGCCCTTGAGCACGCGCTGGTGGATGGCGTTGACCTCGGCCAGCAGCGGCTGGAAGGCCGCGCCCGCGAAGATCTGGGCCATGGGCGCCTTCAGCTGGGTCTTCCAGCTGGCGCGCAGCGTGTGGTCCTGCAGCTGCGGGAAGAGGTTCTCGACATCGTCCAGCCAGCCCTGCCACAGCGTGCGCACGTCGGCCACCAGGGCCAGGGCCTGCTGCACGCGGTCCTCCAGCAGCTCGGCCGAGGGGATGTCGCCCGCATCGTCCTGCTTGCCCAGCGGCAGGTCGCCGTGCTGGAAGAAGTCCGTCAGCGCATCGCACAGCTTGAGCTTGTTGCGCAGCGACAGTTCGATGTTGATGCGCTCGATGCCGTCCGTGTACTCCCACATGCGGGGCAGCGGGATCACCACGTCTTCATTGATCTTGAAGGCGTTGGTGTGGCGCGAGATGGCGGCCGTGCGCTTGCGGTCCAGCCAGAATTTCTTGCGCGCCTCGGCGCTGACGGCCGTGAAGCCTTCGCCGTTGCGCGAGTTGGCAATGCGCACCACCTCGGCGGCCACGCGGGCCACATCGTCGGCGTTGTCGCCGGCAATGTCGCCCAGCAGCACCATCTTGGGCAGATGGCCGTTGCCCTTCTTGCTCTTGGTGGCGTAGCCCACGGCCTTCAGGTAGCGGTCGTCCAGGTGCTCCAGGCCGGCCAGCAGCACGCCCGAGCGCTTTTGCTCGGCGAACATGAAGTCCTTGATCTCGACAATGCTGGGCACGGCGTCCTTGGCGTTGCCGAAGAACTCCATGCAGACCGTGCGCGTGTGCTCGGGCATGCGGTGCACCACCCAGCGCGCGCTGGTGATCAGGCCGTCGCAGCCTTCCTTCTGGATGCCGGGCAGGCCCGACAGGAACTTGTCGGTCACGTCCTTGCCCAGGCCTTCCTTGCGGAATTTCTGGCCGGGAATGTCCAGGCGCTCGCTGCGGATGGGGGTCTTGCCGTCTGCCTCGAAGTACTGCAGCTCGAAGCTGGCCATCTCGGCGTCATGGATCTTGCCGAGGTTGTGGCCCACGCGCGTGACTTCCAGCCACTGTGCATCGGGCGTGACCATGCGCCAAGACACCAGGTTGTCCAGCGCCGTGCCCCAGAGCACGGCCTTCTTGCCGCCCGCATTCATGGCGACGTTGCCGCCGATGCACGAGGCCTCGGCCGATGTGGGGTCCACGGCGAAGACGAAGCCCGCGCGCTCGGCCGCATCGGCCACGCGCTGCGTGACCACGCCGGCTTCGGTAAAGATGGTGGGCACCTCGTGGTCCACGCCGGGAATGCGGCGCATCTCCACCTCGGTCATGGCTTCGAGCTTTTCGGTGTTGATCACCACGCTGCGCCAGGTCAGCGGGATCGCGCCGCCCGTGTAGCCCGTGCCGCCGCCGCGCGGAATGATGGTCAGGCGCAGCTCGATACAGGCACGCACCAGGGCGGCCATCTCGGCTTCGGTATCAGGCGTGAGCACCACGAATGGGTATTCGACGCGCCAGTCGGTGGCGTCCGTCACATGGGCCACGCGCGACAGGCCGTCGAACTTGATGTTGTCCTTGGCCGTGTGGCGGCCCAGGCTTTTCTGCACGCGGCGGCGCAGTTGCTCGGCCTCGACGAAGGTGGCGTTGAACTCATGCACGGCGCGGCGCGCTGCATCCACCAGTTGACCCACCAGCGCATCGCGCACGGGGTCCTGCTGCGGAGCACGGCGCTTGTCGATCTCGCCCAGACGGTGCTCCAGGGCCTCCACCAGCGACTTGCGGCGGTCGGGACTGTGCAGCAGGTCGTCCTGCAGGTAGGGATTGCGCTGAACGACCCAGATGTCCCCCAGCACCTCGTAGAGCATGCGGGCGGAGCGGCCCGTGCGCCGCTCCTGGCGCAGCTGGTTGAGCACATCCCACATGGACGTGCCCAGCAGGCGGATCACGATCTCGCGATCGGAAAACGAGGTGTAGTTGTAGGGAATCTCTCGCAGACGTGCAGGTTCGGCAGCCTGTGCCTGCAGGGCTGCCAACGCAATCGGTACATTCATGGGGTAGACCGTGTCTGGCGCTCTCGGGGCGCCGCTAAGCCAAGTGGGAGCGCAATTTTAAGCGAGCGCCCCGGGGATGCGCTTCCCACGGGGCTCTGGACGGCGCGCCGTCTCGGCCCGCGAAGCCAGCCCTCGCCAACGTGGCGGGATCTTGCGGAGCCCGGTGAAGGTGCCTTATACAGAAAGAGCACAAACGAGCCAATACGAACAACCCGGCTTTTGAAACGAAATGGTATTGACCTAAAATAGCGCCGCTTCGCGTGTCATTTTTTGTCACACGACTGACATACGGGACCAGCGGCTCACCGGGTTTGGCCTGTAGTGCGGTACGAAGCATCCGAAAACAATGACACAGACATGTCATGCCCCTGCCTTACCGTGGCAGCGGTCTGAAACCGTCACCGAACTAGAGGAGTCCTCATGCAACTGAAGCAACTGGCCATGGCAGCCGCGATCGCGGCCACCACCATCTCGGCACAAGCCCAAACCGAAATCCAGTGGTGGCACTCGATGAGCGCAGCCCTGGGCGACTGGGTGAACGACCTGGCCAAGGAGTACAACGCCAGCCAGACCCAGTACAAGATCGTGCCGACGTACAAGGGCCAGTATGACGAGTCGATGACGGCCGCCATCGCCGCGTTCCGCGCCGGCAACGCGCCTGACATCCTGCAGGTCTTCGAAGTGGGCACGGCCACCATGATGGCCTCCAAGGGCGCCGTGGTGCCCGTCACCAAGGTCATGAACGACGGCGGCTTCAAGTTCGACCAGGGCGAGTACATCTCCGCCGTGGCCGGCTACTACACCGCCCCCAACGGCCAGATGATGAGCTACCCGCTCAACAGCTCGACCACCATCTTCTACTACAACAAGGACGCCTTCAAGAAGGCAGGCCTGGACGAGAACAAGCCGCCCAAGACCTGGCCCGAAGTGTTCGCCGCCGCCGAAAAGCTCAAGGCCTCGGGCCACCGCTGCGCACTGACCACGAGCTGGATGAGCTGGACCCAGCTGGAGAGCTTCTCGCTGTGGCACAACACCCTGTACGCGACCAAGAACAACGGCTTTGACGGCACCGATGCCAAGCTGGTGTTCAACTCGCCGCTGCACGTCAAGCACTTCGAGAACCTGGCCAAGGCTGCCAAGGATGGCAGCTTCGTCTACAAGGGCCGCGGCAACGTGCCTGACGCCGCCTTCGCTTCCGGCGAGTGCGCGATGATCACCGGCTCCTCCGGCCTGTATGCCCGCGTGGTCAAGGAAGGCAAGTTCGCCTTCGGCCAGTCGCAACTGCCCTACTACGCCGATGTGAAGGGCGCGCCCCAGAACACGGCCATCGGCGGTGCCTCCCTGTGGGTGATGGCCGGCAAGAGCGCCGAACGCTACAAGGGCGTGGCTGACTTCTTCAACTTCCTGAACAACACCAAGATCCAGTCCGCCAGCCACCAGCGCACCGGCTACCTGCCCGTGACCACCGCTGCGTACAAGCTGACCGAGGCTTCGGGCTTCTACGAAAAGCATCCCGGCACCGACACCGCCGTGACGCAGATGATCCGCAAGACCACCGACAAGTCGCGCGGCATCCGCCTGGGCAACTTCGTTCAGATCCGCACCATCATCGATGAGGAAACCGAACAGATCTGGACTGGCAAGAAGACTCCCCAGCAAGCCCTGGACACCGCTGTCACCCGTGGCAACGAGCAACTGGGCCGCTTCGCCCGGGCCAACAAGTAATCCTCCCATGTGATTTGCGGTGTGGCCGCTGCGCAGGCAGCCCGCACCGTGCATCACAGGCCCGCAACCGGCGGCCCCACGGCCATCCGGTTTGCGGGCTGTTTTGTTCTACCGAGTTCCGTCATGGAAAAACGCGTTCTTTTTCGATCCGCCTGGCTGCCGTGGTTGCTGATAGCACCACAGATGGTCATCGTGCTGGTCTTCTTTTTCTGGCCTGCAGGCCAGGCCATCGTGCAGTCGTTCCAGGCGCAGGATACGTTTGGCTTCTCCACCGAATGGGTGGGGTTTGCCAACTTCCAGCACCTGCTGGATGACCCTGCCTACCTGGCCTCGTTCAAGACCACGGCCATCTTTTCCGTGCTGGTGGCGGTGTTCGGCATTGCGCTGTCGCTGATGCTGGCCATTTTTGCGGACCGCGTGATCAAGGGCGCGCTTGCCTACAAGACCGCCTTGCTGCTGCCCTATGCCGTTGCGCCCGCCGTGGCGGGTGTGCTGTGGGTGTTCATGTTCTCGCCGTCCATCGGCGTCGTGGCCTATGCGCTGCGCATGATCGGCTATGACTGGAACCACCTGCTGAACTCCGGCAACGCCATGACGCTGATCGTCATCGCCGCGATCTGGAAGCAGATTTCCTACAACTTCCTGTTCTTCCTTGCGGGCCTGCAGTCCATCCCCAAGTCGCTGATCGAGGCCGCCGCCATCGACGGCGCAGGCCCCATGCGCCGCTTCTGGGACATCCAGTTCCCGCTGCTGTCGCCCACCACGTTCTTCCTGCTGGTGATGAACGTGGTCTATGCCTTCTTCGACACCTTCGGCATCGTGGACGCCACGACCCAGGGCGGTCCGGGACAGGACACCTCCATCCTGGTCTACAAGGTCTATCACGACGGCTTCAAGGCCATGGACATGAGCGGCTCGGCCGCGCAGTCGGTCGTTCTGATGGTGATCGTGGTTGCACTGACCGTGATCCAGTTCCGCTATGTTGAGAAGAAAGTGCAGTACTGATCATGGTTGAACGCAGTCCCCTTCTCTCCTTTTTCTCGCACCTGATCATGGTGCTGGGCGTGATCATCGTCGGCTTTCCGCTGTACCTCGCCTTCGTGGCCTCCACGCACACGCCGCAGGACATCATCCAGGTGCCCATGCCCCTGGTGCCCGGCAGCAACTTCTGGGAAACCTACAAGGCCGCGCTGTTCGGCGGCTCGGGCCCCGGCTCCAGCGCGCCCGTGGCACGCATGATGTGGATCAGCTTCGTCTCGGCCATGGTGATCACCGTGGGCAAGATCGCGATCTCGCTGCTGTCGGCCTTCGCGCTGGTGTACTTCCGCTTCCCGTTCAAGAAGATCTGCTTCTGGCTGATCTTCGTGACCCTGATGCTGCCCGTGGAAGTGCGCATCGGCCCCACCTACGAAGTCGTCTCCACGCTGGGCATGCTCAACAGCTACGCCGGCCTGACGATTCCGCTGATCGCCTCGGCCACGGCCACCTTCCTGTTCCGCCAGTTCTTCCTGACGGTGCCGGACGAGCTGGTGGAAGCCGCCCGCATCGACGGCGCAGGCCCCATGCGCTTTTTCAAGGATGTGCTGGTGCCGCTGTCCAAGACCTCGATCGCGGCGCTGTTCGTGATCCAGTTCATCTACGGCTGGAACCAGTACCTGTGGCCGCTGCTCGTGACCACCTCGGAAGATATGTACCCCGTGGTCATCGGCATCAAGCGCATGGTGGCCAGCGGCGATACCGGCAACGACTGGAACGTGGTGATGGCGACGGCCCTGCTGGCCATGCTGCCGCCCGCCGCCGTGGTGATCCTGATGCAGCGCTGGTTCGTCAAGGGCCTGGTGGACACCGAAAAGTAAACCGCCCGCCGCCGCCCCAACCCACCGTATAGAACCCCGCAGAGCAAGCGCCAGCGCCCTTCGCTCTGCGACTCAACCAGAATCTTCGTATGGCATCCATTTCCTTTCGCAACCTGATCAAGCGCTACGGCCAGGGCCCGTCGGCCAACCAGGTACTGCACGGCGTCAACGCCGAAATCAAGGACGGCGAGTTCGTCGTCATCGTCGGCCCTTCGGGCTGCGGCAAGTCCACCCTGCTGCGCATGGTGGCGGGCCTGGAGGAGATCTCCGACGGCCAGCTGCTGATCGGCGACAAGGTGGTCAACGACGTGGAACCGGCCAAGCGCGACATCGCCATGGTGTTCCAGAACTATGCGCTGTACCCGCATATGTCGAACTACGAGAACATGGCCTACGGCCTGAAGATCGCCAAGGTGCCGCCCGAGGAGATCAAGCGCCGCGTGGACAAGGCCGCCAAGATCCTGGAGCTGTCGCACCTGCTGGACCGCAAGCCGCGCCAGCTGTCGGGCGGCCAGCGCCAGCGCGTGGCCATGGGCCGCGCCATCGTGCGCCAGCCCAAGGTCTTTCTGTTCGACGAGCCGCTGTCCAACCTGGACGCCAAGCTGCGCGGCCAGACCCGCATCGAGATCCAGAAGCTGCACGCCGAGCTGGGCATCACCAGCCTGTTCGTGACCCACGACCAGGTCGAGGCCATGACCCTGGCCCAGCGCATGATCGTCATGAACGGCGGTGTGATGGAGCAGTTCGGCACGCCCGAAGAGGTCTACCACACGCCCGCCTCCACCTTCGTGGCCAGCTTCATCGGCTCGCCCCCGATGAACCTGCTCAAGAACGCGCCCGGCGGCACGGCCGGCCGCATCCTGGGCATCCGCCCCGAGCACCTGGTCGTCGTCAGCGAAGGCGGCTGGGAAATCAAGGTGGACACCGTGGAAATGCTGGGTGCCGAGCGCCTGGTCTATGGTTCGCTCAATGGCGAGACGATGACGGTGCGCATCGACGAAGGCGCGCCCTTCCCCAAGTCCGGCGAGACCATGCGCGTGCGTCCTTCCGAAGAGCGTCGCCTGCACTGGTTCGACGCAGAATCCGGAAAGCGGATCTGATCCCCTGAAGGCCGGATCTCCGACCTTTTCCAAGAGAGCCCCAGAGGCTCTCTTTTTCCATCCAAGCTCCCTTCCTTTGACGGACTCGCCATGACCGAGAACCTGAAATCCTGGCCCTACCCCCTGTGGGTGGCCCACCGCGGCGCCGGCAAGCTGGCGCCCGAGAACACCATGGCCGCCTTCCGCCTGGGCGCCGCGCACGGCTATCGCATGTTCGAGTGCGATGCCAAGCTGTCTGCCGACGGCGTGCTGTTCCTGATGCACGACGCCACGCTGGAGCGGACCACCAACGGCCACGGCACGGGTGGCGACCTGTCCATGGGCGAAATCGCCCAGCTGGACGCCGGCAGCTGGCACTCGCGCGCCTTTGCGGGCGAGGCCCTGCCCACGCTGGAAGCCCTGGCCCGCTGGTGCCTGGCCAACCACTTCTTCCTGAACGTGGAGATCAAGCCCACGCCCGGCCAGGAAGAGGCCACGGGCCGCGCCACGGGCGAGCTGATGAACCGCATCTGGCCCAGGGACTGCATCCAGCCGCTGTTCACCTCGTTCAAGACCGATGCGCTCAAGGGCGCACGCGACACGGCACCGCACATTCCGCGGGGCCTGCTGGTGGACAAGCTGGCCGATGCCACGGGCGACGCCGACCTGCGCACCGCGCTGGACCTGGGCTGCGCGGCCATGGTGCTCAACCATGCGCTGTGGGATGCGGCTCTGGTCGCCAAGGTGCATGGCGCGGGCCTGCGCTGCAGCAGCTATACGGTCAACGATGAATGGGCCGCGCAGCGCCTGATCGACCTGGGCACGGACGGCGTCATCACCGACCGTGTCGATATGTTCAGTCCCGCATCGCACTGAGACGGCTGCCGGCTGGCGGGGCCGGACCTTTGGAAACAACCGTCGCGGCAGCCCGCCGCACAATGTGCGTCCATGACACCGCCCCGCCCGTGCCCTCTCCCGCTGCGCCCTACCTGGGCGCAGGCCTTGCGCCAATGCCTGGCCACCGGCCTGATGGTCCTGGCCATGCTGGTCCTCACTGCGCCCGCTCCGGCCCATGCGCAGGACCGCACAGCAACGGCGGCCACGGCGGCGCCCGACGGCCGGCCCGCCCTGCCCAGCGTGGACGATCTGCGCAAGCAGCTGGACGCCATTCCCCGCAAGCTGGCCGAGGACGATGACGGCCGCAAGCTGCTGGACGAGGCTGCGGCCATAGGCACGGCGGCCGACCAGGTCGCAGCCCGCCGCACAGAGGAACTGGCCGACATCGATTCGCGCCTGGCCGGCCTGGGCCCCGCGCCCGAAAAAGGCGCCCCTGCCGATGCGCCCGATGTGGCCGAGCAGCGCGCCAGCCTGGCCAGGCAGCGCAGTGCCGTGGATTCCGAACTCAAGCTCGCGCGGCTGGTGTCGGTCGATGCCGACCAGCGCGGCAACGAGCTGATACGCCAGCGCCGCGAACAATTCCAGGCCGCACTGACGGCCCGCACCGACTCGCCGCTGGGCCGGCCCTTCTGGCGCAACCTGCGCGCTGCCGCGCCTTTGGACGCGGCACGCCTGCAGGGCCTGGGGCGCGAGCTGCGCCAGGCCGTCGCCTCCACCATGGCGTCCGATCGCCGGGGCGGCTTCATCGCCAGCCTGGCCGCCGCCTTGCTGATCGCCCTGCTCGGCCCTTGGCTGGCCGAGCGTCTGCTGGTGCGCGCCGCGCCCGCGCGCCTGCCCAGCGGCCGCCTGCGCCGCTCGTTGCGCGCGGCGGCCACGGTGGTGATCAACACGCTGCTGATCGGCCTGGCGGCGCAGCTGGCCTGGAGCGTGCTCAAGGCCGGCGATGGCTTCAGCGAATCGCTGGACGCGCTGGCCAAGGCCAGTGTGCAGGTCACGCTGTTCGGCGCCTTCGTGGTGTCGCTGGGCCAGACCCTGCTGTCGCGCAGGCGCAGTTCCTGGCGCCTGCCCGGCGTGTCGGACGAGCTGGCCGAGCGGCTCAGCCCCTATCCCTGGTGGATTGCCGCCGGAGCCGCGCTCAATGGCCTGGTGACCGAAGTCAACGCCATCATCGGCGCCAGCCTGGCCGCCGAGGTCACGGTGCACGCCCTGTCGGCCCTGCTGATTTCGGCCGTGGTCATGCTGGCCCTGCGGCATCTGCGCGCGCCGGCGCCGGTCGCGCAGGAAGACGGCGCCCAGGCAGAGCCTGCGCCGCCCCGGCCCTTGTGGGTGGGCCTGCTCGTGGCCTGTGCGGCGGTGGCCAGCATTGCCACCATTGCGCTGGCCGTGACCGGCTATGTGGCGCTGGCCGGAACGCTGGCGCGCCAGATGGTGTGGACCGGCGTGGTCTTTGCCACCACCTACCTGCTGTTCCAGCTGGGCGACGATCTGTGCGAGGCCCTGCTGTCGTCCAAGGGCAGCTTCGGCACGCGGCTGAACCAGAGCCTGGGCATCGAGGGCCGGCTGCTGGACCAGGCCTCGGTGCTGGTCTCGGGCCTGCTTCGCGTGGCCCTGTTGTTCTACATGGTGATCGCCCTGCTGGCCCCGCTGGGCACGGGTCCGGACGAGGTATTTCGCCGCGGCAGCACGGTGAACCACAGCCTCAAGGTGGGCGACTTCACCATGGCGCCGCAGGCCCTGTTCACCGCATTCGCCGTGATCGTCACGGGCCTGATCGTGATCCGCGTGATCAAGCGCTGGCTGACGGACCGCTACTTCCCCAACACCTCGCTGGAGCCGGGCATGCGCAGCTCCATCACCACGCTGCTGGGCTATGTGGGCGGCATCTTCGTGGTGGCCGTGGCGCTGGCTGGGCTGGGCATCAGCGTGGAGCGCATTGCCTGGGTGGCCAGCGCGCTGTCGGTGGGCATTGGCTTTGGCCTGCAGGCCATCGTGCAGAACTTCATCTCGGGCCTGATCCTGCTGGCAGAGCGGCCCGTGAAAGTGGGCGACTGGGTGGTGCTGGGCGATACCGAGGGCGACGTGCGCCGCGTCAACGTGCGCGCCACCGAGATCCAGCTGGGCGACCGCTCCACCGTCATCGTGCCCAACTCGGAATTCATCACCAAGACCGTGCGCAACATGACGCTGGCCGGCGCGCCCGGGCGCGTGCTGCTGCGCCTGCCCGCGCCGCTGGACACCGATGCCGAACGCATGCGGACCCTGATATTGGAGGCCTTTCGCACGCATGAAGGCATCCTGGACACGCCCGAGCCTGTGGTGCAGCTCGAAGGCATCGCCAACGGCACGCTGACCTTCCTGGCCATCGGCTACGTGGGCAACCCGCGCAATGCGGGCGGGGTGCGCAGCGATGTGCTGTTCAGCATCCTGGCATCGCTCAAGGGCGCGGGCCTGTACCTGTCGCCACCGGCCACCACCTCGGTGGCGGCGCCGGTGGTGGCAGGCATGCCGGGCTCGCCAGGCACGCCGCCCATGCCCGGCGACCCCGCCAGCCCGGCCTAGCCTCGCCCGGCCATTTCAGCGCGCACATGCGCCGCGACCACGGCCATCAGCTCACGCAGATGGCCGCGCAGCGGCTCGAAGCCCGCGTTGGGCTCGCGCGTGTCCTCGTCCATGTAGACCGGGCGGCGGATCTCGATCTGCAGGCTGTGCCGGCCCAGGTGCGGCTGGCCTATGCGGCCGATCAGCTCCACGCCCTTGTAGGGCTCGTTGTAGGCCACGCTGTAGCCAAAGCCCGCCAGCGTCTCGCCCACCAGCTGGATGAACTCGGGCGCGCAGGTCGTGCCGTCGCGGTCGCCCAGCACGAAGTCGGCCAGCGGCGGCGCATCGGTGCGGCCCAGGCGCTTGTAGACATCGTTGGGCATGGAGTGCAGGTTCAGATGCCAGACGCCGCCAAAGCGCTGCACGCTGTCATCGATGGCCTGCGCCAGCGCCGCATGGTAGGGACGCCAGTAGCGCGCGATGCGGTGCTCCACCTCGGCCACCGTGCGCGGGCGTTCATACAGCGGCGTGGCCACGCCGTCCCGGCTGATGCGCTGCCAGATCAGGCCCAGGCCCTGGCGGGTCTTGACGCTGGGCGCCAGGGGCACGGGCCACTGGCCGTCGATCTGGGCGGGGTCCAGGTCGGCCTCGCTGCGGTTGGGGTCGATGTAGGTGCGCGGAAAGGTGGCCTCGATCAGCGTTGCGCCATGCGCGGGCCACTGATCCCAGAGCGCGGCCACATGCGTGTCCTCGCCACGGCGCAGCAGGGACATGGGCACGGCATGGCCGAAATCCTCGGGATAGGACGTGCCGCTGTGCGGCGAGTCGCAGACGATGGGCAGCACCTCGCCGGTGGCGGGATGCACCACGACCGGGGTGTCCGGCCGGGGGCGCAGAAAATCGGTCTGTGCCATGCGGTCCATCAGTCGAGCTTGATGTTGGCGCGCTTGGCCACGGCCGTGTAGCGCTCGATGGCGGCCTTGATCTGCTTGGCAAATTCCTCGGGCGTGTTGCCCATGGACTCGCCCGAGATGGATTTTTGCTTTTCCAGGTAGTCAGGCATGGCCATGGCCTTGTGCGCAGCCGCATTGAGCTTGTCGATGATGGGGCGCGGCGTGCCGGCAGGTGCGACCAGGCCGAACCAGCCGCCATCACCCATCTGCGGGAAGCCCAGCTCGGTGTAGGTGGGCACGTCGGGCAGCACGTCGGCGCGCTTGAAGGCCAGCACGGCCAGCGGGCGCAGCTTGCCGTCCTTGATGTGGGGCAGCGTGGAGGGCAGGTTGTCCGTCATGGCATTGACCTGGCCGCCCAGCGCGTCGGTGATGGCCTGGCCCGCACCCTTGTAGGGGATGTGCAGCAGGTCGATACCGGCCAGGTTCATGAAATTCTCGATGTTGGCGTGGCCCAGGGAGCCTGTGCCCGGCGAGGCAAAGCTGTACTTGCCCGGGTTGGCCTTGGCCAGGGCGATGAACTCCTTCATGGTCTTGGCGGGCACGCTGGCGTTGATCACGAACACGCTGGGCACGGACATCACATTGGTGATGGGCGCGAAGTCCTTGATCGGGTCGTAGGGCAGCTTGCGGAAGATGGCCGGGTTGGAGCCATGCGTGCTCACCGTGGCCATGCCGATGGTGTAGCCATCGGCCGCAGCGCGCGCAATTTCGGAGGCGCCAATGGAGCCGCCCGCCCCGCCCCGGTTGTCCACCACCACGGACTTGCCCAGGATCACGCTCATCTTCTCGGCCAGCAGACGCGCCACCATGTCGGTGGAGCCGCCCGCGCCAAACGGCACGACCAGGCGGATCGGCCGGCTGGGATAGTCGGCAGCCGGGCCCTGGGCCCAGGCGACGGGAGCCAAAAGAGCAGTGGCGGCGCAGGCGGCCAGGCTGGACAACAGGGTGCGGCGCATTGCCATGGTGTGTTTCCTCTCGTGATGGATGAAAGAGCGGCCTGCTGCAGGGCAGGGCTTCGCGGAACAGGCGCCGATTCTGGACAGCCGCCGCACGCGCGAAAAGAGACAAGACGGCAAGCAACTATGACAAACCGTCATAATTGCGTCCGTCATGCGCATGCACTCTCCCTCGCTTTCCGAGCTGCACGCCTTTGCGGCGGCGGCGCGCCTGGGCAGCTACTCGCTGGCAGCCCAGGAGCTGTATGTCACCCAGGGCGGCATCAGCCGCGCCATCGCCCGGCTGGAAGAGCACCTGGGCTTTGCCCTTTTCGAGCGCCAGGGCCGGCGCAGCGTGCTGACCGAGGCTGGCCGTGAATACCTGCAAGCCGTCGAGCCTGCCGTCCAGTCCATCGAATCGGCCTCGGCCGCCGCACGCAGGCGCCACTTCGGCCCGCAACTGCGGTTGTCGGTCGTTCCCACGCTGTTCAGCCACTGGCTGATTCCGCGCCTGCCGCGATTCAATGCACTGCATCCGGGCATCGTCCTTTCGTTCGCCCCCTACCGGCGCGATGACCCGCTGTCCGCCGCCGAGATCGACGGCTGGCTGCGCGTGGGCAGCGAGCCCTGGCCCGCCCATGTGGTGGCCGACTATGTGGTGGGCCGCGATCTGGTGCCCATCTGCCATCCGCGCGAATTGCAGGGCCCGCAAGCCATTCGCAGCGCAGCGGATGTGCTTGCGCGCCCCTTGCTGTTTCACACCAACTACCCTGGCAACTGGGCGCGCTGGATGAGCCACCTCGGCCTGCCCGGGCCCTGCCCCGCGCCTGCGGCGGACTTCGAACTGGTGGCCCTGCTGGTCCAGGCCGTGGCCGCCGGGATGGGCGTGGCCCTGGTGCAGCGCTGCCTGGTGGAGGAAGACCTGGCCGCCGGCCGCGTGGCCCTTGCCTTGCCTGCACCCGTCCACATCGAACGCGGCTACTTTCTGTGCCGGCCGGCCGCGCGGGCGCCTTCCGAAGCGTTTGTGCAGTTCCGCGCATGGCTGCTGGAGCAGGCCGCGCCGGGTGCCGTGCCTCCAGCCGCAGTCTCAGGCCCCTGATCGCCGGGAGAAACGCCCTCTTCCGTTGATCTGCATCAATCTTTGCTGTCAGCCGTCAGCGCCAGCCGCGCGAAAGCACCCACTGGCAAAGCGCCATCACGAGGACCAGGGCGGTGTAGGTGGCCATCTTTGCATCGCGCCCGAACCACCACAAACCGGCCAGCAACACCAGCGCACCAACAACCAAATTGATAGCAACCTGCAACCACCAGGCAAGGGATTTCTGCGATTTTCCATAGATCAAAAGCGCGCACAACATCAGGGCCGGCGACAGGAAAAGTGCAGGCGCCAGGAAGTTCAGCCAATGATTCGTACTCGCAATCCATCCCATGTGCGGGCTCCGATTTCAGGGTGTTGTTATCAGGGATGCCTGAAACTGCGCGAAATTTTATAATCCCGGGTTATGGCAGTCTGGGCACTCGGCATCAACCACCACACGGCTCCGCTTGATATGCGGGGACGTTTCGCGTTCGCGCTTGACCAGATCGTGCCCACGCTGCAGGGCCTGCGCGAATCGCTGACCGGCCCCGGCCGCCAGCACAGCGCCGTCGAGACCGCCATTCTCTCCACCTGCAACCGTACCGAGATCTACTGCGCGGCCGAGATGCCGGCCATGGACCACACCCTGCACTGGCTGGCCAACAGCGGCGGTATTTCGTCCGAATTGCTGCGCTCGCACTCCTATCTGCTGGAAGACGGCCATGTGGCGCGCCATGCCTTCCGCGTGGCCAGCGGGCTCGATTCCATGGTGCTGGGCGAGGCCCAGATTTTGGGCCAGATGAAGAATGCCGTGCGCGCCGCAGAGAACGCAGGCGCCCTGGGCAGCACGCTGAACCAGCTGTTCCAGCGCAGCTTCGCGGTGGCCAAGGAAGTGCGCAGCTCCACGGAGATCGGCGCCCACAGCATCAGCATGGCCGCTGCCGCCGTGCGGCTGGCCGGCCAGCTGTTCGAAGACCTGTCCCAGATCCGCGTGCTGTTCGTGGGCGCGGGCGAGATGATCGAGCTGGTCTCCACCCACTTCGCGGCCCGCCACCCCAAGCAGATCATGATCGCCAACCGCACGCTGGAGCGCGGCGAGAAGCTGGCTGCCCAGTTCGGCGCCGGCACCATGCGGCTGGCCGACCTGCCCGACCATCTGCATGAATACGATGCCGTGATCAGCTGCACGGCGTCCAGCCTGCCCATCATCGGCCTGGGCGCCGTGGAAAGCGCGCTCAAGAAGCGCAAGCACCGCCCCATGTTCATGGTCGATCTGGCCGTGCCGCGCGATATCGAATCCGAGGTCAAGGACCTGCGCGACGTCTACCTCTACACCGTGGACGACCTGGCCACCGTGGTGCGCACGGGCCAGGCCCAGCGCCAGGCAGCGGTCGAGCAGGCCGAAGTCATCATCGACCACGGCGTGCAAAGCTTCATGCACTGGCTGGACCAGCGCCGCCCGCAGGCCGGTGTGGTGCCGCTGATCCGCCAGCTCAATACCCAGACCGATGAATGGCGTGCGCTGGAGATTGCGCGCGCCAAGAAGCTGCTGGCCAAGGGCGAAGACATCGACACCGTGCTGGAGGCCCTGTCGCGCGGCCTCACGCAGAAAATGCTGCACGGCACCCTGGCCGAGCTGCACAAGGGCGATGCCGACCAGCGCAGCCAGACCATGGACACGGTCTCGCGCCTGTTCCTGCGCTCGGCCCAAAGCGGCCCGCGCGGCACGGCCCCCGACAAGGCGCTCTAGCGGCGCTCGCCGCCCCTGCGCAGGGCCGCGCGCCAACGGGCCTGTGGCGCCCCGGCCGCACTTGCGGCCCCTCCCCGCCCCTCCCGGTTTTTAAGGCCCATCCGCCCTTCCAGGCCCCCACGTTTCCCGCCGCAGTGCTGCCCGAGCAGCCCTTCGCACCACCGCCCCACACCATGCAAGACTTTCTGCGCCAACAACTGGAGCGCTACGCCCAGCGCCTTGAAGAACTCAACTTCCTGCTCTCGCGCGAAGACATCATGGGCGACATGAAGCAGTACCGCGCCATCTCGCGCGAGCACGCGGACGTCACCGCCATTGCAGGCCGCTATGCGCGCCACCGCCAGCGCGAGGCCGATCTGGCCGCTGCGCGGGAGATGCTCTCCGACCCCGACATGGCCGACATGGCGCAGGAGGAAATCGCCAGCGCCGAGGCCGAGCTGGTCCAGCTGGAGGACGAGCTGCAGCGCCTGCTGCTGCCCAAGGACCCCGATGACACGCGCAACGCCTACCTCGAAATCCGCGCAGGCACGGGCGGCGACGAATCGGCCCTGTTCGCAGGCGACCTGGCCCGCATGTACACGCGCCACTGCGACGCCGTGGGCTGGAAGGTCGAGATCATGAGCGCCAACGAGAGCGAGCTGGGCGGCTACAAGGAAGTGGTGCTGCGCGTGGAAGGCACGGATGTCTACGGTCGCCTGCGCTTCGAATCCGGCGGCCACCGCGTGCAGCGCGTGCCGGCCACCGAGACCCAGGGCCGCATCCACACCAGCGCCTGCACCGTGGCCGTCATGCCCGAGCCGGACGAAACCCAGGCCATCACGCTCAACCCGGCCGACCTGCGCATCGACACCTTCCGCGCCAGCGGCGCCGGCGGCCAGCACATCAACAAGACCGACTCGGCCGTGCGTGTGGTCCACCTGCCCACGGGCATCGTCGCCGAGTGCCAGGACGGCCGCAGCCAGCACAGCAACAAGGCCAAGGCCCTGCAGGTGCTGCAGGCGCGCCTGCAGGAGAAGGAGCGCAGCGAGCGCGAAGCCAAGGAGGCCGCGCTGCGCAAGGGCCTGATCGGCAGCGGCGACCGCAGCGACCGCATCCGCACCTACAACTTCCCGCAGGGCCGGCTCACCGACCACCGCATCAACCTCACCATCTACAAACTGCTGGCCGTGATGGAAGGCGACCTGGGCGATGTGCTCGACGCGCTGCAGGCCGCACGCGAGGCCGAACTGCTGGCCGAACTGCAGGTCAACAACTGAGGCCCGGGCCATGGCCAATCCCCCCATCGTCAAAGAAGCGCTGCAGCAGGCCCAGGCCCTGGGGCTTGCGCGCATCGACGCGCAAATGCTGCTGCTGCACGTGCTCGGGCGCCAGTCTGGCGGCCGCGCCTGGCTGCTGACCCATGACGAGGACATGCTGACCGGCCCCCAGGCCGAGGCCTATGCCGCGCTGTGCGCACGCCGCCTTGGCGCGGAACCTGTTGCCTACCTGCTCGGCCACAAGGAGTTCTACGGGCTCGATCTGGCCGTGGACGCGCGTGTGCTCGACCCACGCCCCGATACCGAGACCCTGGTGGACTGGGCGCTGGAGCTCATGCCTGCCCAGACCCAGGCAGGCCCCGCTTGCCGCGTGGTGGACCTGGGCACCGGCAGCGGCGCCATAGCGCTGGCCCTGCAAAGCCAGCGCCCCGGCGCCACGGTCTGGGCCGTGGATGCCAGCGCCGACGCACTGGCCGTGGCCAGCGCCAATGCCACGCGCCTGCAACTGGGTGTGCAGTTCGCGCATGGCAGCTGGCTCCAGCCGCTGGCAGGGCAGGCACCGTTCGACCTCATCGTCAGCAACCCGCCCTATATCCGTGATGACGATCCGCACCTGCAGGCCTTGGCGCATGAGCCGCTGTCGGCGCTGGCCAGCGGTGCCGATGGCCTGGCCGATATCCGCGCCATCATCGCACAGGCGCCAGCGCTGCTTGCCCGGGGCGGCTGGCTGCTGATGGAGCATGGCTGGGACCAGGCCGATGCCGTGGCCGCCCTGCTGTGCCATGCCGGCTTTGGCGACGTGCAGCATCGCCACGACTTGGGCGGCATTGCCCGCTGCACGGGCGGGCAATGGCAAGGGCAGGCCAGAGCTCTGACCTGAGCTCTGGCCTGGGCGCAGCAATCCCGCATGCTTTCAAAGTCCGCGCCGAGAGTGAAATAATCCCATCCATGCCGCCGCGCCTGCGGCGCCCACCACGACCCCGGAGCACCACACAGATGAGCGACACCCAGCAACGCATCGACCAACTGGTCAAGAGCAACAACATCCTGCTGTTCATGAAGGGCAGCGCCAGCTTTCCCATGTGCGGTTTCTCTGGCCGCGCCATCCAGATCCTCAAGGCCTGCGGCGTGGAAACCAAGGACATCTCCACCGTCAACGTGCTGGAAGACCAGGAAATCCGTCAGGGCATCAAGGACTACAGCAACTGGCCCACGATCCCCCAGCTCTACGTGCAGGGCGAGTTCATCGGCGGCTCGGACATCATGATGGAGATGTACGAGTCGGGCGAGCTGCAGCAGCTGCTGGCACCCAAGGCCTGAGCCTTATCGCACCACGCGCCTTCGGCGCAGCATCGAGCCACCTTCGGGTGGCTTTTTTTCGCCTGCGCCGCGCTGCCGGCGGACTCCCCGGGCATGCCTCAGGGCCAGGGGCATGCGATGTGTGGTCGAATGGTCACATCTTTCACATCCGGAAAAGCGCGCCTGCGCCCGCTTCTCCGCCCTGCCTATGAGTCTGTCCCAAAGTCTGCTGTTGATCGTCGCGCTGATATTGACCAGTGCCTTCTTCTCCGTGGCCGAGATCTCGCTGGCCGCCTCGCGGCGCCTGCGACTGCGGCAGATGACGGAGGACGGCGAACCCCGCGCCGAACTGGTCATGAAGATGCAGGCCCAGCCGGGCGAATATTTCACGGTCACGCAGATTGGGCTCAATGCCGTCGCCATCCTGGGCGGCGTGGTGGGCGAAGGGGCATTGACCCCCTATCTGGCCGAGCTGCTGATGCTCTGGCTGCCCGACAGCCGTGCGCAGACCGTGGGCTTCCTGCTCTCGTTCGCCAGCGTCACCTCCCTGTTCATCCTGTTCGCCGACCTGCTGCCCAAGCGCCTGAGCATGGCCGAGCCCGAGGCCCTGGCCATCCGCGTGCTGCGCCCCATGCTCTGGTGCATGGCGGTGCTCAAGCCCTTGGTCTGGTGCTTCAACCATCTGGCCGACGCCGTTGCCAAGCTGTTCGGCCTGCCCACGGTGCGCGATGACCGTATCACGCACGAAGACATCCTGGCCATGACCGAAGCCGGAGCGCGCGCAGGCGTGCTGGCCGCGAAGGAGCAGCAGGTGATCGCCAACCTGTTCGAGCTGGACTCGCGCACCATCGGCTCGGCCATGACGCAGCGCGACCGCATCGCCTACTTCCACCGCGACGACCCCGATGAACTGATCCGGGTCCGCATTGCCGAGGAGCCTTTTTCCACCTACCCCGTCTGCGACGGCGACATCGACCACATCGTCGGCTATGTCGATGCCAAGGACCTGTTCCAGCGCGCGCTGAACAACCAGTCCCTGTCGCTCATGGACGATTCGCTGATCCACAAGGTGCTGGTCGTGCCGGACCGCCTGACGCTGGCCGAGGTGCTGGAGCAGTTCCGCCAGGTGCATGAGGACTTTGCCGTCATCGTCAACGAATACAGCCTGGTGGTCGGCGTGGTCACGCTCAATGACGTGATGAGCACGGTGATGGGCGGCCTCGTCAGCCCCGGCGACGAGGAACAGATCCTGCGCCGCGACGAGAACTCCTGGTTGATCGATGGCGTCACGCCGGTCGAGGATGTGATGCAGGCCCTGGAGCTCGACGAGCTGCCGCATTCCGAGGACTACGAAACCCTGGGGGGCTTCCTCATGGTCATGCTTCGGCGCATTCCCAGGCGCACGGACACCGTGCAATGGGGCGGCTACCGCTTCGAGGTCATGGATGTGGACAGCTACCGCATCGACCAAGTCCTGGTCACGCGCATGTCCGGCAGCAGCCCGGCCGCGCCGCCCAATGCAGGCGATACGGCCGCCGCCGTGGCCAAGGTGTCCAGCATGTCGCCGGACACGTCGTCCTGAAAACGCAGCAAGACAGGCCTGCAGGACTGCCGCCAGGCGCCAGCCTGCGGCCCCTCAGGCCGAGCGCGAGGGCTCGATCTCCCAGCGGCGCTGCGCAGCAAACACCGCATTCGGGTATTGGGGCTGCCCCCGGCTGCCGTTGTAGCGGCCCAGCGCCATGTAGGCATCGCCGTTTTCACGGTCCAGATAGTGGCGCAGGATGACGCAGCCAAAGCGCAGATTGGTCTGCATATGGAACAGCTTGCCGATGTCGCCATCGCCGATCAGCCGCATCCAGAACGGCATGATCTGCATGTAGCCGCGCGCGCCCACGCTGGAGATGGCGAACTTGCGGAACGCGCTCTCCACCTGCACCAGTCCCATCACCAGCGAGACTTCCAGGCCGGCACGCTTCGCCTCGTACCAAACGGTCTGCAGGAACTCCAGCCGTGTTGCAAGTTCGGGCTTGCGCGAGCGCAGGCGCTCGCTGCTGGCGGTGAGCCAGCGCAGGTAGTCCATGCGGGCCTCGGTGGAGGCAAAGCGCAGCTCGGGCGGCGCCGATCCCGTGACGGCCGAACTCAGCGCGGTGCGCACCGAATCGGCCAGCGGCTCTTCCAGCTGCCCGCCGGCCCAGGCGGGCGCGGCCACCGCGCCCAGCAACGGCGCAGCACCCAGCGAAGCCGCCAGGCGCAGGCAATCGCGGCGCGCCATCACGGGGGCCTGGCTCACAGACCCAGCCTCTGCTTGAGATGGCCCAGCACATCGGCAGCGGCCATCTTGGTCGCTTCCGTGTCGCGGCGATGCTGGTACTCGACCTGGCCTTCCTTGAGGCCGCGGTCGGACAGCACCACGCGGTGCGGCACGCCAATCAGTTCCCAGTCGGCAAACATGGCGCCCGGGCGTTCGCCGCGGTCGTCCAAGATCACGTCCACGCCCAGTGCCAGCAGCTCGGCATGCAGCTTCTCGGCGGCTTCCTTCACGGGCTCGCTGCGGTCCATGCCGATGGGGCAGACCACCACGGTGAAGGGTGCAATCGCGTCGGGCCAGATGATGCCGCGCTCATCATGGTTCTGCTCGATGGCGGCAGCGGGCAGGCGTGTCACGCCAATGCCGTAGCAACCCATTTCAAACAGCGAGGGCTTGCCGTTCTCGGCCAGGAAGGTGGCGTTCATGGCCTGGGAGTACTTGGTGCCCAGGTAGAACACATGGCCCACTTCAATGCCGCGCTCGATGGCCAGCTCGCCCGCGCCATCGGGGGACTTGTCGCCGGCCACCACATTGCGCAGGTCGGCCACGACATCAGGCTCAGGCAGGTCACGGCCGAAGTTCACGCCGGTGATGTGGAAGTCGGCCTCGTTCGCGCCGCAGACCCAGTCGGCCATCACGGCGACCTCGCGGTCCACGACCAGCTTCACAGGCTGCTTCAGGCCGATGGGGCCCAGGTACCCGGGCTGGCAACCGAAGTGCTCCTCGATCTCGGCCACCGTGGCAAAGCGGAAGCCCACGTCCAGGCCAGGCACCTTGGCCACCTTGATCTCGTTCATCTCATGGTCGCCACGCAGCAGCAGCAACCAGACCTGGCTTCCCGCCACATCGCCCTTGTCGTCGAGCTTGTCGGTGGCCAGCACCAGGGACTTCACCGTCTGCGACAGCGGCAGGCCCAGCTGGGCAGCCACGGATTCGCAGGTGCTGTTGCCCGGCGTTGCCACACGGGCCATGGCCTGGGCTGCAGCGGGACGGGGGCCTACAGGCGCCAGGGCCTCGGCCTTCTCGATATTGGCGGCGTAGTCGCTGCTGGGGCAGTAGACGATGGCGTCTTCGCCCGTGGAGGCGATCACCTGGAATTCCTCGCTCAGATCACCGCCGATGGCGCCGCTGTCGGCACGCACGGCACGGTACTGCAGGCCGAAGCGATCGAAGATGCGCTTGTAGGCCGCGCGCATGGTCTGGTAGCTGATCTGGGCGGTGTCGCGGTCCTTGTCGAAGGAATAGGCGTCCTTCATGATGAACTCGCGGCCGCGCATCAGGCCAAAGCGCGGGCGGCGCTCATCGCGGAACTTGGTCTGGATCTGGTAGAAATTCTTGGGCAGTTGCTTGTAGCTCTTAAGCTCCTGGCGCGCAATGTCCGTCACCACCTCTTCGCTGGTGGGCTGGATCACGAAGTCACGGCCATGGCGGTCCTTGATGCGCAGCAGCTCGGGACCCATCTTCTCGAAGCGGCCGGTCTCCTCCCACATCTCGGCAGGCTGGACCACGGGCATGGTCACTTCCACGGCACCGGCACGGTTCATTTCCTCGCGCACGATGGCCTCGACCTTGCGGATCACGCGCAGCCCCATGGGCATGTAGTTATAGATGCCTGCGCCCAGCTTCTTGATCAGGCCGGCCCGCGTCATGAGCTTGTGGCTGACCACTTCGGCATCGGCCGGAGCTTCCTTGAGAGTGGAGATGAAAAATTGGGAGGCTTTCATGGATCAGGGGCTTCGCGGGAATCGGGGCAGCGTGCTTGCCGCTGGCAAGGCACCGTGCATAATGGACACAATTCAGAAAATTGGGGTTCGATTATGCTTGACCGGGACGGATTTCGCCCGAACGTCGGCATCATCCTGCTCAACCAAAAGAACCAGGTGTTCTGGGGCAAGCGCATCCGCACCCACAGCTGGCAGTTTCCACAGGGCGGCATTGACCGGGGGGAGACACCCGAACAGGCCATGTTCCGGGAACTGCATGAGGAAGTGGGGTTGATGCCCAACCACGTTCGCGTGGTCGCCCGCACCCGGGACTGGTTGCGCTACGAGGTGCCAGACCGGTACATCCGCCGCGATGCGCGCGGACACTACAAAGGCCAGAAGCAGATCTGGTATTTGCTGCAACTCATGGGTCACGACTGGGATTTGAACCTGCGTGCCACCGACCACCCCGAATTCGACGCCTGGCGCTGGAATGACTACTGGGTGCCACTGGATGTGGTGGTGGAGTTCAAACGCGGCGTCTACGAGATGGCCCTGACCGAGCTGGCACGCTTTCTGCCACGGGGCGAGCAGCAGCGCAACCGCTATCTTCGCAGCGGCATGCGCCCCAGGGAAGCCCATGAAACAGGTCCCGAAACCTATGGCGCTCCAGGCTTGCATCCGGCGCGCTCAGGCAGCTTTCGCGTCAATCCCGGTATGGAGTTGCCGCCTGGTGCCTGCTTCGACCCTGATCCACAGTCAGGGCAGCAGCAGATCTTGCACCCCGATCCAGGCAAGGCCTGAAGCCAAAGGCTCCATGCAAAAGCGCACCCGAGGGTGCGCTTTTTCTTTGCCCCGATTGCGCAGGCATCAGTGCCCGGCAATCACCATGTTGTCGCGGTGCACCATCTCCGGGCCTGCGGAATAGCCCAGCAGGCGCTCGATCTCCACCGAGCTCTTACGACAAAGCAGACGCGCCTCGGCACTTGCATAGTTGGCCAGACCACGCGCCACCTCGATGCCCAGCGCATCGCGCACGGCAATCACATCGCCGCGGGCGAATTCGCCATCCACATTCACCATGCCGATGGGCAGCAGGCTCTTGCCTTCGTCGCGCAGCTTGGCCACGGCACCGGCATCCACGGACACGGAACCGCGCAGTTGCAGATGGTCGGCAATCCACTGCTTGCGCGCCTGGTTCTTGTGGGTCTGCGCAACGAGCAGCGTGCCAATGGACTCGCCCGCAGCCAGACGCACCAGCACGTCCTGTTCACGCCCCCAGGCGATGACGGTTGAAGCACCCGAGCCCGCCGCACGCTTGGCCGCGAGGATCTTGGTGATCATCCCACCCTTGCCGATGGACGAGCCCGCACCGCCCGCCATCTCCTCCAGTGCAGGATCGCCGGCATTTGCCACGTCGATGAAACGCGCATCGGGATTGCTGCGCGGATCTGCGCTGTAAAGGCCTCGCTGATCGGTCAGGATGACCAGGGCATCGGCTTCGATCAGATTGGCCACCAAAGCACCGAGGGTGTCGTTGTCGCCGAACTTGATCTCATCGTTGACCACGGTGTCGTTCTCGTTGATCACCGGCACGATGCCCAGCTCCAGCAGCGTCAGCAAGGTGTTGCGCGCATTCAGATAGCGCTCGCGGTCCGCCAGGTCGGCATGCGTGAGCAGCACCTGGGCACTGCCCATGCCCTGCTCGCGCAGCTTGGACTCGTACATCTGTATCAGCCCCATCTGGCCCACGGCTGCAGCGGCCTGCAGCTCATGGATCTCCTTGGGCCGCGCGGCCCAGCCAAGGCGCTTCATGCCTTCAGCCACCGCCCCGCTGGAGACCATGATCACCTCGCGCCGCTGACCGCCATGGCTCTCATCCCCACGCACCAGGGCCGCCAGCTGGCGGCTCCATTCCTGGATCGCGGCCTCATCAAGACCGCGACCTTCATTGGTCACCAGGCTGGAGCCGACCTTGACCACGATGCGATGGGCATCACGCAACAAGTTGGAAGACATGGATGGATAGTGATTCTTGCAGCGCAGGCCCAGGCAGGCCGCGCCGCTGTTGTGATCAAGGCGATGGGAGCGGCAGGCGGCTCTTACTCGGAATCGCGGGGGGCAAAACGCGGATCGGTGAGATCCACGCCATCGCCCTCGACTTCGACGAAGCGCGGATCGATTTCCTTGGGACCGGCCTCGATCTGCTGCTGCTCATGCACATGTTTGTAGATGGTGCGGATCAGCACTTCACAGCCTTCGCGCGTCAGGGCGGAAATCTCGAAGACCGGCCCCTTCCACTTGAAGCGCTTGACGAAGTCCTTGACGCGTGCGGCGCGCTCCTCGGCCGGCACCATGTCCAGCTTGTTGAGCACCAGCCAGCGCGGCTTGTTGTACAGCTCGGCATCGTACTTCTGCAGCTCGCCCACGATGGCCTTGGCCTGGGCCACAGGATCCACGCTGTCATCGAACGGCGCCAGGTCCACCACATGCAGCAGCAATCGGGTGCGCTGCAGATGGCGCAGGAACTGGTGACCCAGGCCCGCACCTTCCGAGGCGCCTTCGATCAGGCCTGGGATGTCGGCCACCACAAAGCTCTGCTCGGCAGCGACGCGCACCACGCCCAAATTGGGATGCAGCGTGGTGAACGGGTAGTCGGCAATCTTGGGACGCGCATTGGAGACCGCAGCAATGAAGGTGGACTTGCCCGCATTGGGCATGCCCAGCAGACCCACGTCGGCCAGTACCTTGAGCTCCAGCTTGAGATTCTTGCGCTCGCCAGGCCAGCCCGGTGTCTTTTGCCGAGGCGCGCGGTTGATGGCGCTCTTGAAGCGCAGGTTGCCGTAGCCGCCGTCGCCACCCTTGGCAATGGTGACCACCTCACCGGCCGTCAGCAGCTCGTAGAGCACCTCGCCGGTTTCGGCATCACTGATGATGGTGCCAACCGGCATGCGCAGCGTGATGTCGTTGCCCGCCGCACCAAACATGTCCGAGCCCTTGCCGTGCTCACCGCGCGTGGCATCGTGCCGGCGCGAGAAGCGGTAGTCCACCAGAGTGTTGAGGTTGACATCGGCCACCGCGTAGACATGGCCGCCACGGCCACCGTCTCCACCATCGGGACCGCCAAATTCCTTGTATTTTTCGTGCCGGAATGACACGCAGCCATTGCCGCCGTCACCGGCGGAAATGTCGATATAAGCTTCGTCGACGAACTTCATGAGGCATCCAGTTTACAAAAAGCAGTGTGCACCAGACAGCCCCAGGCCACACCTCAGAGACGGAAAAGAGGGCGAAGGCACGATGCACAACCCTCCTGAAACGACAAAGCCCCGACAGGTCGGGGCTTCGAGCGTCGAAGTGACAGGGCTTAGGCAGCCGTCACATTGACCGTGTGCTTGGACAGTGCACCCTTGACAGCAAACGACACGTGGCCGTCCACCAGAGCGTACAGGGTGTGGTCCTTGCCCACACCGACGTTGTCGCCGGGATGGAACTTGGTGCCACGTTGGCGCACGATGATCGAGCCGGCCGTGATCAGTTCACCACCGAAAGCCTTCACGCCGAGCATTTTGGGCTTGGAATCGCGCCCGTTTCGCGTAGAGCCGCCGCCTTTTTTCTGTGCCATGACTCAGCTCCTGAATTAAGCAGCGATCGCCACGATCTGCAGCTCTGTGAACTGCTGGCGATGGCCTTGGCGCTTCTGATAATGCTTACGACGGCGCATCTTGAAGATGTGCACTTTGTCGTGCTTGCCGTGAGCAACCACGGTTGCCTTGACAGACGCACCGGACACCAGAGGTGTGCCGACCTTGATTTCAGCGCCGTTGCCGACTGCCAGAACCTGATCGATCACAACTTCTTGGCCTACGTCCGCAGCAATCTGTTCTACCTTGATCTTTTCGCCGGCTGCAACGCGATACTGCTTGCCGCCGGTTTTTATGACTGCGTACATTTAAACCTCTTGAATTTGAGAGTTCCGCGAACGAATTTCCACGGAAGCCGGAGATTCTAGCACGCACTCACATTCTTTGCATGAAGCGCTCCCACCCCGCACCCAAACAACCGCCAGAGCGGGCCGCAGGCGGGATCGCTCTTCCTATAATTGCCGATCCACTTGGCGGCCACAGTACCTTGACCACAGCTCTCTCCACCCCCAATCCGCTTGCCCTGATCACTGACGACATGCGCGAGGTGGATCATGTGATCGCCCAGCGCCTGACGACCACCGTCCCGCTGATTGCCCAGATCTCCCAGTACATCATTGCTGCAGGCGGCAAGCGCCTTCGCCCGGCCCTGCTGCTCATGGTCTGCAATGCGCTGGGCTACGAAGGCAGGGACAGGCATGCCCTGGCGGCCGTGGTCGAGCTGATTCATACCGCCACTCTGCTGCACGACGACGTGGTGGACGAGTCCACCCTGCGCCGTGGCCGCCCGACGGCCAACGAGACCTTCGGCAATCCGGCCAGCGTGCTGGTCGGCGACTTCCTGCACTCGCGCTCCTTCCAGATGATGGTGGAAGTGGGCAGCATGCGTGTGCTCAAGATCCTCTCGGACGCCACCAACGTGATCGCCGAGGGCGAGGTCCAGCAGCTCATCAACACGCACGATGCCTCGCTGGACGAAGCTGGCTACCTGCACGTCATCCGCTCCAAGACCGCCCAGTTGTTCGAGGCCAGCGCCCAGCTGGGCGCCGTGCTGGCCGACGCCCCCCGCGAGATCGAACAGGCCTGCGCCATCTATGGCCAGGCCCTGGGCACCGCCTTCCAGATCATTGACGACGTGCTCGACTACACAGGCGACACCCAGGAAATGGGCAAGAACCTGGGCGACGACCTGCGCGAAGGCAAGTGCACCCTGCCGCTGATTGCCGCCATGCAGCGCGGCACACCGGAGCAGGCCGCCATCGTGCGCAACGCCATCGAGCAGGGCTCAACCGAGCAGTTGTCTGCCGTGGTGGATATCGTGCGCAGCACAGGCGCGCTGGACGTGGCACGCGAGGCTGCACACGCCGAGGCACGCCGCGCCATCGATGCAATAAATGTGCTCCCGAGCAATTTGCATACGGCAAGTTTGCTACAATTAGCGTCTCAGCTTTTGGAGCGACGCACCTGATTTCAGGCTGCATTGCTTTGTCTACAAAAGCAACGGGGTGTAGCTTAGCCTGGTAGAGCGCTACGTTCGGGACGTAGAGGCCGGAGGTTCGAATCCTCTCACCCCGACCATTTCTGGTCACTTCATCACCACGCCACCATTGAGCCAGGTTCAAGACCTGGGTGCGCAGCAGTGCGTCTGGCCTTTCAAGCCTTCAGGGATGATAGGATAAATGTCCTTTCCTCTCAAACGTCTTGCTACATGGCTGTTGCTGACTCCTCGCTCAAGAATGCTTCCGCTGTTGCATCGCTTCCCGGCATCGGGCGAGCCCTGATATCAGCAGGCAAGGTATCGCAGCAGGCAGCGGAAGCGGCCGCCAGCAAGGCAGTCGCCAATCGCACCTCTTTCCTTGCCGAACTGAGCATCGCCGGCACCCTCTCGGCCCTGGAAGTGGCGGAGACGGTTTCCACCATGTTCAGCGCGCCGCTGCTCGACCTTGATGCGATCGACGCCATGCGCCTGCCGCAAGAGCTGTTGGACGCCAAGATCATCAGCACCTATCGCGTGCTCCCTCTGAGCAAGCGCGGCAACCGCCTCACGGTGGCCACCGCCGACCCGACGCAGCAGGAAGCCGCCGAGCAGATCAAGTTCACCACCCAGCTGGGCGTGGACTGGATCATCGTCGAGGCCGACAAGCTGGAGCGGCTCATCGCGCAGCAGAACAAAAGCTCCAGCGAAGCCAGGGACAGCTACGGTGACAGCGGCGATTTTGAGTTCGGGGACCTCAAACCCGATGACGTTGCCGAAGAAAAGGACAACTCGGCCGCAGCGGACGTCGAGGATGCGCCCATCGTCAAGTTCCTGCACAAGATGCTGCTCGACGCCTTCAACATGCGCGCTTCGGACTTGCATTTCGAGCCCTACGAGCACCAGTACCGCGTGCGCTTTCGCATTGACGGCGAGTTGCGTGAAATTGCATCGCCGCCCATCGCCATCAAGGAGAAGCTGGCCTCGCGCATCAAGGTGATCTCGCGCATGGACATCTCGGAAAAGCGTGTTCCGCAGGACGGGCGAATGAAGCTCAAGGTCGGGCCGGACCGCGTCATCGACTTTCGCGTAAGCACGCTGCCCACACTCTTCGGCGAGAAGATCGTGATCCGTATCCTTGACCCGAGCTCGGCCAAGATGGGCATTGATGCCCTGGGCTACGAACCCGAGGAAAAGGCTCGCCTGATCGAAGCCATCGGGCGCCCCTACGGAATGATTCTGGTGACAGGCCCCACCGGCTCTGGCAAAACGGTGTCGCTGTACACCTGCCTGAACATGCTGAACAAGGCCGGGGTGAACATCGCGACGGCAGAAGACCCCTCGGAAATCAACCTGCCCGGCGTCAACCAGGTCAATGTGAACGAAAAGGCGGGCCTTACCTTTGCGACGGCGCTCAAGGCCTTCCTGCGCCAGGATCCCGACATCATCATGGTCGGTGAAATCCGTGACCTGGAAACCGCCGACATCTCGATCAAAGCCGCGCAGACCGGTCACTTGGTGCTGTCCACGCTGCACACCAACGACGCACCGACCACGTTGACGCGCATGCGCAACATGGGCATTGCCCCCTTCAACATCGCATCGAGCGTGATCCTGATCACCGCCCAGCGGCTGGCCAGGCGCCTGTGCCCCCAGTGCAAGGAGCCTGCGGATATCCCGCGGGAGGCGCTGCTGGAGGCGGGCTATGACGAGGCGGACATCGATGGCAGCTGGGTCACCTACAAGCCCGTGGGCTGCCAGGCATGCAACAACGGCTACAAGGGACGCGTCGGCATCTACCAGGTGATGCCGATCAGCGAGGAAATCCAGCGCATCATCCTGCAGGACGGCAGCGCGCTGGAGATCGCGGCACAGGCCAAGCGTGAAGGCGTTCGGTCTCTGCGCGGATCCGGACTGCACAAGGCCAGACTAGGACTGACCTCGCTCGAAGAAGTGCTGGCAGTCACCAATGAGTAAATAGCGCGAACAGCGCAGACAATAAACGAGGGAGCACGATGGCCACAGCCGCGTCCAAGGGAATCAAGGAATTTGTCTTTGAATGGGAGGGCAAGGATCGCAACGGCAAGATCGTCCGTGGCGAAACCCGGGCCGGAGGCATCAACCAGGTCCAGGCCATGCTGCGCCGCCAGGGCGTGCTCCCCAGCAAGATCAAGAAGCGCCGTACGCGCGGTGGCAAAAGAATCAAACCCAAGGACATCGCGCTGTTTACGCGCCAGATGGCCACAATGATGAAGGCTGGCGTCCCGCTGCTGCAGGCCTTCGACATCGTCGGGCGCGGCAACACCAACCCCAGTGTGACGCGCCTGCTGGCCGATATCCGCTCCGACGTGGAGACAGGCACCTCGCTGAACGCGGCCTATCGCAAGCACCCCATGTACTTCGATAGCCTCTACTGCAACCTGGTGGAGGCGGGCGAAGCGGCCGGTATCCTGGAAGCCCTGCTGGACCGCCTGGCCACGTACATGGAGAAGACCGAGGCCATCAAGTCCAAGATCAAATCGGCGCTTATGTACCCGATCTCGGTCATCGTCGTGGCCTTCATCGTCGTGACCATCATCATGATTTTCGTGATCCCGGCCTTCAAGGAAGTGTTCAGTTCGTTCGGCGCTGACCTGCCGGCGCCGACGCTGCTCGTGATGGGCATCAGCGATGTCTTTGTCCAATGGTGGTGGTTGATCTTCGGCGTGATTGGCGGCGGCCTCTACTTCTTCATGCAGGCCTGGAAGCGCAACGAGCGCATGCAGCAATTCATGGACCGCACGCTGCTGAAGGTGCCGGTCTTTGGCGTGCTGATCGAGAAATCCTGCGTCGCACGCTGGACGCGCACGCTGTCGACCATGTTTGCCGCGGGCGTCCCATTGGTCGAGGCACTGGATTCTGTCGGCGGCGCATCCGGCAATGCCGTGTATGCCAATGCCACGGAAAAGATCCAGCAGGAAGTC
This sequence comes from Delftia sp. NA_296.1, assembly GCF_052692095.1. NCBI lineage: Bacteria > Pseudomonadati > Pseudomonadota > Betaproteobacteria > Burkholderiales > Comamonadaceae > Delftia > Delftia sp. NA_296.1. The sequence continues at coordinate 31,217 of NZ_JBQZGF010000010.1, read as the reverse complement.
TCCACCGGCACCAGCCTCACCGTGGCCATGACCAATGCCAACGTCTTTCCCTCCATGGTGCTGCAGATGTGCGCCATCGGCGAGGAATCCGGCTCCATCGACCACATGCTTGGCAAGGCGGCCGATTTCTACGAGGAAGAGGTCGATGACATGGTGGCTGGCCTGTCCAGCCTGATGGAGCCCATCATCATTGTTTTCCTGGGCACCCTCATCGGCGGCATCGTGGTTTCGATGTATCTGCCCATCTTCAAGCTGGGTCAGGTGGTCTGATGGTTTTGGAACTCTGGATGCAGGCTGCATTGGGCGGCCTGCTGGGCCTGTTGGTTGGCAGCTTTCTCAACGTGGTGGTGCATAGGCTGCCCTGCATGATGGAGCAGCAATGGAATGCGGAATGCGCCCAATGGGCGCAAGAGCAATCTTCCTCCTCCGCCACGCCATCGCCCGCCACAGCGCTGCCGCCTGCCGAGGCACCCCTGAGCCTGAGCCGCCCCCGCTCGCGCTGCCCGCATTGCGGCCATGCCATCCACTGGTACGAGAACATTCCCGTGCTCAGCTATCTGGCGCTGCGGGGCCGGTGCTCGGAATGCAAGGCATCGATCAGCATCCGCTACCCGCTGGTGGAACTGGCCTGCGCTGCGCTATTCGCCTACTGCACGATGCAATGGGGCATCACGCCCACGGGCGCCATCTGGTGCCTGTTCAGCGCCGCCTTGCTGAGCCTGGCGCTGATCGACTGGGATACCACACTGCTCCCCGACGACATCACCCTGCCCTTGCTGTGGGCCGGGCTGCTTTCATCGGCACTGCACTGGACCGCCGTGCCTCTGGCCGACGCGGTCTGGGGTGCTGCAGCGGGCTATCTCTCGCTGTGGCTGGTCTACTGGGCCTTCAAGCTGGTCACCGGCAAGGAAGGCATGGGCTACGGCGACTTCAAGCTGTTTGCCGCGCTGGGGGCCTGGTTCGGCTGGCAGGCTCTTGTGCCCATCATCCTGATCTCGTCCGTGATTGGCGCCATCGTGGGCATTGCGCTGAAAATCAACAGCCGCCTGCGCGAAGGTGGCTATGTTCCCTTTGGCCCCTTTCTTGCGGGCGCCGGCTTTGCCGCCATGGTGTTCGGACCCCAGCAGATGCTGCAATCCCTGTTGGCGGCCATCGGTCTTTGATCCGACACTGCGGCATGGAATCCAGCAACGCCCTGCCACCACGTCCGCACCCGCGCCCTTTCCGGCTGGGCCTGACCGGCGGCATCGGCAGCGGCAAGAGCACCGTGGCCGCACAGCTTGCCTTGCGCGGAGCAAGCATCATCGATGCCGACCAGATCTCGCGCAGCCTCACCGCCCCGGCAGGTGCCGCATTGCCCGAGATTGCGCGCAGCTTCGGACCTGAACTGATCGATGCGAACGGTGCTCTGGACCGTGCGCGCATGCGCGAGCTGGTCTTCCAGCAGCCTGCCGCACGTCAGCAGCTGGAAGCCATCATCCACCCTCTGGTGGCTCGGCAAACGGCCCTTGAAGTCCAGCAGGCCACCGATGGCGGATGCGCGCTCATCGTGCATGACATCCCGCTGCTTGTGGAGTCCGGCCGCTGGCCTGCCCTGCTCGATGCCGTGCTGGTCGTGGACTGCCGGACGGAAACACAGATCGCACGCGTCATGGCCCGCAACGGATTGCCCCGCGATGCCGTGCAAGCCATCATCGCAGCCCAGGCCACCCGCGCGGCACGGCTGGCGGCAGCCGACTGGGTGCTCTACAACGACGAAGCCATGACGATAGAGGCTTTGCACGCATGCACCGATCGAATCTCGGCATGGTTCGGGCTATGATGCACGCCATGGCTTGGCCTGTGCGTGTAATTCAGCATGTGCACGACGTAGACAGCTGATTCCTGAGCACCCCGAGGAGCCCAGCAAGCGTGATCCTGTACGAATATCCCTTCAATGAGCGCCTGAGGACCTACCTCAGGCTGGAGCAGCTGTATCGCCGCCTGGGCGAGCTGCTGTCGCGCGCTCATTCCATCGATCACCATTTCGCGCTGGTCACCATCTTCGAGATCATGGACGTGGCAGCACGCACCGACCTGAAGACGGACGTGCTCAAGGACCTCGAACGCCACAAGAGCCTGCTCGACAGCCTGCGCGGCAACCCCGATATCGCCGAGCACATGCTCGACCAGGTGTCCCGCCATGTGGAGCAGTGCTTTGCCCAGCTCAATGCCCAGAACGGAAAGGCCGGCCAGTCCCTGACCGACAACGAATGGCTGATGGCCGTGCGCAGCCGCATCGGCATCCCTGGCGGCACCTGCGGTTTCGATTTGCCAGCCTATCACGCCTGGCAGTTCCATGACCCCCAGGTGCGACTGCGTGATCTGGAGGACTGGGCCAGCACACTGACCCCGCTGGGTCAGTCGCTGCAGCTGCTGCTCAAGATGCTGCGCGAAACCGGCGTGCCGCAATGGGTGGCCGCAGAAAAGGGCGTGTTCCAGCAGGCCATGCCGCCCGGTCGCAGCTTTCAGCTGCTGCGCCTTCGCATAGACCCGGCATTGAATCTTGTTCCGGAAATCAGCGGCAACCGCCTGCTGGTTTCAGTGCGCCTGCTTCGCCCCGAGAGCGGCGCCAAACCCCAGCCTTGCAGCGAAGATGCCTCGTTCGAGGTCACGCTTTGCAGCTGATGAAAAAGACTGCCGGCATGTCCACGAAAGCCACGCCCTCTGTCGATGCATCATCCGCAGGGCCCACGGTGCGCTGCCCGACCTGCAGCGGCCCCAGCCTGTTCGCGCCGGCCAACCGCTTTCGGCCCTTTTGCAGCGAGCGCTGCTACCAGATCGACCTGGGAGCCTGGGCCAACGAGGAATTCCGCGTGCCTGCGCCCATGCCTCCCGAGGATTCGCCCTTCGGCGACCCTCGCACTGAACCCTGATCAGGCCTGTTCAGACTTTCGGTTGGCCTGCCTCGTAGAAGCCGACATCAAAAGGCAGCCCACGTTCCTCGCTGAGCCATTGCAGCACCGGATAGGCGCCAGGCAGCACCGGCTGCACCTGCAGCGGAAGTTGCTGCCAGGCCATCTGCTGGCCTTCTCGCATCTCGAACTCCCCGCTCCAACGCGTGATCTTGCACCAGTGCAGGCGCACCAGGGCATGCGGATAGTCATGCTCGGTCACCTTCCAGACGGGGGCTGCTGCGATCTCGACGCCCAGCTCTTCCTGAAGCTCGCGACGCAATGCCTGCTCCACGGTCTCGCCGGATTCGATCTTCCCACCAGGGAACTCCCAATAGCCGGCATAGGGCTTGCCAGGCGGCCGGCTGGTGATCAGCAGCGCGCCATCGGACTCGCGCAGGAGCACGCCAACGGCGACTTCGGTGTGCTTGCGCTGGGCCGGCGCTTGAGACGGCGGTTGAGACTGGGCAGCATCGGCGCCGGTGTTCAGGGAGATTTCTTTTTCAGTCACTTGATCTTTCGCAAAAAACCGCCCGGCCCCAAGGCCGGGCAGCAGGCTTGTCAGAGCTCGGCCTCTTCGGCCAGCCCATGGACATCGGCGATGCCGGTCTGGCGCTGGTTCGGGCGCTCGGCGCGGCCCGCATAGTCACGGGCGAACTGATGGGCCACACGGCCGCTGCGCGAGCCACGCTCCAGCGCCCAGACCAGGGCCTCAGGACGCGCGGCCTCGATCGTGGCCTGGTCCAGTCCCAGAGCCTCCAGCCATTGCGCCACCACGCGCAGGTACTCGTCTTGGCTGAAGGGATAGAAGCTCACCCACAGGCCGAAGCGCTCGGACAGGGAGATCTTTTCCTCAATCACCTCGCCGGGATGCAGCTCCCCATCCTCGCCGCGCTGGTAGGTCAGATTCTCGGACTGGTACTCCGGCAGCAGATGGCGGCGATTGCTGGTCGCATAGACCAGCACGTTCGGGCTGGCGGCGCTGACTGATCCATCCAGAATGGACTTCAGGGCCTTGTAGCCAGGCTCGCCTTCCTCAAAGCTCAGATCGTCGCAATAGATGATGAACTTCTCGGGCCGGCCGGCCACCACATCGACGATGTCGGGCAGGTCCGTCAGATCGGCCTTGTCCACCTCGATCAGGCGCAGGCCCTGCGACGCAAAGGCATGCAGGCAGGCACGGATCAGCGAGGATTTGCCCGTGCCGCGCGCGCCGGTGAGCAGCACGTTGTTGGCCGTGCGGCCGGTCACGAACTGCTCGGTGTTGCGCGCGATCTTGTCCTTTTGCACATCGATGTTCTGCAGGTCGGACAGTTGCATGGCGCCGACGTGGCGCACGGGCTCCAGCAGGCCGCAGCCGTTGGCGCGCTTGCGATAGCGCCAGGCGATGGCGGTATTCCAATCTGCGGGGGATTGCAGCGGCTGGGGCAGGATGGCCTCGATGCGCTGCATCAGCTGCTCGGCGCGCTGCACGAGTTGCAGCAAGGGGGCGGCGACGGCTTCTGTGGGCAATGTCATGGATTTCTCTCGAATACGGATCTCACGGCCACCGACGCTGGATATGCCCGGGAATCGAGATGGATCTCATGCCAACGCCAGAGCTTTTGCGCGCCGGCCGCCATTGAAAGCTGGCAGCAGCCAGGCACGAGGCCTGCGGCTGCCGGCGGCACGGTGGGTGGAGAGTCAGGAGCGGTAGTCGGCGTTGATGCTCACGTAGTCGTGGCTCAGATCGCAGGTCCACACGGTCTGCTCGGCCTCCCCTCGGCCCAGTAGCACGCGCACGATGATCTCCTGCTGCTTCATCACGCGCTGGCCGTCTTCCTCCTGATAGGCAGGGTTGCGGCCGCCATTGACTGCGACATGCACATCGTTCAGGTACAGGTCGATCTTGGTCTGGTCCAGATCGTCGATGCTAGCATAGCCAACCGCCGCGAGGATGCGGCCCAGGTTCGGGTCGCTGGCAAAGAACGCCGTCTTGACCAGGGGCGAATGCGCGATGGAATATGCCACCAGGCGGCACTCGGCCTCGGTCTTGCCACCTTCCACCTTGACGGTGATGAACTTGGTGGCACCTTCGCCATCGCGCACGATGGCCTGAGCCAGCAAACGCGACACATCCAGCAATGCAGCCTTCAGGGCCTGGCCTTCGGCGCTGGTCAGCGAAGTGATCTGCGCATTGCCGGCCTTGTGCGTGGCCACCAGCACAAAGGAATCGTTGGTCGATGTGTCGCCGTCGATGGTCACGCGGTTGAACGAGCCGTCGGCCAGTTCCTTGACCAGGGGCTGCAGCAGCTCGGGAGCGATGGCCGCATCGGTGGCCAGAAAGCCCAGCATGGTCGCCATGTTGGGGCGGATCATGCCCGCGCCCTTGCTGATGCCGGTGATGCTCACGCGCTTGCCGCCAATGTCCACGGCCCGGCTGAAGGCCTTGGGCAGCGTGTCGGTGGTCATGATGCCCTCGGCAGCCGTGCCCCAGTTGTCGGCCTTGGCTGCGGCAATGGCGGCCGGCAGGCCGGCTGCAATGCGGTCCACAGGCAGCTCTTCCATGATCACGCCAGTGGAGAACGGCAGGATCTGCTCGGGCTTGAGCTGCAGCAGCGCTGCCAGATCTGCGCAGGTACGGCGCGCACGTGCCAGGCCGTCGGCGCCAGTGCCTGCATTGGCATTGCCTGTGTTGATGACCATGGCACGGATGGCGCCCGCTGTCTGAACCAGATGCTCGCGGCTGACCTGCACAGGCGCTGCGCAGAAACGGTTCTGCGTGAACACGCCAGCCACCGAAGCGCCCTCGTCGAGCAGGAACACGGACAGGTCCTTGCGGTTGGCCTTGCGCACACCGGCTTCGGTGACGCCGATGCGAACGCCGTCGATCGCCAACAGGTCGGCGTGCACGGGAGCGGAGAGATTCACAGGCATTGAGGGGCTTCCTACAGTGAAAGAAAAACGCGCTCCATTATCGGAACAAACCGGAGCGGCACGTATTTCATCGACCTTAAAAAAGAAAACGGCACGGAGTGCATCCGTGCCGTTTTCCGTGTCTTGCAGTGTCTTACGACGCCCGCCGCATCACGACAGCTTGCCGTGGCACTGCTTGTACTTCTTGCCGCTGCCGCAGGGGCAGGGATCATTGCGGCCCACGCGAGCGCCTTCGGGCAGCTCCAGCGGCTCGTCTTCGACGGAGCCACCGATGTCGCCATCCGACGGAGCGCCATAGGTCATGTGCTCCAGGCTGTGGGCGCTGCGCTGCTCCAGGGCCTCGGTGGCCTGCTCCACCTGTTCGCGCGACTGCACCTGCACGGTCATCAGCACGCGCGTGACTTCGGTCTTGACCTGGTCGATGAGCTGGCGGAACAGCTCGAAGGCCTCGCGCTTGTATTCCTGCTTGGGCTGCTTTTGCGCATAGCCGCGCAGGTGAATGCCCTGGCGCAGATAGTCGAGCGCAGACAGGTGGTCACGCCAGTTGGTGTCGAAGCTTTGCAGCAGAACGGCGCGCTGGAATTGCGTGAAGTTCTCGCGGCCGATCAGCTCGACCTTGGCATCGAACACTTCGCGGGCGGCCTGCAGCACCTTTTCGAGTATTTCCTCGTCGGTGATGGCGTGCGCAGACTGCACCTGCGACTGCAGCGGCAGCTGGATGCGCCATTCGCTTTCCAGCGCCTTTTCCAGACCGGCCAGGTCCCACTGCTCTTCCATGGACTCGGCAGGAACGTACTGGCGCACCAGATCGGACACCACGTCGTCGCGCATCACCGTGATCATCTCGTACAGGTCCGAGGCGTCGAGGATCTCGTTGCGCTGCTGGTAGATCACCTTGCGCTGGTCGTTGGACACGTCGTCGTATTCGAGCAGTTGCTTGCGGATGTCGAAGTTGCGGGCCTCGACCTTGCGCTGCGCACCTTCGATGGAGCGGGTCACGATGCCGGCTTCGATGGCTTCGCCATCGGGCATCTTCAGGCGGTCCATGATGGCGCGCACACGGTCGCCCGCGAAGATGCGCATCAGCGCATCGTCCAGGCTCAGGTAGAAACGCGAGGAGCCGGGGTCGCCCTGGCGGCCCGAACGGCCACGCAGCTGGTTGTCGATACGGCGCGATTCATGGCGCTCGGTGGCGATGATGCGCAGGCCACCCAGGGCCGAGACCTTGTCGTGCTCGATCTTCCAGTCGGCGCGCATTTGTTCAATGCGCTGCTGGCGTTCGGCTTCGGACAGGGATTCATCGGCCTCGACAGCAGCCACCTGCTTTTCGATGTTGCCGCCCAGCACGATGTCGGTACCGCGGCCGGCCATGTTGGTGGCGATGGTGATCATGCCGGGACGACCGGCCTGGGCCACGATGTCGGCCTCGCGCTCGTGCTGCTTGGCGTTGAGCACCTGGTGGGGCAGGTTTTCCTTGTTGAGCAGCTCGTCGATGATTTCGGAGTTCTCAATCGAAGTCGTGCCCACCAGCACGGGCTGGCCGCGCTCATAGCATTCACGGATATCGCGGATCGCCGCCTCGTACTTCTCGCGCGTGGTCTTGTAGACACGGTCGAGCTGGTCGTCGCGCTTGCTGGGGCGGTTGGGCGGAATCACCATGGTCTCGAGACCATAGATTTCCTGGAATTCGTAGGCCTCGGTATCGGCCGTGCCCGTCATGCCAGCCAGCTTGCCGTAGAGACGGAAGTAGTTCTGGAAGGTGATCGAGGCCATGGTCTGGTTCTCGGCCTGGATGGTTACGCCTTCCTTGGCCTCGACCGCCTGGTGCAGGCCGTCGCTCCAGCGCCGGCCTGCCATCAGGCGGCCCGTGAACTCGTCAACGATGACGATCTCGCCGTTCTGCACCACATAGTGCTGGTCACGATGGTAGAGGTTGTTGGCACGCAGCGCCGCGTAGAGATGGTGGACCAGGGTGATGTTGGCCGGGTCGTACAGCGAGGCGCCCTCGGCAATCATGCCGGCGTGGCCCAGCAGGCGCTCTGCGGCCTCGTAACCCTGGTCGGTTAGGAACACCTGGTGGCTCTTCTCGTCCACGGTGAAGTCGCCGGGCTTGGTCACGCCTTCGCCGGTGCGCGGGTCGGCCTCGCCTTCCTGGCGCACCAGGTTGGGAACGATCTTGTTCATGGCCACGTACATGGCCGTGTGGTCTTCGGCCTGGCCGCTGATGATCAGCGGCGTGCGGGCCTCATCGATCAGGATGGAGTCCACCTCGTCGACGATGGCGTAGTTGAGCACGCGCTGAACGCGGTCGCCCGACTCGTAGACCATGTTGTCGCGCAGGTAGTCGAAGCCGTATTCGTTGTTCGTGCCGTAGGTGATGTCGCTGTTGTAGGCGGCCTGCTTTTCCTCGCGCGGCATGTTGGGCAGGTTGATGCCCACCGACAGTCCGAGGAAGTTGTACAGCTTGGCCATCCAGGTCGCATCGCGATTGGCCAGATAGTCGTTCACGGTCACCACGTGCACGCCATTGCCCGACAGTGCGTTCAGGTAGACCGGCAGCGTGGCGGTCAGCGTCTTGCCTTCGCCGGTGCGCATTTCGGCGATCTTGCCGTAGTGCAGCGCCATGCCGCCCAGCAGCTGAACGTCGAAGTGGCGCATCTTCATGACGCGCTTGGAGCCCTCGCGCACCACGGCGAAGGCTTCGGGCAGCAGGTCGTCCAGCGACTCGCCCTTGGCCACACGTTCCTTGAACTCCTGCGTCTTTGCACGCAGAGCCTCGTCGCTGAGCTTCTCGTAGTCGGGCTCCATCGCATTGATGCGAACAACCGTCTTGCGGTATTGCTTGAGAAGCCGATCGTTTCGGCTGCCGAATAGTTTGGTGAGGAAGTTGGTGGCCATGCGAAAAAGACACACCGCCGCCCGCTGAAGCGGACTGCGGTGTGCCTGGAATCCCTAGATTGTTGGATTTCAGATGGGGCCGCTCCACCTGCCTGCAAGTGCTCTTCTGAAGAACACATGCGACCGGGCCGAAGCGAGAACCGAACAATTGATTCTAACTGCCTCTGTCCAACCCTCTCTCAGGCAGGCCGACGCATGCAGCCGCACAGCCCCGAACCCGAATCCACGGACCCGCGCCACCCCGCAGATGCTGCTATAACGACCCTCCGGGCCGGCGCATGCCAACGCTGCCAGTCCAGCCCTTCAAGCCCATGACCTTCACACGCCGCCACCACGCCGTCACCGCCCTGCACGCCGTCGAGAACTCGCCCACGCTGGCGCGGCTCGCACAGCTCACGCGGGACTCCAGCAATCGCCTGACGGCCATCCTGCCCCTGGTGCCGCCGCTGCTGCGCGCCAGCCTGCAGGCGGGCCCCATCGAGGGCAGTACTTGGTGCCTGCTGGTGCGAAACAATGCGGCCGCCGCCAAGATCCGCCAGTTGCTGCCCGCCATGGCAGCCCACCTGCGCACCAAGGGGTGGGATGTGACCGAGATCCGGCTCAAAGTGCAGGCCTAGTCGGCAGCTGAAACAAACGCGGCCGGAAATGAAGAAAGCAATGAAAAAAGGCCTCCGAAGGAGACCTTTTGGTGCCGGTTGTCGGATTCGAACTGACGACCTACCGCTTACAAGGCGGGTGCTCTACCAACTGAGCTAAACCGGCGAAGCACGAATTCTAGCGCAGAAAAAGACCGCTTCAGCCGTTCCTGGCGCCTGCGAGCCCGCTTGCACGCGTGATCACAGGCCCGGGGTACGAAAAACCTACTTCACCAGCTTCAGCGAGGGCCGCGTGCCCGAGGGCGGCGGCGTGCGCGGGGGCTCTTCATCATCGCCCTCGTTCTGGATACTCACCAGCTGCACCACGCGTTCGTCGGCAGCTGGCCCGGCCGGCACTTCAGCAGCTGCGTCCTGCGACACGGGCTCATCGGATTCCTGCTCGACCGAAACTTCGTTGTCGGCGTCGGCATCCGACTCCGGCGCCGGGAAAGCCATGCCTTGGCCGGTCTCCCGTGCGTAGATGGCCATCACCTGCTCGACAGGCACCATGATTTCGCGTGGCTTGCCGCCAAAGCGGGCCGTGAAGCTGATGAAGTCATTGCCCATCTGCAGGCCGCTGGTGGCGTCGTAGCTGACGTTGAGCACGATCTCGCCGTCGCGCACAAACTCGCGCGGCACCTGCACGTTGCGGTCCACGCGCACTGCGATGTGGGGTGTGAAGCCGTTGTCGGTGCACCACTCGTACAGGGCCCGGATCAGGTAGGGGCGGGTGGAAGTTGCTTCGGGGGCAGTCATGACGATCCCAGGAAAAGAGTGGTCGTAATACGAAAACGGGCAGGATGGCGACCGGTTGACCGCCTTCCCTGCCCGCGCAATCAGTCGTCAACCGATGCGAATTACTTGCGCATCACCTTCTCGGAAGGCGTCAGCGCTTCGATGTAGGCAGGGCGCGAGAAGATGCGCTCGGCGTACTTGAGCAGCGGGGCGGCGTTCTTGGACACCTCGATGCCGTAGTAGTCCAGGCGCCACAGCAGCGGGGCGATGGCCACGTCCAGCATGGAGAAGTTCTCGCCCAGCATGTACTTGTTCTTGAGGAACACGGGAGCCAGTTGCGTCAGGCGGTCGCGGATGTGGGCGCGTGCCTTTTCGATGGCCTTTTCGTTGCCCTTGACGTTGCGCTCCTCGAGCGTGCTCACGTGCACGAACAGTTCCTTCTCGAAGTTCAGCAGGAACAGGCGAACGCGGGCGCGGTCCACCGGGTCGCCGGGCATCAGTTGGGGATGCGGGAAGCGCTCGTCGATGTACTCGTTGATGATGTTCGATTCGTACAGGATCAGGTCGCGCTCGACCAGGATGGGCACCTGGCCGTACGGGTTCATCACGCTGATGTCTTCAGGCTTGCTGAACAGGTCCACATCGCGGATCTCGAAGTCCATGCCTTTTTCGAACAGGACGAAACGGCAACGGTGTGAAAAGGGGCAGGTCGTTCCCGAATAAAGCACCATCATGGTGGAGGCTCCTAAAAATCAAAAAGAGTGGGTCGCTCGCGGCGCCCACTCTGCACACAGTTCAGCCGCGCAATCGCTTGCACGACCTTCTGCAGTCACGGTTTTATTTGACGTCTTTCCAGAACGCGGCGTTGAGGCGCCATGCAATGAAGATGAAGACCGCCAGGAAAAGCAGCACGCCCACGCCAATGCGGATGCGGCTGTTCTGTGCCGGCTCACCCATCCATTGCAGGTAGTTCACCAGATCGCCAACTGCCTGATCGTACTGCACTGGGCTCATGGAGCCGGGAGAGACCTGCTCCCACCCCTTGAAAACCTGGGTCTTCACGCCGTGCTCTTCGGCTTCTTCGAAGATGGCACGGCGCTCGCCCTGCAGTTGCCACAGTGCATGGGGCATGCCCACGCTGGGGAAGGCCAGGTTGTTCCAGCCCGTGGCCTTGGTGTCATCGCGGTAGAAGGTGCGCAGGAAGGTGTAGAGATAGTCGGCGCCCGTGCCGTTGTGGCCTGCGCGCGAGCGCGCGATCACCGTCAGATCCGGCGGATTGGCACCGAACCACTCCTTGGCTTCCTTCGGGTTGATGGCCGCCTTCATGGTCTCGCCCACCTTGTCGGTGGTGAACAGCAGGTTGTCCTTGATTTCCTGCTCGGTCAGCCCGATGTCCTGCAGCCGGTTGAAGCGCATGAATGCGGCCGAGTGGCAGCTCAGGCAGTAGTTGACGAACAGCTTGGCGCCGTTTTGCAGCGATGCCGTGTCATTGGTCTTGCCCGGGGCCTTGTCCCAGGCGATGCCGCCTTCGGAAGCCTGTGCACCGGTCATGATGCCCAGGGCCGCGATCAACGTGAGAATCAGTTTCTTCATTGTTGTTCTCTCCAGCTTCAGTGCGGCTTGAACGTCACACGATCGGGAACGGGTTTGGTCTTGCCCAGGCGGCTCCACCAGGGCATCAGCAGGAAGAAGCCGAAGTAGAACAGCGTTCCGACCTGGGACACGCGCTCGCCGATGGGCGAAGGCGGCTGCACACCGAGATAGGCCAGGATCACGAAGTTGATCACGAAGATGCCGTAGAGGTACTTGTGCCAGCTCGGACGGTAGCGGATGGACTTGACCGGGCTGCAATCGAGCCAGGGCAGCGCGAACAGGATGATCACGGCACCACCCATCACCAGCACGCCCCAGAACTTGGCGTCGATGGACAGCATCATGGCGATGACGCCCAGGGCCACGATGGCGACCACGCCCTTGACGGCGGCCGGCAGGCGCGACTTGAGCACGCCAAAGCCCGCACCCAGCAACACGCAGGCGATCAGCACATACATCATCTCGCTGGTGATGGCACGCAGCATCGAGTAGAACGGCGTGAAGTACCAGACCGGCGCAATGTGCGACGGCGTCTTCAGCGGATCGGCCGGGATGAAGTTGTTGTACTCCAGGAAGTAGCCGCCGAACTCGGGCGCGAAGAACACCACGGCCGAGAACAGGAACAGGAACACCGTCACGCCAAAGATGTCGTGCACCGTGTAGTAGGGATGGAAGGGGATGCCGTCCAGCGGATGGCCCTTGGCGTCCTTGGGCGCATTGGGGCCCTTGATCTCGATGCCGTCCGGATTGTTGGAGCCCACGTCGTGCAGCGCCAGCAAGTGGGCCACGACCAGCCCCAGCAGCACCAGGGGCACGGCGATCACGTGGAAGCTGAAGAAGCGGTTGAGCGTGGCATCGCCCACCACGTAGTCGCCACGGATCAGCAGCGCCAGGTCAGGGCCGATGAAGGGGATCGCCGAGAACAGGTTCACGATCACCTGGGCGCCCCAGTACGACATCTGGCCCCAGGGCAGCAGGTAGCCCATGAAGGCCTCGGCCATCAGCACCAGGAAGATGGCGCAGCCGAAGATCCAGACCAGTTCACGCGGCTTGCGGTACGAACCGTACAGAAGGCCGCGGAACATGTGCAGATAGACCACGACGAAGAAGGCCGACGCGCCCGTGGAGTGCATGTAGCGGATCAGCCAGCCCCAGGGCACATCGCGCATGATGTACTCGACCGAGGCGAACGCCTTCTCGGCGTCCGGCTTGTAGTGCATCACCAGGAAGATGCCGGTGACGATCTGGATCACCAGCACCAGCAGCGCCAGCGAGCCGAAGATGTACCAGAAGTTGAAGTTCTTCGGAGCGTAGTACTCCGACATGTGCACACGGTAGGCGTCGAAAGCCGTTGGAAAACGGTTCTCGAACCAGTTCGTGAGCTTGGCGCCCGCAGGCGCGTTCGGATCGATGTCCTTGAATTCGTGGGCCATTGTTCTTGTCTCCCTCAAGCCTTGTCTTCACCGATGAGGAGCTTGGTCTCCGACAGGTACATGTGCGGTGGCACCTGCAGGTTGTCGGGGGCCGGCTTGTTCTTGAAGACACGGCCAGCCATGTCAAAGGTCGAGCCATGGCAGGGGCACAGGAAGCCGCCCTTCCAGTCATTGGGCAGCGAAGGCTGCGCGCCGGGCTGGAACTTGTCGGAAGGCGAGCAGCCCAGGTGCGTGCAGATGCCGACGACGACCAGCACTTCGGGCTTGATCGAGCGGGCTTCATTCATCGCGTAGGGCGGCGTGAACTCTTCAGGGTGGCGCTTGGACTGGGGATCGGCCAGCTGGCTGTCCAGCTCGGGCAGTTCCTTGATCTGTTCCGGCGTGCGCTTGATGATCCAGACTGGCTTGCCGCGCCACTCGACCGTGAGCTTCTCGCCGTCCTTGAGTGCGGAGATATCGACCTCCACTGCAGCCCCGGCGGCCTTGGCCTTCTCGGATGGCTGGAAGGTGCTCACGAACGGGACGGCTGTCGCCACGCCGCCCACCGCGCCAGCACACGCCGACGTGATGATCCACGTCCGCTTGCTGGAGTCGATTGGAGTGTCACTCATGGGGTTCCTCGAACTACGTCGCTTGAGTTGGGGTCAACAATAAATTGTAGCGGGGCGAGTATGGTTATTCCATACCGACTCCGACATTGACAGGCTCCAAAGCCGCGCAATACTGCGCTATCTCAAACTCTTTCCAGATGGAGCCAGCCATGGGCATGATGCAGGAATTTCGTGAGTTCGCAGTTAAGGGAAACGTGGTAGATCTCGCCGTGGGCGTCATCATCGGCGGAGCGTTTGGCAAAATCGTCGATTCCGTGGTAAACGACCTGATCATGCCGGTCGTTGGCCTGGTTTTCGGCAAGCTGGACTTCTCCAATCTGTTCGTCGTGCTGGGCAGCGTGCCCCCCGGAACAGCGATGACGCTCGATGCCCTCAAGAAGGCCGGCGTCCCCGTATTTGCCTATGGGAACTTCATCACGGTGGCGGTGAATTTCATCATCCTGGCCTTCATCATTTTCATGATGGTCAAGCAGATCAACCGCCTGCGCCGCGAGGCCCCGGCCGCCCCCGCGCCGGCCCCCGTCACACCTGAAGACATCGTGCTGCTGCGCGAGATTCGCGACAGCCTCAAGCGCTGAAATTCGTGTTTTGACGCAAATCAAAACGCCCGTGGCATGGTTGCCACGGGCGTTTTCCATTACTGCAGATTCCCGGTGCTTGGGCTAGCCATTCAAGCCGCCAATTTGCGCGCCATTCGCACGGACTCAATCAGGCTGCTCGCCTCTGCAAGACCCTGCCCTGCAATATCAAAAGCCGTGCCGTGGTCCGGACTGGTGCGCACCAGCGGCAGCCCCAATGTGACATTCACGCCCTTTTCCACGCCCAGGTACTTCACGGGAATCAGTCCCTGGTCGTGGTACATGGCCAGCACCACGTCGAACTCACCGGGGTGGCCGGGCGCATTGCGGGCGCGCATGAACACCGTATCGGGCGCAAAAGGTCCATGGGCGTCCAGGCCCTCGGCACGCGCCTGGGCGATGGCCGGGGCAATGATCTCGACCTCCTCGCTGCCGAACAGGCCGCCCTCGCCCGCATGCGGGTTCAGCCCTGCCACACCGATCCGCGGCGGGCGGCCCAGACTGCGCGACAGGGCCTCATGCGTGATGCGCAAGGTCTGCAGCAGGTTGTCCTTCGTTACCGCATCGATCGCCTTGCGCAGCGAGGTATGGATGCTGACCAGCACCGTCCGCAACTCATCATTGGCCAGCATCATGCGCACCGGCATGCGGTCCAGGCCCACACCCGCATGCTGCGCAGCCTCGAACTGCAGCAGCTCGGTATGACCAGGAAAGTCCACGCCCGCAGCATGCAACGCCTCCTTGTGCAGGGGCGCCGTGACCAGAGCCGCGATTTCGCCTCGCAAGGCAGCCCGCGCGGCCCAGACCACGCAGCGCGCAGCCGCGTCACCGGCGCTGGCGCTCACCTGGCCCCAGGGCGCAGGACCGGGCAGCCCGGGCAGCTCCAGCAAGGGAATGCAGTTCGGCGGCACCTGCTCTAGTTGCTCAGCCGACTCGATGACAGCCACGGGCATGGGAATGGCGTTGTCGCCATCGCGCGCACGCGCCGCCACGGCGGCTGCCCGGCGCAGCGTCTGCAACTCGCCGACGACGAAGCAGCCGCGCATGACCTCGGGCACTTCCATGAATGCCTTAGCGATGGTCTCGGGCCCTACGCCTGCAGAGTCGCCCTGGGTGATGGCAATCGCGGCTTGGGGGTGTGTGGAATCAGGCATTTTCGGTATCCGGATCAGGCAAGCCGGTCATTCGCACCGCGCTTGCAGCAAAAGGCCTCGCCCCCTGGGCGGGCCAATAGTGGGCCACTAACAGGCCAGCATCAGGCCGGATTGTCGATCTCGATGAAACGGTGCTCCAGCCCCAGCTCCAATGCCACCTGCCCCGCCAGGGCCGGCGCACCATAGCGCTCGGTGGCATGGTGGCCGGCGGCCAGGAAGGCCACGCCTGTCTCGCGCGCCAGATGCGCCTGCGGCTCGGAAATCTCGCCCGTGATGAAGGCATCGGCCCCAGCGGCAATCGCGGCCTCGAAGAAACCTTGCGCGCCGCCCGTGCACCATGCAATGCGGCGAATGGGGCGCAGTCGCTCTTCTCCCACGCAGACAGGAGTGCGCCCCAGCGCCTGCTCCACATGCCTGCCCAGCGCCGCCGCGTCGGCAAACTCCGCCGCGGCCATCCAGCCCAGGTTCTGCTCGCCAAACGTTGCCTGGCCCTCAAGCCCCAGTTGCACGCCCAGCTGCGCGTTGTTGCCCCATTGCGGATGGACATCCAGCGGAAGATGGTAGGCAAAGAGGTTGATGTCGTGGGCCAGCAGCAGGCGGATGCGCTCCTTGAGCCAGCCCGTGATGCGGCCATCCATGCCGCGCCAGAACAGGCCATGGTGCACGAAGATGGCATCGGCCTGCGCCTCGATGGCCGCCTCGATCAGCGCCCGGCTTGCCGTCACCCCGCTGACGATGCGGCGGATCTCGCCGCGCCCCTCCACCTGCAGGCCGTTGGGACCATAGTCCTTGAAGCGCTCGGGCTGCAGCAAACCGTCGAAGTGGGCCAGGAGTTCTTGTCGCGTGGTGCTCATGAAAGGATTGTCAGCGATCCATGCGGCGCCCAACAAAAAGGGCAGCCATGCTGCCCTTCATTCCACTGCCAAGCTCAGCCGCGCCTGGGTTGCCAACCACGGCAGGCCAGGGGCCAGAAGCCGATGGCCGCGCCCAGGATGCCCATGGCCGCCACATAGTGCGCAGGCGCCATCACATCCACCTGCTGCCACACGGACACCAGCATGGGCGTCATGCCGCCGAACACCGCATAGGCCATGTTGTAGGCAAAGGACAGGCCCGTGAAACGCACCTCGGCCGGGAAGGCGCGCACGCCCACCACCGGCAGCAGCGCAATGCTGCCCACGAAAAAGCCCACCAGCGCATAGCTCCACACCAGCGAGGACGCCGTGCCCGGCAGGTTCAGATAGAACACATAGGCCGTCACCGTCATGCCCAGCCAGCCCGTGACCATGGCCACACGCGTGCCCATCTTGTCGGACAGCCAGCCCCAGAACACGCAGCCCAGCGTCAGCGTCACCGTGGCCACGGCGTTGGCCTTCATGGCCAGGGCCGCGTCGATGTGGAAGACCTTCTGCAGATAGGCCGGTGTGAACAGCACCACCACCACGATGGCCGTGGACAGCACCCAGGTCATCAGCGCCACCAGCACGCAGGCCTGGCGGTGGTCGCGCACGATGGTCTTGAGCGGCAGTTCGCGGTCGGCCTGCTTGCGAGCCATCAGCTCCTGGAAGATGGGTGTCTCATGCAGGAACTTGCGCAGGTAGACCGACACCAGGCCGAACACGCCGCCCAGGATGAAGGGCATGCGCCAGGCCCAGTCGTGGATCTCCTCGGCGCTGTAGGTGCTGTTGAGCCAGACACCGATGATGGAGCCCAGGAAAATGCCGCCCGTGATGCCCGAAGTCAGCGAGCCGATGGCAAAGCCATAGTGGCGCGCCGGCGCATGCTCGGCCACAAAGACCCAGGCGCCCGGCATCTCGCCGCCAATGGCCGCGCCCTGTAGCACGCGCATGGCCAGCAGCAAAATCGGCGCGGCAATGCCGATGGAGGCATAGGTGGGCAGCAGACCGATCACCAGCGTGGGCACGGCCATCAGGAAGATGGACAGCGTGAACATCTTCTTGCGGCCCAGGATGTCGCCAAAGTGCGCAATCAGAATGCCGCCGATGGGCCGGGCCAGATAGCCCGCTGCAAAAATGCCCAGCGTCTGCAGCTGGCGCAGCCAGTCCGGCATCTCGGCCGGGAAGAACAGCTTGCCGATGACGTTGGCGAAGAAAACGAAAACGACGAAGTCGTAGAACTCCAGGGTGCCACCCAGGGCCGACAGGCCCAGGGTCTTGTAGTCCTGTCGGTTGAGAGGACGTGCGGTCGCAACAGCAGGGGCCATGCCCGGCTGCGCTTGGTCAAGCGTAGTCATGGTTTTTTTCCAGGGATCGAACAGCAGGACGGCGCGGTGGATGCCACGGCAACGGATGAGCGTGCAGCGGCAGATCGTTCTGCAAGACTTCGGGATCGGAGGACTTGGCTCTCTCTTGGGGCCGGCTTGTGGGCCGGCGCAACAGCGAACGCGGCGTGGCGCAGTCGTCCGGGGATTCTAGGGTTTGTACTGTAGCTGTGTGGGGAGCGCGGCTTTGGCGCCGTTGGGCGCAACATCACGGCGGACCGTCTACCCGCTCTGGCGTATGGGTCATGGGAGGGCGGGCTTGCCGGCAGGCGCGCAAACGCCCTTCAACAGTGCAGCGCTTGCATCGCGCCAGCCAGATGGAATTGATCGTTCATAACCCTTGCGGCGTCTGTTGCGGGTCGCAGGCAAGGAGCCTTTGAATCGGCCCTGGATCGGCTTCCTTCACAAGCCCTCCAGACTCTGCCCGCGAAAAGGCATGACGGTCAGACCAATCCTATTTTTGCGGACATGAACAGGCTGCTGCGTGAGCATCTGGTTCGCTGATCACCGCCGCTCGCCGACGCAGGTATTCCCGATGAAGGGTCACGGCTGTCAATTTCACTCTTCAAGAAGTCCAGCCCAGCCGATTCCGGCGGAACGCAAAAGCCATGGCCCGCATATTGCAAAAAAACGACAACCAACAAATACCAAGAATGGGTATGCGGACTGTACTTCATCCATACTCGCGTTCCGGTTGGTTCAACACACAGAGGTCGTGCGGTGAGTGAATTGTTCAAAGTGAAGCGCATAGCCCGTCAAGCTGGCGCTAAATTTCTTTTACTGCTCGCAATGCTGGCGAGCAGCAGTCAATCTGTAGCCCAAAGCCTCACAGAAATCACTGGCCGCATTGAAAGCAATATCACACTGCGCGCCGCACAGTCGCCTTATACATTCCAAGGCGCCGTCGTGCTGGGCAATGACGCAACCATGAGCGTCGAGCCCGGCGTGACGATTCGCATGGCACGGAATTCCAGCTTTACTCTTCAAAAAGGTGCCTTCAACGCTGTTGGCACTTCAACCAAGCCGATCGTGATCACCTCTGCCGAAAGCACTCCGGCTGCTGGGGATTGGGGGACATGGCGCTTTACTGCTGGCACCAACAATTCGCTGACACGGTTGGCCTATGTACATTTTGAATATGGTGAGGGTATCGCCATCGAGGCTTCGTCTCCACAAATATCCAATACGATCATTCATCATCACAACGCGCCTGCAGTGATAATGGATCTGGAGTCTTCTCCCGTGGGAAACGGCAACTCGGCTTACGGAAATCTTCTGAATGCGATCGTTGTGCCATCTGGCCATATCCGAAATTCAATAACTTGGGGTTTGCTGGGCATTCCCTATCTCGTACAACAGGGCTTGATTCATGTGGGTCAAGAGGCTCTTGCTATTAAGCCCGCCAGTCTCAAACTCAATCCTGGTACTGAAAGCTCTCTTCAGATATCAATCGATACAGCGGCGCCTTCTGGCGGCATGACTCTGGACGCAGGCAGCAGCAATCCTTCAGTTGCCTCAACAAGCACCAGCATCTTCATTCCGGAGGGGCAACATAGCGCGGATCTTAAAGTTCAAGCCAACAATCTTGGCCTCGCAAAGATCACCGTCAGTCATGTCAGTCTGGGCATTGCGGAGGCTCAGGTTGAAGTGCGAGATATGCCTTTGCTAAGTCTGGCGCCTTCGAGTGCCGTGCTCAATCAAGGCGTTCGCACTGCCATGACTGTGTGTCTGCCGAATCCCGAAGCTCGCGACGTCCCCGTTCAGCTGACAGTGGCAAATCCTTCGGTACTGAATGTCTCTGCATCGGTTGTCTTGCAGGCTGGGCAGCAATGTGCCGGTTTTGATGTGACTGGTCTGGCTGCCGGTGCGACCCGTTTGACCGCTCACGCCGAGAACTTCTCCTCTGTACTCGCAACCCTCGTCGTGCGTGGCGAGACGACAGTGTCGGTGCCGACGGACAAGCGCCTTCTGGTTTCTGCGGCACGGGGAGAGAGCTATTTCAGCCAGCTTTCCGGCCAAGTTGTTTCGTCTGCATCTTCTTCTGTTGTCTGGATGCTTGCTGCAGGAACACTACCGGACGGGCTGACGCTGAATGCGCAAGGCCTCATCAGCGGCGTGAGTACCGCTGCCAATGGGTACTACAAGTTCGCGGTTCAGGCTTTTGATCCCGACAGCAATGTATTGGAGTCATTTGACGTCGAAATGGGGGTTGGTGCAGTCGTACTGCTGATGCATTTTGACGGAGAGAATTCTGGAACCACCTTTTTCGAAGAGACGGGAAAAAATGTATCCAGAAACGGTACGGTGCTCACGAGGGGGGATGTGAAAAAAGTAGGCACTGCGAGCGTGCGCTTTGATGGCAGCGGATCGATGTTGCATGTTCCATATTCGGAAGACATGAATCTCTCCAGTTCAGACTTCACCATTGAGTTTTGGCTGTATTTGCGAGCCTGGAGTGGAACGTCGCTGTACGGGACGGTGCTTTCCAAAAGAACCAGCGGAATCGATCATGACTACAGCATCATCAACAACGATGCAGAAATTGGTTTTCAATATGCCAGCCCAACGGCAGGCAACGCATGGTTTAGCATGGGGCTGCATGATGTGGCACAGAATCAATGGGCTCACTTTGCAGTGTCACGCCTGGGCAATCAGCTCTACGGCTACCGCAATGGAGTAGAGATGAACCGAGTGACACTTTCACGTAATTTGAACAACTCAGCCCTCATTACACAGTTTGGCCAAAGTCTTGGGTATGGTGATTCGTACCTCAACGCCAATGTGGATGAATTGCGCATCACTAAGGGAGTGGCTCGCTACATCGGTGGCTTCACCCCTCCCACTAGGGCGTCGGATTTTCCACGATGAGATTTCTCGCTGGTATTTTCCACATACCCGGTCGCTTCAAAACTGGAGTTGAGCGACTTTCCAGTTGTTGATCTAACCTCTTTTTGACGAATTCGCTTGGGGTCAGGTAGCCAAGCCAACCGTGCGGGCGGTGATGGTTGTGGTCATGCTGCCAAGCCTTCAAATTCTCCCGCGCATCCTGCATCGTAATGAGTCCCCGTCTCTTAATTAAAATACTGTCCGTAAACCACAGGTTCATCCGAGTGCGGTTGCCGCTGCGCTCAAGCGTGTGCCCAAAGCTCTCGTTCAAGGCCTACCAGGATGAACGACCCGTTGCATCGCTGGCAACCTAGGGCGTGCTCAGGTGGTCGTTGTGCAGGTAGCCGGGATCGCCCGGGCGGGTGAAGGCGCTGGGGCTGGTGTAGTCATGGTTTTTTCCAGGGATCGAACAGCAGGACGGCGCGGTGGATGCTACCGCAACGGATGAGCGCGCGGCGGCAGATCGTTCTGCAAGACTGCGGGATCGGAGGACTTGGCTCTCTCTTGCGGCCGGCGCAACAGCGAACGCGGCGTGGCGCAGTCGGTCGGTGGGTCTGGAGGTTGTACTGTAGCTGGGCGGGGAGCGCGGATTTTGGGGCCTTGGGGCTAGCCTGTGGCGCCTGGGCCGACAGGCTCGCCGTACACCTCCCTCAAGGTTACTTACTCTTTAATTGCACTTGGTCCCCATTCACTCTACCTTTCCCAGATCAAGGCTATAGCCCATCCTCATTGATTATGACGGCGCGGCATGTCGCCATTATCTAAATCCACCAATGATAATTCAAGTCCTATCAAATACCAGATGCAATGGCGCTCGAAAATTCAGTTAAATATTTTTCAAAACTCATAAACAGCGACTCCCATTCTTATAAACTCATCTTTTGCTGCATAAAAATTCCCACAAGCTCCCGCTCCACTGAATTCGTATACTGTTGTATTTCTTTGTAATTAAGAGAAGCCTCCGCCCAATATTTAGATTTATCTTCATTTTTTTGCAAACCATAGAGTCCAGATTTATAGCACCAAGATAAAAATGAACAGGCGCTGGGATGAAAAGAATCGGCAGCCAGTCTAATTAATAGTAATCCAAAAGGTGAATCCGTCTTCACGTCCTTCTCACCATCAATCAGCATACTCCCAGCATTCCACAGTGATTCCACCAATCCCACCTTTGCGGCCTCCAAATACCACTTTAAGGCAGAAACGTTATCACATGTTCCATCAACAGCTCCTGTAGCATAATAAACACCTAACAGATTCTGCGCTTCTGCATCACCTTTACGGGCAGCAGCAGTTAAATGTATTAAATCATCCGATGTTACCGTGGCCTTGGGCATGCTACGACTCTCCCACTTACAAAACAAGCTACTGCTTGACAATGTCTCAATTGACAACCTTGCGCACCAATATACCCTAGATTAGCGCTTGCATCTGACTGTGCTCTAGCGCTTGCTTCTGTAAAAGTGCCACCATATGCATGCCCTCCTATGAAATCGGGGCAATTCACACAACCTACAGACTTTTTAACATGGCAACTCACATATACATGCCAAGTATCTCGCTTGCGCCATGGGCGATCATGAGGGTCTTCTTTTTCAGATGGAGGCGTTACTGGAGGAAGGGGTACGGCAGGCCGCCCACCACCTGTAACTCCGGCACCTGATTTCCCTCCACCACCAGATCCTCCCCGGCCGCCACCCATGCCTATGCCAATACCGCCCCCACCACCTTCCAGGGGGTTATAAGCTATGGGGTTACCAACACCTTTTATCAAACCCCATGAATCAATAAATGATATCGGATCTCCATCAACATATACGTATTCATTTTCACTAGAAAATGCACCCAATGGATCCAACTCCGAATATCGACCAATTTCTCCAATATAATTTCTAAATAAATTATAATTTCTCAAAGATTCAATATCAAAATACTGCCCCGGAAACCTTAAATTCATCTCCACCTGACTTTGCGGCAGTGCCCCCGCAGCTCCAAACGCTTGAGCCACAGCTTTCCACGTCATTGCACCCTGTTTACTGGTGCCCAGCATCGGCGTTCCCAGATGATCCGTATGCAGGTAGTGGACGCTGGTGTTCTTGTTTGTCAATTGCGCTTCGCTGATCTCCGCCTGCCATACAGGATCCGTGCTCCATAGCTCCTGCTGCGCTTTCTGGGGATCGAAGGCATACGCCCTTGTTATCTGCCCCTGTTCATCGGCCTCGCCCAGCAATCCCGTGTCGCTGTAGAAAAAGTAAGTGACCTTGGTGGCCTGGCCCTCCTTGACCTCTTTCGAGATGCGCCGCCCCAGTGGGTCATAACGGTAGTTGGCTTCAATGCTCGGCGTGTTCTGGCCTGCCGCTGTGCTGGCATAGCGAGTCAGTCGCTCTGCGGCGTTGTAGCTGTAGCTTCTTTCCCCCTGGTCACTGCTTTCCCTGGCTGTATGTCCCTGGGGCGTGTACTCCACCTGGGTTTGAGTAGGTTGCGCTGTCTTGTCGAAGGGCCGCAGGCGCGGGTAACTGGTGAGCTGGTTGTCAGCGTTGTAGCTCCACTGCCCCATTTGGTGGCCGCTGAAGACACGGTTGTGCACGGCGTCGTACTGGTATTGCTCGGTGGGCAGACCCAGGTCCTTGAGTGGCTGGTCTGGTGCAGCCTTGGTCAGCCGGTCCAGGTTGTCGTAGCCATATTCGGTCTTACCCAGATCGCTGTCGATCTGGGTGATGTTGCCGGCCTTGTCGTATTGGTAGTGACGCCTCGCCAGCAGTTCGGCTGTGGCGTTCTTCACTTCGATGGACAGCGGTCGCTGAAGGGCGTCCAGACTGATGGTTTTGGTGGCGCCCGGAGCTTCTATGCGCGTGGCCGTGAGCCATTGGTAGTTGCCGTAGCGGATCTGGCTCTGGTCGGGCAGGGTCACCATGCTTAGGCGGCCCTTGTCGTAGCTGTAGTGGCCTGCGCTGCCGTCGGGGTAGGTGTGGCCCGCCAGTTGGCCATCGGCGTTGTAGCTTTGGCCTACCGTGAAGCTGAAGCTGCCCGTGTTGTCCACCTTGCCGTAGGTGACCTTGTTCTGGGTGATTCGGCCTTGCGCGTCCTTGTCGTAGGTGGCGCTGCCGATCAGGTTCTGCTGGCCGTCCTTTTGTTCGTAGGCTGTGAGCAGACCGTCGGCGTCGTATTGGTAGGTGATGCTTTGATCGGTTTCCTTCCCGCCTAGCTGGTGCTCTTCCTGCACCATGCGGCCGGCCTTGTCATAGGCGTAGCTGCGGGTGTTGCCTCCAGCGTCCGTGCGTTGTGTCAGTTGGCCTGCGGCATCGTAGGCATACAGAATGGCACCGCCCATGGGGCGGGTTTCCTTGATCAGGCGCCCGGCCTTGTCGTATTCGAATTTGTGGGTGTTGCCCTTGGCGTCAGTGAGGCTGGTGAGCTGGTCGTGGGCGTTCCAGGTCTGTTTCGTGGCCTGGGCCAGCGGATCGGTGGTTTTGACGAGGCGACCCAGTCCATCGTATTCGTAGATGTTGGTTCGGCCTGCCGGGTCGATGGTGGCAACCCGCTGGCCCAGGCTGTCGTACTGCTGGTGTTGGGTGCGGGTCTGGTCCGGGGTCGAGGGATTCGCTAGATGCTGGGTAACGGCGGTCTGCCGGCCGTTTGGGTCGTATTGGTAGGCTTCCTTGTACGTGGGGTACTGGGTGGCGATGAGTAGACCGGCCTGTGCTGTTTCGTCTTCCCCGTATGTGTAGGTGATGGTGTTGCCTGCGGCGTCGATGCTGCGGGCCGTGCGACCACGGTTGTCGTAGGTGGTCTGGGTAACAAGACCACTAGGGCTGGTGGTACTCAGGGGCAGACCCGTGCTGTCGTAAGTGATACGCGTGCCGCTTCCCTGTGTCTGGCCGGGGGCAATGGTTTCGATGACCCGACCTTCCTGGTCGTAGCGGGTTTGCTGGATTCGCCCTGCTGCGCTGGTGCTCTGGGTGCGCCGTCCCCTGGCGTCGTATTGGTGGACCGTGCTCTGGCCCAGGGCGTTGGTGGCCTTAGTGAGCCGCCCTGCGGCGTCGAAGCCCAGCGTGGCGGTGTTACCCAGGACGTCCGTCTGCGTTGCAGGTAGACCCCTGGCGTCGTAGCTCGCCTTGCTGGTATGGCCCAGCGGATCCGTGGCCTCGATCAGGCTGCCGTTGTTGTCGTAGCGGTAGGTGGTGGTGCGGGCATCGTCTGCCGTGCCGTCGCCTGCTCCCGTGCTGCGGCTCGTCAGTTGACCGTAGCTGTCGTACTGGTAGCGCGTGGTGCGCTGTTCAGGCCGGCCCAGGGCTTCGGTCCAGATGGTGACGCGGCCTTTGTCGTCATGACTCCAGGTGCTGGTGATGCCGCCCTGGTTGATGTGCTTTGTCCTGAGGCCTCGTACAGGCTCGTATTCGTATTGGTCGCGGCTGCCATCGGAGTGAATGATTTGCAGCGGCTGGTAGTTGTAGTCGTAGTGGGTGGTGGTGGTCAGGCCCCGCGCGTCGATGGCGCGGGTCTGGTAGTTGCCGTCCCAGAGGGTTTTTGCTGCGGGTTTGCCGTTGAAGGTTCTTTCGAGCTCGTTGCCTTCACGGTCGTAGAGGTAGACGGTGGTGTTGCCCCGGCAGTCCAGGTAGGTGACGAGGAACTGGCGTTTCTCTCGCAGGTACTGGTTCTTGCCCGTGGAAGCGCAGCCCTGTCCATCGAATTTGCCGACCCGGCCACCGCCCCAGAGGTTGGCGAGTTTGCTGGTGGTGCCGCTGGTGCCCGTGGGGTCCAGGACCTTGCCGGCGGCGCCCAGGGTGAGCAGCGGTGCGGGGGCAGGGATGCTTTGGCTGTACTGGACCGTGACCTGGGCGCCCAGGGGGTCGGTGCGGCTGGTGAGCTGGCCGTTGCCGTCGTAGGTGTAGCTCCAGCGCTGGCCCATGACGTCGGTGGCCTGGGTGAGCAACTGCCCATTCCATTGGTAGCTGACGCTGCGCCCGGCCCGGTCTTCGATGCGGGTGATGAGGCCATTGGCCAGCGTGGCCGTGTAGACGGTGCCGCCGTGGTGGTCCAGGATGCGGGCCCGCGTGGCGCTGTCGTAGGCAAAGCGCACGTTGATGCCGTTGGTGTTGGCGTAGCCCAGGATGCGGCCCTGTGCGTCGTAGTCGATGCTGTTGCCCAGGCGGTCGTACCAGCGCCACTGTGCTTGCGGGTTCTGGGCACTGCCGCCTTCGGCAAGCCGCTTGATGAAGACGGGCGCGTTGTTCTTGCCCTTGGCGATGTAGAGGTCGGCCTGGCCGCTGCGCTCGTACAGGACGCCTGCGCGTTCGATGAGCCGGGCGTCACGACCCAGCGGGTCGAGTTCAAAGTTCAAAGGCGCCCAGGCCGGATTGAGCCACCAGCGGCCCTGGCTCCAGCTGCGCACGATATCCAGCGGGCCGCCCAGGACCTGTACGCGCAGGTCGATGTGGGTTTCCGTGTATTCGCCGTTGATCCAGCGCACCTGGGGTTCGCTGGCCTGGGTGGTGAGGGAGTAGCCGGGATCGCCCGGGCGGGTGAAGGCACTGGAACTGGAGTAGTCCTGCGCGTTGACCATCGATGGCAGCAGGCTTGCTGCTGCAAGGACTGCGCACAGCCAACCGTGCACAGCATGTTTTCTGTTTCTCATTTCTTCCCCTCTCGTCTCGCGAATCGTTTGCCTTATTGAATGCATCTCTTGGGCTGACGGCCGGGCGATGTCCGGTCGTGGCTGATGTGTGGTGAATGCTTTTTGCATTAGCGGAAGTCGCCTCCACCTCCTGCGCCTCCGCCGCCCGAACCGCCTCCGCCAGAGCCTCCTCCACCGGGGCCCGCGCCACCGCCTGCGCAGCACTGGCCACGGCAGGTGGGCGTGCATTCGGGGGCCAGCGGCAGCGGGGTTCCTTGCGCACCGCCGCCTGCACCGCCCCAGCCCGGGTAGCCTGGGCCGCAATACTCACGGCCATTGATCACCTGGCATCTGGTGTCGGGCTGCCAAGGAGGAGTTGCGCCAGATCCGCCTCCGCAAGCACCGCCGACCAGCCGACCGAATGTGGAGGAAACCGTGCGCGTTTCTTCCTCTCCATTGGCACAGACCCAGCCACATTCCGCCGTGGCCCACTGCGCATAGGACGAGCAGCTGCCCGCATTGCGCGCATTCACCACGATGCTCTGCACGGCACCCATCTCCGCCGAGCGCGCCTGCCTGAAGCCCATGCTGCGCGGGTGCAGCTTGACGGCCGTGATGCGGTAGGGAATGACCACGCGCTGCTTGGCGGCCAGGGTCTTGGGGATGTCGGCCAGGAATTCGTAGCGGTAGTACTCGTCGGACTGCGGCGGTGTGAAGACGACCTTGTCGGCCTGGATCAGGCCGTAGTTGGTCAGCGTCAGCTCGCCCGTGAATTCCTCGCCCACCTGCAGCTCGGGCAGGCTGATGGACAGGGGCTCCAGCAGCACCACGGGGGCCGGTACCTGGGTCTGGAAGGTGGCTTCCAGGGTGATCTGGTACTCGTCCTTGATGGTGGTTTCCGTCACGCTGAAGTCGATGCTGATGGTCTGGTACTGCAGGTGCACGCGCTCCGAGGTGGTGACGCCCGGGCGCACGAAGATGCGGCCCGACCTGTCGGCATGGCGCGGGCCGCTGGCGCGGTAGGTGTAGGTGCCGGGCGGCAGGTCGGTGAGCACGGCCTTGCCCTGCGCGTCCGTAGTGAGGGTGCGCAGATAGGTGAGCACGGCATCGTTTTGCAGGCGTATGCGCACGTTGGCCACGCCCGGTATGGGCTTGCCGCCCGCGTCCAGCGTTTCCGTGAACAGGTCGGTGGCATGGAAGCTCAGCCCGCCCTGCCCGCTTTGCGTGACGGCCACCGAGACGGGTATGGTGCCCGTGCCCTGGTTGCTGGCCGTGATCTGCAGTCGGTAGTTGTAGATGCCGTCGGCCACGTCCTTGCCGGGGCTTGCCGTGACCTGGATGGGCACCTGGGCGCCCACGTCCACGGCGCCGATGTGGCTGGCGCTGGACAGGAAGATCCAGGAAGGCGCGGCCCGGCCATCCTTGTCCACCAGCTGGACCTTCACGTCCTGGGCTGCCACCAGGCCACGGTTGCCGATGGTGATGCTCTCGGTGACGGTCTTTTCCTGCTGTACCCCGGTTTCTATGTAGGTGGGATTGGCAAACAGCTCGGGCAGGGCCTGCACCAGCCGGTAGTGGATGGTGAAGCTGCCCCGGGGCGTGTCCCCTGTCTCGCTGGCGTAGGCCGTGAGCACGACGGTGCCCGTCTCCCCGGCCGATGCACTGCCCGTGAAGCGGATGACCATGGGCACCGAGGCGCCTGCGGCCACGTTGACCGGCGCACCCGGCTCCACGCTGATGCCCGGCGGCAGGCTGCCGCTGGGCTGCTGTGCCGGAACCACGGCCCAGCGCACGCCGGTGGCGCCTGTGCCGGCGCTGGCACGCGCGTTGACCGTGATGCTGGCGGCAAAGCCGCGCGGCGCGGTGAGCTGGTAGCTGGCCAGGTCGAAGCTCAGCCGGTTGATGGTGAAGCGCCCCTGCTCGGTGGTGGTGGTCTCTTCCGGATGGATGACGGAGACGATGTAGGTGCCGTTGTCATTGGCCGTGGGCACGAATTCGTAGCGGTACTGGCCGCTGTCGTCGGTGGCAATGCCTATGCGCCGCTTGAAGCCCGAGATGTCCAGCACCATGCGCAATGCTGCGTTGGGCATGGGCTGTCCGCTGGCTCGTGACACGGCGGCACCGGCTATGACGACGCGTTGCGCGCCGTACGAGACCGCCGGGCTGACGGAGCTGACCGTGCCCGTGTAGGGCGTCTTGGGCTGCTCGGGCTCGGGCGGCTTGTTGTTCACGGTGACGGAGCGCGTGGCCTCGCCGGTCTTGCCCGCCTTGCTGGTGGCCACGGCCCTGAGCGTGAGGGCACCGTTGGCCACGCCCGACGTGTCCCACTGCACGCTGTACGGAGCCTGCGTGGCCGAGCCGATCAGGCTGCCGTTGGCGAAGAAATCGACCTTGGCAATGCCGTCCGGTGCCGAGGCGGCGACACCGACGGCCGTGCTGCCGACCACGGTGGCATCCTGGCCCGGCATGGTGAAGTTCACCGTCGGAGCCGCGATGGCATAGGTCACGGCAACCGCCGCGCTCCTCGGGCTGGTGCCGCGCGCATTGCTGGCCGTCGCTTCGATGCGGTGCGCGCCTTCGGATGGCAGGGTCAGGCTGCCGGAGAAGCTGCCATTGGCTGGCACGGCCATCGGGCTGCCCACGGCCTGACCGCCCAGATACAGCTGCACCTGCGAGCCCGCCATGGCCGTGCCGGAGACGGCCAGTTGCGGCGTGGACACCTGTGCGTTGTTGACGGGCTGCGCGATGACGGGAGCCGGCGGCGCGCTGAGGCTGAGCGTGAACGGGATGTCCAGTACCGCTGCGACCCCGTCCACGTCGGTGGCCGTGATGCCGAACCTGTGCGTGCCGTTGGGCAGTTGCGCAAAGTCGATGAACTGGTTGTGGCTGAAGGAACTGCTGGCGTCGCCGCTGCGCTCGAAGATCTGCAGGCCGTTGATGGTGGCCTTAACGTTGGCAATGCCGATGGGGCTTTGTGCGGACACGACCAATTCGCCCGGCGCGGAGATTGTCGCATTGGGCGCGAGCGCCGCGCCTGCAAAGGTAGCGGTGAGGGCCGGGCCTTGTCCGGCCTTTTTCTGCACCTGTACCGGACGCGTTGCAGTGTTGCTCAGGCCGATGCCGTTCGTGGCCCTGGCCTGCAGGGTATAGCTGCCGTTGCGCACGGCAGCCAGCGCCCAGGTGGTCTGGAAAGGTGCTTCGGTCAGCAGGGCCAGGCGCTGGCCATCCACCAGGATTTCCACCTGCTGCACGCCTTCAGGCTCGGTCACGTTGATGGCGATGGTCGTGTCCTGCTCCAGCACGGCCCCAGCGGCCGGCTGGGCGAACTGCACCAAAGGACCTTCAGGTGCGTATGCAATGGGTTGTGGCAGCGAGAACTGGTTGATGCCACCCTGTGCCGTGCGGAACTGCACATGGATCATCTTGTCCCCCGCCCCCATGGACAGCGTGTAGCTTGCCCGCATGGGGTGGCCGGTCATGCTCTGCCATGCAGCACTGTCGAACTGATCGCTTTCCTGCAGGCGGAACTGCGCGGCCTGCGGGCAGTCAAGGCGCACCTGCACGGCACGCACGCGCGTGGCATAGCCTTGCGTGGGCGCGATGGTGCAGGCCAGTACGGGCTCGGCCGTCAGGTGGGAGCCATAGTCCACGCCCGTGCTGACCGCATTGCCCTGCCCTGCCGGATTGCCCACGGCATCGCGCGGACCACTGGCGTGGCCCCACCAGTTGCCCTGGGCCTGGACGATGCTGGCCGGGCTGGTGTTGCGTATGCCGAACTGGCTGTTGCCCGAGATATCTGATTCACCAACGGCCGGCGTGGCGCCCTGCTCTGCCAGCAATCCCACGCCGTTGCCAGCGATGCGCGAACGCGTGATGCGGGGACTGCCGCTGCCGACCACCCGGATTCCCACGGCGTTGTCCGTGAGCTGCAGCCGCTCGAAACCGTAGCCTGCACCTGCCAGTACCAGAGCGGCACCACCTGCCATGTGGCCGGGCAGGCCCTCCGCGCCTCCGGCATAGCGAATGGCCAGGCCGTCCAGTTTCAGGCTGGCGGGGGCGGTTTCAGGCGCTACCAGCACGCCCAGCCAGTCACTGGCCTGTGGCGCCCGGGACTGTGGCCCCTGCGCCTGCACCGGGCCCAGTTGCGCGTCGTCGTGGCTGCTGGTCAGCACCACGGAAGATCCCGTTTGCAGGCCGCTGCGCACGCTGATGCCGGCGCCCTGGCCGAATTTGACGATCACGCCATCAGCAATGGTCAGTTGCGCCGTGTCGGCGGCAATGGCCGTGCTCATGCCCAATGCGATGGCCAGGGCCGCAACGGAACGACGCCGAAGCGCTGACAGCGGTTTGTGCCATGCGGCCACGGAAAGCGTAAAGCGTGCGCACTGGAAAAATGGGGAGCGTTGCATGCTCATCTCTTTCTTATGGGTTCACCGTGATCGGGCCGCTGGTCGCCGGCGTGAAGCCGGGGGAGCTGGCCGTGATCTGGGTGGTTCCGGGGGCGACCGCAGTGAAGGTGGCGTAGCCCGAGTTGCCCGAGTTGGCATTCCAGGTGACGCTGTCGGTGATCGTGCCTACGGAGGGGACGGAGCTGGTGAAGGTGATGGTCAGGGGAGCTGACGGGTATTGGTTCGTTGACCAGTAGGCCCCGGGGACTTCAGCAGAGACAGAGATATAGGCCGCCCTCTGCCCCTCTGCCAAAGAGGCAGGAGCGGACTGAAGGCGCAGCCTCGGCGCCACGGTTTCCGCGTTGAGATAGACGGGATCCATGCCTGCAGCAGAAGCTTCGATCTGGGTTGAGCCAGCATCCAAGCCGCTCACGCTGATGTACGCATAGCTTTGCCCCGCAGGAATCGTCACCGTCGCAGGCGTCTCGCATATCTGCGCTGCCACGCAACGCAGATTCACCGTCACCGCATCGGCCCCGTTGCTGACCACGCCATTGATCAG
>NZ_JBQZGF010000009.1:0-301460 GCF_052692095.1 Delftia sp. NA_296.1 | reverse complement strand
GGAACTCAAGGACGAGGCCAAGCTGGACCTGCTGCCCATGGCCTTCACCAAGCAGGGCGCCATGTGGGTCTGGCTGGACCCGCAGGCCCGCACCCTGGTGCTGGACACGGGCAGCCAGGCGCGCGCCGACGAGGTGGTCAGCTCGCTGGTGGAGGGCCTTACTGGTTTTGCGCTGGCCCTGGTCGATACGCAGACCAGCGCCCAGGCCGCCATGGCGCACTGGCTGACCACGCAGGAAAGCCCGGTCGGCTTTTCGATTGACCGCGAATGCGAGCTCAAGGCCGCCGACGAATCCAAGGCTGTGGTGCGCTATGCGCGCCATCCGCTGGACATCGACGAGGTGCGCCAGCATATCGAGCACGGCAAGCTGCCCACGCGCCTGGCGCTGACCTGGGATGATCGCGTGAGCTTCGTGCTGACCGAGGGTCTGCAGATCCGCAAGATCGCGCTGCTCGATGCCGTGATGGAAGGCCAGTCGCAGGACGACGGCGGCTTCGATGCCGATGTGGCGATTGCCACGGGCGAGCTGTCCAGGCTCATCCCCGATCTGATCGAGGCGCTGGGCGGGGAAGGGCGCACGGGCCTGGGCCAGGATCTGCCGGCATCGCTGCAAACGCCCGCTGCCCAGACTCCTACAGCGACACCAGCGACACCGCGTGCAGCGGCCTCGGGCCGTGGTGCGCTGACGGGGCCGGCCCTGGCGCCCGTGGATACGGCGCCTGAAGAAGCGCCTTTCTAAGCCTAAGCCGGCAGGCGGCTGCGGTGGCGATGTTTCATGTGAAACATCGCCACGCTCAGGCGGCGCTCAGACTCTTTCAAAGATGGCCGAGATCCCTTGGCCGCCACCAATGCACATGGTCACCAGCGCATAGCGGCCGCCCGTGCGCTGCAGCTCGGCGATGGCCTTGGTGGTGATGATGGCGCCCGTGGCGCCCACGGGGTGGCCCAGCGAGATGCCCGAGCCGTTGGGGTTGACCTTGGCCGGATCCATGCCCAGTTGCTGGATCACGGCGCAGGCCTGGGCCGCGAAGGCCTCGTTGGCCTCGATCACGTCCATGTCTGCAATCTTCAGGCCCGTGCGCTGCAGCACCTTCTGCGTGGCCGGCACGGGGCCTATGCCCATGTAGGCGGGGTCCACGCCGGCATGGGCGTAGCCCACCAGGCGCGCCAGCGGCTTCAGTCCCAGGGCAGCCACGCGATCGCCTGCGGCCAGGGCCACGGCGGCGGCGCCGTCGTTGATGCCCGAGGCATTGCCGGCCGTCACGCTGCCGCCTTCCTTGCGGAACGCGGGCTTCATGGTGGACAGCAATTCGATGGTGGTGCTGGCGCGCACATGCTCGTCGGTATCGAAGACCACGACGCCCTTGCGCGTGGCGATCTCCACGGGAACGATTTGCTCCTTGAAGTGGCCGGCCGCAATGGCAGCGGCCGCGCGCTGGTGGCTGGCTGCCGCCAGTTCGTCCTGCATTTCGCGGCTGATGTGGTAGCGCTCGGCCACGTTTTCGGCCGTGATGCCCATGTGCATCTTCTGCCAGGGGTCGTGCAGGATGCCCAGCATGTAGTCGATGCTCTTGGCGTCGCCCATGCGCGCGCCCCAGCGGGCGGCCTGGTCGAAGTAGGGGCCGCGGCTCATGGACTCGCTGCCGCCGCCGATGGCCACGTCGCAGTCGCCCAGCGCAATGGCCTGGGCGGCAGAGACGATGGCCTGCAGGCCGGAGCCGCACAGCCGGTTGACGTTGAAGGCCGGCGTCTCGATGGGGCAGCCCGCATCGATGGCGGCCACGCGCGAGAGGTAGGCGTCCTTGGTATCGGTGGGGATCACATTGCCCATGACCACGTGGCCGACGGCGTCGGGCGCCAGGCCCGCGCGCTCGATGGCGGCCTTGACGGCCGTGGTGGCCAGCTGGGTGTTGGGTACGTCCTTGAGGCTGCCGCCGAAGGTGCCGATGGCGGTGCGCGCAGTGCCGACGACGAAGACGTCGCGTGGGGTCATGGTGAAGCTCCTCGAAGCGATGAACACGGGGGATGGAGTGCATTGTGCCGGGCAGGCGGCAGGCAGCGCAGCCGCCTCGGCGTCAGTTCCGGGCGGAGGTCAACGTCCCTCGAATTGCGGCGCCTGCTTGGCGTGGAACGCCGCAATGCCGCGCGGCAGGTCGGCCGTGCGCGCACAGGCATCGAAGGCGCAGGCCTCGGCGGCCAGCTGGTCGCGCAGGCTGCGGTCCAGGCCCGCGCGCATGAGGCGGCGCATATGACCCAGCGCCACCGTGGGACCGGCGGCCAGGCGTTGGGCCAGCTGCTGCACGGCGGCGTCGAGTTCGGCGGGCGGCAGGACGCGGTTGATGAGGCTCAGGCGCTGCGCTTGGGCGCAGTCCAAGGTCTCGCCCAGCATGGCGATCTCCAGCGCGTTGCGCAGGCCCACGATGCGCGGCAGCGCCCATGAGGCTCCCACGTCGCAGCTGGCGCCCAGGTTGATGTAGGCCAGGTTGAAGCGCGTGCCCTCGGCCGCGTAGACGAAGTCGGCCTGCAGCATCAGCGACAGGCCTGCGCCTGCCGCCGCGCCATGCACCTTGGCAATGACGGGCGCATCGAGCTGGCCCAGCAGCGCCACGGCCTCGTTGAGCGGCGCCAGCAGCTCGGCCGCACCGCGCACGGGGTCGGCGGCCAGCGTGTCCAGGTCGCCGCCCGCCATGAAGGCGCGGCCCGCGCCTTCCAGCACCACGCAGCGCAGCGCGCGGTCCTGGGCCAGGGTGCGCACGGCATCGCGCAGTGCCAGCGCCATGGGCACGTCGATGGCGTTGAGGGCGGCGGGGCGGTGGAAGGTCAGCGTGGCGATGGCGCCTTCGCGGTGCAGCAGCAGCGGGGTGTCTTGCGTGTCGGTCATGGGAGCGGATCAGTGGTACAGGGCGTCGATTTCGGCGGCGTAGGTCTTGTAGATGGACGAGCGGCGCACCTTCATCGTGGCCGTGACTTCGCCATCGTCGTGGTCCAGCTCCTTGGTCAGCAGATGGAAGCGCCGCACATGCGAGACCTGGGCCAGGCGCGCATTGCCCTGCGCGATCTCGGCATCGATCAGCGCGCGCACCTCGGCCATCTCGGCCAGGGAGCGGAAATGCGTGAAGGGGATGCGCCGCGCCTGGGCCCATTGGCCCACGGTCTCGTAGTCGATCTGCACCAGCGCACCCACGAACTTGCGGCCCTCGGCCACGACGATGCACTCCTTGATGAAGGGGCTGGCCTTCATGGTGTTCTCGATCTCCGAGGGCGTGAGGTTCTTGCCGCCGGCGGTGATCATGATGTCCTTGAGGCGGTCCACGATGCGCAGCTGGCCACCCTGCACGCGCACCACGTCGCCCGTGTGCAGCCAGCCGTCCTGCAGGCTTTGCGCCGTGGCCTCGGGGTTCTTGTAGTAGCCCGCGAAGACCATGTCGCCCTTGATCTGGAGCTCGCCGCTGCCGTCGCCCTCATCGGGGCCGGCATGGGTGGCAATGCGCCATTGCACGCCTTCGGTGGCCACGCCCACGCTGCCCACGGCCACGTCGTCCAGGCGGTGGCCGGTAACCATTCCCGTGGATTCGGTCAGCCCGTAGACCTCGATCAGCGGCACGCCCAGCGTGCGGAAAAACCGCACCACGTCGGGCGGTATGGGCGCGGCGCCGGTGAGCGCCACGCGCGCCTCGCGCAGGCCGATGAAGTTCTGCAGCGCGCGCAGCACGCTCCAGTAGCTGGCCGCCCAGGCCAGGCGCTCGGCCAGGCTCCACTGCCTGCGGGGCTTTTCGGCCAGCGGCGCGCAGGCCGCCATGGCGCGCTGGTAGAGCGCGCGGCGCAGCGGCCCGGTCTCTTGCATCTTGATGCTGATGGCCGCGTGCAGCTTCTCCCAGATGCGCGGCACGCCCAGGAACATGTTGGGCGCGACTTCGCGCAGGTCTTCCTGCACCGTGCGGATGGACTCGCCAAAGTGCACCTGCGAGCCCAGGTAGACGGGCACGAAGCTGGTCAGCATCTGCTCGGCCACGTGGCACAGCGGCAGGTAGGACAGGTGGCGCGTGCCGCCGTCCAGCCCCAGCCGCTCGGCAATGCCGGGCACCACGCCGCGGATGTTGCGGTAGGTGATCATGGCGCCCTTGGGCTTGCCGGTGGAGCCCGAGGTGTAGATCATCAGCCCCACGTCATCCAGCGTCTGGCGTGCCAGCGCCTGTTCGATGGGGGCGCGGCTGGCGGCCTGGGCGCCCAGGCGCTCGACCTCGTCGAAGGTGGCGATCAGGGCGCGGACCTCCGGCGCGAAGCTGCGCAGGCCCTTGGTCTCCATGACGATGATCTTCTTCAGGCGCGGCAGCTGGGGCAGGGCGGCCAGCAGCTTGTCGGTCTGCTCCTGGTCCTCGCAGACCATGATGTCCACATCGGCATGGCCCGCCACATAGGCGACCTCGGGCGTGGGGCTGGTGGGGTACACGCCCACGGTGATGGCGCCGATCAGGCCCGCGCCCATCTGGGCCAGCACCCACTCGATGCGGTTCTCGGAGATCACGCCCATGTGGCCGCCTGGCGGCAGGCCCAGCTGCGCCAGGCCCAGCCCGAAGTGGCTGG
The DNA here is from genome assembly GCF_052692095.1 of Delftia sp. NA_296.1. NCBI lineage: Bacteria > Pseudomonadati > Pseudomonadota > Betaproteobacteria > Burkholderiales > Comamonadaceae > Delftia > Delftia sp. NA_296.1. Next base: position 296,876 of record NZ_JBQZGF010000009.1, on the reverse strand, counting down.
CACGCTCGTGGTAGCGCGCCCAGCTGGTGGGCTTCCAGATGCCGAAGTCCTTTTGCCGTATGGCCACGCGCTGGGCATCGCTGCGCGCGCGTTCGGCCAGCATCTGGGGCAGGGTGAGTTCGGGAAGGTTCTTCATATCAATGACCCATCGCGCTGCCTGTGACACTGGCGTGCCCCCACACGGGAGCACCGAGGAAGGGCCGCCCCGCACCGAGGGTGCTGTCCCCCTCCCTCGCGAAGCGGGAGAGAGGGGGAAGGCGCGAAGCGACTCAGGGGGTGCTTCATGACAACCAGCGCTTGCGGCGCTTGTAGTGCTTCAGGTCGCGAAAACTTTTTGCCTCGCCGCCACCACCCATGCCCAGGTAGAACTCGCGCACGTCGGCATCCTGGGCCAGGCGCTCGGCCGGGCCGTCGATGACGATCTTGCCGTTCTCCATGATGTAGCCGCTGTGCGCCACGGCCAGGGCCACGGTGGCGTTCTGCTCGACCAGCAGCATGGAGGTGCCGCGCTCGGCATTGATGCGCGCGATGATGGTGAAGATGTCCTCCACCAGCTTCGGAGCCAGACCCAGCGAGGGCTCGTCCAGCAGCATGAGCTGGGGCTGGGCGATCAGCGCGCGGCCAATGGCCAGCATCTGCTGCTCGCCGCCCGACAGGTAGCCGGCCAGGCCTTTGCGTCGCTCATGCAGGCGCGGGAAGTAGCTGTAGACCAGGTCGAAGTCGGGCTTGACTTGATTGCGGCCCGTGAGCGCGTAGGTCGCGGCCACGAGGTTTTCCTCCACCGTGAGGTCCTCGAACACGCGCCGGCCCTCCATCACATGCGACAGCCCCAGGCGCACCAGCTGCTGGGGCGCGTACTGCGCGGTGGACTGGCCGTTGTAGCGCACGCTGCCGCTGGCCAGCAGGCCGTCCTCCAGCGCCAGCAGCCCCGAGACGGCCTTGAGCGTGGTGCTCTTGCCCGCGCCGTTGCTGCCCAGCAGGGCCACGATCTGGCCGCGCGGCACGGCCAGCGACAGGCCCCGCAGGGCCTGCACGACCTTGTTGTAGATGACCTCGATGTTGTTGATTTCGAGGACGCTTGCAGTCTCTGCGTTGGTTGGGGTTGCCTTCAAAATTTCACTGCGCATGTGGAGCCCGCGACGTTGGTTATGGCGTGCATCAGGCGCGGGGCACCAAGCAAGGGCCGCCCCGCCGCGAAGGTGCCGTCCCCCTTCCCGCAACGCGAAGCGGTGCGAGAGAAGGGGGAAGCGGCGAAGCCGCTCAGGGGGATGCGTTTCATCAAAGCGCTATCCAGTCGGACGCTGGGAGCATCTTCTGCGCCTTCATGTCCGCCTTGTAGACGCGGCCCACGGGAATCGAATTGCCCTTGATGGTGATGGGCACGCCGATCAGTCCGCCCGTGTCGAAGTCCTTGATGGAATTGAGCGCGGCCTTGAGGTTGGGGCCGGTGAGCGGCTTGCCCGCGTCCAGGCAGCGCCTGGCCGATTCCACGAACAGCATGGCCGCCAGGAAGCCCTGGATATAGGCCGTGCTCTGGTACTCGGGGCGCAGCGCGCGGATCTTGTCCAGCATGGGCGCCTTGGCCGAGGTGTCGTAGTAGTAGCGGTAGGGCATGACGCCCATGAAGCCGTCGCCGGCCTCGCCCATCTTCATGACGGTGGAGCTGTCCATGGTCCAGAAGGTGCCCATCCATTGGCTGGTCATGCCCATCTGCTTGCCCTGCTGGATGAACTCGGGAATGGGCGCGAGGATGTAGCCGTGGAAGATGGTGTAGTCGGGCGCGGCGCGGCGCAGCTTGATGACTTCGGTGGACACGTCCACGCTGCCGGGCGGCGTCATCAGCTTGGCCACCACGTTCAGGCCCAGCTTCTTCGCGGCCGCTTCGCTGGCCTCGATGGGGTCGCGGCCGAATTCGGAGTCGGAGTAGACGAAGGCCACCTTGGCGCCCGGCTTTTCCTTGGCGATGTGCTTGAGCAGGATGCCGAACATCTCCGTGTAGTCGGGTCCCACGAGGAACTGGTTCGGGTACTTGGCCGGGTTGTTGAGCTCGGTGGCGAAGGAGGCGCCCGCCATGAGGATGGCGCCGTTGCGGTCCAGCTCGGGGTTGATGGTCTTGGAAAAGCCCGTGGAGTCGCCGTAGTAGAGGTTGACCTTGTTCTGGCTGGTGATCTTCTTGAACGCGGCCACCGAGACATCGACCTTGTAGCCCGTGTCCTCGGGCACGTAGCGGACCTTGCGGCCCTTGATGCCGCCGGCCTCGTTGACCATCTTCACGTAGTCGCCCATGCCGGCATTGATGCCCACGCCCGCGAAGGCGAACACGCCCGTCATGGGGATGGAGCCGCCGATCACGATGTCTTCGCCACCAGCCTGGGCGCGGGCGGCCAGCGGTGCGGCCAGGCTGGCGCCGGCCGCCAGCAGCAGGCTGCGGCGGCGCGAGGAGGTCGGGTGTTGCTGCATTGCTTGTCTCCTTTTGCTTGTCGTGCGCGGCGCCGCCTCAATTGCGGAAGGGCCACAGGTGGAAGAAGCGGCGCAGGCGCCGCCACATTTCTGCGAGCCCCTGCGGCTCGAAGACCAGAAAGACGATGATCAGCAGCCCGAACACCATGGTGCGCACGGGCGACAGGAAGACGGCCAGCTCGGAGCCGCCGGGCAGCAGGTCCACGATGAGCTTGAGCAGCTCCGGGACCATGGTCATGAAGACCGCGCCCAGGATGCCGCCCAGGATGGAGCCCATGCCGCCGACGATGATGGCCGCCAGAAAGAAGATGGACATCAAGAGCGGAAAGCTCTCGGGCGTGACCACGCGAAAGAAGTACGCCCACAGCCCGCCCGCCACGCCCGCGTAGAACGAGGACAGCCCGAACGACAGCAGCTTGTAGCGCAGCAGCGGTATGCCCAGCACCTCGGCCGAGATGTCGCGGTCGCGGATGGCGATGAAGGCGCGGCCTATGCGCGTGCGAAACAGGTTGGCCGCGCCCAGCAGCATCAGCAGCGTGACGGGCACGATCACCCAGTACAGCCGGAATGAGGTATCCAGCGCCACGCCGAACACCGTGGCCGGCTGCAGCGTCAGGCCCGCCGTGCCGCCCGTGAGCTTGAGGTTGGCGAACAGGAAGTGCGCGATGAACGAGGCCGCGATGGTGGCAATCGCCAGGTACAGGCCCTTGACGCGCAGCGAGGGCAGGCCCACCACGATGCCGCCCAGCATGGCCACCAAGCCGCCAGCCAACAGGTTGAACAGCACGGGCGTGCCCCAGCGCGCCTGCACGATGGCCACCGTGTAGGCGCCCAGTCCCATGAAGGCGGCCTGGCCCAGGCTGACCAGGCCCGTGTAGCCGGTGAGGATGTTCAGCCCGGTGGCGCCGGCCACGTTGATGCTGACCAGGCAGGCCAGGTACAGCCAGTAGTCGCTGGCCATGAAGGGAAACAGCAGCAGCAGCGCGCCGGCCATGGCCAGCCAGATGCGTTGCGTGCGGGAGTCGAACAGCGCCGCATCGGCGATGTAGCTTTCCTTGAGGGTGCCTATGCGCATGCTGCCGTCTTTCTGAAGCTGTCTAGAGCCGCTCGATCTCGTGCGTGCCGAACAGGCCGTAGGGCCTGAGCATCAGCACCACGACCAGCACGATGAAGGTGGCCAGCAGCTTGTACTCGCCGCCCAGGTAGGCGCCGGCCAGCGCCTCCACCAGGCCGATGAACAGGCCGCCAACCAGGGCGCCCAGCACGCTGTCCAGCCCGCCCACGATGACGACCACCAGCACCGACAGGCCGAACACGCCCATGCTCGACGAGATGCCGCCGATGGAGCCGACGATGATTCCGGAGACCGCCGCGATCATGGCCGACACCACCCAGGCCAGCGAGAACACGCGCGGCACGTTGATGCCCACCGAATAGGCCGCTGCCTGGTCGCTGGCCGTGGCGCGCAGGGCCACGCCGCCACGCCAGTAGCGGAACACCAGCAGCACGGCCGCGATGAAGACCACGGCCACGGCTGCGCCCCAGGCCACCTTGGGCGCGAGAAAGGCCTCGCCGATCATCACGGGCTGCGTGGGCATGAACTCGGGCAGGCGGCGCTGGTCGGCCGTCCAGATCAGCTCCACCAGGCCCACCAGCACCGAGGCCAGGCCCACGGTGACCATGAACACCGAGATCGGCGGCTCGCCCAGCAGCGGCCGGATCATCGTGCGCTCGATCAGCGCGCCCAGCAGCCCCGTGCCCAGCACGGCGGCGGGAATGGCCAGCCACAGCGGCAGCGCGAACATGGCCGCGAAGGTGAAGAACAGGTAGGCGCCCACCATCAGCAGCTCGCCGATGGCGATGTTGACCACGCGCGTGGCCTTGTAGACCACCACGAAGGCCAGCGCGGCCAGCGCATACAGGCCGCCTGCGGCCAGGCCCGTGAGGGCGATCTCGAACAGGTAGGCCCAGTCCATCATGCGGCTTCCTGTGCCAGGGCAGGCTGCGGCGTGGCGGGCTCTGGCCGGGTGGACGCGCCGCGCAGCCGGCGCCGCAGCTCGCCCACATCACCGGCGCCCAGGTAGGCCCGGCTCACCTCGGGATCGGCCTGCACCACGGCAGGCGTGCCCTGGGCGATGACCTGGCCGAAGTTGAGCACCACCACATGGTCGGACAGGTCCATGACCATGCCCATGTCGTGCTCCACCATGAGCACGGTCACGCCCCACTCGGCGCGCACATCGAGGATGAAGCGCGCCATGTCCTCGGTCTCCTCGCGGTTCATGCCGGCCACGGGCTCGTCCAGCATCAGGATGCGCGGCTGCATGGCCAGGGCGCGCGCCATCTCCACGCGCTTTTGCAGCCCGTAGGACAGGGCGGCCACGGGCGCATGGCGGATGTGGTCTATCTCCAGGAAATCGATGATGCGCTCCTCGATGTCGCGGCGCAGCTCGGCCTCTTCGCGGCGCGCGCGGCCCAGGTAGAGCAGGGCGTCGAGCACGTTGGTGCGCAGGTGGGCGTGGCGGCCCAGCTTGATGTTGTCCAGCACCGTCATGCCCCGGAACAGCGCAATGTTCTGGAAGCTGCGCCCCAGGCCCAGCCGCGCGCGGCGCGGCGCCGGCATGCGCGTGATGTCCTCGCCCTGGAAGCGGATGGAGCCGCCCGTGGGCCGGTAAAAGCCCGAGATGGTGTTGAACAGCGACGTCTTGCCCGCGCCGTTGGGACCGATCACCGCCGTGATCGAGCCGGGCTGCACATCGAAGCCCACGCCCGACAGCGCCTTCACGCCGCCAAAGGCGAGCGTGACGCCATCGACCTGCAGCAAGGGGGCGGGCGGGCCGCCGTCGGGGTGTGTCTCCATGGCGCTCTCGTGCGTTGGTTCGTCGAGCCGGGCAGGAGCCTACTGATGCGTAGGCTGTTTACTTTGGAGTAGATTCTGGTTGTCGCCCTCCGCATGCAGCATCGGTGATTTCCCCGGTGCACCCGCCGCCATGAAGCCATCGAGCCCTGAAACCAAGATCCGACCCAGCCCCAGCCCCGGAACCCGCGCCGGCAAAGGCCGTGCAGCGCCCGCCGTGGACTCGCCCTGGAGCGGCACGCATGACCGCGAGCAGCAGCGCGAGGCCAAGCGCCAGGCCGTGCTGCAGGCCGCCGCGCAGCTGTTCAACGAGCGCGGCTTCTCCGCCACCTCGCTGGACGACATCGCCGCACGGCTGGGCGTGAGCAAGCCCACGCTGTACTACTACGTCAAGAACAAGGACGAGATCCTGCTGCAGTGCGTGAACCAGGGCTTGGCCATGACGCTGGAAGGCATCGAGGCCTCGCGCCGCGCAGGCGGCCAGGCCGTGGACCAGCTGCGCGCCTGCATGCAGGTCTATGCGCGCATCGTCACCATGGACTTCGGCATGTGCCTGATCCGTGTCGGCGACGAACAGGTCCCCCCCGACAGCCGCCGCGAACTGCGCCGCCAGAAGGCCGCCATAGACCAGGCCTTCCGCCGCCTGGTGGCCGCCGGCGTGCAGGAGGGCTCGCTGGCCCCCTGCGACCCCAAGATGACCGCCTTCGTGATTGCTGGCGCGCTCAGCTGGATAGGCCGCTGGTACCAGCCTGGCGGCCAGTACTCGGCCGAGGAAGTGGCGCAGCAGTGCATTGATACCTTGATGGGGGGGGTGTTGCGGCGGGCGGATGTTCTCGATACGCCCAAGTTATCCAAGCCACCCAAGGTGGGCAAGCCTGCAAAGCGTGCGAAGGCGGGCGGCTGAAGCGCCGTTCCCTGCCGTGAGACACGCTACGGCGCCGCACTCTCCTGCGCCGCCAGATCATCCAATATCGGGCAGTCCGGCCGGTCGTCGCCGTGGCAGCAGTGCACCAGGGTCTTGAGCGTGCGCTGCATGGCCTGCATGGCGGCGATGCGCTCGGTCAGTTCGTCGATGTGGCGCTGGGCGATGGCCTTGACCTGGCTGCTGGCGCGGCTCTTGTCCTGCCACAGGCCGAGCAGGGTGGCGATCTCGTCCATGGAAAAGCCGAGGTCGCGCCCTCGGCGGATGAAGCGCAGGGCATGCACGTCGGCCTCGGCGTACTGGCGGTAGCCGCCGTCCGTGCGGTGCATGGGCGGCAGCAGGCCCTGGGCTTCGTAGTGGCGCACCATGCGCGCCGAGACACCGGCGCGGCGCGCGGCCTCGCCGATGGAGACGGGCCAGTGCTGTGCGGGGTGGGCGGACATGGTGCGTGCCTTTCGGATGCCTTCGGGTGTCTTTGAGGTGTCTCTCAGGCGACCTTGTAGCCTTCTTCGGCAATGGCGGCGCCCAGTGCCTCGCGGCTGGCGCTGCTGTCGACTTCCACGCGCTGGGCGGCGCGATCGATTTTTACCTGGGCCTGGTCATCCACGCCCTGCACGGCCTGGGTGACGGCGCGTTCGCAGTGGCCGCAGGTCATGCCCTGCACGGTGAAAACATGTTGCATCTCTCGCTCCTGGTTGGGGCGCGCCGAAGTGGCGCAAGCCATGGACGGCATGTTGAACCCTAACACCATGGCAAGGTCAAGCGCCTGGCTGGATAAGGGTTGATTTGGCCCAATTCGATGTGAGCCGGCCGGCTCAATGATCCGCTGCAATGGCCGATAGATCGAAAAGAGCCGTGAATATGCAAAAACCGTCATAGACCATTGGCGATCATCTGACAAACTGCAACAATTTGTATTTACGTTGGCGCTATGCATTTGGAGACCGTGCGTGCGCCCTGACTGACAGAGAGGAAAACGGTCATGAACTTGTTGGGAATGATGCGGGCTTTCACGATCCGCACGCGGATGCTGGGTGCCATCGCCATGGTGCTGGTGCTGCTGGGTCTGCTGGGCGGAGCCGGGATGCTGGGCATGTTCCGCATCCATGGCATGAGTCAGCAGTTCATGCATACCTCGTACGCCAAGATGGGCTACATGGTGGAGTTGCGCGCCGAGCTGGGTGCCGTGCGCGCCCATGAAAAGGACATGATCATCCAGTACGAGCGTGCCGAAGAGGTGCGCAAGGCCCACACCCAGTGGTTGGCCGCCATCGACCGCGTGAAATCCGTGGCCGAGCGCTTTCTGAAGGACGAGGACCCGGCCGACGACGCCATCGTCAGCGGCATCTCCGAGCGCGTGGACCGCTACCGCCAGCAGTTCGAGCACATTGCGCGGCAGCTGGAGGCCGGTGGCTATGACACGGCGACCACGGCCAACCGCATGAGCGGCAAGGCCATGGCCGAGGTGGCCGAGGTCGAAAAGCTCATCGCACAACTCGACCAGCTGCTGCGCCAGCAGGTCGATGCCATGGCCGCGGAGGAGCAGGGCGTGGCCGAGCAGACGCAGTGGATCTTCGTGGCGGCCGTGGTGCTCACGGTGCTGGTGGTGGTGCCGCTGACGCTGATGAACATGCTGTCCATCTGCCGCCCCCTGGTGCAGGCGCGCCAGACGGCGCTGACCATTGCCCAGGGCGATCTGTCGCAGAGCGTGAAGGTGGAGGGCAAGGATGAGGTGGCCGATCTGCAGCGCGCGCTGGACCAGATGCAGCAGAGTCTGGGCTCCATGGTGACCCAGGTGCGCGACGCCAGCGGCAACATCGCCACGGCCAGCCAGGAGATCGCCACGGGCAACCAGGACCTGTCCTCGCGCACCGAGCAGACGGCCAGCAATGTGCAGGAGACCGTGGCCTCGCTGTCCCAGCTCACGGCCACGGTGCAGCAGACGGCATCGTCCTCGCAGCTGGCCAACCAGCTGGCGGCCTCTGCCTCGACCACGGCCACGCGCGGTGGCGACGTGGTGGCCCAGGCCGTGGTCAGCATGCAGGAGATCACGACCTCCAGCCGCAAGATCGGCGACATCATCGGCCTGATCGACTCCATCGCCTTCCAGACCAACATCCTGGCGCTGAACGCCGCCGTGGAAGCGGCGCGCGCCGGCGAGCAGGGCCGCGGCTTTGCCGTGGTGGCGGCCGAGGTGCGTTCGCTGGCCCAGCGCTCGGCCCAGGCGGCCAGCGAGATCAAGGCGCTGATCCAGACCAGCGTGCAGGCCGTGGACGTGGGCGTGCGCCAGGTCGAGGACGCGGGCAAGACCATGAAGGAAATCGTGGACAGCGTGCAGCGCGTGGGCGACATCATTGGCGAGATCACGGCGGCTTCCAGCGAGCAGTCGGGCGGCATCGGCCAGGTCAACCAGGCCGTGGGCGATATCGACCGCATGACGCAGCAGAACGCAGCCCTGGTCGAGGAATCGGCCGCCGCCGCCGAGTCGCTGCGAGAGCAGGCCGCGCGCCTGGCGCAGGTGGTGGGCCAGTTCCGCATTGCCGGTGCGGCCGTGGCGTCCATGGGCTCGCATGCTTCCTATGGCCGTCCCGGCCAGGGCAAGCCCGGCCTGGCCCCGGCTGCTGGCCGCGCCCCGCTGGCTTCGGCCCGCGAGACCCAGTTGCTGGAACACGCCTGAGAAGGCAGGGGCCAGCGGCCCTGTTTCACGTGACCCTGTGAATCGCCCGAACGAAAAAAGCCCGCAGGTCATGCCTGCGGGCTTTTTGCTTTGCAGCGCCGCAAATCAGGCCTGGCGCGCGAACGGGTAGTCGATATAGCCCTCGGTGCCGCCGCCGTAGAACAGGCTGGAGTTCCAGGGGTTCAGCGGCAGGTCGTCGCGCAGGCGGTGGACCAGGTCGGGGTTGGAGATGAAGGCCTTGCCGAAGGCCACGATATCGGCGTGGCCGCTTTCCACGGCGCGCAGCGCCATGTCGCGGTCATAGCCGTTGTTGACCATCCAGGCGCCCTGGCCGCCGGCCTCGCGGTAGGCGGATTTGAGCGCCGCGTAGTCGAAGGGCCGGTCGGGCAATTCACGCGGGCCGCCGGTGGAGCCTTCGATGATGTGGATGTAGGCCAGGCCCAGCGGCGCCAGCTGGCGCACCACGTATTCGAACAGCGGCTGGGGGTCGGCATCGGCGATGTCGTTGGCCGGCGTCACGGGCGACAGGCGGATGCCCACGCGGCCGCCGCCCACGGCATCGGCGGCGGCGCGCGTGCATTCGAGCAGCAGGCGGGCGCGGTTCTCGATGCTGCCGCCGTAGTCGTCATCGCGCTGGTTGGCGCCGGTCTTGAGGAACTGGTCCAGCAGATAGCCGTTGGCGCCGTGCAGCTCCACGCCGTCGAAGCCGGCCGTCTCCACGGCATTGCGCGCGGCCACGGCGAAGCTGTGGACGATGGCGGGAAGCTCGTGCTGGGCGAGCGCGCGCGGCGCGGAGGTGGGCACGAACTGGCCCTTGCCCGAGTCCTCGTCGATCACATAGGTCTTGGATTTGGCCGCCACCGGGGACGGCCCCACGGGCGCCTGGCCTTCGGGCTGCAGCGAGGTGTGCGAGACCCGGCCCACATGCCACAGCTGGGTGACGATGCGTCCGCCCGCCTTGTGCACGGCGTCGGTCACGCGCTTCCAGCCGTCGAGCTGCTCGCTGCCGTACAGGCCCGGCACATGGGCATAGCCCTGGCCCTGGTGGCTGATGGCCGTGCCTTCGCTGATCAGCAGGCCGGCGCTGGCGCGCTGGGCGTAGTAGGTGACCATGATGTCGTTGGGCTGGGCCTGGGGTGCGCGGTTGCGCGTCAGCGGCGCCATGGCGATGCGGTTGGGCAGGCGCAGCTCGCCGGCCTGTATGGGTTCGAACAGAGAGGTCATGCAACGGGGCTTTCTGTGCGTGAAGCAAAAGCGCCGCCCGTGCGGGCGGCGCGGCGTACGGCACAGATTACGCCCATGGAATCAATCGTGCAGGCCAGGGATTTGCGCGCTGTCGTGCAGGCGACGCCCGCATGCCGCATGGCCCGGCGGATGCGCGCTGCACCCCGCCGAGGTGCAGCCGCGCATCCGCACGCGCCAGGCCTGCGCCGCCCGGGCCCTGAGCCGCAGGCACCAAAGACAAGGGGCCGGCCGGTTCCACACCAGCCGGCCCCGCCAGGCCTTGAGCGCAGCAGCGCGGCGCTGCTTACTTGAGCAGGCCTTCGGCCTTCATCGCGGCCTGCACGGCAGGGCGGGCCAGCACGCGCTCGCGGTAGGCCAGGAGGTTGGTCAGCTCGGAGATGTCCACGCCCACGAACTGGGCCCAGCCCGTCACGGTGAACAGGTAGGCGTCGGCCACGGTGAACTGCTCGCCCATCAGGTAGTCGCGGCCATTGAGCTCGCCGTCCACCCACTTGAGGCGGTCCAGCACGCGCTGGCGCACCACGGGCTTGTAGTCGTCGGGCGTGGCGGGGTTGAACAGGGGGCCGAAGCCCTTGTGCAGCTCGGTGCCGATGAAGTTCAGCCACTCCTGAAGGTGGTAGCGGGCCATGGTGCCGTTGGCAGGCGCCAGCTTCTTCTCGGGGACCAGATCGGCCAGGTACTGGACGATGGCCGGGCCTTCATGCAGCGTGTCGCCGTCGTCGAGCACGAGGAAGGGAACATAGCCCAGCGGGTTGATGCCGTAGTAGTCCGTGCCGTCCTGCAGCTTGTGCGTCTTGGTGCTGGCCAGGACCGGCTCGTAGGCCAGGCCTGCCTCGTGCAGGACGATGTGGGGAGACAGAGAGCAGGCGCCAGGGCTGTAGTAGAGCTTCATGGTGGATGGCTTCCGATCAGGGTAAGAAAGACAAGCGCCCATGCTAACCCCATGTGCAGGGGCTGCGCATGATGGGACCGCGCTGGCGGCAGGGTTCAGGCCGACAGGCGCTGTGCAGCCCAGAGCACCTGTTCCAGCACGGCCTTCATGCCCAGCTGGTCCTGGGGCCGCTGCAGGCGGCCGGCCTCGTCAAAGGCCTGGCCTGCCTGTCCTACGGCGTGGCTCACGGGTGCCAGCCAGCACTGCAGGTTCAGCAGCAGCGGCGCCAGGTGCGACTGGGCGCGCAGGCCGCCCAGGCCACCGGGCGAGGCGCTGGCCATGCCCACGACCTTGCCGCGAAAGGGCAGGGTGCCATCGGACCAGACCGGATCACCGGCCACGGGGCTGGAAGCCCAATCGATGGCGTTCTTGAGCAGGGCAGGGTAGCTGCCGTTGTACTCGGGCGAGCAGATCAGCCAGGCCGGGTGGCTGTGCAGCGCGGCCTTGAAGCGCAGCACGTCGGGCGGCGTGCCGCTGGCCTCCAGGTCGGCGTTGTACATGGGGATGTCGAAATCCGACAGCTCCAGCAGCGTGGGCTGGGCGCCCAGTTCGCGCGCCATGTCGGCGGCGGCGGCGGCCAGGCGCCGGTTGTGCGATTGTTGGCGGGTACTGCCCGCGAAGATGAGGATCTGCATGGCCGCCATTGCATCACAGGCCCTGCACATGTTTCTTGCAAGCGGGCCGCCCTGCGGGTGGCGGCGCGCAGCATCCTGCGGAGAATGCGGCCTCCCGCCGCACTGTTTCACGTGGAACACCGGCGCAGTGCCGGCCCGGTGGCGGGGCCGGCCGACCCCTTGCAAGGCACTGGTGCGGCAAAGGTGGGAAAATCGCGGGTTCCCCGCTGGGTTCCCCTCGCTACATGAACGAGGGCCGCCTGCCATGAGCGCCGGAGCGTGAGTGCTCCGTGTCGGGGGCTTGGGCCGGGCAGGCCCCCGGAGTGATAAGCATGTTGTACCCACAGGAATTTGATGTGATCGTGGTCGGTGGCGGCCACGCCGGCACCGAGGCCGCGCTGGCCGCTGCGCGCATGGGCTGCAGGACGCTGCTGCTGAGCCACAACATCGAGACCCTGGGCCAGATGAGCTGCAATCCCAGCATCGGCGGGATCGGCAAGGGCCATCTGGTCAAGGAAGTGGATGCGCTGGGCGGCGCCATGGCGCTGGCCACCGATATCGGCGGCATACAGTTCCGCATCCTCAACAGCTCCAAGGGCCCAGCCGTGCGTGCCACGCGCGCCCAGGCCGACCGCATTCTCTACAAGGCCGCCATCCGCGACATGCTGGAGAACCAGCCCAACCTGTGGCTGTTCCAGCAGGCGGTGGATGACCTCATGGTCGAGGGCGACCGCGTGGTGGGCGCCGTCACCCAGGTGGGCGTGCGCTTTCGCAGCCGCACCGTGGTGCTCACGGCGGGCACCTTCCTGGACGGCAAGATCCACGTGGGCCTGAACAACTACGCGGCAGGCCGCGCGGGCGACCCGCCAGCCGTCAGCCTGTCGTCGCGGCTCAAGGAGCTGCAGCTGCCCCAGGGGCGCCTGAAGACCGGCACGCCGCCGCGCCTGGATGGCCGCAGCATCGATTTCTCACAGTGCGAGGAGCAGCCCGGCGACGGCATGCCCGGCGGTGTCAACGAAGGCGTGCTGCCCGTGTTCAGCTTCATCGGCAATGCGGCCATGCACCCGCGCCAGATGCCCTGCTGGATCACCCACACCAACGAGCGCACGCACGACATCATCCGCAGCGGCTTTGACCGTAGCCCCATGTTCACGGGCAAGATCGAAGGCGTGGGCCCGCGCTACTGCCCCAGCGTCGAGGACAAGATCAACCGCTTTGCCGACAAGGAAAGCCACCAGATCTTCCTGGAGCCCGAAGGCCTGACCACCAACGAGTTCTATCCCAACGGCATCTCCACCAGCCTGCCCTTCGACATCCAGTACGAACTGGTGCGCAGCATGAAGGGGCTGGAGAACGCGCACATCCTGCGCCCCGGCTACGCCATCGAGTACGACTACTTCGATCCGCGCTCGCTCAAGAGCAGCTTCGAGACGCGCCAGATCCAGGGCCTGTTCTTCGCCGGCCAGATCAACGGCACGACCGGCTACGAGGAAGCGGCGGCCCAGGGCCTGTTCGCCGGCCTCAACGCCGCGCTGCAGTGCCGCGGCCAGGAAGCCTGGCTGCCGCGCCGCGACGAGGCCTACCTGGGCGTGCTGGTCGATGACCTGATCACCAAGGGCGTGACCGAGCCGTACCGCATGTTCACCAGCCGCGCCGAGTTCCGGCTGCAGCTGCGCGAGGACAACGCCGACATGCGCCTGACCGAAGCGGGCCGCGCCATGGGCCTGGTGGACGATGCGCGCTGGGATGCCTTCAGCCGCAAGCGCGATGCTGTTTCACGTGAAACAGAGCGCCTGAAGTCCACCTGGGTCAATCCGCGCATCGTCACGCCCGAGGAATCGGAGCGGGTGCTGGGCAAGTCCATCGAGCGCGAGTACAACCTGTTCGACCTGCTGCGCCGGCCCGACGTGGGCTACGGCAAGCTGATGAGCCTGAACGAGGGCCGCTATGCCTCGGCCGATGTGCAGCCCGACGTGCTGGGCGATCTCAGCGGCTCCGTGGTCGAGCAGGTGGAAATCGCGGCCAAGTACGCAGGCTACATCGACCGCCAGAAGGACGAGGTGCAGCGCGCCGCCCACTTCGAGAACCTGCGCCTGCCGGCCGAGCTGGACTATATGCAGGTGCCGGCCCTGTCCTTCGAGGTGCGCCAGTCGCTGCAAAAGCACAGGCCCGAAACCTTGGGCCAAGCGTCGCGCATGTCGGGCGTGACGCCGGCGGCGATCTCGCTGCTCATGGTGCACCTGAAGAAGGGGGGCTTTCGGGGCTTTGCACCGGATGTGACTGACGCGAAGGGCGAGGAGGCATCCGCATGAGCCAGGAACTGCGCGCTCCTCTCGAGGCCGGCCTGCGGGCGCTGGGCCTGGAGCTTTCCCCTGCCCAGGTCGATACGCTGATGGAATTCCAGGCCCTGCTGGGCAAATGGAACAAGGTCTACAACCTCACGGCCGTGCGTGATCCGCAGGAGATGCTGACCCATCACCTGCTCGACAGCCTGGCTGCCGTGCCGGCGCTGCAGCGCCATCTGGCACAGATGCCTGCGCGCGCAGGCCGCACCGCCATGCTGGACGTGGGCTCGGGCGGCGGCCTGCCCGGCGTGGTCTTTGCCATCTGCTGCCCGCAGATCGACGTGCACTGCGTGGACACGGTGGGCAAGAAGGCGGCCTTCATCCAGCAGGCGGCGGCCACGCTGCGCCTGCCCAACCTGCGCGGCATCCACAGCCGCGTGGAGCAGCTGACCACGCGCTATCCGCTGATCAGCTGCCGTGCGTTTGCCTCCCTGGTGGACTTCACCAGCTGGTCGCGCCAGGCGTTGGAGGAGGGCGGCACCTGGCTGGCCATGAAGGGCAAGCACCCCGACGATGAAATCGCCGCGCTGCCCGCTGACGTGCAGGTGTTTCACGTGGAACCATTGAAGGTGCCGGGCCTGGATGCCGAGCGCTGCATCCTCTGGCTGCGCGTTTGCGCCTGATTTTTTTACCGAATGGCACACTGCCGCGTTGCGGCGGGGCCATGTTCCACATGCGCTGGCCATGGCCCTCGCATAAACTCCCAGCTTTCATCGCTCAGGGGTCAGCATGTTCGGCATCTCCGATTTCAGCGCATTCGTTGTTGCCATTCTTCTGTTTTTGCTGATTCCGGGGCCGGGCAATCTGGCGCTGATCACCTCCACCGGCAAGGGCGGCATACGTGCCGGAATGGCGGCCTGCGCCGGCGTGCTGGCGGCCGACCAGGTGCTGATCTGGATGGCCGTGGCGGGCGTGGCCGCGCTGCTGGCCTCCTATCCCACGGCCTTCCATGCCGTGCAGTGGCTGGGCGCCGCCTACCTGGGCTGGCTGGGTTTCAGGATGCTCACCGCCAAGCCCGGCGACAAGCCCGTGCTCCACATCGAGCCGCGCCACTACTTTCGCCAGGCCGGCCTGATCACCCTGATGAACCCCAAGTCCATCGTGTTCTACATGGCCTTCTTCCCGCTGTTCGTGGATCCCGCAAGCCACCAGGGCCTGCTCACGTTCGCGGTGATGGCGGCCACGGTGGCCGCTCTGACCTTTCTCTATTGCCTGATCGTGGTGCTGCTGACCGCGCATCTGGCCGAGCGCATGCGCGCCAATCCTGCGGTTTCCCGGGTTCTCGAAAAGACTGCGGGCGTGTTCCTGATCGGTTTTGGCCTCAAGCTGGCCATCGCCAAATAAGCGTGTAAATACCATGGCCAAAATCTTCTGTGTCGCCAATCAAAAGGGCGGGGTCGGCAAGACCACCACCGCCGTCAACCTTGCAGCGGGCCTGGCCAAGGTCGGCCAGCGCGTGCTGATGATCGACCTGGACCCGCAGGGCAATGCCACCATGGGCTCGGGCGTGGACAAGCGTGCGCTGGAGCTGTCGGTCTACGACGTGCTGCTGGAGAACGCCAGCGTCAAGGAAGCGGCCGTGCGTTCCGAGGCCGTGGGCTACGACGTGCTGGGCGCCAACCGCGAACTCAGCGGCGCCGAGATCGAGCTGGTCACCCTGGAGCGCCGCAACGATCGCCTGAAGGGCGCCCTCAAGGCGGTCGATGCCGACTACGACTTCGTGCTGGTGGACTGCCCGCCCAGCCTGTCCATGCTCACCTTGAACGGCCTGTGCGCGGCCCATGGCGTGGTCGTGCCCATGCAGTGCGAGTACTTCGCGCTCGAAGGCCTGACCGACCTGGTCAACACCATCAAGCAGGTGCACGCCAACATGAACCCCGACCTGCAGATCATCGGCCTGCTGCGCGTGATGTTCGATCCGCGCACCACGCTGCAGCAGCAGGTCAGCGACCAGCTCAAGGAGCACTTCGGCGACAAGGTGTTCGACACCGTCATCCCGCGCAACGTGCGCCTTGCCGAGGCGCCCAGCTATGGCGTGCCGGGGGTGGTCTTCGATCCGGGCGCCAAGGGCAGCAAGGCCTTCATCGATTTCGCGCACGAGATGGTGCGCCGCATCAAGAAGATGTAGCCATGCAAGGTTCACATGAAGCGGCAGGGCAGGGCGTGCCGACCGGGTGGTCCGCCGAGGACGTCTGGCTGCTGCCCGGCTGGCAGAACTCGGACGCCGACCACTGGCAAAGCCGCTGGGAGCAGCGCCACGGCTACCGTCGCCTGGAGCAAAACGACTGGGACCGCCCACTGCGCGGCGACTGGAGCGCCAGGCTGCAGGAGACGGTGCTCGACGCGCCGCGCCCCGTGGTGCTGGTGGCGCACAGCCTGGGCTGCATCCTTGTGGCCTGGTGGGCGGCGCATTCGCCGCTGGCCGCCCGCAAGGTGCGCGGCGCGCTGCTGGTGGCCCCCGGCGATACCGAGCATCCCCAGCTGCGCGAGCAATTGCCCGGCTGGTCGCCCGTGATGATGCAGCGCCTGCCGTTTGCCTGCATCGTGGTCGGCAGCGACAACGACATTTACTGCAGCGCCCAGCGCGTGCAAGCCATGGCCGATGCCTGGGGCGCACGCTTCGTCGACGCAGGGCCTTCGGGCCATCTCAACACGGCCAGCGGGCTGGGCGACTGGGACAGCGGACACGCGCTGCTGGCATCGCTTTGACAAGGACAACACCATGGTGACCAAGAAACCCAAGGGACTGGGACGCGGGCTGGAAGCCCTGCTCGGACCCAAGGTCCACGACAAGGAAGAGGGCGGCGGCCCGGTGGCCGAGACCGGCCTGCCCAGCATCCTGCAGCTCGACGTCATGGTGCCCGGCCAGTACCAGCCGCGCACCCACATGGACGAGGGCGCGCTCTACGAGCTGGCCGAAAGCATCAAGGCCCAGGGCATCATGCAGCCCATCCTGGTGCGCCGCCTGGCCAAGGGCGACCACGCCGGCAAGTACGAAATCATCGCGGGCGAGCGGCGCTTCCGTGCGGCCCGCATCGCCGGCCTGGCCGAGGTGCCGGTGCTGGTGCGCGAGGTGCCCGACGAGGCCGCCGCCGCCATGGCGCTGATCGAGAACATCCAGCGCGAGGACCTGAACCCGCTGGAAGAGGCCCAGGGCCTGTCGCGCCTGGTCAAGGAGTTCGGCCTCACGCACGAGCAGGCGGCCCAGGCCGTGGGACGCTCGCGCAGCGCGGCCACCAACATCCTGCGCCTGCTCAACCTGGCCGACCCGGTGCAGACCATGCTCATGGCCGGCGACATCGACATGGGCCATGCGCGCGCCCTGCT
The DNA here is from genome assembly GCF_052692095.1 of Delftia sp. NA_296.1. NCBI lineage: Bacteria > Pseudomonadati > Pseudomonadota > Betaproteobacteria > Burkholderiales > Comamonadaceae > Delftia > Delftia sp. NA_296.1. Next base: position 279,498 of record NZ_JBQZGF010000009.1, on the reverse strand, counting down.
GTCGCTGGACCGCGCGGCCCAGATCACGGCCGGCAACCAGATCGCGGCCAAGAAGCTGTCGGTGCGCGAGGCCGAGGCCCTGGTCAAGAAGATCGGCGCCGACTTCAGCCTGGTGCGCCAGAAGTCCAAGAAGGACGGCAAGTCGCGCGACATCAAGCGCGTGGAAGAAGAGTTGTCCGACCTGCTCATGGCCGATGTCGAAGTGCGCATCAAGAAGTCCGTGCGCCGTGGCGGCAAGCTGCAGGAAATGGGCGAAGTGGCGATCCAGTTCGGCTCGCTCGATGCGCTCAACGGGCTGATCGAACGTTTGCGCGGCGATGCACCCGAGTGATGACAACAGCTTGTAACCGTCTGTGATCTGTCGTTCTCCAGCAATGCAGCGCTTTTTTGCAAGGGTGAATCCCGGTATATTTGCGCGCTGTTATGCGGGGTAATTGTGTGTAATCGCTGACTGGCGACGCTGCCAGTGCGTGGACGCCCATTGCCCTGGCGCTGATTCACCTAGACCAGACCAAGAGGATTACAACGTGAAGAAGTATCTTGCCCTGACTGCCATCGCTGCCGTGGCGCTGACCGGCTGCGTGACCACCGACATGCGCATGGGTTCGCCGGAAGCCAAGACCGTGGCCACGGGCGCCGCAGGCGGTGCCAGCGCCGAGAACGCCAACACCGAGCTGGAGCGCTGCGACTCCTCGCTGGGCACCATCTCCCTGGTTGAGAACCAGACCGCGGGCTGGTACACCATCCTCACCCAGCAGTACCGCCTGCCGCCCACCTCGCAGCTGCTGCGCCTGATGATCCAGCAGTCCAACTGCTTCATCGTCGTGGAACGCGGCGCGGCCGGCATGGGCGCCATGGCGCGTGAACGCGCGCTGATGGACTCGGGCGAAATGCGCGGCGGCAGCAACCTGGGCAAGGGCCAGATGGTGGCCTCCGACTACGGCCTGTCCCCCGAAGTGATCTTCAACCAGAGCGATGCCGGCGGCATGGGCGGCGCCATCGGCGGCCGCGCAGGCGGCATCTTCGGCGCGCTGGCTGCAGCCACCAAGACCCGCGAGGCCTCGGTCATGCTGGCCCTGGTGGACAACCGCTCGGGCGTGCAGGTGTCGGCTTCCGAAGGCTCGTCCTCCAAGACCGACTGGGGCGGCATGGGCGCGCTGTTCGGCGGCTCCGCTGGCGCCTCGCTGGGCGGCTACACACGCACGGCCGAAGGCAAGGTGATCGCCGCCGCCTTCATGGACGCCTACAACCAGATGGTGCGCTCGCTGCGCAACTACAAGGCGCAGACCGTCAAGGGCCAGGGCCTGGGCGGCGGTGGACGCCTGGGCGTGGACGGCGGTGCCGCACCGTCGCAGACATCGGCTCCGGGCGCCAATGCCGCCGGCATGTCGCTGCGCGCGGCCCAGCAAAAGCTCAATGCCCTGGGCTACACCGCAGGCACGCCTGACGGCTCCATGGGCAAGAACACCCAGAACGCCCTGCGCGAGTTCCAGCGCGACCAGAGCCTGCCGCAGACCGGCCGCCTCGACCGTGCCACCTCGCAAGCACTGCAACAGCAATAAGCGGCTCCCGGCCGGAGGGCGCGCATGATGCGGCGCCTTCCCTGGCCGGCCCCGGCCCTTCTTGCCTGGGCGGGCGCCTGGCTTGTCTACGCCGCGCTGCAATCGACCCTAGGGCCGCTGGCCGCCTGGCTGGCGGCCTGTTTTTTGGGCGTGCTCGCCAGCCTGCTGGCCACGCCCTGGTGGCGGCGCCTGGCCGTGGCGGCGGGCTTTCCGCTGTCCTGCCTGATGCTGTGGGGACCGGGCGGCCTGGCCGCCATCAGCCCCTGGCTGTGGCTGGCGGCGCTGGGTCTGCTGACCCTGGTCTACCCGCTCAACGCCTGGCGCGATGCGCCGCTGTTTCCCACGCCGACAGATGCGCTGCAAGGCCTGGCCGATGCCGCGCCGCTGCCCGATGGCGCGGCCGTGCTGGATGCCGGCTGCGGCCTGGGTGACGGCCTGCGCGCGCTGCGCGGCCAGTACCCGCAGGCGCGGCTCAACGGCATGGAGTGGAGCTGGCCGCTGCGCTGGCTGTGCGCGCTGCGCTGCCCCTGGGCCCGCGTGCGCCGCACCGACATCTGGCTGGCCGACTGGAGCTGCTACCAGATGGTCTACCTGTTCCAGCGCCCTGAAAGTATGGGCCGTGCGGCCGTCAAGGCCGCCACGGAGCTGCCTGAGGGCGCCTGGCTGGTCAGCCTGGACTTTGCGCTGCCCGGCGTGGAGCCCTCCTGGCAGCGCCAGGGACCGGGCCGCCACAGCCTCTGGGTCTACCGCATGCCGCTGGGCGGTGCCGGCGAGGCCGTGGTGCATGTGCCCGAGCCCGAGGAGACGCCCTACGAAAAGGCGCGGCGGGAGCTGCAGCAGCGCCGATGAGAGCCTGTGCCGCTCCAGCCGTGACGTTGCACGGCCGGGCCAGGCACTGAGTCCGGACGGCGGGCCCCCACACTTCGCGCCTTTGTCTTACAGGAGAAAGGCAGGCTCTCCATGCTCCCCGGAATTGACTCTTTGTGTACGTGCGCAAGACTTGCTGTGCCTGCCATCCACAGATGCAGGACCTGCAAGCCTTGACCCATCTGCTGCGCCAGGCTGCGGTGCAGATGACAAACACAAAGATCGCCAAGATGGATATGGAACTGTCTCGTGCATGCACGGCCCGCAGCCGCATGCGTTCGTCTTCTTCTTCGCTGCCTGTGCCCCCTCGGTCCGTGTTGAAAATCCTGGCATGGGGCGTGGCCTTGTGCTGCACCCAGGCGCAGGCCCAGACGGTCACGTCCACCGGCGATGTGGTGCCTGTCCAGGTGCCCAACCCCTCGCCCAGCTGGAATGCGGGCACCACGCTGCACGTCGGCAGTACGGGCACGGGAACGCTCACCATGGACAGCGGTGGCTCAGTGACCCACTCCGGGGTCGGCACCGTGGGCTACGACCTGGGCAGCAATGGCACGGTCACCGTCCGGGGCCCGGGTTCCACGTGGAACGGTTCAGGCAATCTCGTGATTGGTGGCAGGGGCACAGGCACCTTGAAGGTCGAAGATGGGGGCGTGGTGTCAGGTGTGGTGGGTGCTTTGGGCGATGTCCCTGAAGGCGTGGGCACGGCGACGATCAGTGGAACAGGCTCGGCCTGGCGCAGCACCCAGGATTTCTTCACCAGCTTCAACGGAACGGGCACGGTCACCGTGCGCGATGGTGGTGCGCTGTCTGTGCAGGGGGGCGCCGGGACCATCACCATGGATGCTGACCCGGGCGCTGTCGGAACCCTCCAGGTGGGCGGTGGACCGGCCGACGCCGCCATGGCGCCCGGCGTGGTCGATGCGGCCCGCATCGACTTCAGCCTGGGGACCGGCACCCTGCATTTCAACCACACGGGTGCCAACCTGGGCTTTGCGCTTGCGCTGTTCAGCGTCGATCCCGGCACGCACCGCATCACCCATCAGGCCGGCACGACCACGCTGTCGGCCGACAGCTCCGGTTTCTCGGGCAGCACCGCGGTCTCCGGGGGGCGGCTGGTGGTCGCCAATGCGCTTGGCGGCACGGCGTCGGTCACGGGCGGGCAGCTGGATGTCGATGGCACGCAGGGCGGCACCGTCACGGCCAGCGGCTCCGGCGTGGTGACCGGGGCGGGCACGGTCTCTGGCGACCTGGACCAGACCGCCGGCGGCGTGCTGCTGGGCCAGCAAGGCCGCAAGCTCAGCGTTGCAGGCCTGGCCACGCTGGGCAGCGGTGCGGTGGTACAGGCGGGCCTGGGAGCGCCTTCGGCCACGGCCTTGTTCGATGTGAACGGCAATCTCACGCTGGGCGGCACGCTTGGCATCAATGACCTGGGCGGCTTTGGCGCAGGCGTGTACCGGCTGTTCGACTATCGCGGCACGCTGGCCGGGAGCCTGGCCTTCGGCGCGCTGCCCGCAGGCGTGGTGGCGGACAACCTGACCCTGCAGACTTCGGTGCCCGGGCAGGTGAACCTGCTTTCCACGGTCGGCGTGGCCCTGGGCTATTGGGATGGTGGCAATGCCGCGCTCAGGGACAACAACGTGGTCAACGGCGGCACGGGCGTCTGGCGCGCCGATGGCCGCAACTGGACCGGCGCGGGCGGCGCGCTCAACGGCCCTTATCAACCCAACCCCACCGTGGCCCGGTTCCAGGGCCTGGCCGGTGTGGTGACGGCGGATGCCGGTGCGGGGGCCATCGGCATTACCGGCATGCAGTTCGATGTCGATGGCTACCGCCTCCAGGGTGCGACCCTGGGATTGCAGGGCGCGGGAGCCAACACGGTCAACGTGGCCAGCGGCGCGACGGCGACGGTGGCATTGGTGCTGTCCGGCCCGGGTGGCCTGGCCAAGGCTGGCACCGGCACGCTGGTGCTGGAAGCTGCGGGCAGCTACGGCGGCGCCACCACGGTCCAGGGCGGCAGTCTGCGTGCCGGCGCTGCCAATGTGCTGACCAGCGTTTCGGCCCATGAGGTGCAGGCTTCGGGCGTACTGGATCTCGACGGCCTGGCCCAGACCGTGGCCAGCCTGGTGAACGCGGGCACGGTGCGCCTTCCCAGGAACGGCGCTCCGGCCGTACCCGGCACCACGCTGAGCGTGACAGGCAACTACAGCGGCGGCGGCGTGCTGGCCATGGCCGCGCAACTGGGCAATGAAGCGTCGCCCAGCGACCGCCTGGTGGTGAACGGCAGCGTGACGGCAGGTGCGCCCACGCGCCTGGACATTGCCAACGCCGCAGGCCTGGGCGCGGCGACCGCGGGCAACGGTATTTTGGTCGTGCAGGTCAATGGTGCGGCATCGCCTGCAGGTGCCTTCGTGCTGGCGGCGCCGCTGCAGGCCGGAGGCTACAGCTACCAGCTGGTGCAGGTGGGCAGCCACTGGTATCTGCAGTCACGCCTGGCGGGCGCCACAGGGGTGCAGCAGATTCCCGCGCTGGGCACGGCGGGCCTGGCTGGCCTGACCCTGATGCTGGGCGGGCTGGCTGCCTGGCGGCAGCGCCGCCGCCCGGGCGCCGTGCGGGACTGAGCACGGCGGCCTGCCTCTACTTCTTCGCGCTGGCCTTGCTCACGTAGAGCGACAGCGCGGCGATCTCGGCCTCGCTGAGCGTGGCCTTGAACGAGGGCATGGCGCCTATGCCGTCGCGCAGTGCGCGCGCCACGCGCGCGGCGTCGGGCTTGAGCTCGTCGAGCACGGGGCCGATGGCGCCCTCGGCGCCCGCGTCCTTGAGCGTGTGGCACAGCGCGCAGGCGGGCGTGGCCGTGGCGAACAGCTTCTTGCCCAGGGCCATCTGGGCCGCTTCATCGGCAAAGGCGGAGGCGGACAGCAGGGCGCTGCCGAGCAAAGTGCTTCCCAGCAGGGCGGTGTGGATCAGGTGTTTCATCGTGAACATGGCAATGGGGGTACGGGCCCGCCACGGTCTGGCGCCGTGTGCGGGAAGTGACGGGAGTGAAGAGAAGGGGTGGCGGGATGAGCGCGCGGGCCGTGCTCAGGCCACGGTGACGGTCACGGCGTGGTCGGCCCAGCTGGTGTTGTTGTAGCCACTCTGGTTTTCACCGCGCGTCTCGGGCTGGACCCGGCCGCGCGCGTCGGTGGCGCGGCTGGCCAGCACATGCGTGCCCTTGGGCAGGCGCGCCTGCAGCACGAACTGGCGCCAGGCGTACTTGCCCAGGTCGGGGCCGACCAGGCGCGCGGCCTGCCAGCTCTTGCCGCCGTCCGTGGACACCTCCACGCCCTTGACGGCGTCCATGCCGCCAAAGGCCACGCCGTGGATCTGCACCAGGCCGGCGGCCTGCCCGCCGTCCTCGGGCAGGGGCGAGTTGATCCAGGACTTGACGCTCATCTCCTGCACCGAGGGCTGGCTCGGGTCGCCCTTGCTGCCGGGTGGCGAGATGCGGTAGCCGTGGGACATGATGTGGGCCTCGCTCTCGCGCGGCGTGAAGGCCAGCTGCTTGATGTACTTGATGTTGTTCACGCCCGTGTAGCCGGGCACGATCAGGCGCAGCGGCCCACCATGGGCCAGCGGGACGGGCTCGCCGTTCATCTCCCATGCCAGCAGGGCGTCTTCCATGGCCGACAGCGGCACCGAGCGCTCGACGATGACGCTCTTGGGGTCCAGCCCTGCGGGCAGCACCTCGCCGCCCGTGCCCGTCATGTAGAGACCGCCGTCTGACACACCGCCCAGGGCCTTGACCACCTCGCGCACGGGCACGCCGCTCCAGACCACGCAGCCGGCCGCACCCACGGTCCAGGCCGTGCCGCTGGGCTTGCTGGGAAAGAAAGCCCGGCCATTGCCCGAGCACTGCAGCACCATGGCCACGGTCTCCAGTCCCAGGGACTTGAGCTCGCGCACGCTGAGGCTGCGGGGCTGGCGCACGCCCTCCACCTGCAGCTGCCAGGCATCGCGGTCGGCCACGATGGATTCGGGCGGCGTGGGCAGGTTGTTGCGCACATAGAGCTGGTCGCTGGGCGTGATCACGCTGGTGCCGAAGGCGCCGCGCCGCGTCTCTATGGTGGTGGAGCTGTGGACGATGAGGGCATCGGCCTTCTTCCAGCCCGCGTAGCCGGGCAGGGGCTTGGCGGCCGGTGCTGCCGCAGCTGCGGGTGCCTGGGCCTGGGCTTGGGCCAATGCGCCCTGGTGCAGGCCGGCCAGGCCTGCGGCGGCCAGTGCGCTGGCGCTGCCGGCCAGCAGGCTGCGGCGCGCGGGGGAGGTGGGCGATGTCGGCAAGTGGTTCATGGTTGTCTCCTCGTGGTGGTTGTCAGGGGGCGTGTCATGGCGTCTCATGGGGCATCTCATGGGGCAGGGGTGCCCAGGGCCTTGCTGGCCACGGCCAGGGCCTGTTTCTTCTGGGCCACGAGCACCAGCGGCCGGCCTTCGCGCGAGCGAACGACCTGCCAGTGCATGTTGGCCCACCAGCCCTGGCCATCGGCCAGGCGCTGGGGCTGGTCGAAGGCCAGCACGGTGACGATGCCGCCCTTCTCGAAGAAGGTGGTCAGGTGGTAGGCGCGCGTGCCGTCGATATCGCAGGGCCGCATCAGCTGGGTGTAGCCGGGCAGCTTCTCGCCGGCCGGCAGGTCCATGCGGCGCGCGACCTCGGCCTCGGGCATGAAGCTGCCGCGCAGCGTGCGCTCGTAGTACTCGTGCTCGATGGCGGCGCGCACCAGTTCGGGCGGGCGCATGGCAAACACGGCGGTGGCGGCCGAGCTGCCCACCAGCAGCGCGGCGATCAGGCGGCGCACGCCGCTGCGCGCATGCCAGGGCGTGTGGCGCAGCAGATGGGCGGGCGGCTCGCCGTGCGGCCCGGGGTCGAAGGCCAGGGCCAGTTCGGCGCGTGCGCGCAGGTCGAAGGCCGATTCGTCGGTCGTGTCCGGGGCAGTCATTTCAAGCCTTGGTATCGTGTGGCGCGCAGCGGGGCGGGGCGCAGCGGAATCACGCTGGCAGTCTCTGGAGCAGGCGCCGGGGCCGCCTGCTCCAGCGCCGCCTTCAGCGCATCGCGGGCGCGTGACAGGCGCGACAGCACCGTGCCCGGCGCAATGTCCAGGGCCTCGGCCATCTGGGCCGTGGGCATGTCGTCGAAGTAATAGAGCACCAGCACCTCGCGGTGGATGGGCGCGATGCGCGACAGCGCCTTGACCACGTCGAGCCGGTCGTCCAGCGCCGAAGGCGAGGGAGTGGGGGCGGGATGCTGGTCCAGCGCCTCGTCATCGCTGACCAGATGGGCCGATGGCGCAAGGTGCCGGAAGGCATGGCGGCGCATGATCTGGAACAGCCAGGCCCGTGCCATTGCGGCCTCGCGCAGCTGGTGGCGAAAGCGCCAGGCGCTGGTGAAGCAGTCCTGCACCACGTCCTCGGCCAGCGCGCGCGAGCCGGTCAGCGCCCAGGCGCTGCGCAGCAGGAATCGGTAGTGCTCGCGCACCCACTGGTTGTAGCGCGACTCGGCGGTGGAGATCATGCGGCATAAGAGCACGCAGGGCGCCGCCGCATTCCATGGCCTGCCTATCGGCAAACCCTATATCGGATCAGCTATCGCGAAGAGGCGATGGTTCCCTGTCATTCCCTGGTCGGCCGCGATACAGCGCCTGTTCCGACCCTGTGGGCAGCGGAGCCGGCCTGCTGCCCGAAGAACCGTGCCGGGGGCATGCCCACCGTGCGGTGCACCATGGCGCTGAAGGCGCTGGGGCTGTAGCCCAGCTCGGCGGCGATCTGCTGTATGGGCAGGCCGCGCGCGGCCAGGCTCAGGCCATGGGCCAGCACGACTTGCTGGCGCCAGGTGGTGAAGCTGCAGCCCAGCTGCTGCTGGAACAGCCGGGCCACGGTGCGCGGGCTGGCGCCGGTGTCTGCCGCCCAGTCGGCCAGGCTCTCGTGCTGGGTGGGGTCGGCCACCACGGCCTCGCAGAGCATGCGTAGCCGCTTGTCCTGGGGCATGTTCACGCCAAGGTGGACTTCGCTGGCGCGGCGAAGCTCTTCCAGCAGCAGGGCGCTCAGATGGTGCTCGCGCTGCAGGGTGGCGGCGTCCGGGGCGGGCTGGTCATCGCTTTGCTTGGGCAGGGCCGTGATCAGCTCGCGCATCAGCGGCGAAACCTCCAGCACGCGGCAGCGTGCCCAGTCCTGCGGGTTGCAGGCCACGCCGCAGGACGGGAGGTCCGGCAGCACGGGGCCCTGGGCCGGATCGTCCTGCAGCACGTAGATGGAGACGAGATCGGCTTCCTCGACCATGGCCACGGCGTGGACCAGGCCGGGCGGAATCCACACGGCCTTGGACGGCGGTGCGATCAGCGTGCCCTGGGGGGCCGACAGGTGCAGCACGCCGTCCAGCGAGATGGCGATCTGTGCCCAGCTGTGGCTGTGCGGTATGACGCGCGTGCGTGCCGACAGGCGGTGCTGCTTGGCGCGCACGGGGCGCTGGGGCGTGGGCACGAACAGGTGCGGATGCAGGGCCTCGACCGGCTCCATTGGCCGGGCCCTGCGCACCGACCGCAGTGCGGCTGCGGGGCAGGCGCTGGGCAGGGTGTCGGCAGAAGGGTCGGCAAGGGTGTGGGCAGGGGTGCCGGGCGTGGAGACAGGCTTTGGCATGTTTGCGACAGAAGTTGGCAGACTATCGCATACAAGACGAAACGCTGCTGCCTAAGATGCGGCCCATGACCGCCTCTTCTTCTTCCATGCCGGACGCCGTGGCTCCGGACCCGCTGCGCAGCGATGTGCGCACCATCGGCCTGATCGGCCTGGCGCATGGTTCCTCGCATTTCTTCCACCTGCTGCTGCCGCCGCTGTTTCCATGGCTGATCGCCGAGTTCGGCTACAGCTATGCCGAACTCAGCGTGATGGTGTCGCTGTTCTTCGTGGTCTCCGGCGTGGGACAGGCCATGGCCGGCTTTGCCGTGGACCGCTTCGGCGCGCGCCCCATTCTGTTTGCGGCGCTGGGCAGCTTCACCGTGGCGGGCGTGGTCGCCAGCCTGGCACAGGGCTATGGAATGCTGCTGCTGGCAGCCTTTTTCGCGGGCCTGGGCAATGCGCCCTTCCACCCGGTGGACTTCACCATCCTCAACAAGCGCGTGTCGGCCAAGCGCATCGGCCATGCGTTCTCGGTGCACGGCCTGTCGGGCAATATCGGCTGGGCGCTGGCGCCGCTGTTCATGGCGGGCATCACCACGGCCACGGGCTCTTGGCGCCTGGCCTGCCTGTGCGGCGCGGCCCTGGCCGCCGTCATCCTCACCATCATGGTGCTCAACCGCGAGGCGCTGGACGACCGTGCGGCCGATGCCCAGGCCCCCGCGGCGCGCGCCGCTGCGGCCGCCGTGCCGCAGGAGCATCCCATGGCCTTCCTGAAGCTGCCCTCGGTCTGGCTGTGCTTCTCGTTCTTCTTCTGGAGCACCTGCGCGCTCAGCGCCATCCAGAGCTTTGCCAGCCCCGCCATGCAGTCCATGTACGGACTGCCGCTGAGCGTGACGGCGCTGATCGTCACGGGCTACATGCTCTGCGGCGCGGCAGGCATGCTGGCCGGCGGCTTCCTCGTGGGCCGCGTGCAGCGGCTGGAGAAGGTGATCTCCATCTGCATGCTGGGCTCGGGTGTTGCGCTGTTCCTGGTCGGCACGGGCTGGCTGCCGGCCATGGCGGCCGTGGCGGTGGCCTCCATCGCGGGCCTGGGCACGGGCCTGGCCGGCCCCTCGCGCGACATGCTGATCAAGCGCGCCGCGCCCCCCGGCGCCACGGGCCGCGTCTACGGCACGGTGTATTCGGGCCTGGACCTGGGCTTTTGCCTGGCCGCGCCGGTGTTCGGCTACATGCTGGACCACGGCATGAGCCACGGCGTGTTCTACGGATCGGCCATTGCCCTGGTGCTGAGCGTGGTGTCGGCCGTGGTCGTGGGCGATGGCGTGAGCAAGAAGGGCGGCATGGCGCTGAGCGCGGGCTGATCCCGGGTCTCGCTCCCCACAAGGCCCCGCAGGCCAAGGCTTGCGGGGCCTTTGCTTTGGGCGGTGAGATGAACAAAACAGGCACGGCAATTGCGTGCGCCCTGCGCGGCGCCTGCTATCGTGCAGGCACAACTTTTTCAACACAGGAGACCTGTCCATGCGTTCCGCCTTCGCACCGCTTTCCCTCATGTTCCGCAGCGCCCCGCTGGCGCTGGCCCTTGCCATGGCCGGCCTGTCCGGCAGTGCCCTGGCTGCGCCCAAGGCAGATATCCAGGCGCTGGCGCAAAAGCACCAGCAGCCCTTGCTGGACACGCTGCGCGACCTGGTGCACATCGAGTCGGGCAGCAAGGACATGGAGGGCGTGGAGCAGATCGCCAACTACGTGGCCGGCAAGCTGCGCGAGCAGGGCGGCAAGGTCGAGATCCTGCAGCCCACCGACGTCTACCGGCTGGGTGACACGCCCGAGAAGATCGGTCCCATGGTGCATGCCGAGTTCAAGGGCAAGGGCACCAGCCGCATCATGCTGATCGCCCACATGGACACGGTCTACCTGCGCGGCATGCTCAAGGACCAGCCGTTTCGCATCGACGGCGAGCGCGCCTACGGCCTGGGCATTGCCGACGACAAGCAGGGCGTGGCCCTGATCCTGCACACCGTGGCCATGCTGCGCCAGCTGGGCTTCGACAACTACGGCACGCTGACCGTGCTGATGAACAGCGACGAGGAAATCAGCTCGCCCGGCGCGCGCAGCACCATCACGCGCATGGGCGCCGAGCAGGATGCGGTCTTCTCGTTCGAAGGCGGCGGCACCGACGGCGGCGTGCGCCTGGCCACCAGCGGCATCGGCGCGGCCTACCTCAAGGTCGAGGGCAAGGCCTCGCACGCGGGCGCCAAGCCCGAGGACGGCGTGAACGCGCTGTACGAGCTGTCGCACCAGCTGCTGCAGATGAAGGACCTGTCCAAGCCCGAGACCGGCCTCAAGCTCAACTGGACCGTGGCCAAGGCCGGCACCAACCGCAACGTCATTCCCGCCGAGGCCACGGCCCAGGCCGACGCCCGCGCGCTGCGCGTGGCCGACTTCACGGCGCTGGAGCAGGCCATGCAGGCCAAGGTGGGCCACAAGCTGCTGGACGCCAGCAAGGTGCAGCTCAAGTTCGAAGTGCGCCGCCCGCCGCTGGAGGCCAACGAGGCCTCGCGCAGCTTGGCCAAACAGGCGCAGACCATCTACAGCGATGAGCTGGGCCTGAAGATGAGCGTGATGGAAAAGGCCACGGGCGGCGGCACCGACGCGGCGTTTGCGGCGCTCAAGGCCAAGGGTGCCGTCATCGAGGGCTTTGGCCTGAGCGGCTACGGCGCGCACTCCAATGATGCGGAGTATGTGCAGCTGAACACCATCGTGCCGCGCCTGTACCTGGCCACGCGCATGATCATGGACCTTTCCAAGTAAGGGTTGGCTATCAGGCTGCACTCCTGCGTTAAGCCAAAGCCAGACGGTGGCTTGAGTCGCTTTTTCTGACCCTGCCGGGTGGTTGTTTTTCGAGGCCGGGTTTCGGCCCGGCAGCCGACTGCCCTTTCTTGTTTCGCCAAGAAAGGTCAGGTCAAAGAAGGCGACCCGGACGTCCGCGACCCTCCGCTTCGCTGCGGGCAACCTGCGTCGTGGCGGTTGCGGGGTTCGCTGCGGAACTCGCTGCGTTCACTGCGTGAACTCCGCTCAGACAACCGCAGCGAGTCAGTTGACGAAGCAGTCCTGTCCTTCGGCAGGACTGCAACCCCGCAACCACCACGCCGCAGGCGCGGCCATACGGGAGTGAACAACAGGCGCCCAGCATTTGCGGACGCAAAAAAGGGCATGCCTTGCGGCATGCCCTGAAGGCGCATCGTGGGGCGCTCTGTGTTCTTTACTGCGAAGAGATGTTCTTGTCCTTGGCGATCTTGCTCCAGCGCGTGAAGTCGGCATTCAGGCGCGCCTTCATGGCCGCGCCGTCCTGGTAGGTGGCGATGGCGCCTGCGGCCAGCATCTTCTTTTGCAGCTCGGGCTCGGCCAGGATGAGCTTGAGCTCCTGGTTCAGGCGCTGGACCACGGCGGGCGGCGTGTTCAGCGGGGCGATCAGGCCGCCCCAGGTGTCGGCGTCGAAGCCGGGGAAGCCCTGCTCGGCCACCGACTTCACATTGGGCAGCAGCTGCTTGGCCTTTTGCGAGCTGACGGCAATGGCGCGCAGCTTGCCGGCCTGGATGTGGGGCAGGGCCGCGACCACGTCGGCGAACATCACGGCGATCTGGCCGCCGATCAGGTCGGTCACGGCCGGCGCGCTGCCGCGGTAGGGCACGTGCTGCATGTCGAAGCCGCCCAGGTCCTTGAGCTGCTCCATGGACAGGTGGCCGAAGCTGCCCGTGCCCGAGCTGGTGTAGTTCAGCGCCGGCTTGGCCTTCTTGGCGTGCTCGATCAGCTGCTGCAGGTTGGTCACGTCCGGCAGCTCGCGCGGGTTGATGACGATGGCCATGGGCAGGTCATAGACCGTGGCCACGGGCAGGAAGTCCTTGCGCACGTCGTACAGGTTGTTGTTGAACAGCATGGGCGCCAGCAGCGCGGGCATGCCGAACATGGACAGCGAGTAGCCGTCGGGCTGCGACTTGATGAAGGCCGCCGTGCCCACCGAGCCCGAGGCGCCGGGGCGGTTGTCGATGACGATGGTCTGGCCCAGGCGCTCGGTCAGGCGCTGCGCGACGATGCGCGCGGCCGTGTCGGTGGGGCCGCCGGGCGGGAAGGCCACGGTCAGCTTGATCAGCTTGTCGGGCCACTGGTTCTGGGCCCGGGCGGCGGGGGCCAGCGTGGCGATGGCGGTGGCGCAGGCGGCGGAAAGGATCTGGCGGCGCGAGGCCTGGAAGGGGGTGGAAGTCATATGTCTCCTCAAGCGGGAAGGGGTGGAAATGAGAGCCGTGGAGCGGTCTGGGTGGGAACGTCTGCGCGCTCTCAGATGATGTTTTTGGCGCGCAGTTCGGCGCGGGCCTGTTCGTCCAGGCCCAGGCGCTGCTGCAGCACCTCGTCGGTGTGTTCGCCCTGGTGCGGCGGCGGGCGGCGCACGGGCAGGCGCTGGCCGTCCAGCGCATAGGGCGGGGCCAGCACGGACTGGCTGCCGGCCTCGCTGTCCTCGAAGCGGTGCAGCAGGCCGGCGTCGGCCGTGCGCTGCGAGTTCAGGGCCTCGAACAGGCCCAGCACCTCGCCGCAGGGAATCTGCGCGGCCGTCAGGCATTCGAGCAGTTGGGCGCGCGTGAAGCGCAGCAGCTCGGCCTGCACCAGCGGCATCAGCAGCTCGCGGTTTGCCGAGCGTGCGGTATTGGTGGCAAAGCGTTCGTCGGCGGCCCACTCGGGCTTGGCGATGACGTCGGTGCAAAAGCGCTGGAACTGGCCGTTGTTGCCCACGGTGATGACCAGCGGGCCGTCGGCCGCCTCGAACACGCCGTAAGGCACGATGGACGGATGGGCGTTGCCGAACTTGGGCGGGTCGCCGGCCTTGAGCAAGGCCTCCATGCCGTAGTAGCTGGTGATCATCAGGCCGCAGTCGTACAGGGCCATCTGCACATGGCGACCGCGCCCGCTGCGCTCGCGCTCGTAGAGCGCGGCCAGGATGGCCTGGGCCGAGTACATGCCCGTGAACATGTCCACGGCGGCCACGCCGAACTTCAGCGGGCCCTGGCCCTGCTCGCCGTTCATGGCCATGATGCCGGACTCGCCCTGCACCACCAGGTCGTAGCCGGGCCGCGTGGCCTCGGGGCCGCTGCGCGAGTAGCCCGAGATGGAGCAGTACACCAGGCGCGGGTTCAGCTGCGACAGCTGCTCGTAGCCCAGCCCCAGCTTCTCGGCGCCGCCGACCTTGAAGTTCTGGATGACCACATCGCTGTCGGCCGCCAGCTCGCGTGCGATGCGCAGGCCCTCTTCGGCCTGCAGGTCCAGCGTGACCGAGCGCTTGTTGCGGTTGGCGCTGTTGAAGTAGGAGGTGTTGCGCTGGCCCACGCGCACGCCCCAGTCGCGCGTGTCGTCGCCGCGGCCCGGGTGCTCGACCTTGACGACATCGGCGCCCAGGTCGGCCAGCGCCATGGCGCACATGGGGCCGGCCAGCACGCGCGAAAGATCCAGGACGCGCACGCCGTCCAGCGGCAGGGAAGAGGGGAGAGCACTCATGCGAAACCTTGTCGAACCACGAAAACCGCAACGGGCCAGAGCCCGGGCAGGCCCGCATTCTTCATTCGTTTATGGACTTTGACAATCGTGCTAAAAAATGGACATTGTGTGTACTGAGGTTTGACAATGGATCTGGGCGGACTGTCCCTGCTGGTGGACATCATCGAAGCCGGCAACCTGAGCCGCGCCGCCGTGCGCCTGGGCATGAGCCGCGCCAACGTCAGCCATCGGCTCAACCAGTTCGAGCGCCAGATCGGCCAGCAGCTGCTGCGCCGCACCACGCGCCAGGTCGAGCCCACCGAGCTGGGGCTGCGCCTGTATGCCCATGGCCGCGCGATACGCCAGGAAGCCATGGCGGCGGACGAATCGGTGGACAGCCTGGGCCAGAGCCTGCAGGGCACCGTGCGGCTGAGCGTGCCCAGCGGCTACGGCCAGCTGCAGATGTCGGGCTGGCTGACGGAGTTCATGCGCATGCATCCGGGCATCACGCTGGAGGTGATCTTCGACAACGACATCGAGGACCTGATGCAGGGCGCCGTGGACTTCGCCGTGCGCGTGATGACCGAGCCGCCCGAAAGCCTGGTGGCCTGCAAGCTCGGCGACGTGCTCTACGAGGCCTGCGCCACGCCGCAGTTCCTGGCGCAGCATGGCCATCCCGACTCGCTGCTGGCGCTCAAGCGCGTGCCGCTGATCACCTCGGCGCTCACGGGCCAGAAGCTGCGCACGGCGGGCATGAACGGCGCCCGGCCCACCGAGCTGCGCATACGCCCGCGCCTGATGTCGCCCAACTTCCATTTCCTGCGCGATGCCGTGCTGCAGGGCCTGGGCGTGGCCGTGGTGCCGCGCTACATGGTGGCGGCCGAACTGGCCAGCGGGGCGCTTGAGCGCCTGCCGCTGCCGCCGGGCAGCCTTGACTTTCTGGCCACGCGCCAGTACCTGCTGTACATGCCGTCCCACTACCAGACGCGGGCCATCACCACGCTGATCGACTTCCTGCGCGAGAAGGCCGCGGCGGAGGGACTCAGAGGCTGAAGATCTTGCCGGGGTTCAGGATGTTCTTCGGGTCCAGCGCCTGCTTGATGGAGCGCATCATCTGCACCGCGCCGTCGCCGGCTTCCTCGCGCAGGAAATCCATCTTGTGGATGCCCACGCCATGCTCGCCCGTGCAGGTGCCGCCCAGGGCAATGGAGCGCGACACCAGCTGGTGGTTGAGCTGCTCGGCGCGCG
Source organism: Delftia sp. NA_296.1 (assembly GCF_052692095.1). NCBI lineage: Bacteria > Pseudomonadati > Pseudomonadota > Betaproteobacteria > Burkholderiales > Comamonadaceae > Delftia > Delftia sp. NA_296.1. The sequence continues at coordinate 263,659 of NZ_JBQZGF010000009.1, read as the reverse complement.
AGCGCTCGTCCTCGTTGTCCGGGTCGATCAGGTAGCCGAAGTGGAAGTTGCCGTCGCCCACGTGGCCGACGAGGAAGTAGGGAATGCCGCTGTCATCGGCCTCGCGCACCGAGTCCAGCAGCGCATCGGCCAGGCGGCTGATGGGCACGCAGGCATCGGTGGTGATGCAGCGGCAGCCGGGGCGGCTGGAGACAGCCGCGAAATAGGCGTTGTGGCGGGCCGTGAACAATCGCGTGCGGTCCTCTGGACGCTCGGCCCATTCGAAGGCATTGCCGCCGAACTCGCCTGCGATGTCCTGCACCATCTCGGCCTGCTCCTTCACGCCCGTGGGCGAGCCGTGGAACTCCATCAGCAGCATGGGCTCCTCGCGCAGCGTGAGCTTGCTGTAGGCGTTGACCATGCGCACCGAGTTCACGTCCACCAGCTCCACGCGGGCAATCGGCACGCCCATCTGGATGGTCTGGATCACCGTGCGCACGGCGGCCTCGATGCTGGGGAAGGAACAGATGGCCGCGCTCACGGCCTCGGGCAGCGGGTACAGGCGCACCGTGATCTCGGTGACCACGCCCAGCGTGCCTTCGCTGCCCACGATCAGGCGAGTGAGGTCGTAGCCCGCGCTGCTCTTTTTGGCGCGCGTGCCGGTGCGCATCAGCTCGCCGCTGGCCGTGACCAGTTCCAACGCCAGCACGTTCTCGCGCATGGTGCCGTAGCGCACGGCATTGGTGCCGCTGGCGCGCGTGGCGGTCATGCCGCCGATGGAGGCATCGGCGCCGGGATCGATGGGGAAGAAGAAGCCCGTGTCCTTGATGGCATCGTTGAGCTGCTTGCGCGTGATGCCGGGCTGCACGGTGACCGTCAGATCCTCGGTGTTGACCGAGAGAATGCGGTTCATGCGGCTCAGGTCCAGGCTGATGCCGCCCTCGACGGCCAGCAGATGGCCTTCGAGCGAGGAGCCTGCGCCGTAGGGGATGACCGGCACGGCATGCTGGTCGGCCAGCTTCAGCGCGTCCTGCACGTCCTGCGTGCTTTCGGCAAAGACCACGGCCGCAGGCGGGGGCGCCTGGATGGCGCCCTCGTCGCGGCCGTGCTGTTCGCGCACCGCCAAAGCCGTGGAGCACTGGGCGCCGAAACGCTGGGCCAGGGCTTGGAGGAAGGCTTCGGGGATGGGGCGCTGAGCGAAGTCAGGCTGCAGGCGGACGGGGGCGACAGGGGCGTTCATCGGTGTTCTCCAGGGGGAACTGGAAAGAATACCACCGGCCCTGCCGCCCAACCGTGTGGGTCAGCCGCCTGGCATCCGGGTGTCAGCGCGGCTGGACAGCCTTGCTGAATTCATCGCGCGACAGCGATCCGTTCTTGTCGGCATCGATCTGCGCGAAATTGCTGCTCACGGCGGGCAGGGCCTCGGCCTCCTTCTTGCTCAGCTTGCCGTCCCGGTTGGTGTCGGCGCGGTCGAATGCGGCTTGCACCTCGTTGGCGCCGCCCGCTGGCGCTGCGGGTGCTGGCGCAGATTGCACGCCTGCTGCCGAGCCGCCGCCAAACGTCGGCTGCGGTGCCGTGGACGGAGCCTGCGCCATGGCAGCGACGCTGCCCAGCGAAATGGCCGCGAACAACATCACGCTGCGGATTTCAAAACCAGAGACTTTGCGCAGTTGAGAGGTCATGTGTCGAACTCCTTGTCGAACGTGGAACATGACTGCATTCCACCTGTTGCAGCGCAGCAGGGCCAGCACTTTTGCCGGCTGTTGCCTGCTACAACATTTGCGTGCCGCCTGTAACGCACAATTGGGTGTTGGGCCGTTACGGGTCCGGCTTTCCACCCCCGCACCGCCAAGGAGAACGCCCATGGGCAACCGTTTGACACAGATCGCCACGCGCACCGGAGACGACGGCAGCACGGGCCTGGGCGACAACACGCGCGTCTCCAAGAACAGCGGCCGCCCGCACGCCATGGGCGATGTGGACGAGCTCAATTCCCACATCGGCCTGCTGCTGTGCGAGGCCCTGCCCGACGACGTGCGCGAGCTGCTGGTCGATGTGCAGCACCAGCTGTTCAACCTCGGTGGCGAGCTGTCCATTCCCGGCTATGAACTGCTCAAGGACGACGCCCTGCTGCAGCTCGATGAAGCGCTGGCCCACTACAACGCGCAGCTGCCCCGGTTGCAGGAATTCATTCTGCCGGCCGGCAGCCGCGCCGCGGCCCAGGCCCATGTCTGCCGCACGGTGGCACGCCGCGCCGAGCGTATGGTGGTGGCGCTGGAGCAGGGCGAGGCCATGCGGCCCGCGCCGCGCCAATACCTGAACCGCCTGTCGGACCTGCTGTTCGTGCTGGCGCGCGTGCTCAACCGCATGGATGGCGGCGACGACGTCTACTGGAAGAGCGAGCGGATGGCCCGCGCGCAGTCCGCCGAAGAGTGAACCCGCGCTGAACCTGCGCTAATCCCGCGCCAATCCCGCGTTTAGGACGGCCCATGCGCCTGCGCCACATCGAGGTCTTCAATGCCGTCATGCAGACCGGCAGCGTCAGCGCTGCCGCACGGCTGATCAACATCACCCAGCCGGCCGTCAGCCGCACCCTGCAGCACGCGGAGCTGCAGCTGGGCTTTGCGCTGTTTCAGCGTGCACGCGGCCGGCTCACGCCCACCAATGAGGCGCTGGCGCTGTTCCCCCACATCGAGAAGCTGTTCGAGCAGCTCGACGAGGTCCAGCGCCTGGCCGACAACCTGCGCCATGGTCAGGCCGCGGACCGGCTCACCGTGCTCACCGTCTTCGCGCTCAGCCGCGAGGTGCTGCCGCGCGCCGTGGCCGGATTTCGGCGCCGCCACCCCCAGGTACAGGTCCATGTGCAGGCACTGCACACGCCCCAGGTGGTCTCGGCCCTGCTGCTGCAGGAGGCCGACGTGGGCTTCGTCATCAGCTCCGTGGGCCAGCCCGCGCTGGAGCATGAACTGCTGGCCGAGGTGGACATGTTCTGCGTGCTGCCCAAGGGCCTGCTGCCGCCCTCGCGCGTGCGCGAAGAGGGCATGGAGCTCAAGGACCTGACCGAGCTGCCCGTGGTCGCTCTCGATGCGCGCGACCCGCTGGGCATGCGCCTGGGCCAGGCCTGCCGCGAGCACGGCGTGGGCCTGTCGCCCGTGGTCACCGTGCAGACCTACCACGCGGCCCTGTCCATGGCCGAGTACGGCCTGGGCGCCGCCATCATGGACGGCTGCACCGCCCTGGCCGCCGACCGCCGCAAGGTCCATGTCGTTCCCCTGCTGCCGCGCATCACGGTGGGCGTCAATGCACTCAGCCTGCCCCAGCGGCCGGGGTCCGTGCTGGCGCGGGCAATGACCGAGGAAATGCGCAAGGCCTTGCGCGAGTTGCTGGCTGGTTGAGGCCTGCGGGTTTCAGGCCTCCTCCATCTGCCCCACCAGCCTCTGCGCCGACCCGAACGCCAGCGTCAGCCCCAGCGCGCCATGCCCCGTCTGCAGCCACAGGTTGCGCGGACCGCCGCGCTGGCGGCCGGTGAGGGGCAGGCCGGTGGGTGTGGCGGGGCGCATGCCGGTCCAGGGGTGGAGGTCGCCGTCCAGCGGCAGGTCGGCGAAGACCTCCTGCGTGGAGCGGCGCAGGCTGGCGATGCGGCGCGGGTCGGTGCGCGTGTCCCGGCCCACGATCTCCACCATGCCGGCCACGCGCAGGCGTTCGCCGATGCGTGCGAAGACGACCTTGCGTGCGGTGTCGGTGACGCTGACCCGGGGCGCGGCGTGCGGCAGCCGCGCGGCGGCATCGGCGGTGATGCTGTAGCCCTTGAGCGGATAGACGGGAATGCGCAGGCCCAGCTGGCGCGCGTGGACCGCGCTTTCCCAGCCGCTGGCCAGCACGTAGTGGTCGGCGCGCAGCGGCAACGGACCTGCGGCGGTGCGCAGGCCGGTGATGGCGTCGCCTTTGCGCTCGAAGCCCTGCAGCTCCACGCCGTAGCGCAGTTCGGCGCCGCGTGCGGTGAGCCGGGCGGCCAGTTGTTCGCACAGCAGGCGGCAGTCGGCTGCGGCCTCGCTGGGCGTGTGCACGGCGCCTGCAATGCGCTGGGCGTAGCCGGCGAGCGCGGGTTCGATGCGCGCCACTTCGGCGGCGTTGACGATGCGCTGCGGCGCGCCACCCAGGCCCGCTTGCAGTGCCACCTGCTGCGCGGCGGCATCCAGCGCCTGCTGGGTGGGGTAGAGCACCAGCTTGCCCGGCGTGTGCAGGTCGCAGGCCAGTGCCTCGTCGGCCTGGAGCGACTCGAAGGCCTGGCGGCTTTCGGCGGCCAGGGCCAGCAGGGCGCGAGTGCCTACGGCCGAGGCATGGGCATTGCAGGCGCCCAGAAAGCGCAGTCCCCAGGCCCATTGCGCGGGGTCGGCGCGCAGGCGGAAGGCCAGCGGCGAATCCTTTTCCAGCAGCAGGCGGGGCAGCATCTTCCAGATGCCGGGATCGGCCAGCGGCTGCACGTAGGAATAGCTCAGCTGCGCGCCATTGCCGCCGCTGGCGCCCTGGGCGGGGCCCGGTGCGCGGTCCAGCACGGTAATGCGGTGGCCGGCCTGCTGCAGCGCCCAGGCCGTTGCCAGGCCGACGATGCCGGCGCCCACGATGCAGACATGCATTGATCGTTTCTCCATGCAGCCGCACTGTAGGCCGCGCGCGGCAGGCCGGGCCATGGCATTTGGCACACGGGCCATGCACGCAGGTTATGGCCGGGGGCTGCTGCTGCGGGCAGGCGGCCAGCCCATAACAGGCGGGCATGGCCCGGCCCGATATTGTCATTCCGCAAAGGCCGCCGCCCTTCCTACACTGGCCGCACATCCACCAAAGACGAGGAGACAAGCATGCAACTTCACACCACCGCGCTGTGCGCGGCCCTGGCCCTGGGCGGCCTGGCTGCAGCCCATGCCGACACGCTGGCCAAGGTGCGCGACAGCGGCCGCATCACGCTGGCCTACCGCGAGTCCTCCGTGCCCTTCAGCTACCTTGACAACGGCAAGCCCATCGGCATGACGGTGGAGATGTCCCAGGCCGTGGCCGAGGCCGTCAAGAAAGCGGTGAACCGGCCCGATCTCAAGGTGCAGTGGCAGGCCGTGACTTCGCAGAACCGCATGCCGCTGCTGGCCAACGGCACCATCGACCTGGAATGCGGATCGACCACCAACAACACGGTGCGCGGCAAGGAGGTGGCCTTTGCCATCAACCATTTCTACACGGGCACGCGGCTGCTGGTGAAGAAGAGCTCGGGCATCAAAAACTACGCCGACCTCAAGGACAAGACCGTGGCCATCACCACGGGAACCACCAACCTGCAGGTGCTGCGCAAGGCCAATGCCGACAAGGCCTGGGGCATGAACATCGTCATGGCCAAGGACCATGCGGACGGCTTCCTGCTGGTGGAGAACGACCGCGCCGCGGCCTTCGGCATGGACGACATCCTGCTCTTCGGCCTGATCCCCACGGCCAAGAATCCCGGGGACTTCGAGGTGGTGGCCGACTCGCTGCAGGTCGAGCCCTATGCCTGCATGCTGCGCAAGGACGACCCCCAGTTCAAGCAGCTGGTCGATGGCGTGATCGGCGACATGATGAAGTCGGGCGCGTTCGCCAGGCTTTATGACAAGTGGTTCATGCAGCCCATTGCCCCGAGGAACGTGGCCCTGGGCCTGCCGATGAGCGAGCAATTGCAGAAAAACCTGCAGGACCTCAGCGACAAACCCGCTTTTTGATTTCGGATCGCAGCATGCAGCAGCAGCTTCAGCCCCCGCGCGCGGTGGGCATTCTCGGGGGCATGGGCCCGGCCGCAGGCGCGGATTTCGTGCGCCTGTTCGTGCAGGCCTGCACGGCGCACCTGCAGCAGCAGGGCCTGCCCGTGCATGACCAGGCCTATCCCGAGCACTGGCTGGTGCAGCTGCCCATGCCCGACCGCAGCGCCGCGCTGCGCGCGGACCCTCAGTCGCCCACGGGGCCGGCCCAGCACCTGCTGCAGGGCGTGGGCCGCATGGCGGCGCTGGGGGTGCGCAGCGTGGCCCTGGCCTGCAACACGGCCCATGCCTGGCATGGGCAGCTGCAGGCGCTGTTTCCGCAGCTGCATGTGCTGCACATCGCGCGCCAGGCCGCCCTGCACCTGCAGGCCGGCGGCGCGCAGCAGGCCATCGTGCTGGCCACGCAGGGCACCTATGACAGCGGCCTGTACGACGCGGCGCTGAGGGAGTGCGGCATCACCGCGCTGCAGCCCGATGCACAAGGCCGCGCGAGGCTGATGCAGGGCATCTATGACGGCGTCAAGCAGGGCGACATGGACCTGGCCGCGCGCTGTTTCGGCGAGGTGCTGGCGCCGCTGCTGCAGCGCCATGGCGATGTGCCCGTGATCATGGGCTGCACCGAGATCCCGCTGGCCCTGCCGCAGTCGCCGCTGGCGTGCGGTGCCGAGCTGGTGGATCCGGCCTGGATCCTGGCCCAGGCCCTGGCCGGCGATGCCTATGGACAGGTCCGAACTCCAGCGCATTAGTTTTTAAGGTGTTGCGCGCCATTCAATAACTGCTTAGGAACCTGGCGCGGCTCAACTCAGGGACACCGAGGAAGGGCCGCCCCGCACCGAGGGTGTCGTCCCCCTTCAGGGGGAAGGCGCGAAGCGACTCAGGGGGTGTTTCAGTAAGTCTCCAGATGCAGCCGGCCTTCGCGCTTGAGGCGCGCGCCGACCTGCTCCCAGTCCAGCCCGGCTTGCTGCGCCACGTCGCGCAGTGCCAGCACCACGCCTTCCTCCATGCTCTTGAGCCCGCAGACGTAGAAGTGCGCGTTGTCGTCGCGCAGCAGGGCCGCCAGGTCGGCCGCACGTTCGCGCAGCAGATCCTGCACGTAGCGCCGGGGCTGGCCGGCCACGCGCGAGAAGGCCAGGTTGTTGTCGATGAAGTCGCGCGGCAGGCTTTGCAGCGGGCCGAAGTAGGGCAGCTCCTGCGGCGTGCGTGCGCCGAAGAACAGCATGAGCTTGCCGCCCTCGAACCTGCCGCTCTTGCGCAGCCGCCTGCGCCATTCGGTCATGGCGCGCATGGGGGCGCTGCCCGTGCCCGTGCAGATCATCACGATGTGCGAGCGGGAATGGTTGGGCATCAGGAACGACTGGCCGAACGGGCCTATGACCTGGACCCTGTCGCCGATGCGTGCGTCGCACAGGTAGTTGCTGGCCACGCCGCGCACTGGGCGGCCCTGGTGGTCCTGGGTGACGCGTTTCACGGTCAGCGCCAGGTTGTTGTAGCCGGGCCGCTCGCCATTGCGCGCACTGGCCACCGAGTACTGGCGCGCCACATGCGGGCGGCCCTGGGCGTCGGTGCCGGGCGCGATGACGGCGATGGACTGGCCTTCGAGCACGGGGAACGGCTGGCTGCCGAAGTCCAGCACGATGTGGTGGGTCTCGCTGTCGAATCCCGCCTCCGTGCAGTTGAGGTTGCCGACCACGGTGGCCGTGACGGGGCTCCTGGGGCCATGCAGGTTGGTGTACGGATGGGCGGCCGACCAGGGCGGCACGGTGGCGCCGTAGCTGGCGCTGCGGAACACCTGGGTATCGGCCTGGTCGTCGGGCCGGGACGCATCTGCACCGCGCGTGGCGGCCGCCGCGATCACGGCCTGGGCTTGGCTCAGGTCCTCGGCGGCGGGCGCGTCTGCTGTGTCCTGTGCCTGGGCCCGTGCCTGGACCAGCGCCTCAGGCGGCAGCTCCTCGGGCAGCTCGTCCCAGAGCAACTGCTCGGCCACGGGATAGGCGCTCGCCAGCGGCACCTTGCGCCAGTTGTCGATGGCGCCCGTGGGGCAGGGCGAGACGCAGTCCATGCAGCCGTTGCACTGCTCGGCCAGTACCACGTAGTTGCGGTCATCGTGCGTGATGGCGCCCACGGGGCAGGTGGCCTCGCAGGTGTTGCAGCGGATGCAGATCTCCGGGTCGATCAGGTGCTGCGTGAGGATGCCGTGTTCTACCAAGGCGACTGTCATGGGCGACTCCCTGCTGGCGCGGCGCTTCAGTTGAAGCGCACGTATTCGAAATCCACGGGCTGGCGGTTGATGCCCATGACCGGCGGCGCGATCCAGCCCGCGAACTGGCCCGGCTCCACGCAGCGGCCCATGAGCGAGGCGACGAAGGCGCGGTCGGCGTCCGTGGGCAGCCATTCGGCCTCGCGCATGCGCCATTCCTGCTCGCTGACCACGCGGCCTTCGGGGCTCATGCGCACGCCGGCCAGCGCGCCGATCTGGCGGTTGAAGGCCTTGTGCGGCACGGTGAGGCGGAAATCGATGCCGGCCTTTTCCATGACCTTGTTCCAGCGGCCCACGCCTGCGTTGGAGTCCTTGATGTAGTCGTCGCGCAGCACCTCGTTGAGCGCGTTGAGCATGGGCACTTCCTTTTCCTGCAGCCTGCCGTCCACGACCTCCAGCACCTTGTAGTGCTGGTCGTGCAGGCGGTGGTCGTCCGCGCGCTTGCCTTCCTCGTAGCGGCCCTTGAGGCCGCTGCTGTAGAAGGTGGCGGCATTGCTGGACTGGTCGGCGCCGAACAGGTCGATGGTCACGCTGTAGTGGAAGTTCAGGTAGCGCTGCAGCGTGGGCAGGTCGATCACGCCGGCCGCGCGCAGGCGGCCCACGTCGTCGGTGCGCAGCTCGTTCATGACCTGGCAGGTGCGCTGCAGCACGCGCGAGACGCCGGACTCGCCCACGAACATGTGGTGGGCCTCCTCGGTCAGCATGAACTTGGTGGTGCGCGCCAGCGGGTCGAAGGCGCTTTCGGCCAGCGCAGCCAGCTGGAACTTGCCGTCGCGGTCGGTGAAGTAGGTGAACATGAAGAAGGACAGCCAGTCGGGCGTCTTCTCGTTGAAGGCGCCCAGGATGCGCGGGTTGTTCTCGTCGCCGGACTGGCGCTCCAGCAGGGCCTCGGCCTCCTCGCGGCCGTCGCGGCCGAAGTGCTTGTGCAGCAGGTAGACCATGGCCCACAGGTGGCGGCCTTCCTCCACGTTGACCTGGAACAGGTTGCGCAGGTCGTACATGGACGGCGCGGTCAGGCCCAGGTGGCGCTGCTGCTCCACCGAGGCGGGCTCGGTATCGCCCTGGGTGACGATGATGCGGCGCAGGTTGGCGCGGTGCTCGCCGGGCACGTCCTGCCAGGCCTTCTCGCCCGCGTGGTCGCCGAAGTGCACCTTGCGGTCGGCCTCGGCCGGGTTCAGGAAGATGCCCCAGCGGTAGTCGCGCATCTTCACGTGGCCGAACTGGGCCCAGCCCTGGGGGTCCACGCTGATGGCGGTGCGCAGGTAGACGTCGTAGTCGGTGGAGCCTTCGGGGCCCACGTCGCCCCACCAGTTCAGGAAGTTGGGCTGCCAGCTCTCCAGCGCGCGCTGCAGGGTGCGGTCTTCGCCGAGGTTGACGTTGTTGGGGATCTTCTCGCTGTAGTTGATGGCGCTCATGGTGGGGTCTCCGTGGATGTTTCGGGGCGTGCTTGCGGTCAGACGCGGTTGAAGTCGAAGCCGGCCTTCTGGCCCGTGCCGTAGAGCTTGAGAGCGCCCTTGTCGCCCACGGCATTGGGGCGGTTGAAGATCCAGTTCTGCCAGGCCGACAGGCGCCCGAAGATGCGCGTGACCATGTTCTCGCGGCTGGCAAAGCGCAGGTTGGCCTCCAGGCCCGTGAGCGCATCGGGCGACATGGCGGCACGCTCTTCCATGGCGATGCGGATCTCGTCGTCCCAGTCGATGTCGTCGGGCGCAGCCGTGACCAGGCCCAGGGCCAGGGCCTGGTCGCCGTCCAGCGCGCGGCCCGTGGCGGCGCGCGCGGCCTCCAGCGGCGCGGCTTCCTCGTAGAAGCGGCGCTGCAGGCGCGACTGGTCGTTGACCAGGGGCAGCAGGCCGAAATTGAATTCGTCCAGCTGGATGCGCGGGGCGCGCTCGGTGTCATCGGGCAGCACCAGCATGTAGGCGCGGTCGGCCGCGAAGGCCAGCTCGGCCAGCATGCCCACGAAGCAGGAGCCGGGCTCGATCAGCGCGAACAGCGTGCGCGAGGACACATCCAGCCGCGCAAAGCTGCGGCGCAGCAGGCCCAGCGTCTCGCGCGCCAGCCAGTGGTCCTGGTGGGCCAGCAGGGCTGCGTCTGCGGCCAGCACGGCGGCGGCATCGCCTTCGGTCTTGAGCAGCCAGGTGCCCACGTCCAGCTCATTGGTGCGCAGGTGCAGGATGGCGTCGTCCAGCTCGCGGCCCATGGCCAGCGGCCACCAGGCGTCGCCGGCCTGCTCGATGGCTTCGATGGTGGCGGGCTGCGGGCCTTGCCCAAGCGTGGGCGCCTTCACGGTCAGCGTGGCGCTGCGGCGCGCGCGGTCGATCTGCACGCTGACATGGCGGTAGTGCAGCGCGTCGTCCGTGGCCTCGCGCTCCAGGCGCGTGAGCGTGATGCCCTGCGCGTTGGCGGGGCGCGTGCTGCCCTCGGCCAGGCGCTGCGCGCGCTGGGCCACCACGGCCTCGAACTGCGCGGGCTTGGCCACGGCATCGACCAGGCGCCAGTCCACGGCGCGCTGGCCGCGCACGCCTTCGACGCTGGTGCAGAAGATGTCGGCCAGGTCATGGCGCACATGGCGCTTGTCGGTCACGCGCGTGAGGCCGCCCGTGCCGGGCAGCACGCCCAGCAGCGGCACCTCGGGCAGGGAGACGGAGGAGGAGCGGTCGTCGATCAGCACGATGTCGTCGCAGGCCAGGGCCAGCTCGTAGCCGCCGCCCGCGCAGGCGCCATTGACGGCGGCCAGGAACTTCAGGCCCGAATGGCGCGAACTGTCCTCGATGCCGTTGCGCGTCTCGTTCGTGAACTTGCAGAAGTTCACCTTCCAGGCATGGCTGGACACGCCCAGCATGAAGATGTTGGCGCCCGAGCAGAAGATGCGGTCGCGCCCGCTGGTGACGATGACGGTGCGCACCTGCGGATGCTCGAAGCGGATGCGGTTGAGCGCGTCGTGCAGCTCGATGTCCACGCCCAGGTCGTAGCTGTTGAGCTTGAGCTTGTAGCCGGGCCGTATGCCGCCGTCCTCGGCGATGTTCAGCTGCATGCGGGCGATGGCGCCCTCGACGGTGAACGACCAGTGGCGGTACTGGGCGGGCTCGGTGCGGTAATCGACAGTGGGGCTGGACGGGTGCATGGACGGCCTCTTGGATGAAAAATAGTGCAGTCGCAGATACGGTGCAGGCATAATTATGCAGATTCATCAGGAAAATGCACGCAGCAACACGCACGATAGTGCGTGTTTTGACCGTATTCAGGGTAAACACCAGCCAGTACAGGCGAAAAAAATCCAGGCCTGGGGCCTGGATGCCGTGGGTTGCTGCCGCCGTCTCAGCGTGCGGGCAGGAACAGTGCCTTCAGCTGATCGAAGCTCTGCTCCAGCGTCTGCCCGCTGGTATCCACCACGTGGTCGGCCTTGGCGTAGAAGCCGGCGCGGCCTTCGAGGATGCTGCGCAGATCGTCCATGGCCTCGGGATTGGCGGCCATGGGGCGGGTATCGCCCTGGGCCACGACGCGGGCCATGTGCTCCTCGGGCTGGGCCTTGAGCCAGACCGTGGTGCAGTGCGACAGCAGCTCGTTGAAGGTGGCCGGGTCGGAGACGATGCCGCCCGGCGTGGCGATGACCACGTCGCTGTAGATCTGCACGGCTTCCTCCAGCGCACGGCGCTCGTAGCGGCGGTAGGCGTTGGCACCGTACAGGTCGTGGATGGCGCGCACGCTGCAGCCCGCAATGCGCTCGATTTCCTGGTTGAGTTCGAGGAAGGGCACGCCCAGCTGCTCGGCCAGCATGCGGCCCAGCGTGGACTTGCCTGCGCCGCGCAGTCCGATCAGGGCGATGCGCGTGTGGCGCTGGCGGTCGCTGGGCGCCGTGCCCAGCAGCTCGCCCGCGGCCAGGCGCACGCGGCGCAGGTCCTCTTCATTGCGGCCTTCCAGCAGCTCGCGGATCAGCAGCCATTCGGCGCTGGTGGTGGTCACGTCGCCCAGCAGCTCGGCCATGGAGCATTGCAGGGCCTGTGCAATATGGTGCAGCACCAGCACCGACACATTGCCCGTGCCGTATTCGAGGTTGGCCAGGTGGCGCTCCGAGACATCGGCCGCCGCCGCCAGGGCGCGCCGCGTCATGCCCCGGCGCGAGCGCAGGCTGCGCACACGCTCGCCCAGCGCCTGCAGCACCTGGTTCCTGGGGGCTTCTGAGAGGGAATCCGCCGCCCCGGCGGACTGGGCTGCCGTCTCGAACTGGTCCATAGAGTTTCCTTGAAGAGGGCGTGAATGATAAACAGTCGGGGTTAACACCAGCCATGCAATATAGTGCTTGACGCTCGATGGTGTTCTAACTATCTTTCTGATGCACGCACAATATTGCATGTTGTGCGGAAGATCACAAGTCGGGCCGGATGCCCGATGTCGAAGGAGACCCCCGATGATCGACTTCACCCAGCCCTTCAATTTCGCCGCGCACCTGTTCGCGCTCAATGAGGGGCGGCCCGGCAAGATCGCCTACATCGACGACCACGGCACGCTGAGCTACGGCCAGCTGCAGCAGCAGGCGCAGCGCATGGCCAGCGGCCTGCTGGCGGCGGGCATCCACCGCGAGGAGCGCGTGCTGCTGCTCATGCACGACCGCCATGAATGGGCCGTGGCCTTTCTGGGCGCGCTGTATGCGGGCGTGGTGCCGGTGGCGGTGAACACCTTGCTCACGGCCGACGACTACGCCTACATGCTGGGCCACAGCCGCGCCCAGGCCGTGCTGACCTGCGATGCGCTGCTGCCCCTGCTGCGCCAGGCGCTGGACCGGGCGCCCAACGAGGTGCGCCATGTCTGGGTGGCCGGCGACGAAGCGGCGGCGCGCGCCGCAGGCTTTGCGCCGCTGCAGCCCTGGCTGGCGGCGCAGCCGCCGCTGCCCGCACCGGCGCCCACGCTGGGCGATGACCCGGGCTTCTGGCTGTATTCCTCGGGCTCCACGGGCAAGCCCAAGGGCGCGGTCCACACGCATGCCAATCCGTACTGGACGGCCGAACTCTATGGCGGCCCGGTGCTGGGTCTGGGCGAGGGCGACATCTGCTTTTCCGCCGCCAAGCTCTACTTCGCCTACGGCCTGGGCAATGCCCTGAGCTTTCCGCTGAGCGTGGGCGCCACCGTGCTGCTGATGGCCGAGCGGCCCACGCCCGAGGCCACCTTCGCGCGCTGGGTGCAGCACCGGCCCACGGTGTTCTTCGGCGCGCCCACGGGCTTTGCGGGCATGCTGGCCTCGCCGCTGCTGCCCGCGCGCGAGCAGGTCAGCCTGCGCATGTGCTCCTCGGCCGGCGAGGCGCTGCCGGCCGAGATCGCCCAGCGCTTCAAGGCGCATTTCGGCGCCGACATCGTGGACGGCATCGGCTCCACCGAGATGCTGCACATCTTCCTGTCCAACCGGCCCGGCGACATCCGCTACGGCACCACGGGCAAGCCCGTGGACGGCTACCGCGTGGAGCTGCGCGGCGAGGACGGCCGCCCCGTGGCCGATGGCGAGGTGGGCGACCTGTTCATCCAGGGCCCCAGCGCCGCCCTCATGTACTGGGGCAACCGCGACAAGACGCGCGAGACCTTCCAGGGCGGTTGGCTCAAGAGCGGCGACAAGTACGTGCGCGACGCCGATGGCTACTACACCTATGCCGGGCGCAGCGACGACATGCTCAAGGTCAGCGGCATCTATGTCTCGCCCTTCGAGGTCGAGGCCACGCTGATGCAGCACCCGGCCGTGCTGGAGGCCGCCGTGATCGGCAAGACCGACGCCGACGGCCTGCTCAAGACCAAGTCCTTCGTCGTGCTCAAGGACGGCTGCAGCGCCACCGAGGCCGAGCTCAAGGCCTTCGTGAAGCAGCGCCTGGCTGCCTACAAGTACCCGCGCTTCATCGAGTTCGTGGACGAACTTCCCAAGACCGCCACCGGAAAGATCCAGCGTTTCAGGCTCCGAGAGCGCGAGGCCAGCGTCGGCTGAACAGCCCCTTCCGATTCCCCTGACAAAAGCAAGACCCATCCACCACAAGGAGACACGCATGAACACCGATCGCAAACACTGGGCCGTCCTCGCCCTGACGGCCTCCCTGTCCTGCGGCGCATATGCGCAGGACAAGATCAAGGTCGGCTTCATGCTGCCCTACAGCGGCACCTATGCGGCGCTGGGCTCGGCCATAGAAAACGGCTTTCGCATGTTCGTGAACGAGCAGGGCGGCAGGCTGGGCGGGCGCGAGATCGAGTTCTTCAAGGTCGATGACGAGTCCGATCCGGCCAAGGCCACGGACAACGTCAACCGCCTGATCAAGCGCGACAAGGTCGATGTGCTGGTGGGCACCGTGCATTCAGGCGTGGCCATGGCCATGGCGCGCGCGGCCAAGGAAAGCGGCACCGTGCTCATCGTGCCCAATGCAGGCGCCGATGCGGTCACGGGCGCCATGTGCGCGCCCAACATCTTCCGCTCGTCCTTCTCCAACTGGCAGTCCTCCTATCCCATGGGCGTGGTGGCGGCCAGGCAGGAAGGCAGGAAAACCGCCATGACCATCACCTGGAAATACGCGGCCGGCGAGGAGATGACCAATGCCTTCAAGGAAGGCTTCGAGAAGGAGGGCGGCAAGGTCAGCAAGCAGCTCACCGTGCCCTTTCCCAACGTGGAGTTCCAGGCCCTGCTGACCGAGATCGCGGCCGCCAGGCCCGATGCGGTGTTTGCCTTCTTCGCGGGCGCGGGCGCCGTCAAGTTCGTCAAGGATTACCACGCGGCCGGCCTGCACAAGACCATCCCGCTGTACGGCTCGGGCTTTCTGACCGACGGCACGCTGGAGGCCCAGGGCGAGGCCGCCCAGGGGGTGCTGACAACGCTGCACTACGCCGACGAGCTGGGCACGGAGCGCGACCGGCGCTTTCGCTCCGCCTATGCCCAGGCCTACAAGCTGATGCCCGATGTGTATGCCGTGCAGGGCTACGACGCCGCCCAGATGCTGGGCGTGGGCCTGAAGGCGGCGGGCGGCGACATCGCGAAGAAGGCCGAGTTCCGCCAGGCCATCGAGAAGGCCACCATCCCCAGCCCGCGCGGTGACTTCACCATCAGCAAGTCGCACAACCCCGTGCAGGACATGTACCTGCGCAAGGTCGTGGGCAAGGAGAACCAGCGCATGGGCGTGGCCATCAAGGCCCTGGGCGATACCGGCCGCGGCTGCCGCATGTGAGGCGCGGGGTGCACTCATATACGGACGCATACGGACATCGCCATGGACCTTGCCACCTTTCTCGTGCAGTGCCTGAACGCCGTCCAGTACGGGCTGCTGCTGTTCCTGCTGGCCTCGGGCCTGACGCTGATCTTCGGGATCATGGGCGTGATCAACCTGGCCCATGGCAGCTTCTACATGATCGGCGCCTACATGGCCTTTGCGCTGTCCCCGCTGCTGGGCCAGCACTTCATCACCATGCTGCTGGCCGGCGTGGCGCTGACCGTGGTGCTGGGCTATGCGCTGGAGTGGGCCTTCTTCAGCTACCTCTACGAGCGCGAGCACCTGCAGCAGGTGCTGATGACCTTCGGGCTGATCCTGGTGTTCGAGGAGCTGCGCTCGCTGCTGGCGGGCAACGACGTGCATGGCGTGCCGCTGCCCGGCTGGCTGTCGGGCAGCTTTTCGCTGGGCGGGCTCATGAGCTATCCGTGGTACCGGCTGTTCGCCTCGGGAGTGTGCCTGCTGGTGGCGCTGGCGCTGTACTGGGTGGTCAACCGCACGCGCCTGGGAATGATGGTGCGCGCGGGCGCCAGCAACCGCGACATGGTGCGCGGCCTGGGCATCGACGTGAAGCGCCTGTACCGCATCGTCTTCGCCATCGGCGTGGCGCTGGCGGCACTGGCAGGCATGATCGCCGCGCCCATGAGTTCGGTCTATCCGGGCATGGGCGGCAACGTGCTCATCATCTGCTTCGTGGTGGTGGTGATCGGCGGCATCGGCTCGATCACGGGCGCGCTGCTGGCCTCGCTGCTGGTGGGCTTTGTCGATACCTTCGGCAAGCTGTTCTTCCAGGAACTCAGCGGCATGAGCATCTACCTGCTGATGGCACTGGTGCTGGTATGGCGGCCCCAGGGCCTGATGGGGCAAAGGAGCTGAACAATGGCCGTATCCAATCCTTCTCCGGCCCTGCTGGCAGCTGCCGTGCAGCCCCTGCAGCCTGTGCAGCCCGCAGAGATGCCGCAGCGCGCCTGCCGATGGCAGGCCTGCGCCGTGCCGCTGGCCTGCGTGGCGCTGCTGGCGCTGGCCGGCCCCTGGTGGTCGGACTATCTGTCGGGCCTGGTGGTCAAGACCATGATCCTGGCCATCTTCGCGCTCAGCCTGCAGCTGCTGGTGGGCGGCACGGGCCTGGTGAGCCTGGGGCATGCGGCCTTCATGGGCCTGGGCGCCTATGCCGCCGTGCTGTCCGCAGGCAACGAAGGCGGCAGCCTGCCGGCCATGCTGGGCTGGGCGCTGCTGGCCTCGGGCGGCTATGCGCTGCTGGTGGGCCTGCTGAGCCTGCGCACGCGCGGCATCTACTTCATCATGGTGACGCTGGCCTTCGCACAGATGGCCTACTTCGTGGTCCACGACACGGGCATCGGCGGCGGCAGCGATGGCATCTACCTGATGGCCCGGCCCGCGCTGGGCGCCATCGACATGGAAATCCCGCGCGTGCAGTACTACGTGGTGCTGGCCGCCCTGGTGCTGGTCTATGCCTTCCTGGCCGGGCTGCGCCAGTCGCGCTTTGGCGCGGCGCTGGCGGGCATACGCGTCAACGAACAGCGCATGCGCGCGGCCGGCTTCACCACCTACGGGTACAAGCTCGCGGCCTTCGTGCTGGCCGGCATGCTGGCCGGCGTGGCGGGCTTTCTGCTGGCGGTGCGCGATGCCGTGGTCAACCCCGAGCTGCTGTCCTGGCACCACTCGGGCGAGGTGCTGCTGATGGTCATCCTCGGCGGACTGGGCTCGCTGCGCGGCGCCGTGCTGGGCACGGTGGCCTTCATCGCGCTCAAGGAGGTGCTGTCCACGCATGCCATCGTCGGCCCCATGGCCGACCACTGGCAGCTGAGCCTGGGCCTGGCCATCATCGTGCTCGTGGCCCTGCTGCCGAAAGGACTGATGGGGCTGATCGGGCCGGCGGGCCTTGCTCGGCAACGCGCTGGAGTGCACAACGAGGCCCACCACAAGGAGGCCGGACATGGCTGATGCGGCACTGCTTTCGGTACGCGGCCTCACGCGCCGCTTCGGCGGGCTCACGGCCGTGGGCGGCGTGGACCTGGACCTGCATGAGGGCGAGGTCCATGCCGTGATCGGCACCAACGGCGCGGGCAAGTCCACCCTGGTCAACATGCTCTCGGGCGAACTGGCGGCCAGCGCGGGGCGCATCGCGCTCGCGGGCCAGGACGTCACGCGCATGCCCCAGCCCCGGCGCGCGCGTGCCGGCGTGGGCCGCAGCTACCAGCGCACCACCATCTTTCCCGAGTTCTCGGCGCTGGAGAACTGCCGGCTCGCGGCCCAGGCGCAGATGGCGCTCAGGCCCTGGCAGCTGGGCCTGTCCGCACAGCGCTGCGTGGCCAGCCTGCGCCAGGCCCATGCGGCCCTGGAGCGTGCGGGCCTGGCCGGGCAGGCGCTGGCCGTGGCCGGCACGCTGAGCCACGGCGCCAAGCGCCAGCTGGAAGTGGCCATGTGCCTGGCCACCGGCCCGCGCGTGCTGCTGCTGGACGAGCCGCTGGCCGGCATGGGCGCCGAGGAGACCGAGCGCATGCTGGCCCTGCTGCAGGAGCTCAAGCGCGGCCACGCGGTACTGCTGGTCGAGCACGACATGGACGCCGTGTTCCGCATCGCCGACCGCATCACCGTGATGGTCAACGGTTGCGTGGTGGCCACGGGCACGCCCGCGCAGATCCGTGTCGATCCGGTCGTGCGTACAGCCTACTTGGGAGAAGACCATGACTGAGCCCATGTTCGCCATCGACGAGCTGCATACCTACTACGGCGACAGCCACATCCTGCAGGGCGTGAGCCTGGCGCTGGGCGCGGGCCAGGCCGTGGGCCTGCTGGGGCGCAACGGCATGGGCAAGACCACGCTGATCCGCACGCTCATGGGCTATGTGCCCGCGCGCCGCGGCCGCCTGCGCGCCGATGGCCGCGACTGCACGGGCGCGCCGCCCGAGCGCATGGCGCGGCTGGGCATTGGCTATGTGCCAGAGGGGCGCGGCATCTTCCCCAACCTCAGCGTGCGCGAGAACCTGGTCATGAGCGCCCGCCCCGGCCTGCAGGGAGAGCGCCACTGGACGCTGGAGCGCGTGCTCGACACCTTCCCCCGGCTCGCGGAGCGCCTGGCCAACGGCGGCGACCAGCTCTCTGGCGGCGAGCAGCAGATGCTGTCCATAGGCCGCGCGCTGATGACGCACCCGCGCCTGCTCATCCTCGACGAAGCCACCGAAGGCCTGGCCCCCCTGGTCGTCGCCGAAATCTGGCGCGTGATCGCCGCCATCCGCAGCACCGGCATCTCCACCCTGATCGTGGACCGCGACTACAAAAAGGTCTTGGCCCACACCGACCGCGCCGTGGTCATGGCCAAGGGCCGGCTGGCGCTGCAGGCCGACTCGCGGGAGCTGCTGGCGCAGCCGGAGCGCCTGTCGGAGTTGCTGGGGGTTTGATCAGGGCTGTGCCGCCACCGGCGGTTGCGCCGCGAGCTTGACGTTCTGCGCATGCGTGGGCGGCAGCAGCGCCATGGTCAGGCTGCAGGTGCAGGTCAGGCGGCCGGTTTCGTCGTGCAGTTCGATGGCCCAGACATGGGTGGTCTGGCCCAGGTGCACGGGGCGGGCCGTGCCCGTGACCCAGCCCTGGCGCGCGGCGCGCACATGGTTGGCCGAGACGTTCAGGCCCACGCTGCGCCAGCCTTCGGGGATGGAGCAGGCCGCGGCCACCGAGCCCAGGGTTTCGGCCAGCACCACGTTCACGCCACCGTGCAGGATGCCGTAGGGCTGGCAGGTGCGCTGGTCCACGTGCACGCGGCCGCGCAGGAAGTCGTCACCGATCTCGGTGAACTCGATGCCCAGGTGCGAGACGGCCGTGTCGGCGCTCAGCGAGGTGATGTCTTCAAGGGTGAAGCTGCGCTTCCAGATCGGCATGGGAGAAGTCCTGTGGTGCAACGAAAAAGACGGCCCCGTGGGCCGTCCTTGCATGCTACGCCAGTCCAGGCAGCCATGCCGATGGCTGCCTGTAGCCCAGGAGACTGCGCGCTGGCGCGCTTGCGCGGTTCAGGCGCGCATGTCGCCCGTTTCGACAAAGCGCTGGTGCCAGCTCAGCGCTTCGCCCAGGATGTGCGGCGTGTGCAGCGCGCCCTGGTGCTGGGCGCGGTCGAAGTAGTCCTGCAGCTGGGGACGGAAGTCGGGATGGGCGCAGCGGTCGATGATGACCTGGGCGCGCTTGCGCGGCGACAGGCCGCGCAGGTCGGCCAGGCCCTGCTCGGTGACGATGATCTGCGTGTCGTGCTCGGTATGGTCCACGTGCGAGCACATCGGGACGATGCAGCTGATCTTGCCGCCCTTGGCCACCGAGGGCGTGACGAAGAAGGACAGGTAGCCGTTGCGCGCGAAGTCGCCCGAGCCGCCGATGCCGTTCATCATCCCCGTGCCCATGACGTGGGTGGAGTTGATGTTGCCGTAGATGTCGGCCTCGATCATGGAGTTCATGGCGATCACGCCCAGCCGGCGCACCAGCTCGGGGTGGTTGCTGATCTCCTGAGGGCGCAGGATGATGCGGTCGCGGTAGAAGTCGATGTTCTCCTCGAAGTCCCTGTAGGCGCTGCCGGACAGCGAGATCGAGGTGGCCGAGGCCTTGCTCATCTTGCCTGCGCGCAGCAGGTCCAGCATGCCGTCCTGCAGGACCTCGGTGAAGCCCAGCAGGTTCTCGAACGGCCCCGTCAGCAGGCCGGCCAGCACGGCGTTGGCCACGTTGCCCACGCCCGACTGGATGGGCAGCATCTCCTTGGGCAGGCGGCCCATCTTCATCTCGTGCGCGAGGAAGTCGATGATGGACGCGGCGATCAGGTTGGAGTTGGCGTCTGGCTGGGCGAAGACGTTGTCGCGGTCGCCCTTGTGGGTTTCGACCACGGCGACCACCTTGGCCGGGTCCACGCGCAGGTAGGGCTCGCCGATGCGGTCATCGGCATGGGTCAGGGCAATGGGCACGCGGCGCGGCGGGATGGCCGTGCCGTAGTAGATGTCGTGCATGCCTTCCATCTTGGCCGGCGGCTTGGTGTTGACCTCCAGGATCACCTTGTCGGCGATCTCCAGCCAGGTCTTGTTGTTGCCCACGGCGGTGGAGGGGATGAGGCGTCCGTCCTCGGTCACGCCCAGCACCTCGACCACGGCCACGCTCATGGGGCCCAGGAAGCCGAACCACGCATGCTGGGCCACGTGGGACAGGTGCATGTCGATGAAGTCGATCTCGCCGGCATTGATCCTGGCGCGGCAGGTGGGGTCGGTGTTGAAGGGCAGGCGCTGGCCCAGTGCGCCGGCCTCGGCCAGGGCGCCGTCCATCTCGGCGGCCGTGGAGGCGCCGGTCCAGACATTGATCTTGTAGGGCCTGCCGGCCGCGTGTTCGCTCTTGGCGTGCTGGGCGATGGCCTGGGGCAGGGCCTTGGGGTAGCCCGCGCCCGTGAATCCGCTCATGCCGACGTTGACGCCGTGGGGGATCAGGGCGGCGGCCTGCTCGGCCGTCATGGTGCGCGAAAGGAATTCTGGGAAACGTACGCGGTCTGCGAGGGACATCTATGGCTCCGGCTGACGGCTCGCGCCAGCCGGCAGGGTGCCGCAGCGCTGGCTTGCAAGCCTAAAAAAAACCGCCCCATGCAAGAACGCAAGGGCGGTATATCTCCGGAAACCGATGGTAGCAGCGCTGGCAGGGGTCCTCGGGTTTCCCCGTAAAGGCCCTGCCGCGCAGTCAAAGGCTCAAAGAATGTTTGCGTGTGCTCACATTCAATGGATCAGTGGCTGATCGTCGCGTGCGTGATCCAGCAGCGCGTACAGGATGATGGCGCCGAAAGTCGCGGTCCCGATGCCGCCCAGCGCGAAGTCGCCGAACTTGAGCGTGAAGTCGCCCGTGCCCAGGATCAGGGTGATGGCCGCCACGATCAGGTTCTTGTTCTGCGAGAAGTCCACGCGGTTGTCCACCCAGATCTTGGCACCGGCCACGGCGATCAGACCGAACACCACGATGGACACGCCGCCCATCACGGGCAGCGGGATCGCCTGGATCAGCGCGCCGAACTTGGGCGAGAAGCCCAGCAGCACGGCCAGGACGGCGGCCACGAAGAACACGGCCGTCGAGTAGATGCGCGTGGCGGCCATCACGCCGATGTTCTCGGCATAGGTGGTCACGCCGGTACCGCCGGCCGCGCCGCTGACCATGGTGGCCACGCCGTCGCCGATGAAGGCCCGGCCCATGTACTGGTCCAGGTTCTTGCCGGTCATGGCGGTCACGGCCTTGATGTGGCCCAGGTTCTCGGCCACCAGGATGATGACCACGGGCACGATGAGCACCATGGCCGGGCCGCTGAACACGGGCGCGTGGAACTGGGGCAGGCCGAACCAGGCGGCATTGATCACGCCCGACAGGTCCACGGGCTTGCCCATGCCCAGCACATTGGTGAACAGGCCGTACAGCAGGCTGGCGGCGATCAGGCCCACCAGGATCAGCAGGCGCTGCACCATGCCGCGCGTGAACACGGCCACCAGGCCCACGCAGACGAAGGTCAGGGCCTGCATCCACGACTCGAAGTTGTTGGCCGCCATGTTCTTGACGGGTATGGCCGCCAGGTTCAGCCCGATCACGGCCACCACGGCGCCCGTGACCACGGGCGGCATGAAGCGCTCGATCCAGCGCGTGCCCACCATCTGCACCACCAGGCCGATCAGCGCATAGACCGCGCCGCAGGCAATGATGCCGCCCAGCGCCACGCCGATGTTGCCGTTGGCACCCTTGCCGCCATAGGCCGTGGCTGCGATCACCACGCCGATGAAGGCAAAGGACGAGCCCAGGTAGCTGGGCACCTTGCCGCCCGTGATCAGGAAGAAGATCAGCGTGCCGATGCCGCTCATGAGCACGGCCACGTTGGGGTCGAACCCCATGAGGATGGGCGCCAGCACGGTGGAGCCGAACATGGCGATCACGTGCTGTATGCCCATCAGCCCGGTCTGTGGCCAGGGCAGGCGCTCATCGGGGCCGATCACGCCTCCCCGTTGCAGCTGGTTGGCGGATTTTTCCGTCCATTGGAAAAGGCCCATGTGGCATCGCTCCTTGTAAAAAATTGGCGCGATATTAGAGGCATTTGTTTTCTGGCAGGTGGGGTGAAGCGGAAATTTTTTCCCAGTGTTTGTGCGGAGATACGCGATCCGGCCCGCAGACTTTGTCGCCCAGGTGCCAGGCTAATGGCTTTCCCGTCTGGGCTCGCGGGCAGCGCGCGCGTACCGTGGCCGGTCATGAGCCACACCCCTGCCTTCATCCCCCAGATCCGCCTGTACCAGGACTGGCTGCGCGAGCGCCACGGCCTGCAGTTCGACAGCTACGACGCCCTGTGGCGCTGGTCGGTGACCGACCTGGACGCCTTCTGGCAAAGCATCTGGGACTACAACGCGCTGCAGTCGCCCACGCCGCACACGGCCGTGCTGGAGCGCAACACCATGCCCGGCGCCCAGTGGTTTCCGGGTGCCCAGATCAACTACACGCGCCAGGCGCTGCGCCATGTGGATGCCGCCCATGCGGCCGGCATGCCCGCCGTGGTCAGCCGCAACGAGACGGGCCGCCACCGCGAACTGTCCTGGCCCGAGCTGCGCCGCCAGGTCGCCGCCCTGGCCCTGCATCTGAAGGCCCAGGGCGTGGGCCGCGGCGACCGCGTGGCCGCCTACCTGCCCAACATCCCCGAGGCCATGGTCGCCCTGCTGGCCACGGCCAGCCTGGGCGCCGTCTGGAGCATCTGCGCGCCCGACATGGGCACCAACGCGGTGCTGGACCGCTTCCGCCAGATCGCGCCCAAGGCGCTGATCGCCGTCGATGGCGTGCACTACGCCGGGCGCGATATCGACCGCATGGCCGTGCTGGCCGAGCTGCGCGCAGGCCTGCCCAGCGTGGAGCATGTGGTCCTCGTGCCCAACCTGGACCTGGAGGCCAGCCTGGCCGATGCCGCCGACTACGGCCAGGTCACGGCGCGCGACGACGCGGCCACGGCGGCCTTCGAGCCCGAATGGCTGCCCTTCGACCACCCGCTGTGGATCGTCTACTCCAGCGGCACCACCGGCCTGCCCAAGCCCATCGTCCACGGCCATGGCGGCATGGTGCTGGTGGCCCTGCAGCTCAAGGCCCTGCACAACGACGTGGGCTGCAGCTACCACCCCAACAGCTGGGGCGAGCGCTACCACTGGTACAGCTCCACGGGCTGGGTGATGTGGAATGCCCAGGTCTCGGGCCTGCTGGGCGGCACCACCTGCGTGATCTTCGACGGCAGCCCCGGCGGCAGCAAGGACAGGCCCGACTGGGGCGTGCTGTGGCGCTTCGCGGCCGAGACCGGCGTGACCAGCTTCGGCTCGGGCGCGGCTTTCTACGCCAACTGCATGAAGGCCGGCGTGGACCTGGCCCAGTGCGGCGACCTGTCGCGCATCCGCAGCCTGGGCACCACGGGCTCGCCGCTGTCGCCGGAGGTGCAAAGCTGGGGCACGGCGCAGTTCGCAGGCATGGGGCGGCCTGACATCTGGTGGAACAACATCTCGGGCGGCACCGACTTCGCGGGCGCCTTCATCGGCGGTCACCGCGAACTGCCGCAGCAGCCGGGCATCATGCAGTGCCGCCAGCTGGGCGCGGCCGTCGAGGCGTGGAACGAGCAGGGCCAGCCCGTCATCGACGAGGTGGGCGAGCTGGTCTGCACCCAGCCCATCCCCTCCATGCCCCTGTACCTGTGGGGCGATGCGGACGGCAAGCGCTACCTGTCCAGCTACTTCGACATGTACCCGGCCGGCCATGGCCGCGCGCCCGGCGGCGGCGACGGCCCCGCCGCCATGGGCCCGGTCTGGCGCCACGGCGACTGGATACGCATCCTCCCGGAGGGCGGCTGCATCATCTACGGCCGCAGCGACGCCACCATCAACCGCCACGGCCTGCGCATGGGCACCAGCGAGATCTACAGCGCCGTCGAGGCCCTGCCCGAAGTGCTGGACTCCATGGTCGTGGACCTCGAATACCTGGGCCGCGAAAGCTACATGCCGCTGTTCGTGGTGCTGCGCCCGGGCGTGGATCTGGACGACGCCCTGCGCGCCCGCCTGCAGGGCGCCATCCGCCAGGCCCTGTCGCCGCGCTTCGTGCCCGACGAGATCGTGCAGGTGGCCGAAATCCCGCGCACGCTCAGCGGCAAGAAGCAGGAGCTGCCCATCAAGAAGCTGATGCTGGGCCAGCCGCTGGACAAGGTGGTCAACAAGGAGGCCATGGCCAACCCGGGCTGCCTGGACTGGTATGTGGGCTTTGCGGCGCAGCATGCCAGGAAGCAGGAGCAGAGGTCGGCGCCTGTCTGATATGCGAACGGTATCAGTGGCTCGGTTTTTAATATTGGACTGCGACAGACCGGCTGCCTAGAGTGGGGTCCAACCATGGAGCCCTGCAATGAGCGTGCTTGATTCCCTTGTCCTGACCCGCATCCCCGCCGAAGACGAAGCCCTGCGCGCCGAGGTGCGCGCCTTCCTCGCCCAGGCCATAAGCGGCCTGCCGCCCCATGTGCGTGCGCGCTCCTGGGGCGGCTACAGCGCCGAACTGAGCCGGCAACTGGGCGAAAAGGGCTGGATAGGCGTCACCCTGCCGCGCGAGTACGGCGGTGGCGGGCGCAGCGCCTTCACGCGCTATGTGCTGGTGGAGGAATACCTGGCCTGCGGCGCGCCTGTGGGATCGCACTGGATTGCCGACCGCCAGAGCGGCCCGCTGATCCTCAAGTACGGCACCGAGGCGCAAAAGCGGTTCTACCTGCCGCGCATCTGCCGGGGCGAGGCCTTCTTTTGCATCGGCATGAGCGAGCCCGGCGCGGGCTCGGACCTGGCCAGCGTGAAGACGCGCGCCGCGCCGAACGGCAAGGGTTTCGTGCTCAACGGCCAGAAGATCTGGACCACCAACGCCCACCACTGCCACTACATGATCGCCCTGGTGCGCACCTCGGGCGAGGCGGGTGACCGGCACAAGGGGCTGTCCCAGGTCATCGTGGACCTGTCGCTGCCGGGCGTGACCGTGCGGCCCATCACCGACCTCTCGGGCGACAGCCATTTCTGCGAAGTCTTCTTCGACAACGTGCAGCTGCCGCCCGACGCCCTGATCGGCCAGGAAGGCCAGGGCTGGGAGCAGGTCACGGCCGAGCTGGCCTTCGAGCGCAGCGGGCCCGAACGGCTGTTCTCCAGCATCGTGCTGTTCGACGAATGGCTGGCCTGGCTGCGTGCAACGGGCGAGCGCAGCGAAGGCGCGCTGCGCCTGGCCGGCCGCGTGTTCACCGAGCTGGCCCCGCTGCGCGCCATGTCGGTGGCCGTGCAGGACAAGCTGGTGCGCGGCGAAAGCCCCATCGTCGAGGCGGCCCTGGTCAAGGAGCTGGGCACGACGCTGGAGCAGTCCATTCCCGCCGCCATCGCCGACGACCTGTTCGCACGCGAGGCGTCCGAGGTTCCGCTGGAGCTGCTGCGCACCCTCAACTACGTGACGGAGGTTGCGCCTTCGTATTCGCTGCGCGGCGGCACGCGCGACATCCTGCGCGGAATGATCGCGCGAGGTTTGGGGCTTCGTTGAATAAGGCTCCCCCTGAGCGGCTGCGCCGCTTCCCCCAAAGGGGGACGACGCCCTCGGCTGGGCGCCCCCGCCGCGAGGCGGCTCTTGCTCGGCGTCCCTGAGTTGGGGCGCGCCAGTTTCAAACGGAACGCCCAAGGCCTGGCGTCATGTGTCATGAATGGAGAGAGACATGGAAGACGATTTGTTTGCCGACGCCGCACGCCAGTTGCTGCAGGGCGAGTGCACGCCCGCGCGGGTGCGCGCCATCGAGGCCGGGGGCTCGCCCCGGGCGCTGTGGCAATCGCTGGAGCAGGCCGGCTTTGCCGATGCCCTGGTGCCTGAGGATGCGGGCGGCGCGGGGTTGGCGCTGGCGCAGCTGTTCGATGTGTGGTCGCAGGCCGGCGCCCATGCGCTGCCCGTGCCGCTGGGCGAGACCATGCTGGCGCGCGCGCTGCTGGCGAGGGAGGGCGCCGAGCACCCTTCAGGCGCCATCGCGTTGGCACAAGGCCTGCTCCAGCCGGATGGCAGCCTGCACTGCGAGCCCGTGCGCCTGGGCGCGGTGGCGGACAGCGTGCTGGTGCAGCATGCGCAGGGCTGGAGCCTGCTGCCCGTGGCGCAGGCGCAGTCCGAGCCAGCGGCCTTCTGCCTGGACGTGAACCTGCGCTGGAGCGCCGATCAGGTCCGCGCAGCACCTGCTCCCGATATCGCCCTGCCGGATGGGCTGGACCTGCGCACGCTGCAGGCCGGCCTGGTGGCGGCGCAGCTCGCGGGCGCGCTCATGGAGGTGTTCCAGCGCACGCTGCAGTATGCGAATGACCGCCAGCAGTTCGGCCGCCCCATTGGCAAGTTCCAGGCCATACAGCACCAGCTGGCGGTGATGAGCGAGCATGTCTTCGCCGCGCGCATGGCGGCCCGGCTGGGCTGCGCGGGGCAGGGCATCTTCCCCGAGCGGCTGCGCGTGGCCGTGGCCAAGGCGCGCTGCAGCCAGGCTGCGCTGGCCGTGGCCGAGGCGGCCCACGCCATCCACGGCGCCATGGGCTTCACCGAGGAATACGACCTGCAACTGCTCACGCGCCGCCTGCATGCCTGGCGCCAGACGGCCGGCTCCGAGTCGTACTGGCATGGCGTGGCGGGTGCCGCGCTGGTCCATGGCCACGCGGGCAGCACGCTGGATCTGATCCGTTCCACCACCGATATCACCGCCTGACAGGCTCTCGAAGGAACCCCATCCATGCCCTTTCTGAACATCGCGCGCGACGGCGCCATCTGGACCCTCACCATGAACCAGCCCGAGACGCGCAACGCGCTCACGGGCAACACGGCCGCGGAGGAATTCGTGCAGGTCTGCGACGAGATCCGGCGCGATGCCTCGGTCAAGGCCGTCATCCTCACGGGCGCCGGCCCCATCTTCAGCTCGGGCGGCAACGTCAAGGACATGCAGCGCTTCTTCGACGACGCGCTCACGCCCGATGCCATCCGCGAGGAGTACCGCCAGGGCATACAGCGCATTCCGCGTGCCCTCAACCAGCTGGACGTGCCCGTGATCTGCGCCGTCAACGGCCCGGCCATCGGCGCGGGGCTGGACCTGACCTGCATGTGCGACATCCGCATCGCCAGCGAGACGGCCACCTTTGCCGAGAGCTTCGTGCGCGTGGGCATCGTCCCCGGGGACGGGGGCGCCTGGCTGCTGCCGCGCGCCGTGGGCCGCGCCAAGGCGGCCGAGATGGCGTTCACGGGCGAGGCTATCGACGCGCAGCAGGCCCTGGCCTGCGGCCTGGTCAGCCGCGTCGTGCCCGCCGACCAGTTGCTGCCCACGGCGCGCGCGCTGGCCGACAAGATCGCCGCCAACCCCGGCGCCGTGATGCGCATGACCAAGCGCCTGCTGCGCGAGGGCGAGCACAGCACGCTGGAGTCGCTGCTGGAGCTGTCCGCCGGCTACCAGGCCCTGGCCCACAAGACCGCCGACCACCGCGAGGCCGTGATGGCCTTCGTGGAGAAGCGTAAGCCCCGGTTTCAGTGACCGGGCCCGCTCGGCCCCCGCCACGGGGGCATGGGCCGTATGTGACACAACACAAATGGACACTCCCCGGTGCCGGCCTCCCGGCGGGAGTGGGCGCCCATGTACTGCGCACACAGTACACTTTGCGCGTCGAGAGGCAACTCTCCCATCCACCGCACTCCCAGTCCCATGGCCGTTGAAACGACGAGTACTGCCCGCCCCAGCTTCGACCTCAAGAGCGCGCAGCTGCCCGTGGTGGCCGTGACCCTGCGGGATACCGACGTACGTGCGCTTGTGGCCGACCTGGCCCAGCGCCTGGCCGACGACCCGGATTTCTTCGACAACGACCCCGTGCTGATCGACCTGGCCCATGTGCGCGAGGCCGAGGAGGCCATCGACTTCGCCGTGCTCGTAGAGGCGCTGCGCTTTCACCGCACCGTGCCCGTGGCCGTGCGCGGCGGCAGCCCGGCGCAGATGGAGGCGGCGCGTGCCGCAGGCCTGGCGCCCGCGCCCGAGGCCGCACCCGTGCGGCCCACGGTGCCCGAGATCGAGATCCAGGAAGTCGTGCGCGAGATCGAGGTGGTGCGCGAGGTGCCTGCTCCCCAGGCCGACGCCCTCATCGTGGACAAGCCGCTGCGCTCGGGCCAGCGCGTCTATGCGCGCGGCACCGACATCGTGGTGCTGGCCATGGTCAGCTATGGCGCCGAAGTCATCGCCGACGGCAACGTCCATGTCTACGCGCCGCTGCGCGGCAGGGCCATCGCCGGGGCACGCGGCAACACCGAGGCGCGCATCTTCAGCACCTGCATGGAAGCACAGCTGCTGTCGATTGCCGGCATCTATCGCACAATCGAGACCGATCTCCCGGCGGACGTGGCTGCCAGGCCCGCCAAGGTGCGTCTCGACGGCGAGAAAATCCTCATCGAGCCGGTATGACACCGGACCCCTCTTCTTTGCTCTCCAGTCTTTAAGGAACCGTGCAAACATGGCCAAAATAGTCGTCGTGACCTCCGGCAAGGGTGGCGTGGGCAAGACCACCACCAGTGCCAGCTTCGCATCGGGCCTCGCATTGCGCGGGCACAAGACCGCCGTCATCGATTTCGACGTGGGCCTGCGCAACCTGGACCTGATCATGGGCTGCGAGCGCCGCGTGGTCTACGACCTGATCAACGTCATCCAGGGAGAGGCCAACCTCAACCAGGCCCTGATCAAGGACAAGCAGTGCGACAACCTCTTCGTGCTGGCCGCCTCCCAGACGCGTGACAAGGATGCGCTGACGCAGGACGGCGTCAAGAAGATCCTGGACGACCTGGCGGGCATGGACTTCGAGTACATCATCTGCGACTCGCCGGCCGGCATCGAAAGCGGCGCCCTGATCGCCATGCACTTCGCCGACGAGGCCCTGGTCGTGACCAACCCGGAAGTCTCCTCGGTGCGCGACTCCGACCGCATCCTGGGCATGCTCAGCTCCAAGACCGCGCGCGCCATCGCGGGCGAGAGCGTCAAGGAACACCTGCTGATCACGCGCTACAACCCCAACCGCGTGCAGGACGGCCAGATGCTGTCGCTGGAGGACATCCAGGACATCCTGCGCATCGAGCTGATCGGTGTCGTGCCCGAATCCGAAACCGTGCTGCAGGCCTCCAACCAGGGCATTCCCGCCGTGCACATGCAGGGCTCGGACGTGGCCGAGGCCTACCAGGACGTGGTGGCACGCTTCCTGGGCGAGGAAAAGCCCATGCGCTTCACCGAAGCGCAAAAGCCCGGCTTCTTCAAACGCATGTTCGGGGGGAGGTAAGCGGCCATGTCCATGCTCTCTTTCCTGCTCGGAGAAAAGAAGAAGACGGCCTCGGTGGCCAAGGAGCGCCTGCAGATCATCCTCGCGCGCGAACGCGTGGGCGGCAATGGCGGCGGTCCCGACTACCTGCCTGCGCTGCAAAAGGAGCTGATGGCGGTGATCTCCAAGTACGTGGACATCGACGTCAACGACATCAAGGTGCACCTGGAGCGCCAGGAAAACCTCGAAGTGCTCGAAGTCAAGATCGAACTGCCCGACGCCTCGCGCTGAGCGCCGCCCGGCGCCGTGCTCAGCCCAGGCGCAGCGTGCAGCGCAACCCGCCCAGCGGGCTCGGCCCCATCTCCAGCGATCCACCATAGGTCTCGGCGATGTCGCGCACGATGGCCAGGCCCAGGCCGTGGCCCTGGGCCTGTTCGTCGAAGCGTACACCGCGCTCCATGGCCTGCGCGAGATGCTCCGGTGCCAGGCCTGGGCCGTCGTCATCGATCTGCAGCAGCGTCGTCGTGCCGTCCTGGCACACGGCCAGCGTGACGCGGCTGCGCGCCCACTTGCCGGCGTTGTCCAGCAGGTTTCCCGCCATCTCCTCCAGGTCCGAGGCCGCGCCGCGCCAGCGCAGCCCATGGCCGGGCAGCGGCGTGGAGGTCTGCATGGACCAGGACAGGCGCCGCTGGGCGTGGATCTGGCGCATGGCATCCAGCAGCCGGGCCAGCACCTCATCCAGCGCCACGCTGCCGGCGCTGCCGGCGCCGCTGGCGAAGCGCGCCAGATGGCGGTCGATGGTGTGGGACATGGCCTGTACCTGGTCACGCAGCCACGGGCCATCGACCTGATGGCCGCGTGCCTGGATGCCGAGCACGGCCAGCGGCTTCTTGAGCGCATGGCTCAGGTCGGCCGCCTGGTGGCGCGCGCGCTCCACGACCTGGGCATTGCGCTGCAGCACCTGGTCCACGGCCTCGGCAATCGGGTCCAGGTCGGGGCCGAAGTGCCGCCCCAGCTGCGTGCGTGTGCCGTCTTCCATGTCCTGCAGCGCCTGCTGCAGGCTGCGCAGCGGCTGCAATCCCAGGCGCACCAGCGCCACCGTGCACAGCAGCAGCGCGGCGACCAGGCCCAGCTCGGTGACCAGCAGGATGCGGTCGATGCGGCGCCATTCCTGGCGCGTACCGTCCAGCGGGCCGAAGACATGCAGCTGCACGCGCCGGCCCGCGACATCGAAGCTGCGGCGCACGCCCAGCAGTTCGCGCCCCTGCGGCCCGCGCAGCGACAGCAGCGTCTCGCTGCCCTTGTTCCGGGGCCAGGGACGGGCGTCGTCCAGCTCCAGGCTGTCGTCCCAGACCGAGCGCGACTGCTGCAGCCGCCCGTCCTGCTCCAGTGTCCAGTACCAGCCCGAGAAAATGCGGCCGAACTCGCCGCGATTGAGCCGCGTGCCCTGCCCGGTCAGGGGCCCCGGGGACTGCAACTCGGCCTGCAGCCGCTCGGCACGGTCCTGCAGGCCGGCCTTGAAGCTGCGCAGCACCGCGTCGTGCAACTGCTCGCGCAGCAGCCAGCTGGCGGCCGTGCCGCAGGCCAGCGTGGCCACCAGGCTCAGTGCCAGCAGGCGCTCCGACAGGCCCCAGTGCCTAGGACGCATGGTCGCCGCTGGCCTGCTGCAGGCGAAAGCCCCGTCCGCGCTCGGTATGGATCAGGCCATGCGGGGACAGTTTGCGGCGGATGCGGCCGACCAGCACGTCCACGGTGTTGGAGTCCGGGTCCAGGTCGCGTGCGTAGACATGCTCGCTGATGTCGGCGCGGCTGACGAGCTGTCCATGCCGGTTGGTCAGAAAGCTCAGGATGCGTTGCTCCTGCGCGGTCAGCGCAAGCGGCCGACCTTCGAGCGTGAAGCGGTCTGCCATGGTGTCGTAGGCCAGCGGGCCTATCTGCACCAGGGGCCGGCTGCCGCCTGCTGCGCGCCGGTGCAGCACGCGCAGCCGCGTGACGACCTCCTCGTGCAGAAAGGGCTTGGTCAGGTAGTCGTCCGCGCCGGCCTGGAAGGCCGTGAGCTTGTCGCTCCAGCGGTTGCGGGCCGTGAGCACCAGCACGGGAAAAGAGCGGCCCTGCTCGCGCCAATGGCGCAGCACCGAGACGCCGTCCTGTCCTGGCAGCCCCAGGTCCAGCAAGGCGGCGTCATAGTGTTCGACGCTGCCCAGTTCCTGGGCGAGGCGGCCGTCCGCGCAGCACTCGGCCAGCATGCCGGCCTCCTGCAGGATGGCCTGCAGGCCTGCAGCAAGATCGGCGTCGTCTTCGACGATGAGCACCCGCATCAGCGCAGTCCGTCCTCTTCGATGGGCTGGCCGCTGTACGCATCCACATGCACTTCGATGCTGCGGCCGGCGCTCAGCTGCAACTCGACCTCGTAGTAGGCGCGCTGCCGTACGTCGATCTTGAGCTCGGCCTCTGTGGCGCGGGCCTGGTACTTGCGCTCCAGTTCCTCAAGAATGCGCGGCAGCGGTTGCAGCGTGGCGGCCTGCTCCCGGCTCAGGACAGGCTCCACCAGGATGCGGCCCGTCTGGGCGTCGGCGCGCAGCAGCTGCTCACGGCCTTCGCGCGTGAGCAGCTGGATCTCGTAGTAGGGCCTGGGGCTGCGCGTTTCCTCCAGCTCGATCTGCAGCACGGTGCCGGGATGCAAGCGGGTGACGGCTGCCGCCACGGCGGACATGGGTATCAGCACGGCGGTGGTCGCGCCCGGCCGGGGGATGTCCTGTCCCGTGACTGCATCGATATAGATCTCCGTGCGCTGGCCATTGGCGAGCTTGATTTCGTACCAGCGCCGGCCGTCGGCGCCGCGCTCGAGTTCGATGTCGATGACGCGCCCTTTGTGGCGCTGCTGCACGTCCTGGAGGATTTCCGCCAAGGGCCGCAGGCGCTTCGACTGCACCTCGCGGCGCACGCTTTCATGCTCCGCTGGCGTGGTGGCAGAGGCGGGCGCCAGCGTCAGGGCCAGCAAGGCAGCAAGTGCGAGGCGGAGTTTCACGGCCACGCATCTTATGTGCACGTTCTTAAACAGTGCATGAACGCGCCATTCATGCGCGGTTTAGGCGCCTTTGCCGACACTGCAGGCGGTTGCACCGATGGCCCGCCGCGGTGCCTTTTCATCTGTTTCTTTCTGGCATCGAACACCATGCATTTTCTTCGCTTTTCCCGCTCCGCCCCGCCATTGCACCGGGCCCTGGGCGCTGGCGCGCTCTCGCTGTCCGTGCTGCTGGCCGCCTGCGGCGGTGGCGGCGGCGGGGCTGACAAGCCCGCCCCCACGCCGGTCACTCCCAGCGCCAGCTATGCGTCGGGCACCATTGACGGCTTCGGCTCCATCCTGGTCAATGGGGTGCGGTATGACGAGCGCCAGGCCCGGATCACCGATGGCGATGGCGTCCTGCTGGCCAGCGATGCGCTCAAGCTGGGCATGGCGGTCCATGTCACGGCCGACCCCGTGACCACCGGCAGCGACGGTGTGGCGCGCGCCATGGCCCGTCAGATTCTTGTGCGCAGCGATCTGGAAGGTCCGTTGAGCGCGGTCGTGGGCGACCGGCTGACCGTACTGGGCCAGACCGTGATCGTCGATGCGGCCACGGTGTTCGAGGACGGCCGCGCGGCGGCGCTGCAGGTCGGCCGTGTGCTGGAAGTCCACGGCCTGCGCGATGCGCAGGGCCGCATTCTTGCCAGCCGCATCGAGATCGAGGATGACGCCGACGAGCCCTGGCGCCTGCGCGCGCCTGTGGATGCCGTTGACATGTCGCGCCGCACCCTGCGCATCGGCGAGGCCGTCGTCAACTGGAGCGGCGTGCAGGTTGCCGCCGCGCTGGCTGCCGGCGACGTGGTCAGCCTGCGCCTGGCGCGCCAGCCCGATGCCGCCGGCCTGTGGGTGGCCACCGCACTGTCGGTGCAGCGTCTCACGCTGCCCGAACAGGCAGGCGTGGAGGCGGACGTCACCGGCCATATCACCCGCATGGACTCGCCGACCCGCTTCGTCGTGGACGGCCTGAGCGTGGACGCGGGCAGCGCCACACGCCTGCCCGCAGGCCTTGCCGTGGGCGACCTGGTCGAGGTCGAGGGTATGTTCCAGGACGGGGTGCTTCGCGCCTCCGAGGTCGAGCGCAAGCTGCGGCTGGACAGTGACGATGGCTTCGAGATCGAGGGCCGCATCACCGCTGTCGACAGCCTGGCCGGCATCTTCGAGCTGCGCGGCGTGCGCGTGGACTATCGCAATGCGCGCTTCGAGGATGGCAGCGCTGCCCAAATTGCCGTGGGGCGCGTGGTCGAGGTCAAGGGCCGGCTCTCGGTCGATGGCGCGATGGTGGTGGCCACCGAGGTCGAGTTCGACTAAGGGTTCGCGTTCGCCGCAGGCCGCATCGCCTCGCTCTGCGCACGCGCGGCGGCGGGGCGCACCCACAGCAGGTAGGCGGCGCCCAGCAGCACGATCCACAGGCCGCCCACGACCAGGGCTGTCCGGGTGTGGGGGAAGTAGCCGAGCACGCCCAGCACCAGCAGCATGAAGGCGATGGCGGCCAGCGGCGCGGCGGGCCACAGCGGGACCGGGAACTTCAGCGCGGCCACCTGCTGCGGGCTCATGCGGCGGCGCGCCGCGAACTGCGACAGCAGGATCATCAGCCAGACCCAGACCGTGGCGAAGGTGGCGATGGAGGCGATCAGCAGGAACACGTCCTCGGGGATCAGGTAGTTCAGCACCACGCCGGCCAGCAGCGCCACGGCCATCACCACCACCGTCATCCAGGGCACGCCATGGCGCGAGACACGGCCGAAGCCGGCGGGGGCCTGGCCCTGGTGCGCCATGCCGTAGAGCATGCGGCCGGCGCCGAAGATGTCGCTGTTGATGGCCGACACGGCCGCCGAGATCACCACGATGTTGAGAATGGTGGCGGCCGAGGAAATGCCCAGGCCGCTGAAGATCTGCACGAAGGGGCTGCCCTGGCTGCCGATCTGCGGCCAGGGGAAGATGCTCATCAGCACGAACAGCGTGAGCACGTAAAACAGCAGGATGCGCAGCGGCACGGCGTTGATGGCGCGCGGGATCACGCGCGCCGGGTCCTTGGCCTCGCCGGCCGAGATGCCGATGATCTCGATGCCTCCGAAGGCGAACACCACCACCGCCAGCGAGGCAATCAGGCCCGAGACGCCATTGGGCATGAAGCCGCCGTGCACCCACAGGTTCTGCACGCCGGTCGGCGCCTGATCGGCCGCCATGCCGAAGCCGAACACCATGATGCCCAGGCCGCCGCCGATCATGGCGATGATGGCCGCCACCTTGAGCAGGGACAGCCAGAACTCCATCTCGCCGAACACCTTGACCGAGCACAGGTTGAGCGCGCCGATGAAGCAGACGATGGACAGCACCCAGATCCAGCGCGGCACCTCGGGAAACCAGAACCCCATGTAGATGCCGAAGGCCGTCACGTCGGCCAGGCAGACGATGACCATCTCGAAGGTATAGGTCCAGCCCGTGACGAAGCCGGCGAACGGCCCCAGGTAGTCGCTGGCGTACTGGCCGAAGGAGCCGGGCACGGGGTTGTGCACGGCCATCTCGCCCAGCGCGCGCATCACCATGTAGACCGCCGCGCCCGCCAGCAGGTAGGCGATCAGCACCGAGGGGCCCGCCTGCTGTATGGCCTTGGCCGAGCCGTAGAACAGCCCCGTGCCTATGGCCGAGCCCAGTGCCATGAAGCGGATATGGCGGGCCGACAGCCCTCGGTGCAGGCTGCCTGCAGATGGTGAACTCATGTGCTGTCTCCCCCCGTCATTGGTGAAATGGCTGCCGCATCCACAGGCTTCATCAGCCTGCGGATGGGTCTGCGATCAGATGTATAAGCCTGTATATACAATATGCGCAGACAGCAATTTCCCGGACCGGGGATTACCCGGAGGCGGGAAGGCACGGGAATGGGGGAGTCGCCGAAAGAGGCGACGCGAGTGCTGCCGCAGGCCCCGGTATCAGCCCAGGCCGCCCGTGTGCATGCGGCCTGCGTGGTACAGCAGCGGCGTGTGGCCGGCCTGATGGCTGCACTGCTCGACCTCGCCGATGAAGATCACATGGTCGCCTTCTTCATGGCGATGGCGGTTGCGGCATTCGAAGACGGTGGTGGCTTCGGACAGCAGCGGCACGCCCTGGGCCGAGCTGCGCCAGGCGGTGTTGGCGAAGCGGTCTACGCCCTTGCGCGCGAACAGCTCGGCCAGGGGCTTTTGCGAGGCCGACAGCACGTGGATGGCGTAGTGCGAGCAATGCTGGAACACGGGCAGCGAGGCCGCCGACAGCGCCATGCTCCACAGCACCAGCGGCGGCGTGAGCGAGACGGAGTTGAACGAGCTCACGGTGACGCCCACCGGATGGCCCTGCGGGCTGCGTGCGGTGACGATGGTCACGCCCGTGGCGAACTGGCCCAGCGCGTCGCGGAACTCGCGCGACGAGAACGGGGACTGTGGAGGCAGGGCGGCCATGGCGGCGGGAGGCAGTGCGGAATTCACGGGTGCAAGAACCAGGCGGCAGCAAGGCCGCAGCAGGGCTGCAGCGTTTGGGACGGGCGCCCGGAGCCGGGCAGCAACCTTGCATTATGGGTGCGGATGCCGGCAGAAGCGGCCGATGGGGCCTCTGCCAGGGAGGTCTTTGCCCTGTGTGCGCGGCGCCGGCTCACAGCGCCATGCTCATCTGGGCGGGCGCGGCGTTCTCGTTCAGCCAGGCCTTCATGCGGGCCCGCGTGCAGCGCTGCAGCTGCATCAGCAGAGCATGCTCGGGCCAGGCCAGCGCGTGGCGCAGGCACAGGTCCTGCTGCATGCGCGCCAGCAGGGCGGCGGCCATCTCGGCATCGGCCAGCGCCCGGTGGGCACGCTCGGCCACGGGCAGGCCCAGGTGGGCGGTGAGCCGGCTCAGGCTGTGGCTGGGCGCCTCCGGGTAGATGCGGCGCGACAGCAGCACGGTGCAGGCAAAGGGCTGGGGCGCGGCCTCGCCGGCCAGGGCCAGCTCGGACTGCCAGAACTTGCTGTCGAAGGCCGCGTTGTGCGCCACCATGGGGGCGCTGCCCACGAAGCGGGCGGCATCGCGCATCACGTCCTCGGCGGGCGGCGCGGCTGCGACCATGGCATTGGTGATGCCGGTCAGCCGCGTGATGAAGGGCGGTATCCAGGCGCCGGTGCGCATCAGGCTCTGGAAGCGGTCCACGACCTGGCCGCCCTCGATCAGCACGATGGCGACCTCGGTGGCACGCGCGCCCTGGGCGGGCGCCATGCCCGTGGTTTCAAAGTCGATGACGGCAATCGGCTGCGGCATGGGGCGATTGTGCCCGGCAGTGCCCGACCGGCGTGCCGGGGCGGCTATTCCTCGGCCTGGCTGCCGTCGGCCGCGCCCAGGCGCTGCACGACCTGGTCGAGCAGGGCGTAGAGCTGCTCGATCTCTTCATGGCCCACCAGGCGCTCGATCTCGGCATAGGTCTCGGAGGAATGCGGCGCGATCTCGGCCACGATGGCGTGGCCGGCCGCCGTGAGCTCGAACTCGGCGCCGCGCATGTCGCTGGCGTGGCGCGAGCGCTCCACCAGCTGCCGGCCTTCCAGCGTCTTGAGCAGGCGCGAGAGGCTGGGCATGCTGATGTAGGTGGCTTGCGACAGCTCCATGGGCCGCAGCCTGTGCGTGACCGCCGCCATGGCGCGCAGCACGCGCCACTGCTGTTCGGTCAGGCCATGGGCGCGCAGCATGGGCCGAAAGCGCACCATGACCGATTCGCGGGCGCGCAGCAGCGCCATGGGCAGGGAGCGCGAGAAGGCGCGCAGCGGCTCGGGGGCAAAAGAGGTCGTGGTCTGGGGCATGTTCGGCAGCATCTGTCGGCTGGATTCTATGCAGCCGCCGCTCCCTCCCCGGAGCGGCGTTGCGGGCGCCTTGTCAGGCCGGGGCCTCAATAGGTCTGGCTTTTCGGCGCGGGGGCCGCTGCCTGCTTGAAGCGCGCAGCCAGGGCGCTGGTGGCCTGCACCAGCACGCTGGTGTCCAGGCCCACGGCCGTGAAGGTGCAGCCCAGCTCCAGGTACTTGCGCGCCAGGGCCTCGTTGGGCGTGAGGATGCCGGGCGCCTTGCCGGCGCGGCGTATGCGCGCGATGGCGTCGGCAATCGCCTCCTGCACCTCGGGATGGCCGGGGTTGCCGATGTGGCCCATGGAGGCCGACAGGTCGGCCGGGCCGATGAAGACGCCGTCCACGCCCTCGGTGGCGGCAATGGCGTCCAGATGGGCCAGCGCCTGGCGTGTCTCCACCTGCACCAGCACGCAGACCTGGGCGTTGGCTTCATGGGCGTAGTTGGCGCGCCGGCCCCAGGCCGAGGCGCGTGCGCCGCCCATGCCGCGGATGCCGCCCTGGCCGTCGGCCTGCGGATAGCGCGCGGCGCGCACGATGCGTGCGGCCTGCTCGGCCGTGTCCACCATGGGCACGAGCAGGGTCTGCACGCCGATGTCCAGGTACTGCTTGATCAGCATCTCGCCGACCTCGCCGTGTCCCATGGGCACGCGGGCAATGGCATGGCTGTCGGGATAGGCCGCGATGGCCTGCAGCTGCGCCAGCAGGGTGCGCGTGTCGTTGGGCGAATGCTCGCCGTCGATCAGGAGCCAGTCGAAGCCGGCGCCCGCGCAGATTTCCGCCGAATAGGCGTCGGCCAGGCCCAGCCACAGGCCGATCTGGGGTTGGTCGGCCGCAATGGCGGCCTTGAAGCGGTTCACAGGTGTCTGCATGGTGTGATTGTCCGGGCCTCAGTGGCCCATGCACAGGTACTTGGTGCTCAGGTATTCCTCTATGCCGGCGGCGCCGCCCTCGCGGCCCATGCCCGACTGCTTGACGCCGCCAAACGGCGCCACGGCCGTGCTGATGATGCCGCTGTTGATGCCCACCATGCCGTACTCCAGCGCCTCGCCCACGCGCCACACGCGGCCCACGTCGCGGGCGTAGAAGTAGGCGGCCAGGCCGTACTCGGTGTCGTTGGCCATGCGGATGGCCTCTTCCTCGGTCTTGAAGCGGAACACGGGCGCCACGGGGCCGAAGACCTCTTCCCTGGCGATGCGCATGCGGTCCGTGGCGTTGGCCAGGATGGTGGGCTCGTAGAAGGTGCCGCCCAGCGCGTGGCGCTTGCCGCCCAGCACGACCTCGGCGCCGTTCTTCACGGCGTCGGCCACCAGTTCCTCGACCTTGTCCACGGCGGCCTGGTCGATCAGCGGGCCCTGGCCCACGCCGGCCTCCAGGCCGTTGCCCACCTTGAGGGCCTGCACGGCGACCTTGAGCCTGGCCATGAAGGCGTCGTACACGCCGTCCTGCACCAGCAGGCGGTTGGCGCACACGCAGGTCTGGCCGGTGTTGCGGTACTTGGAGGCCATGGCACCTTCGACGGCGGCATCCAGGTCCGCGTCATCGAAGACGATGAAGGGCGCGTTGCCGCCCAGCTCCAGCGACATCTTCTTGAGCGTGGGCGCGCATTGCTCGGCCAGCACGCGGCCCACTTCGGTGGAGCCCGTGAAGGTCAGCTTGCGCACGGCCATGCTGGCCGTGAGCACGCCGCCGATGGCGCGCGAGGAGCCCGTGATCACGCTGAACACGCCTTCGGGAATGCCGGCGCGCTGGGCCAGCTCGGCCATGGCCAGGGCCGACAGCGGTGTCTGCTGCGCGGGCTTGACGATGATGGTGCAGCCCGCGGCCAGGGCCGGCGCGACCTTGCGCGTGATCATGGCGGCCGGGAAGTTCCAGGGCGTGATCGCGGCGCAGACCCCCACGGGCTCCTTGGTCACGATGATGCGCTTGTCGGCCCAGGGCGCGGGCACGGTGGAGCCGTAGATGCGGCGCGCTTCCTCGGCAAACCACTGCACGTAGGAGGCCGCATAGGCGATCTCGCCGCGCGACTCGGCCAGGGGCTTGCCCTGCTCGCTGGTCATGATCAGGGCCAGGTCTTCCTGGTTCTCCATCATCAGCTCGAACCAGCGATGCAGCAGGCGCGCGCGGGCCTCGGCGGTCTGCTGCTTCCAGAGGGTGAAGGCGCGCTCGGCGGCGGCGATGGCGCGCTGCGTCTCGGCCTCGCCCATGCGGGGCACATGGCCCACGGACTCGCCCGTGGCGGGGTTGTGGACGTCGATGCGGCTGCCATCGTCGGCGGCCAGCCATTGGCCGTCGATCAGGCAGAGGTTCTTGAGCAGGCTGGGGTCGCGCAGTGCAAGCGGCATGGGAAATCTCCAATAAGGGCGGGGCAGGCGTCGGGACGACGGCGCCTAGACAAAACGGAATTGCAGGCGGCCCAGCGGGCCGTAGTCGGCATCGAAGAGGTCGCCGGCCCTGGCCGCCACGGGGCGCGTGAACGAGCCGGCCAGCACGGTCTGGCCGGCCTCCAGGGCCTCGCCCCAGGGCGAGAGCTTGTTGGCCAGCCAGGCTACGCCGATGGCGGGATGGCCCTGCACGCCGGCAGCCAGGCCGGTCTCCTCGACCACCCCGTTCTGGCGCAGTATGGCGCCGCACCAGGGCAGGTCAAGCACCCCGGGAACAGCCTGCCCGGCGCCGACCACGATGCCCGCATTGGCCGCGTTGTCGCTGATGGTGTCGTAGACCTTGCGCATGGCCTTGGTGTGGCGGTCGAACTGCTCGATGCGCGCGTCGATGATCTCGATGGCGGGCGTCACATGGTCGGTGGCGTCCAGCACGTCCTGCAGCGTGATCTCCTTGCCGCCGGGCAGGCCCGGGCCGCGCAGCGGCGCCTTGAGCACGAAGGCCAGCTCCACCTCCACGCGCGGCGCGATGAAGTGGGCGGCCGGGATGTCCAGCACCTGGCCCGGCGTGCAGCGGTAGAGCATGCTGTCGAGCAGGGTGCCGTAGTCGGGCTCGTCGATCTGGCTCGATATCTGCATGGCGCGCGAGGTCAGGCCGATCTTGTGGCCGATCACCTTGCGCCCCGCCGCGATCTGCAGGCGCACCCATTCACGCGAGACGCGGTAGCCATCCTCCACGGTCATGCCGGGAAAGCGCTTGGAGAAATGCTCGACCTGCACGCGCGTCTTCTCGCTGCGGTCCAGCTCCTGGGCCAGTTGGGTCAACAGTTCTTGGGAAAACATTTCAAGGCCTGGAAAAGAGAGGGTGGAGGGTGCTGTGCTTGCCGTCGTAGACCTGGCCCGGGCTTTCATCGACCTGCACGGTCAGGCCCAGGTGGCGCTGCGCGAACAGCGGCTGCAGATGGCGGCGCGCGCAGGCCAGCAGGGCGTCGCCGGCCTGCTGCTGCACGGCGGCCGAGCGGCCCCGGCCCATGCGCAGGTTGATGTAGATGAAGCCGTAGTCGCCATCGCCGCCGGCCGCACGGCCCGCGGCCCCGCCATCGGCCACGGCGCTGTGCGGCGCGGGGTAGGCCAGCACGCGCGTGCCGCCCGTGGGAAAGACCTGGGCGCCGTCTTCGGCACGCACGGTGAGCATGGTGTCGGCCAGGGCGCGGCACAGCTGCGTCATGTCGGTGTACGCGTCCAGGCTGGCCGTGTAGAGGATGACCACGTGCGGCATTCAGGCCACCTCCATGGTGGCGGCCGTGCAGCTCACGGCGAAGATGGGAATGGGCTGGCAGTACAGCACCTGGCCCGCGCCGCGCGCGGCAGCGGCCACGGCGATGAAGCTGCGGATCTCGAAGCCGCCCTGGCCGCCGTCGCGGTAGGTCTCGGCGTCGGTGTACGACAGCAGCGCGTCCCGGTCGTTGCGGCACCAGCGGTCCATGAACTGCTGGTCCCATTCCCAGTTGACCTTGCCCGAGTCGGGCGTGGCCGGCCAGTGCGAGATGCCGCCCGTGCCCACGATGGCGATGCGCTCGGGCGCCTTGTCGCAGGCGCGGCGCAGGGCCTCGCCAAAGGCCCAGGCGCGGTGCAGCGGCGTCAGCGGCGGGCCCTGGCAGTTGATGTTGACGGGGATGATGTCCTTGTCATAGGCCGGCGTCAGAAAGTGCAGCGGGACCATGATGCCGTGGTCGAACTTCCACTCCTCGGCAAAGGCCACATCCACGGTCTGCATGACCTCGGTGATCAGGCGCCGCGACAGCTCGGCATTGCCGGGGATGCGGTGGCGCTCTATGCCCAGCCAGGACGGGTCCTCGATGGGCCCTTCGTAGTGGTCGGCCATGCCGATGGCATAGGCCGGCATGTTGTTCATGAAGAAGTTGGCGAAGTGCTCGGCCGCGATGACGATCACGGCATCGGGCCGCGCCGCCTCCAGCCGTGCGCCCATGTCGCGGAAGGCCGCATGGAAGGCATCCTTGGTGGCCGGATCGGCCAGGTGTGCGCGGCCCGTGATGCCGGGCGCGTGGCTGCAAACGCCTGCAAATACCAGACTCATCTCAAACTCCTGCGATCTTTTCGTTGGTGGCTGTCGTCATCGCGTAGACGCCCGCGCGCACCGGTCCGTGCTTTTGCACGCCATCGCGCATG
Organism: Delftia sp. NA_296.1; assembly: GCF_052692095.1. Classification (NCBI taxonomy): domain Bacteria; kingdom Pseudomonadati; phylum Pseudomonadota; class Betaproteobacteria; order Burkholderiales; family Comamonadaceae; genus Delftia; species Delftia sp. NA_296.1. Next base: position 221,623 of record NZ_JBQZGF010000009.1, on the reverse strand, counting down.
GCTTGCAGGTAGTCGGCCCAGGGCATGCCCAGCAGCGGCGCGAAGTGCATCAGCAGCTGGCCGTTGCAGCCCAGCACGTAGAGCTTGCCGATGTCGCCGTGGAACATGGCTTCGTACTCCTCGGGCTCCAGCGCGTACTCGGCCAGCAGCGCGGCGCGGTCCTCGGCAAAGCGCCGCTGCACCTCGGGCTCGCGGTTGAGCTGGAACAGGAATTTCTGCATGGTGTACAGGCTCATGGCGGCTCCCGGTGTCGGCCTCAGCCCAGCGTGATGTTGGCGCGGCGGATGATGGCTTCGTACTTGGCGATTTCGCTGGTGACGAAGGCCGCGAACTGCTGCGCCGTGCCGGCCTGCGAGACGATGCCGCCGCGCGCGAAGGCGTCCACCACGGCGGGCTCGGCCAGGGCCTTGACCACGGCGGCGTTGATGCGCTGCACCAGCGCATCGGGCGTGGCGCCGGGTGCCAGCAGACCCTGCCAGGAGTTGGATTCCAGCGCCACGCCCTGCTCGGCCAGCGTGGGCACCTGGGGAGCGAACTGCGAGCGCTGGCGCGTGGCCATGCCCAGTGCCACCAGCTTGCCGCTTTGCACATGGCCACGGAACTCGGGCCAGTTGCCGAACATCACGTCCACCTGGCCGCCCAGCAGGTCGGCCAGCGCCGGGCCCTGGCCCTTGTAGGGGATGTGGACCATGTCGATGCCCATCTCCTGGCACAGCAGCGCGCCCGACAGATGGGCCGAGGTGCCGTTGCCGAACGAGGCATAGCTGAGCTCGCCGGGCCTGGCCTTGGCGCGGCTGCGCAGGTCGGCCAGCGTCTTCAGGCCGCTGCCCGGGTGGGTGGCCAGCACATGCTCGGACAGGCCCATCAGCGCCACGGGCTTGAGGTCGCGCGTGGTGTCGTAGGGCAGGTTCTTCACCAGCGTCTTGTTGGCCGTGAAGCTGTTGGCCACGCACACCAGGGTGTAGCCGTCGGCCGGCTGCTTGGACACATAGTCCACGCCGATCACCGTGCCCGCGCCGGGCTTGTTCTCCACGATCACAGGCTGGCCCAGGGACTTGCCCAGCTCGGTGCCCACCAGGCGCGCCACCAGGTCGGTGGTGCCGCCCGGCGTGAAGGGCACGATGATGCGCAGCGGCCTGGCGGGCCAGGTGCCGGCAGGGCTACCGGGCTGGGCCTGGGAAAGGCCCGGGAGCATCAGCGCTGCGGCCGTGGTGGCTGCGGTGGATTGCAGGAAATGGCGGCGTTGCATGTCTTGTCTCCTCGGTTCTCTTTGTCGTTGTCGTTGGTCGCCCGTTCAGACGCCCCAGTGCGGAATATGGTGCGAGCCCAGCGAGACGGCCACGTTCTTGGGCTCGCAGAAGACCTCGTAGCTCCAGCTGCCGCCCTCGCGGCCCGTGCCCGAGGCCTTGGTGCCGCCGAAGGGCTGGCGCAGGTCGCGCACGTTCTGGCTGTTGACGAAGCACATGCCGGCCTCGATGGCGGCGGCCACGCGGTGGGCGCGGCCCACGCTCTCGGTCCAGACGTAGCTGGACAGGCCGTACTGGATGTCGTTGGCCAGGCGCACGGCCTCAGCCTCGTCGCTGAACGGAATGATGCAGGCTACGGGGCCGAAGATCTCGTCCTGGGCGATCTGCATGCGGTTGTCCACGTCGGCAAACACCGTGGGCAGCACGTAGTTGCCCTTGCGCACGCGCTCGGGCAGCACGGGCGCGTCCAGGCCGCCGCACAGCATGCTGGCGCCTTCCTTCTGGCCCAGTTCGATGTAGTGGCGCACCTTGGCCAGGTGGCTGGCGCTGATCATGGGGCCGACGATGGTGGACTCGTCCAGCGGATCGCCCACGGTGATCTTCCTGGCGCGCTCCACGAAGCGGTCCACGAACTTCGCGTAGATGCCCTTTTGCACCAGGATGCGGCTGCCGGCCGTGCAGCGCTCGCCGTTGTTGGAGAAGATCATGAACACGGCCGCGTCCAGCGCGCGCTCGAAGTCGGCATCGTCAAAGATCACGAAGGGGCTCTTGCCGCCCAGCTCCATGCTGAATTTCTTGAGGCCGGCGGCCTGCACGATGCGGTTGCCGGTCTGGGTCGAGCCCGTGAACGAGACGGCGCGCACATCGCGGTGGCGCACCAGGGGCTCGCCCGCGTCCTTGCCGTAGCCGTGCACCAGGTTGAGCACGCCGGGCGGAATGCCGGCCTCCAGCGCCAGCTCGCCCAGGCGCGCGGCCGTCATGGGCGACAGCTCGCTCATCTTGAGCACGGCCGTGTTGCCGAAGGCCAGGCAGGGCGCCACCTTCCAGGTGGCCGTCATGAAGGGCACGTTCCAGGGCGAGATCAGCGCGCACACGCCCACGGGGTGGAACAGGGTGTAGTTCAGGTGCGTGGGCGTGGGATAGGTATGGCCGTCCACGCGCGTGCACATCTCGGCAAAGTAGTAGAAGTTGTCGGCCGCGCGCGGCACCAGCTGCTTGCCCGTCTGGGCGATGACCTGGCCGCAGTCGTTGGTCTCGGTCTGCGCGATCTCGGGCACATGGCGGGCGATCAGGTCGCCCAGCTTGCGCACGAGCTTGGCGCGTTCGGTGGCGGGCGTGTTGGCCCATTTCGGGAAGGCGTTCTTCGCGGCGGCGACGGCGGCCTGCACCTCGGCCTCGCCGCCAGCGGCGACCTCGGCCAGCACCTCCTGGGTGGCGGGGTTGACGGTCTCGAAATAGTCCTTGCCGGCGACGGCCTTGCCGTCGATCAGGTGGTCAATGCGCATGGGGATTCCTTGGCGTGTGCGGTGGGTTCAGGAGGCGGCCGGCGCGTCGCCGACGATGGTGTTGACCAGGCGGCCGAGGCCTTCGATCTCGGTGACGATCTCGTCGCCCACGCGGGAGTCGGCCACGCCGTCGGGCGTGCCGGTGAGGATGAGGTCGCCGGGGTTCAGCGTCATGAAGCCCGACAGGTGGGCGATCAGCGAGGGGATGTCATGCACCATGTCGCGCGTGCTGCCGTCCTGCTTGAGCTCGCCGTTGACCCAGCTGCGCAGGCGCAGGTTCATGGGGTCGGGCACATCGGCCGCATCGACGAACCACGGGCCTACGGGCGTGGCGCCGTCGCGGTTCTTCACGCGCAGGTTGGGCCGGTAGAAGTTCTCCAGGTAGTCGCGTATGGCGTAGTCGTTGGCCGTGCAGTAGCCGGCGACCACGCTGTAGGCGTCTTCGCGGCGCACGTTGCGGCAGGTCTTGCCGATGACCACGCCCAGCTCGCACTCGAAGTGCATGTAGGCCACGTCGGCTGGGCGGTACGTGCGGCCGTGGTGGCCGTTCAGTGTGTTCGGTCCCTTGAGGAAGACCAGCGGCTCCTCGGGCGCCTTGTTGAAGGCGATTTCCTTGGCATGGTCCGCATAGTTCAGGCCCAGCGCGAAGACCGTGCCGAACTGCAGCGGCGGCAGCCACTGCACGGCGGTCTCCGCCACCAGGCGGCCATCGGGCAACTGCACCTGTCCGTGCGGGCCTTCGGTGACCTGCAGGGTCTGTCCATCGAAGATGACGCGTCCGTGCTTCATGCTGCTGCTCCCTGTTCTGCCACCACCGAATGCGTGAGCCGGCCCAGGCCGGGCACCTCGATGACCACGCGGTCCCCGGGCCGCGCCAGCGGCGCGCCTTCGCCCGGGCCCAGCAGCAGCACGTCGCCGGGCGACAGCGTCATGAATTCGGTCACGTCGGCCAGCAGCCTTGCGGGCGAGCGCACCAGGTCGGCAAAGCCGCGCTGCCAGACCTGTTCACCATTGATGGACACCGTGAGCGTGGCCGCCTGTGCGTCAAAGCCTGCGCCGCGAACGAGGGCGCCCAGCGGACAGAAACCGTCGCGGCAGCGCTGGCGGATGGCGGGGCGGTAGTAGTTCTCGTGCGGCAGCGTGAGGTCGCTGGCGATCAGCCAGTCGGCCACATGGTCCATGGCCGTTGCTTCGCTGACGCGCGTGGCGCTGCGGCCGATCACCAGGCCGATGCTGGCATCGACGCGGACCTCGCCGGGATCGGCCGGCAGGGCCACCGCAGCGCCATCGCGTGCCCAGGTGTTGCGGGGCTTGAGATAGAGCACGGGGGCGCGCGGAGCGGCCTTGTAGGGCGCGCTGTCGAACTGCGGCGACAGGCGCTGCACGGTGGCGCGCTCGTTGAGCAGCGTGCCGTAGACCGTGCCCAGCGCAAGGCCGTCATCCAGGAGAAAGGGCTGAATCTGCATGGTGTGAATTTAGTTAACGTGGTAATTATTGTTTTTGCAACAAGCCCCGTCAACACGGTGGATTCAGGGTTTTCCCAGGCCGCAGCAAAAAGCCCCTGCGCGGCGAACCGTGCAGGGGCTTGGTGGGGGTACCGGGTGCGGCCAGGTGCGGCCGGTGCAGAACGCGCGCGGGCGTCAGCCGCGGCGGCGGCGCAGTGTGGCGATGCCTCCCAGGGCCAGCGCCAGCAGCGCCTGAGCCAGTGTGGACAGGCCGGGCACGGGGGTGGCCGTGGCGCCGGGCGGCAGGGCCGCAGGCGCGGCCACCGCCACGGGGTCCACGATGACGCCGTTGACGGTCAGGTCGCTGTCGCCCGTCTGCCCGTCGGTGATGTCAAAGCTCACCGAGCGGCGGTCGGGTGCGAAGCGATAGGCCGACGCGGCCAGCTCATACCAGTGCGCCGTGGGCGTGGCGGCCGTGGGGCCGTACTTCCAGAGCGTGGCCTGGGCGGGCGCGGCTTCGGGCAGGTCCATGCGGATGGTGGCCATGGAGCCTGGCGTGCCGCCCATGAGCACGAAGCTCAGGCTGCCGTAGGGCATGCGCAGGTTGCCCGGCAGCGGGCTTTGCGAGGGCGCAGGCTGAAAGCCTGCCGAGTTCGAGGCGAACTGCCATTGGTCTGCACCCACATTGCCCGTGCCGTTGCTGACACCTGCGGTGTTGCTGCCCGTGCCGATCTGCGTGCCGATGGGCGTGGGCTTGCTCAGGGCCAGCATAGCCGGCGCGCTGGCCGTGCCCGATGCCGGCAGGTTGACCGCATGCACGCGGTAGCTCACGGCAGGGTCCAGGCCGGTGAAGGACAGCGTGGCGGCCGTGTTGGCCACGGTGCTGACCGTGTTGCTGGCAGGGGCCAGTAGGCCGGCGGCATCCAGGCCGGCCATGACCTGTTCCCAACTGGGGACGGGCGCATTGGCGGGCAGGGCCACGGCGCGCAGGCTGCCGCCCATGCTGGGCGTGGCCTGGACCACGGCCGATGTCTGGTCCACGGCCTGGGCGGACAGGGCCACGGTGGACAGCGCCGGCACCGCCAGGCTGTCCAGGCGCGCCTTTTTCCAGGCGGCATAGGGCAGGTCCTTGGCCACGGTGCCATCGCCGTAGAAATCGGCATCGCCGCAGTCGCTGATGATGTCCACGCTGCCGCCTGCGTCCAAGCTGGCCGGCATGGCGCCTATGCCTTCGGCCGAGCAGGCGGTATTGGGCACGGTGATGGCGGCCAGGTCGGCAGCGCGCGGGCGCAGGTTCAGTGCCAGGCCAGCGCTGTTCACGCGGCCATCCCAGGAATAGAGCTGGAAGTTGCGCGGCGCGGTACCCGTGGCGCTGGCCGAGGGACCGGCAATGATCAAGTACTCGCCGGCCGCGTTCTTGCGGATTTCGCGGATGCCGCGGCCGCCCAGGTCCAGGCGAATCGGCTGGCCCATGGACGCGCTGCCCTTGCTGCCGCCATCGGCCGCAGGCAGGGCCGCGAAGTTGGTCACGGGCACGATCAGCGCATGCGTGCGGCCCGTGGCGTCGTCGGCCGTGACGGCTGGCGCGCCCGGTGCCGGCACCAGCGGCGCGCGAAAGCCCAGCCAGGCGGCGCCGTTGTCGGGGCTGGTGGACATGCCTTCGATGGAAAAGCCGCTCATCGTCTCGGCCTCGGGCGCCTTGGTGGCGCCGCCGTCCGAGCTGGCCACCAGGCCCAGGTAGTTGGCGGCAAGGCCGTCATGCGCGGCCGCGTCCCAACTGCGCAGGTCCTCGCGCAGCCAGCGGTAGTAGCCACTGGCGGTCAGCGCCGTGGAGGCGCCGGAGCCGGTCACATCCATCGCCGCCAGGCGCCAGCGGTCGGTGCGCGACTTGCCGCTCTTGTTGTTGGAGTGCGAGCCCGCCACGTACACGCGGCTGCCCAGGGCAAAGCTGGCCTCGATGTCCATTTCCTCGTCGCTCTTGCAGCTGTCCAGGCCCGTGAGGCCGGCGCCGGTGCAGGCGGCGGCATCGGCCAGGCCCAGGGCGGTCCTGTCCAGCATCAGCGGCTTGATGGGCAGCCCGCCGGCCGGGCCATAGGCCGAGAAGGAGTTGCCGGCCGGCAGTGCATTGCCCGAGGCATCCTGGGCGGGCGCCTCGTCGTCGCCCACCAGCATGGTGGCGGCATCGATGACGATGGCCGTCGATGCGTCCGAGCGCCCGGCCAGCCAGCGCGGGCTGGTGTTGGCTGCGGTGTTGGCCGAGGCCGCGTACTTGATGGTGCGGCTGACGGAGGCGCCGCCCGCGTTGGTCAGCGTGACGGTGATGTCGGCATAGCCCACGCCGGTGGGCGTGATCTTGAGCACGGCGTTGCCACCGCTTTGCGTCGCCACCAGGCCGTTGGCGGCGACCACGGCGAGATTGCTGGACGTGGCGCTGACCGTGGCGGCCGGATCGCTGACGGTGAAGGATAGGCCCGTGCCCGCGAGGACATCGCTGGCATCGCCGACCACGCCCGAATAGGCGGTCAGCGCGGGCAGGGAAGTCGTCGGGGGCGGGCTGGTGGTGACGGGCGCCGAAATGCCGGCCGCCCCGCCGCCCAGGCTGTTCACCGCGCGCACGCGCACCTGGTGGCTGCCGGCCGCCAGTCCGTTCACGGTCTGGCTGGTGCCGAATACCGCCAGGCTGTGCGACACGGTGGCGAAGCCGTCGCTGGACAGTTCGACCAGGTAGTAGGACGCGCCGCTCACGCTGGCCCACTGCGCCTGCACGCTGTTGCCCGAGGCGCTGGCATTGACGCTGGCAGGGGCTGCGGGCACGGCAGCCGGCGGGGACACTTCGGGTGCCCAGGCCAGGCCGTACAGCACGCCGTCGATGCCCGACGCCAGCGGCTGCGGCGTGCCAGCCAGCGTGCCGGTGCGGCCCGAGGCATCGAACAGGCGATACAACTGCCCGTCGGAGCCGGTGGCCAGCAGCATGACCGCGCCCTGGCCCAGATGCACGGCTGCCAGGCCATGGGCGCCTGCCAGCGGCGCCGAGCCCCGGGCCACCCAGGTGCCCGCTTCCAGCGTGTACTTGCGTACCGTGCCGGTGCCATCGTTGTTGGCGGCCACGTAGAGCGTGTCTGCGCCCGGCGTGCCATCGAGATCGAGGAAGGCCAGTCCGCGCAGGTTGTTGCCCGCCAGGCCCGGCAGCGCGCTGACTGCGGGCGTGCCTGTCGTGGGCAGCCCGGTTCCGATCCTGTTGAGCGTGTCGCCGCTGGCAAAGGCCGCGTAGAGCTGGCCATCGGCCATGGTGATGCCCTGGGTGTTCTTGTTGCTCAGCTGGCTGGCGCTGGTGGCATCTTTCTGGACGAACCAGATGCCGCGGTTGGCGTTGGGGCTGCCGCTGCCGCTGGCCCAGGCGCGGCTGCAGTCGTCGCTGACCACGCTGCGAAAGGCATCGCCGACCAGGGCCGTACCGCCCAGCCGCGTGCCATTGCCCACCACACCGTCGGCATCGACAAAGGCCACGCCGCGTGCCGCCGCCGTCTTGGGATCGGCGCCGCCCGGTGCCACCGCATAGCCGGGGACCGTCAGGCACAGGCCGTTGGCCGAGCGGTTGAGCAGGCCTTCCGAGCCCGTGCTGCTGGCCGTCAGCGGCGTTGCACCGCCTGACAGCGGCAGCGATTGCACCAGGGTGCCGTCCACGCGGTACTCGTCCAGATACACAGGCAGGGCGCCCGTGCCGGTGCCCACGCGGTAGGCCACCAGGTTGCCCGGGGTGAACGGCGCGGACCATGCAGCGCCACACAGGGCCAGGCAGGCCGTTGCAATTGCCTTGTGCCGCCAATCCAAAGTATCCATGCGCATGCTCACCATCCCCTGTGTGACAAATCGCGCGACTGTAAAAGGCGGCTGTGACAGCCCGGTGACGGCAGGCCATGCACGACGGCGGCAAGCTGCGATGAAAAAAAAGACGGCTCCCCCGCGGGAGCCGTCTTTGGTTCATTGCGCCGTGAAGCCTGCGCTTTGCTTTTTCTGGTTATGGGCGCCGCATGTCCACGGTGCAGCGGATCAGCGGATCAGCAGCACCGGCACCTGGCTGCCGGCCAGCACCTGGGTGCTGACCGAGCCCATGACCAGGCGGCCCAGCGCGCCATGGCCATGCGTGCCCATGACCAGCAGGTCGAACTTGCCTTCCTCGGCGGCCTTGATGATGGAGTCGGCGACCGGGCCCACCTTGCTCAGGCGCGTGGCCTGCACGCCGTGTTCGGCCAGGTAGCTGCACACGGGGTCCAGCACCTTGGTCGATTCCTCGGCGTAGTACTCGTCCACCACCTCCTTGCCCAGGGCGGCGCGCGCGCGGGCCGGCAGCTGGGGCTGGACGGTGATGGCGCTGTAGCTGTGGGCGGAGCCCAGGATCTCGGGGTGCGAGGTCAGGTAGGCCAGCATCTTCTGGGTGTAGGGGCTGCCATCGACTGCGAGCAGGATGTTCATGAAAGTCCTCCTTTGGTATGGCCCAAGACTAAGCCCAAGCCGGGATGGAGTGCTTGATCCAGGTCAAGCGCGGACCGGCGCATCTGCCTCCTCTGCCGCCCCTGCGGTCATGTGCACCGGCAACTCGATGGTAGAGCGCGGGAAAAAGCCCTCCTGCTCGCCCTTGCGCGCATAGCCCAGCGGGTTGGCCACCACGCGGCAGCGCCAGGCGCTGCCATCGCCGCGCAGGCCCTCGGCCAAATAGTCGCTGGGCGAATGCAGGTGGCCGTGCAGCCACAGATCGGCAAAGGGCAGCAGGTCGTCGAGCACATTGCAAAAGCCGGCCGTGCCCGGCACCAGGCCATAGCGCGGATCGGCGCTGCGCAGGCTGGGAGCGAAGTGCGTGACGGCCACCGTGGGGCCATCGAAGGGCCGTGCCAGCGCCTGGCGCAGCCATTGCTGGCAGACCAGCGACTGCTCGCGCATGGGCTCGGCCAGAAAGGGCTCGCCGCCGCGCGTGCCGCCGGTCTTGTGCAGGTAGAAGTTGGCGGCGCGAAAGGCTTTCTCGCGCAGCTTGAGCAGCCGGGCCAGGTCGGTCACGCCTTCATGCATGGACATGGCGTCGTAGTCGCTCCACAGCGTGGTGCCCACGAAGCGCACGCCGTCCAGCACGGCCGTCTCGCGTTCCAGCCAGACCATGCCCATGCGCTCGCAGGTGGCGCGCAGGCGGGCATGGGCGGCGTCGAAGTCCTGCATGTCGTACTCGTGGTTGCCCGGCACGAAGATCACGGGGCAGGGCCAGCCCGCGTACTGGGGCAGGGGAGAGAAGCGCTCCAGCCCGAAATCCTGGCCCGGCAGCAGGCTGCCGCTCTGGTAGGAGCCTATGTCGCCGGCCAGCACCAGCACGTCGGCATCGGGTGCGGGCTCGGCGATGAAATGCGGATGGGCCTCGAGGTGCAGGTCGGACAGCAGCTGGATCTTCATGCGGTCAAGTGTAGAACCTGCATGGCCGCGCCCCCGCAACAGGCGCTCAGGTGTGCGGGAAGGTCGCCTCGGCCGAGCGCGTGAGCGTGCGCAGCAGCCAGTCGTAGGCCAGCGGATGCTGGCCGCGCCGGCGCCACAGCGCGTCCACGTGCACGGGCTGCACGTCGAAGGGCAGCTCGCGCAGCACCAGCTTGTCGGCCATGCCGGTCACGGGCACGAAGTGGCGCGGCAGGATGGTCAGCAGGTTGGAGTTCATGACCACGCGCCCGGCCGTGAAGAACTGGTTGACGGTGAGCACCACCTGGCGCGTGCGGCCCAGCGAGGCAAGGGCCTCGTCGATGAAACCGAAGGAGCGGCCCGAGAAGCTCACCAGCATGTGGCGCGCCGCGCAGTAGTTGTCCAGCGTCAGCGGCACATCGGCCAGGGGATGGCCCTGGCGCATCACGCACAGGTACTCGCCTTCATACAGGCGCCGGCTGTCGAAGGCGACCAGAGCGCCCGACTGCGCGCGCGCCGTCAGGTCGGCCAGCGCGGCGGGGAAGTAGCCCACGGCCATGTCGGCCTCGCCGGCCTCCAGCAGGCCGCGCGGGTCGCGCGTGGTCAGCGGCAGCACGCGGATGCCCACGCCGGGCGCCTCGCGCTCCAGCAGGCTGAACATGGGCGGGATCAGCGTGGCCGCCGTGGCGTCGGCCATGGCCAGCACAAAGGTGGCGGTGGCGGTGGAAGGATGGAATTCGCCCGGCGTCAGCGTGTCCTGCAGCTGCTGCAGCGCCTCCCGGATCACGGGCCACAGCGCCAGCGCGCGCGGCGTGGGCTCCACGCCCTGGCCCTGGCGCACCAGGAGCTCGTCGCCCAGTGCCTCGCGCAGGCGGCGCAGGGCGTTGCTCACGGCCGGCTGGGTGATGGCCAGCTTGTGGGCCGCCCGCGTCAGGCTGCGCTCTGCCATCACCTCGTCGAAGACGCGCAGCAGGTTCAGATCCAGTGTGCGGAAGTTCAGGGCAGACATGGCGGCGGGCGCTGAGTCATCACTGGCGTGAATGCTACAGATTCAAGATATAAATTTGAAGAGCTCTAGGGTAAACCCTATAGTTACACCTAGTCGCCCGCCACGCCGTCAAAAGCGGCTATTTAACTGGGTTTATCTGCCATGAGCAACTTCATTTACAACTCCTACTGTGTCGAGCACCCTGGTGTGGTGCATGTCTATCAAGCCGCCGATGACCGCAAGAGCGCTGCCAAGCGTTTCTCCGGCAAGCGTGGCGCCAGCGCCCTGCTGCTCGCTGCCCTGGTGGCCGCGCTGATGGTGGTGGTCAACGAGGTCGCCCACAACTGGACCGACGGCCACATGCTGGGCGCCTGGGTGGTGCTGTGGGTCGCCGCCTTCATGGGCTTGGCCCTGTTCTCCGCTCCCGCCCGCCGCGCTGCCATGATGGCCCGCGCCGGCTACCGCGCCTGGACCGAGAGCCGCCAGCAGGCCGCTGCCGACGAGCGCATCTGGAATGCCGCCCTGCAGGACGCCCGTCTGATGGCCGATCTGGCCCGCGCCATGGATCGTCAAGGCAACTGATCTCTGCCTGGGGCGCCTTTCGGCGCTCCTCCAAAAAAGCCGCTGCCCACAAGGCGCGGCTTTTTTGTTGTCTGGGGGGCGTCGTTGAAACGCCACAAAAAAGCCTCGCACTGCGAGGCTTTTTCTATGGGCTGGCGCCAGATCAGGCCGCCAAGCGCTTTTCGAGTTCGGCCTTGGTCACCAGCAGCTCCTGGGGCAGCTTGTGGGCCAGCTTGTCGAAGTGCTCGGTGTGCAGCTGCATTTCCTCGGCCCAGGCGGCCTTGTCGATGCTGGTCACGCTGGCGAACTGGTCGGCGGAGAAGTCCAGGCCGGTCCAGTTGATCTCGGCGTACTGGGGCGCAATGCCGAAGGCGGTCTGCTCGCCCTGTGCCTGGCCTTCGAGGCGGTCGATCATCCACTTCAGCACGCGCATGTTCTCGCCGTAGCCGGGCCAGACGAACTTGCCGTCGGCGTTCTTGCGGAACCAGTTGGTGGTGAAGATCTTGGGCAGGACGGCGCCCTGGCCTTCGATCTTGGCGCCCAGCGTGAGCCAGTGCTGGAAGTAGTCGCTCATGTTGTAGCCCGCAAACGGCAGCATGGCGAAGGGGTCGCGGCGCACCACGCCCTGGGCGCCGAAGGCGGCGGCCGTGGTTTCCGAACCCATGGTGGCGGCCATGTAGACGCCTTCGGTCCAGTTGCGGGCCTCGGTCACCAGCGGCACGGTGGTGGAGCGGCGGCCGCCGAAGATGATGGCGTCGATCTTCACGCCCTTGGGATCGTCCCAGGCTTCGTCCAGCGCGGGGTTGTTGGTCGCGGCCACGGTGAAGCGGGCGTTGGGGTGGGCGGCCTTGGCGCCGGTCTCGCGGGCAATCTGGGGCGTCCAGTCCTTGCCTTGCCAGTCGATCAGGTGATCGGGCTGCTTGCCGGTGTCCTTGTCCATGCCTTCCCACCACACGTCGTTGTCATCGGTCAGCGCGACGTTCGTGAAGATCACGTTCTTGTCGAGGCTGGCCATGCAGTTGGGGTTGGTGTGGTAGTTCGTGCCCGGGGCCACGCCGAAGTAGCCGGCTTCGGGGTTGATGGCGCGCAGCGAGCCGTCAGCCTGGGGCTTGATCCAGGCGATGTCGTCGCCGATGGTGGTGACCTTCCAGCCTTCGAAGACCTTGGGCGGCACCAGCATCGAGAAATTGGTCTTGCCGCAGGCGCTGGGGAAGGCCGCAGCCACGTGGTACTTCTTGCCCTGGGGGTTGGTCACGCCAAGGATGAGCATGTGCTCGGCCAGCCAGCCCTGGTCGCGGCCCATGGTGGAGGCGATGCGCAGCGCAAAGCACTTCTTGCCCAGCAGGGCGTTGCCGCCGTAGCCCGAGCCATAGCTCCAGATTTCGCGCGTCTCGGGGTAGTGGACGATGTACTTGGTCTTGTTGCAGGGCCAGCTGGTCTGGTCCTTCTCGCCTTCGGCCAGGGGCGCGCCCACGGTGTGCACACAGGGAACGAACTCGCCTTCGACGCCGATCACGTCATACACGGCACGGCCCATGCGGGTCATGATCTTCATGTTGACGGCCACATAGGCGCTGTCGGACAGCTCCACGCCCACGTGGGCGATGGGCGAGCCCAGGGGGCCCATGGAGAAAGGCACCACATACATGGTGCGGCCGGCCATGCAGCCGTCGAACAGCGGCTGCAGCGTGGCGCGCATCTCGTTCGGGGCCATCCAGTTGTTGGTCGGGCCCGCATCTTCCTTGTTGGCCGAGCAGATGTAGGTGCGGTCCTCGACGCGCGCCACGTCGGACGGGTCGGACCAGGCCAGGTAGCTGCCGGGGCGCTTGACGGGATCGAGCTTCTTGAAGGTGCCGGCATCGACGAGCTGCTGGCACAGCTGCTCGTACTCTTCCTGGGAGCCGTCGCACCAGTGGATCCGGGCGGGCTTGCACAGTGCGGCCATCTCGGCCACCCAGGCGATCAGTCGGCTGTTCTTGACGTAGGCAGGGGCCTGGATGTTCAGGCCTTGCATGACGGGTGCGTTCATCGCGGAGCTTCCTTCAATTGAAAAAACCAGTTTTTCAAAGGGGACGCGCCTGTTGCCGCGCCAACTTTGAGAAACGGGCTCTTGTTCAGTCGGCGCGCGAAGGAAGCTCTTCTCGGGGCGGCGAGGCGGCGCTGGCGGAAGCTGGCGGCGCACCGGCTGGGGATTCGATTCTAGGGAGCGGTCACGAATTTGTCAGCAAACGAATGGCAAAAACTATGCATTCTGTGCATTGAAATATGCAAGATGATCTGTCTGTTTGCCTATGCAATAGGCAAACAAAAAGCCCCGCAAAGCGGGGCTCGGTGCAGGGGGCGAAGGGGCCGTATCAGGCCATGTTGACGGCGATGAAGGCCAGCAGAAACATCATCACGGCGCCCGCCAGGGGCAGGATGACGGGCATGTAGGGGACGATGGCCTCGGTGGCGTCTTCGGGGGGCGACTGCTCGCCGTGGTTCGCTGCGGGATCATGCGACATGCAAAAGCTCCTGGCTGCCAATGGGGATGCCCCATTCTAGGCAGGCCTGCCCGCCCGCGCCTTCGGGGAAAGCCATGACACAAGGGGCCAGGGGCCTGCTAGGGCTCTAGACGGCGTTGACCTGCATGCCTTCGGCCTGCAGGGCAGCGATGACCTCTTCGATATGGGCCTTGTTGCGGGTCTGCAGCACCAGCTCGATCTCCACGCTCTGCGCGGCCAGCATGGTGAAGGCGCGCTGGTGGTGGACTTCCTCGATATTGGCCCCCGCCGCCGCCACCGTGGCCGTGATGCGCGCCAGCACGCCGGGCACGTCGCGTGCGCTGACCTTGATGCGCGCCAGCCGCCCGGAGCGCACCATGCCGCGCCCGATGATGGCCGCCAGCAGCAGCGGGTCGATGTTGCCGCCCGACAGGATCAGCCCCACCTTCTTGCCCGCGAAGTGCTGCGGATGGCGCAGCAGCGCGGCCAGGCCCGCGGCGCCCGCACCCTCGACCAGGGTCTTCTCGATCTCCAGCAGCATGAGCACGGCCTGCTCGATGTCGCCTTCGTCGACCAGCAGCATGTCGTCCACCAGGCGCGATACGACTTCCTGCGTGATCGCGCCGGGCTGGGTGACGGCAATGCCCTCGGCGATGGTCGAGGTGCCCATGGGCAGCCCGGCCTGGCGCACGGCATTGAACATGGACGGAAAACGCTGGGTCTGCACGCCGATGATCTCGATGCCCGGGTTCAGCCCCTTGGCCGCCGTGGCCACGCCCGCGATCAGGCCGCCGCCGCCGATGGCCACGATGAGCTGGTCCAGGTCGGGCTGCTCGGCCAGCATCTCCAGCGCCAGCGTGCCCTGGCCCGCCGCGATCTGCTCGTCGTCATAGGGGTGGACGAAGCACAGGCCCTGCTGCTCGGCGAGCGTGTAGGCGTGCTGGCGCGCCTCGGCCAGGGAGTCGCCGTGCAGCACGATCTCGGCGCCGAAGCCGCGCGTGCGCTCCACCTTCACGCCCGGCGTGAAGCGCGGCATGACGATGACGGCACGCACGCCCAGGCGCTGCGCGTGGTAGGCCACGCCCTGGGCATGGTTGCCGGCGCTCATGGCGACCACGCCGCGTGCGCGCTCCTCGGGCGAGAGCTGGGCCAGCTTGTTGAGGGCGCCGCGTTCCTTGAACGAGGCCGTGAACTGCAGGTTCTCGAACTTGAGATAGACCTGCGCTCCCGTGATCTGGGACAGCGTGCGCGATTCCACGCAGGGCGTTTCGAGCACGGCGCCGCGCAGGCGGTCGGCGGCGTTCTGGATGTCTTGGAGGCTGAGCATCACGCATTGTGGCGCACGGCGGCCCGGGCGCGCGGCAGGGCACGCCATGGATTCCCCGCAGAAAGCGCCGCACCGGCGCGATCCATAAAATAAGAATCATTCTTGTCTGTGGGGCGCGCACCGCTCCGGCTGGCCATGGCTCTTTCCTCTGTCCAAACACCTGCACGCCCTCCACGCTGGCTGGGGCGGGGCACGCTGCGTGCCTGCGACTTCAGCGGTCCCGACTACCGCATCCTCGACACCGAGGTCACGGCCGAGGACGCGCTGCTGGCCGGGCACCTGCAGTCCTGGCAGGTCCAGCCCGGCCTGTGGCTGCATGGCGTGGAGGCGCGTGACCTGCGCACCATGAGCACGCGTTCGCCGGCCGTGCCGGGGCTGCATCTGGTCGTGCTGCTGGAGGGCTGCGTGGACGTGGCCTTCGGCAGCCAGGGCCTGCAGATGCAGGTGGCGCCCGCCAGCCCGGCCGGCGCCCATGTGCAGGCCTGCGGCGCCGTCATCCATTCGCGGCCCGGCGACATGTTCATGCGGCACTGGCGGCGCGGCAAGTTCGAGCGCAAGCTCAGCATCACCGTGCAGCCGCAATGGTTTGCCGCCCAGGCGCTGCCCATGGTCGCGCCACCGCTGCTGCGGCACTGGATGGAGCAGCAGCTGCTGGCCATACAGCCCTGGCAGCCATCGCCGCGCGCCGTGGCGGTGGCCGAGCAGATCATCCAGCTGGCGCGCGAAGGCTCTGCGCCCCTGCTGCTGGCCAGCCGCACGCTGGAGCTGGTGCACGAGGCCGTGCAGGCGCTCGACGCGCCCGAGCCCGATCCGGCGCAGACCGTGCCGGGCGTGCTGGGCGTGCGCGAACACCGGCGCATGGCGCGCCTCAAGGCCTTGCTGGACAGCGGCGGCGAGGGCTGCCGCCCGCTGGCCGAAATCGCGCGCGAGGTCGGCCTGAGCGCCAGTGCCCTGCAGCGCCAGTTCCGCCTGGCGTACGGATCGAGCATCGACGGGTACCGGCGCGAGCAGCGGCTGGAACGCGCCTGGGCCGCGCTGGAGCAGACGGGCTGCAGCGTCTCCGAGGTCGCGCATGCGGCCGGCTATTCCAGCGCCGCCAATTTCTCCACGGCCTTCAAGCGCCGCTTCGGCATCTCTCCCAAGCTGGTGCGCGCCAGGCTCTGAGGGCCTGATGGGCTTATGGGCTTATGGGCGCGCTGCGCAAACGTCGGCGGGGCTGGCGCAAACCCCGCGGGCGCCGGGCGATGCTGCAATCACCGAACGAAAGGACATTCGTCAATGACACAGCTGCAGGCACGCACTTCGGTGCGCATGGACAAGGCCGAGGAGGCCATCGCCGCCATCGTCGGGCACATGCAGGAGCACGACATCACCGTGCGCCGCGAAGGCGCGCGCTGGGTGGCCGACTACGAAGGCGGCCGGGGCCAGCTGTGGCTGGAGGGCAGGCAGGTCCATGCCGAGGTGGCGGCACCCGGCGTGGAGCTGCTGCAGGACATGAAGCTCATGCTGGCCCACCTGCTGCTGGAGGCCACGGGCGCCGCCGACGGCTCCCTGGCCTGGGAGGGTGACGGCGCCGCGCTGCAGCGCCCGCCGGCCTTCCGCGAGCTGCGGGTGCTGGCCGTGCGCGATCTCACGCCGCACATGCGCCGCGTGCGCTTTGCCTGTGACGACATGGCGCGCTATGCGCAGGACACCAACATCCACGTCAAGCTGCTGTTTCCGCAGCCGGGCGTGACCGAGCCCGAATGGCCCACGTTGTCGGCCAGCGGCCTGCTGCGCCTGCCCGAGGGTGACGGGCGCCTGGACATGCGCACGTACACCATGCGTGCGATGGGAATGGCCCAAGACGGCGCCAACGGATGGATCGACGTGGACTTCGTGCTGCACGAGGATGCAGGCCCCGGGTCGGCCTGGGCCGCGCGCGCCCAGCCGGGCCAGCGCATCGGCATGACCGGCCCCGGCGGGCGCACGGCCACCCCGGCCGACTGGATGCTGCTGGCCGGCGACGACACCGGCCTGCCGGCCATGCTGCGCATTGCGGCCGCCCTGCCGGCGCACACGCGCGGCCATGTGTTTGCCGAAGTCCAGGGTCCGCAGGACGAGCAGCCCGTGCAGGCGCCCGAAGGCCTGCAATGGCACTGGCTGCACCGGGGCGCTGCCGAGGCCGGCACCACCACGCTGCTGATCGACGCGCTGCGCGCCGTGCGCTGGCCGGATGCGTTGGCCGGTCATCCCGCCAGCCGCTTCGTCTGGGCCGCTGGCGAGTTCGACACCGCCCAGGCCGTGCGCCAGTGGGCGCGCGAGGAGCGCGGGCTGGAAAAGCACGAGCAGCTGGTCGTGGCCTATTGGCGGCGCGGCATGAGCGAGTCGGATTTCAAGGCAGCGAAGTAGGCCGCGGAGTAGGCCACGCAGCCACGCAGGAGGCCGGCACCTCAGGTGGCGCTGCGCTCCTGACGCAGCAGGAATTTCTGCAGCTTGCCTGTGGGCGTGCGCGGCAGGCTGGCCGCAAAGACGAATTCACGCGGGATCTTGTAGCGCGCCAGCCTGTCGGCCAGGAATTGCTGCAGTGCCTCGGTATCGGGCGCGGCCTCGCCGCGCGTCACCACGTGGGCGACGACGGTCTCGCCCCATTCGGCGTGGGGCCTGCCCACGACGGCGACATCGGCGACCTGGGGATGGGCCGACAGCGCGTCCTCCACCTCCTTGGAATACACGTTCTCGCCACCCGTGATGACCATGTCCTTGGTCCGGTCCACGATGAAGAGATAGCCCGCGTCGTCCAGGCGCGCAAGATCGCCCGTGCGGTACCAGCCGCCGGGCGCGAAGGCGGCAGCCGTGGCCTGGGCGTCGTGCAGGTAGCCGTCCATCACGCTGCCGGTGCGCAGCCAGATCTCGCCGGTGTCGCCCGGGCCGGCATCCTCGCCGTCGTCGCGCACCACGCGCATGTCCACGCCGGGCAGGGCCACGCGGCCGATGGAGCCGGCCCGCTCCACCTGCTCCTCGGGGTAGAGCGTGGTGCCCGTGGGGCCGGTCTCGGTCATGCCGTAGACCTGGTAGAAGCGGTCGCTGCGGTAGGCCGTGGCCAGCTTGCGCGCCATGTCGGCGCCGATGGGGCCGCCGCCGTAGACCCAGGCGCGCACGCTGCTCAGGTCGTAGCGGGCAAAGTCGGGCAGCATCTGCAGCGGCGCAAAGTAGGAGACCGGCGCGCCGAAGTACAGCGTCACGCCCTCGTCCTGCACGGCCTGCAGGAAATGCTGGGGGTGGTACTCGCGCAGCAGCACCACGGTGCCGCCCATGTACAGCGTGCCGCCAAACCAGTTGTTGAGCGGCGATGAATGCCAGATGGGCATGGCCATCAGAGTGCGTTCCTCGCGCGTGATGGACAGGCCCAGTGCGGCCGTGATCGCCGCCAGCGTGACGGCGCGGTGACTCAGCAGGCAGCCCTTGGGCCGGCCCGTGGTGCCCGAGGTGTAGAGCACCTGGGCGATGTCGCCATCGGCGGGCCGCGTGCCTTCCAGGGGCCTGGCGGCTGCCACCAGCGTGTCCCAGTCCTGGACACCCGGGACGGCCTCTTGCGCCTCGGTCACAAGGCGGGCGCAGGGGTGTGGCGCGGCGGCGACCACGGGCGCGAGTGCGGCATCAAACACCAGGGCCTTGCACTGCGCGTGGTCGAGGATGTACTGCAGCTCGGGCGCCTGCAGCTTGTGGTTGACGGGCACCAGCGCGGCGCCCAGGCGCCAGGCGCCGAACAGGGCTTCGACAAAGCCCGGCGTGTTCAGGCACATCAGGGCCACGGTATCGCCCCGGCCCACGCCCTGGGCCTGGAGCACGGCGGCCGCGCGCTGCGAGCGCCGCTGCATGTCGGCATAGCTGATGGAGGCGCCGCGGTCGCGCAGAAAGGCCTTGGCGGGCGTCTTGCGCACGGCGCTGTCGAAGGCGTCGAGCAGGTTCATGTCTTGTCTCCTTGTGCTTTGTTGTGTGGTGGGCCGGCGGCCGCTTCAGGCGGGCAGCGCGCGCTGCAGGATGGCGGCGATGTCCAGGCCTGCGGGGTCGAAGGCGCCCGCCACCATGGCGCCCTGCTGCGCCCCCAGGCGCGTGGCGATGAAGCCGTCGGCCATGGCGGGCGGCGCATGGCGGCGCAGCAGGCAGGCCTGGGCCAGCAGCACCAGGTCCTGCACCAGGCGGCGTGCCTGGGCCTCGAGCTGGTCAGGCGGGCCGGACAGGCGCCGTGCCAGCGATTGCGCCTGCTGCAGCAGCGCGGGCTCGCCCGCTGCCGTGTCGATCAGGTCCTGCAGCAGCAGCTGTGCGCCGTCGGGCTCGCGCGAGATGGCGCGCAGCACGTCCAGGCACATGACGTTGCCCGAGCCTTCCCAGATCGAGTTCACGGGCGCCTCGCGGAACAGGCGCGCCATCACGCCCGTGTCCACATAGCCGTTGCCGCCCAGCACCTCCATGGCCTCGCCCGTCAGCTCCACGCCGCGCTTGCAGACCCAGAACTTGGCCGCTGGCGTCATGATGCGTTTCCAGGCCCGCTCCAGCGGATCGCCCTCGTCGCCTCCACGCTCATAGGCCTGGGCCAGGCGCATGGCGATCTGCAGCGCGGCCTCGCTTTCCAGCGCCAGGTCTGCCAGCACGGTGCGCATTAGCGGCTGCTCGGCCAGCTGCTTGCCGAAGACGCTGCGTCGGCGCGCATAGGCCAGGGCCTGCACCGTGGCCGAGCGCAGGATGGCG
This sequence comes from Delftia sp. NA_296.1, assembly GCF_052692095.1. Lineage (NCBI taxonomy): Bacteria > Pseudomonadati > Pseudomonadota > Betaproteobacteria > Burkholderiales > Comamonadaceae > Delftia > Delftia sp. NA_296.1. Next base: position 201,903 of record NZ_JBQZGF010000009.1, on the reverse strand, counting down.
GCGCTGCCCAGTACGCAGTTCAGGCGCGTGTAGGTGGCCATCTCGATGATGGTGGGAATGCCCCGGCCTTCCTCGCCCATCAGGATGCCCCAGGCGTCCTCGAACTCCACCTCGCTGCTGGAGTTGCTGCGGTTGCCCACCTTGTCCTTCAGGCGCTGCACGCGCACGGCATTCCTGCTGCCGTCCGGGCGCCAGCGCGGTACGTAGAAGCAGGCCTGCCCACCGCCTTCCCCCATGCGCGCCACCACCAGGTGGGCATCGCACATGGGTGCCGAGAAGAACCACTTGTGGCCGCGCAGCAGGTACTCGCCGCCACGCCCGCCGGCGTGCACCGGCATGGCCACCGTCGTGTTGGCGCGCACGTCGGAGCCGCCCTGCTTCTCGGTCATGCCCATGCCCAGCCACATCGATGCCTTGTCGGCCACGGGCAGGTCGCGCGGATCGTATTCGTGGCTGAACAGCTTGCCCTGCAGCTGCTGCCACAGCGCCGGTTCCTTTTGCAGCAGCGGGATGGCGGCCGTGGTCATGGTGGCCGGGCACAGCGTGCCCTGTTCGACCTGGCCGTGCAGGTAAAAACCTGCGGCCCAGGCGCTCCAGCGGCCCGCGCTGCTGTCCTCGAAGGGCAGGGAGATCAGCCCCTGCTGCCGGTATAGTCCCAGCAGCGTGTGCCAGCTCGGGTGGAACTCCACGGCGTCGATGATGCGGCCGCGCGCGTCGAAGCGGTGCAGCTCGGGCGTGTGGCGGTTGGCCTGCTCGGCCAGCTCCCAGGTGGCGCGCTCGCCCAGCTGCTGCGCATAGCGCGACAGCGAAGGAATGTGGCGCGCGGCGCCGTTGCGCTGAAGGGCCTCGGCCAGGGCAGGGTCGGCCTCCAGCAGGTTGAAGTCGGTGAGTTCGTCGACCTGGTTCAGGACGTCGTGCGTGTTCCAGGTGTGCCCTGTCTGCAATGTCTGGCCGGTGCTCATGCGTGTCTCCGTGATCGTTGGTCTCAACGCAAAAGTCTAGGAAAAATGCCCAGCAAAGGTGTTCGGGTTTCACGGCAGCAGCCGCAGCCGCCCAAAGTGCGGCGCCGCCCCCTGCAATCGCGCGCGCAGGCCACGTCGCAGGCGCTGCAGGACGCCTTTGTTCGGCTTGTGATCGAGCAGGGCTACGAGCGCACCACGGTGCGCGAGGTGGCCGCCGTGGCCGGCGTGGGCCTGGGCACCTTCTATGAATACTTCGGCAACATGGACACGCTGGCGGCCATGTGCATCCACCGCCAGGTGCAGGCCCTGCACGTCCAGGGGCTGCAGACGCTGCAGGACAGTGCCGGCATGCCGCTGGCCACGCGCGTGGACCGCCTGCTGGACACCCTGGTCGACGGCATTGCGCGCGAGGCGCCGATGTGGGCCGCGCTGTTCATGCTGGAGCGTAAGGTGTCCGCGCCCGAGCCCTTCCGCCGCCACTACCAGGCCTATGTACAGCTGTGGGGCACGGCATTGCAGGACTGCGATCCGCCGCTGCCCGCGCCGGCCCAGCCCCTGGCACGGCTGCTGCACACGCTGACCTATGGCTGGGTGTCGCAATCGCTGCTGGCGCTGGGGCCGCAGCAGACGCTGCAGCAGCTGCGCGCGCCGCTGGGCTGGGCCATCCATGCGCTGCTGCGCGAGGCGCAGGCTCCGTCCGCGTAGCGGACCCCGCAGCGGCCCCCGGCGGCCTCCAGCGGCCTCCAGCGGCGCGGGATCAGACGCGCGGAAAGCGCAGCGTGAAGCGGGCACCGCCCTGCTCGGAGTCGTCGGCCTCCACGCTGCCGCCCTGGGAGACGGTCAGTGCCTTGACGATGGACAGGCCCAGGCCCGAGCCCTCGCGGCGGCGCTTGCCGGGCACCTGGGCAAAGCGCTGGAAGGGGTGGGCGCGCAGCTCGCTGGGCAGGCCGGGACCGGCATCGCTGATGCGCAGCACGGCCCAGGCACGGCCCTCGATATCGGATTCCACCGTCAGCGCCACGCCCAGCCATGCGCCGCTGGCCGCATGGCGGATGGCGTTGCTGACGAGGTTGGAGAGGATCTGGCGCATGCGGTCGGCGTCGGCACGGATGTCGGCCATGCCGATGTCACTGGGCGCGGGCAGGTGCATCTCCAGCTGCATGCCATGCTGCAGGAGCTGGGGGTGCAGGTGGTCCAGCGTCTCGGCCACGAGTTCGGCCAGGTCCAGGCGCTGCTTTTGCAGCGACAGCTGGCCGGCATCGGCCATGGACAGCGTGTGCAGGTCGCCGACCAGCCGGCCCAGGTGCTCGACCTGGAACAGCAGCGTGTTCAGCTCGGTGTCGTCTGCGGCGATGACGCCGTCGCAGATGGCATGCAGGCGCGCCTGCAGCACGGTCAGCGGCGTGCGCAGCTCGTGCGAGATCGAGGCCGCCGTGGCGCGGCGCTCGGCCTCCAGCGTCTCCAGCGAATCGATCATGCGGTTGAAGGCCACCACCATCTCGGCCATCTCGCCATGGGCCTTGCCGGGCAGGGCGCGCGCGCTGAAGTCGCCCAGCTCCACGCGCTTGGCCACCTCGACCATGGACGCCAGGGGCCGCGTCACCAGGCGCGAGACCCAGAAGCCCACAGCCAGCCCGAAGGGCAGGCACACCAGCAGGCCGATGACCAGGGACCATTTCTCGCCGAACAGCAGATCGCCCGTCCAGTACTGGCCGTAGATCTGCATGGCGCGTGGGCTGTCTTCCAGCGACTGGGCGTTGAGTTCGTCCAGCTCGATCTGCACGGCCGGCGGCAGGCTGCTGTAGAAGTCGCGGTACTGGATCTCGGAGAACACCAGCACGCCGATGGCCAGCAGGGCAATGGTGCTGAGCACGGTGGCCGTGATCCACAGGCCGAAGCGCACCCAGATGCGGTTGGGCCTCAGTCCCAGGGCCATAGCCGGTAGCCAATGCCGCGCACGGTCTCGATCAGGCCTTCCTGGCCGGCCAGCTGCAGCTTGCGGCGCAGCTTGGACAGATGGGAGTCGATGACGCGCTCCAGCGCATCGCTCTCGGGCAGGCAGTGCTCGATCAGGTGGGAGCGCGAGAAGCAGCGCCGGGGCTGGGCCGCCAGGCAGGCCAGCAGGCGGAATTCGGTCAGCGTCAGCGGCAGCGGCAGGGCGCGGCCCTCGTTGTCGTAGACCACGGCGCTGTGCGCCTCGGAGTCGATCTCGATGGGGCCCACGCGGATGGGCGCGGGCGCCGGGTTCTTGCGTGCCTGGGTGCGGCGCAGCACGGCGCGCACGCGCGCCACGACCTCGGGCGGATTGAAGGGCTTGACCACGTAGTCGTCGGCGCCCAGGCGCAGGGCCAGCAGCTTGTCCACATCGTCGGCCAGCGCCGTGACCATGATCACGGGCGTCTGGCTGTCATCGCGGATGGCGCGCAGCACGTCGATGCCATCCATGCCGGGAAGGTGGATGTCCAGCAGCACCAGGTCGGGCCGCAGCAGGCGGAACAGCTGCAGAGCCTCCTGGCCGTCCGAGGCCATGCGCGAACGCAGCCCGTCCCGCTCGAGATAGGCCGTCAGGATGCTGGCGATGGCGGGCTCGTCTTCGACGACGAGCACGAGGGGGGTGGTTGCCGTTGGCTGTGCTGTGGAGTTCATGGGAAAGCTGGCAGGGCCAGGCGCACATTATGGTGCGATGCCCTGGATGCCGCCGCCCCTCCATATTGGCTCCACGAAGTCTGCAATCGCGCGCAAGGCTGGCGCTGTTCATTTCCTGCGGACCCATCAGCGGCTATTGGTAGCTCATCGTGAAGGTCGCCCTGCCATAGGCCATGCCAGGTGTCACGCTGCTGGCTGTCTGCACCAGGCGCGCGCTCAGCGGAATCTTCAGGCTGTTCTGCCCCTGTGCGACCTGGCCCGCATTCCATTGGTTGGCATTGCCCAGGCTGCCGGAGTCAGGGCCGAAGCTCACGGGCACGTTGTTTCTCAGTACCTGTATGCCGACACCCCGAGCCTTGGAATTTTGGGCCAGCGTCAGCGTGCTCGATCGGTTGGTCGCCTGGGTGGCATCCGTCAGCGTGATGAAGGCGGTAAGGCGTGTATTGGCTTCGCCTCCCGCGCAGGTCAACTCGATGCTGAAGTCCTTGGCTGCCGTGACGGACCCGATTCCCTTGAAATCGGCGAACGGGGTGGGGGCCATGGTCACGTCGATCTTGCCCGTGGACACCCGGCAGGTCGGCGGCCTGGGGCGGCTGCTGACGTTGACGGTGATGCCACTCGAAAAGAATACCGTGGCCAGCAAGTCACGGGCATTGCTGGTCCCAGAGTAGATTCGTGCGAAGCTGCCATTCAGGGAACCGCCAGATGTGAGTTCTCCGGTTTTCACGAGCTCGAGGGTCATGTTGTTGCTTGGCAGTGAATGGAATATGCCCTGTTTCAGCATGGACCCTGAATAAGGCGCGGCTCTTTCCCACGTGATTCTCATGCCCAGGTTGGGGATGGCGGTGGAATATATTCCACCGCTTTCCGTTCCAATGCCTTCTATGTAATAAAAATCATTGTCGCAAGAGATGTGGTAGCTGCCGGCCCCGGTATTTTGTAAATTCATTGTCCTGGAATAGACAACGCTGCCAATCGGATAATTTTCATTGACGATGGTGGGGGTGTTGGCTGAACCTGGAAACTGGGCATTCCAGCCCTGGGAGGAACAACGGGCCCAGGATGAAATAGGGGCCATAAAGAAAATCAAGAGGAGAGGCGTGGCCAATGCATGGCGCAAGATGGCTGTGAAAGACATGCTGTGAACTCCAGCCTGGAAGATATGGATCAATGCCTTGGGACGGGTGGCATAGGGCGCGATATCCGGCCAATGTACTGACCTGCATGCGGCCATGGAATTGGAGCGTTCTGAAAATAAACTCGGAATCATCCGAGTCCGCGGTGATCGGGCGGTCCGCAACTGGCTCTTGCCCGGGTTGGGGCAGAGAGGCTCCCGCAAGGCGTCGCGCTCTCCATGTTTCCTCCATAAAGCCTGCAACCTCGCGCAAGCTTGGCCGCGTCCAATGGCTATCCGGGGACATGGTTCCCTGGCCTCGTTTTCCCGGTCCTCCCCTCGATCATCCCCTCCCGCCTGCCCATCCCGTGAACCACGCCGCCGCGACGCATCGCCTCTCCAGCCTGTGCCTGGGCGCCGCCCTGGCGCTGGCCGGTTGCTCCTCGCCGCCGCCGGCGCAGCTTGACGGCTCGGTGCCCACGCAGTGGACGCAGCCCCTGCCCGCCGCCGCGCCGGGTGCACCTGGCTCGGCCGCAGCGCCCGACCTGCAGGGCTGGTGGAAGGCCTGGGGCGACGAATCCCTGAACACCCTGGTCGAGGAGGCGCTGGCCGCCAACCTCGACCTGTCCCAGGCCCAGTCGCGCCTGCGCCAGCAACGGCTGCTGGCCGGCACGGCCGGCTCGGCCTTCCGGCCCGTGTTCACGGCCGGTGCGCGCACGCTGCAGGACATTGCGGCCATCGACTCGTATTTCCACGCCAGCATCGACGTGAGCTGGGACCTGGGCCTGTTCGGCGCCCGCGAGGCCGGCGAGCGCAATGCCGCCGCCTCCGTGCTTGACGCACGGGGCCGCCTGCAGGCGGCCCGCGTGGCCCTGGTGGCTGATGTGGTCCACCGCTATCTGGACATCCGCATGGCCCAGCGCCAGCGCGCCCTGATCGACGAACAGGCACTGCTGGATGCGCGTGCCCTGCAACTGGCCCAGGTGCGCCAGCAGCAGCGCCTGGGCACGGCCGAGGCCGTGCACCAGCTGCAACTGCAGGCCGGCCAGAGCGCGGCCTTGCGTGCCAGCCTGCGCGAAACCCAGGCCCGCAGCGCCCACATGCTGGCCGCCTTGCTGGGCCGCACGCGGCCCGATGCGCAGTGGCTGCAGGCCGATGCCAAGGCCCCGCTGCCCGGCCCCCAGGCGCTGGGCGTGGCCGTCCTGCCGGCCGACCTGCTGCGCACGCGCCCCGACATCCAGGTGGCGCAGGCCGCCGTGGAGCGCGCGGCGGCCGAGCAGGGCATTGCGCATGCGGCGCTGTATCCGCGCTTCGTGATCGGCGGCTCGCTGCTGTACTCGTTCAACATCACCCAGAACCTGCGTACCACGCAGGACAACGCACCCACCTTCGGGCCGCAGATCGACATTCCCCTGTTCGACTGGGGCCGCCGCCGCTCCCAGGCCGACGCCAGCGAGCTGGCGCTGCAGGCCGCCATCCAGGCCTACCGCCAGAGCGTGCTCGACGGCGTGGCCGAGGTCGAGTCCGCACTGGCCGCGCTGGACGCCCAGCGCGAGCGCATCGCCTCGCTGCAGTCCACCCAGCAGGTGCTGGCCGAGCGCGAGCGCGTGCAGGACCAGCGCCTGAAGCTGGGCCTGGACAGCGAATTCGGGGGCCTGGCGCCCCGGCGCGCCGCGCTGCAGGCGCGCAGCGAGCAGACCACGGCCCTGGCTGCCCATGCGCTGGCCTACGTGGCGCTGTACAAGGCCCTGGGCGGCGCGCCGCTGCCGGCCGAGGACCAGGACGCTGCCGGCAGCGGCATGGCTCCACTGGCTCCGCTCGCACAAGGAGCGCCCTCATGATCGCCCTGGCACGCAAGACGCTGGTGCACGAGTGGCGCCGCTTCATTCCCTCCGTCTTCGCCGTGGGCTTCTCCGGCGTGCTGCTGGCCATGCAGGCCGCGCTGGTGCTGGGCATCTTCGGCTCGGCCGCGCTGTATGTGACGGCTTCCTCGGCCGACCTGTGGATCGGCTACCCGGGCACGCAGAGCGTGAACTTCGGCCGCACCATCGGCCGCGACGTGGACATGCGCCTGCGCATGGACCCCGATGTCGCGGCGGTCGAGCCCTATGTCTGGGTGGACGGCGACTGGCGCTCGGACTCGGCGGCCGGCGGCGCGGCGAGCGAGCACGGCGGCGGCGTGTCGGTCTACCTGTCGGGCATTGCCACCGATGACGCCTCCATGCTGTTTTCCCACGTGCTCCAGCCCTGGCAGCGCCAGCGCCTGCGCGAGACCGGCGCCGTGATCGTGGACCGGGCCGACCTGCAGACCCTGGGCACCAGCGAAGGCGGCGTGGCCTGGGTCAACAACCACCGCGTGCAGGTGGTGGCGGCCGTGGACGGCCTGCGTGGCCTGGGCGGCGTGAACGTATTGGCCTCGCTGGCCACGGCCCGCGAGATTGCGGGCGACCCCGGCCAGGGCAGCACCTACTTCGTGGCGCGCGTGCGCCCGGGCGCCTCGGCCAAGGCCGTGAAGCAGCGCCTGAACCAGCCCACACCCAGCTTCGGCCCCTACGAGGCCTGGACGGCCAGGGAATTCGCGCGGCGCTCGCAGCGCTACTGGATGTTCGACACGGGCGCCGGCGCGGGCGTGCTGTTCATGGCCGTCATCGTCTGCCTGGTGGGCTCGGTGGTCACCAGCCAGTCGCTCAAGGCCGTGGTGGCCGCTTCCTCGCGCGAGTACGCCGTGCTCAACGCGCTGGGCGTGAGCCGCGCGGCACTGGGCCGCGTGGTGGTCGAGCAGGCCTGCTGGATCGGCGGCCTGGGCTTTGTGATGGCCGCGCTGGCCAGCGCCGTATTGCTGGCCCTGGCCATGGCCTACCGCGTGCCCGTGGCGCTGAACGCATCGGCCGTGCTGGCCTGCGCCGTGCTGGTGGCCGTGCTGTCCCTGCTGTCGGGCCTGGGCGCCATGCGCAGCCTGTTGCGTGCCGACCCGGCCACGCTGCTGCGCTGAAGACGGCCAGACCCCATGAACGTGATGAATGCCCACTCCCCAGCGCCCACGGCGGCGCCCCGCACGGCACCCAGCCTGGAGGCCGTGCGCCTGTGCAAGTCCTTTCTGTCGGGCATGGTCAGCGTGCAGGTGCTGCAAGGCCTGTCCGTGTCGCTGTACCCGAGCGAGCTGAGCCTGATCTCCGGGCCCTCGGGCTGCGGCAAGAGCACGCTGCTGTCGCTGATGTCGGGCCTGCAGGCGCCCGACAGCGGCCACGCCATGGCGCTGGGCGAGGACCTGGGCAAGCTGGGCACGCGGGCGCTGGAGAAATTCCGCCTGCGCCACACGGGCTTCGTCTTCCAGGGCTTCAACCTGTTCCCGGCGCTGACGGCCATCGAGCAGGTACAGCTGCCCCTGGGCTACATGGGCCTGCGCAGCGACGAGGCCCTGCGCCGCGCGCAGCAGGCGCTGGACGAGGTCGGCCTGTCCCACCGCGCCCACATGCGCCCGGCCGAACTGTCGGGCGGCGAAAAGCAGCGCGTGGCCATCGCGCGCGCCATGGCCAAGGCGCCGCAGCTGCTGTTTGCCGACGAACCCACGAGTGCGCTGGATGCCGAAAGCGGCCAGCGCGTCATCGACATCCTGCACCGCGCGGCGCGCAACCATGGCACGACCGTGCTGTGCGTGAGCCATGACCCGCGCCTGGTGCGCCATGCCGACCGCGTGCTCGGCATGGAGGACGGCGCCATCCGCAGCGACTGGCGCCAGACCTCCCCGTTGAAGGAAAAAGAATGAAGTACCCCCTGAGCGGCCTTGCCGCGTCCACTGCCGGTCTGGCTGCGGCGCTGGCCGCCGCCGCGCTGCTGGCGGGCTGCGGTCCTTCGCACGATGCGCCTGCCAATGCCGGCCAGGCCAGCGCCAAGGCGCAGCAAAACGGCCCGGCGGCCGTGGCCGTGGCGCGCGGCAAGATCGAGGTGGAAGGCGGCCTGCTGGACCTGTCGCCCGCCGTGGCCGGCGTGGTGCAGCAGCTGTCCGTCAAGGAAGGCCAGTCCGTGCAGCGCGGCCAGTTGCTGCTGAGGCTGGCCGACGATACGGGCCAGGCCGATCTGGCCGTGGCCGAGTCCGAGGCCCAGCTGGCCAAGGCCCGCCAGAAGGCACGCGCCGCGCGCCTGCCACAGCTCAAGCAGACCCTGTCTCGCTGGCAGGCCGCAGCGCGCGAGGGCGCCGCCGATGCGCAGAACGTGGACGAGGCCGCGCAGGCGCTGCGCGATGCCCAGGCCGAGATCGACGTGGCCGCGGCCGAGGCCCAGGTGGCACAGCGCAAGCTCGAACAATTGCGCGCCCAGCACAAGCGCCAGGAACTGCGCGCGCCCGAGGCCGGCACCGTGGTGCGCCTGGCCACCCATGCGGGCAGCCAGGCCGTGCCCGGCACGCCGGCCGTGGTGGTGCTGCCGCAGCGCCCGCTGCAGGTGCGCGCCGAAATCAACGAAAGCTTCGCCGCCGCCGTGCGCGAAGGCATGCGGGCCACGGTGACGCTGGACGCCGATGGCGCCGCACAGCAGCAGCTGCCTTCGGCACGCGTGCTGCGCATCAGCCCCGTCTATGGCACGGCGCGGCTGCAGGACGACCAGCAGCGCGGGCCGGTGCGTGTCATCGAGTGCGTGCTGGTCTTCGAGCAAGCTCCCGCCGCCGCCGTGCGCGTGGGTCAAAACGTAAGGGTGCAGTTTCATGAATAAGCGCATTCCCCTGTATCTGGACACCGCCGCCCCCGGCTGGATGGTGCAAAGCGACTTCGACGGCACGATCAGCCTGCTGGACGTGACCGACACCCTGCTCAACCGCTTCGGCAAGCCCGGCTGGCAGGAACTGGAAGACGCCTGGGAGCGCGGCGAGATCGGCTCGCGCGAATGCATGAAGGGTCAGGTCGCGCTGCTGGACATGGACGAGGCCGAGCTGCGCGCCCACCTGGACACCATCGAGATCGACCCCGGCTTTGCCGGCTTCGTGGCGGCCGCCCAGGCCCACGGCATGGTGGTGCAGGTGGTCAGCGACGGCATCGACTACGCCATACGCCATGTGCTGGAGCGCCATGGCCTGGGCCATCTGCAGGTCATCGCCAACCGCCTGGTGCAGACCGGCGAGCGCAACTGGCGCCTGGACTCTCCCTGGGCCAGCGCGCAGTGCGCACGCGCCAGCGGCAACTGCAAGTGCGAGCGCCTGGCCGAGCAGCAGGCCCTGAACGGCCGCGTGCTCTACGTGGGCGACAGCACCTCGGACTTCTGCGTCTCGGGCCGGGCCGACTTCGTGCTGGCCAAGTACAAGCTCATCGCCCACTGCGAGAGCCGGGGCATCGCCCATGCGCCCTTCGAGCATTTCGAGCAGGCCACGGCCCTCCTCGACAAGGTCGTCCTGGGCCTGGAGGCGCTGGCATGACATACCACCCCCTGAGTCGCTTCGCGCCTTCCCGTTGCACGGCGCCCCCCAAGGGGGACGACACCTTCGGTGCGGGGCGGCGCGGCCGGCCAAGGCCCTTCCTTGGTGTCTCTGGCTTCAGGGCACGCCATTTTCATGGTCAGAGGGCGACGCGCAGCGTCATGGAAAATTGACATGAATTTGAGTGATGGGCTCTCCTTGGTTCAGCGCAGCGAGCCTGCCACGGGGCTGGACAGCGTCTGCGTGACCGAGCATGAATTCGTCATGCCCGGCACGGGCGCGGCCGCGCGCACCGGCGTGCTGCTGGTGCACGGGCTTACGGGCACGCCTGCCGAGATGCGCCTGCTGGCCAAGGGGCTGAACAAGCAGGGCTTCACCGTCTATGCGGTCCAGCTGGCCGGCCATTGCGGCAGCATGGAAGATCTCGTGGACACGCGCTGGACCGACTGGCTGGCCAGCGTGGAGGCCGGGCTGCAGCGACTGTCGCAGCACATGGACCATGTGGTGGTCGGCGGCCTGTCCATGGGCGCCGTGCTCTCCCTGGCCGTGGCCCAGCGCCACCCCGACAAGGTGGACGGCGTCTGCGCCCTGTCCACCACCTTCCGCTACGACGGCTGGAGCATTCCCTTCTACACGCGCCTGGCCTTCCTGCTGCCGCTGTTCCGCGCGCTGGGCATTGGCCGCCGCAGCGTGTTCATGGAGCAGCCGCCCTACGGCATCAAGGACGAGGCGCTGCGCGCACGCGTGGTCGAGCAGATGCACTCGGGCGACAGCGCGGCGGCCGGCCTGCCGGGCAATCCCTGGTGGTCCATCATCGAGCTGCGCCGCCTCTCGGCCCATGTGCTGGCGCGCCTGCCCCAGCTGCGCTCGCCCTGCCTGGTCATCCATGCGCGCAACGACGACATCTCGTCGGTGGCCAACGCCCATGACATCGTGCATGGCGCCAGCCAGGCCCATGTCGAGCTGGTGCTGCTGGACAACAGCTACCACATGGTCACCATCGACCGCGACCGCCGCACCGTGATCGCGCGCACCACCGAATTCGTGGCGCGCATCGCCAGCGGTGCCGCCCCCCGCGAGGTGCGGGCTGCGGAGGCCGCACGGCATGGGCAGTGATCTCTCGCCGCTGGTCATCACGCTGTGGGTGCTGAACGTGCTGGTGGACAGCGGGGGGCAACTGGCCTTCAAGGCCGCCGCCAGCCAGCCCGGTGACCTCGACGGCCTGGCACGCTGGCGCTTCATGGCCTCCAGGCCCTGGCTGTGGCTGGGCGTGGGCTGCTACGTGGCCGAGTTCGTGCTGTGGCTGGCCTTTCTCTCGCTGGTGCCGCTGTCCGAAGGCGTGCTGCTGGGCTCCATCAACATCGTGGCCATCATGATCGCGGGCCGGCTGCTGTTTGCCGAGAAGCTGGCACCCATGCGCGTGGCAGGCATCGTTCTGGTGTCCATCGGCGTCGCCATCGTGGGCCTCCATTGAAATGAAGCGCTTTTATTTCATCGGCTTTCTGGTGCTCATGGCCTTCGACACGCTGGCCCAGCTGAGCTTCAAGCAGGCCGGCAATGCGGCGCTGCCGCTGGAGTTCTCGGTGGACTGGCTGGCGCGCGTGTTCGGCCAGCCCTGGATCTATGGCGCCTTCGTGGGCTACATCGGCGCCTTTTTCTCGTGGATGACCTTGCTCAAGCGCGCGCCCATCGGCCCGGCCTTTGCGGCATCGCACCTGGAGATTCTTTCCGTGCTGGCGCTGTCGTACTGGCTGTTCGACGAGCGCATAGGCATGCCCCAGATCATCGGCTGCCTGTTCATCGTGGCCGGCATCGCCTGCCTGGCCGTCAGCGAGACGCAGGAGGCCGAGGGGCCCGGCGCAGACGATGACACGCCGGGCCATGCGGGCGGCAACCCGGGCGCGGGCTCGGCCAGCGCGGGCGCCGCGCATCTGGCGGCCTCGGCCGAGCACGGCTCGCACCGTGGCTGAACGCGTGCTGCCGCCCACGGCGGGCCTGCCGCTGCGCGCGGCCGACCTGCTGCCCTGGGGCGACGCGGACCTGGCGACGGCGCTGGCGCAGTGGCTGGGCGTGCCCGCCGTGCAGCTTGAATGCTCGGGCACCTCGGCGCTGATGGTGGCGCTGCAGACCCTGCGCCGCCTGGCGCCGGGCCGCAGCGAAGTCATCGCACCCGCCTATACCTGCCCGCTGGTGGCCCTGGCCGTGGCGCACTGCGGCCTGCAACTGCGCCTGTGCGATCTGCATCCCGACACGCTGGACATGGAGCCCGCGCGCCTGCGCGCCCTGTGCAGCGAACGCACCCTGGCCGTGCTGCCCACGCATCTGTGCGGCCGCGTGGCCGACGTGGCCACGGCCGTGGACTGCGCGCGCGCCGTGGGCGCCTGGGTGGTGGAGGACGCGGCCCAGGCCCTGGGCGCACGCCTGCGCGGCGAGCCCGTGGGCTGGCAGGGCGATGTGGGCTTCTACAGCCTGGCCGTGGGCAAGGGCCTGACCACCTTCGAGGGCGGCGTGCTGCTGGCGCGCGACCCCGCGCTGCGCGAGGCACTGCGCGAGACACATGCGGCCAGCGTGCGCCAGGACCGGGGCTGGGAGTTGCGCCGCAGCCTGGAGCTGCTGGGCTATGCGGCGCTGTACCGCCCCGCCGGGCTGGACCTGGCCTATGGCCGTCCCCTGCGCGATGCGCTGTCGCGCAGCGACTGGGTGCAGGCCGCCGGCGATGATTTCGACGACGCCATTCCCCGCCATGAACTGGGCGCCTGGCGCCGCCGCGTGGGCCGGCGCGCACTGGCGCGGCTGGCGGATTTCCAGCAGCAACTGCAGCGCCAGGCGCGTGAGCGCGGCGCCTGGCTGTCGGCCATCGATGGCATCGAGGTGGTGGGCGACACCGTGCCGGGTGCGCAAGGCGTCTGGCCCGTGCTGCTGCTGCGCCTGCGCGATGCCGCCACGCGCGATGCGCTGCTGCGCGCGCAATGGGGGCGGGGCTGGGGTTTGTCGCTGCCCTTCGTCCATGTGCTGCCCGACTATGGACGCTACGACCATGTGCTGGGCCTGGCACGCCAGGACGTGGTGGACCAGGGGCGCGACTGGGCGCAGCGCCTGGTGGCGGTGGGCAACAGCCTGTGGTTCGACGACGCGCGCTTTGGCGATCTGGTCCAGGTGCTGGAAAGCGCCACGAAGCAGGCCGCCGCCTGACCTCGCAGCCCCGGTCGCCGCAGCCCCGGTGGGGCCTCAGCCGGCCTGCTGCAGACGCTCCACCAGGCGTTCGTTGAACGCATGCTGGCCCAGTTGCCAGGTGGCCAGCGTCTGCGCGTCGATCTGCGTGTCCTGGCCGTCTCCGGCGCTCATCCAGCGCTTCCACCAGGTCGTGTAGCGCCAGGAGGACACATCGCCCGTGATGTCGCTGCCCACGATCTGGCCGGCCAGCGCGCTGATGATGTCCAGGGCCTCGCCTTCCTGCATGCGACCCTGGTCCCAGTTGGTGCGCACCACCTCGGGCGCGAACACGTCCTTGTCGATGCTCAGGTAGGTGGGCTGGGCCTGCTCGCGCAGCATGCGCGCCAGCGTGCGCGACAGGTCGGCCACGCTGGCAAAGCCGCGAAAGGCGGCATCCACGCCCAGGCGGCGCGCCCAGCCCGTGTCCACGCCTGCGCTCCAGTAGCTCAGGCGGCCGGCGCGCAGCGGCGTGAGGTAGTTCTCCCAGGCGTGCGCGCGGCCGATGTCGCCGGAGGTGATGCCGGCCACATGCACATGCGAGACGGCCGGATGCAGGGCCACGCGCCGCACCCAGGAGCCGCAGTGCACGCCCCAGGGAAAGCGCATGTTGTCGGGGTGGTTGTCCAGCACGACCACGCGCAGCGGCCGGCCTGCGGACAGGGCCTGGGCGGTGATGCAGCGCTCGATCAGCGGCCAGCTCAGGTGGTGGAAGTCGCCACTGCCCATGAGGGCCGTGCCATGCGCGGCGGGCAGTTGCGCGTCGAGCGCCGCGCGGAACTGCGCAAACCGGCGCAGGCCGCAGCCAAAGCGCACCTGCTCCTGCCAGTCCTGCAGCGGCAGGCGCAGCTCGCCGGGCAAGGTCCCCACCGAGCCATCCACATCCAGCACGACCGGCTGGGCATTCAGTTCTGTTCGCTCCATTGGCGATCGCTTTCGAAGTGGCCGGCAAAGCGCCGGCCCAGTGCGCGCAGCAGCGGATTGCGGATGAAGACCGCATGCTGCGTGAAGGTGAAGCTGGCGCCCAGCTGGGCCTTGACCTCGGGGTCGGTCCAGCCGGCCACGTAGTGGCTCAGGCCGCGTTCGATGGCGTATTCAAGGTTGACCATCCAGCTCACGAAGTAGAGATTGGCCTCGCGCGCGGCCGGGTAGGACAGGCCGATGTACTTGTCGATCAGCTTGCCGCCGTGCTCGAAGCACAGGTTCCAGCCCAGCAGCGCGCCGGGCGTGCCGTCGTCCTGCAGCGCGCGGTATTCGAACACGGTGCCGCCGTTGCCTGCATCGCGCAGCAGGGCCGCGAAGAAATCGCGCGTGAGCCTGTCGAAGTGGATCTCGCTTTGCGCATACACCGCATCGAACAGCGCGTAGTAGGCATCGACGCAGGCGTCATCGGCAAAGGCCGCGCCCGTGGGAATGCGCTGCACCTGCAGCTGCGCGCGGCTCCTGAGCTTGCGGCGCAGGTTCTGGCGGCGGCTTTTGGGCAGGCGCGCAAGGTATTCGTCCAGGCTGGAGAAGTCGATGGGCACATGGGCCAGGGCCTGGCCCTCGACCAGGATGAAGCCCGCATCGGCCAGCGCCTGCGCCAGCGCCCGTGCGTGGGCGTTGTCGGCGTCCGGCAGCAGCGGTGAATCCTGGGGCAGGTCCTTGACGATGGTCAGCATGCGCCGGCCTGCGCGCGCACGCAGCGCGGCAGCCTGCTGGGCGGCAGGGATGCCGATGGGCAGCACGGCGTACTCGCTGACCGTGGTGCCCACGAAGTCGGTGGACAGGCGCAGCCGGCGCGACAGCCAGCCGCCACCGGGCAACGACAAAAGACGCGCCTTGAGCGCGTCGTCCGCCGTGGTCAGAAGATCGAAGGGCGCCGTGAAGGCCGGCGCCGGCCAGTCCTGCAGCAGTGCGAAGCCCTCGGGAGGATGGGCCGCGAACTGCGCGAGCAGGCCTGGGGGTTCGAGCTGGTTGTGCAGGCGCTCTGCGGGCATCGCGCCTTCAGGCCGCCTTGGCTTTCGTGAGCAACTGGTCCAGCAGGACCATGGCTTCGTCGATCTCGGGGCGCGAGATCATCAGCGAGGGCGCGAAGGTGATCACGTTCTTGTAGTAGCCGCCCACGTCCAGCACCAGGCCGCGTTTCTGGCCCTGGTATTCCAGGCCGCCTTCGAGGCCGATGTCCACCATCTTGTCCAGCAGCGCCTTGTTGGGCGTGAAGCCGTCTTCGGTGCAGATCTCGGCGCGCAGCGCCAGGCCCAGGCCGTCCACGTCGCCGATTTCCTTGTGGCGCTTTTGCAGCTCCTTGAGGCCTTCGAGGAAGTAGGCGCCCGATTCGCGCACCTGGCGGCCGAAGTCCATCTCGTGGGTCATCTTCATGACTTCCAGGCCCAGGGCCGTGCCCAGCGGGTTGGAGGCGAAGGTGGAGTGCGTCGATCCCGGCGGGAAGATGGTGGGGTTGATCAGCTCCTCGCGCGCCCAAAGGCCCGACAGGGCGTTGAGGCCGTTGGTCAGCGCCTTGGCGAAGACCAGCACGTCGGGCTTGACGCCGAAGTTCTCCACCGACCACAGCGTGCCGGTGCGCCAGAAGCCCATCTGGATTTCATCGACCACCATCAGCACGCCGTGGTCGTCCAGCACCTTCTTGAGGCCCTTGAAGAAGTTGGGCGGCGGCACGACGTAGCCGCCCGTGCCCTGGATGGGCTCCACGTAGAAGGCCGCGTACTCGCACTGGTTGGTCTTGGGGTCCCAGATGGCGTGGTATTCGTTCTCGAACTTGCGCGCGAATTCCCGGACGATGGAGTCCGCGTATTCCTCGGACGTCATGCCCTTGGGGCGGCGGAACGGGTAGGGGAAGGGGATGAACTGCGCGCGGTCGCCGAAGTGGCCGTAGCGGCGGCGGTAGCGGTAGCTGGAGGTGATGCTGGAGGCGCCCAGCGTGCGGCCGTGGTAGCCGCCCTCGAAGGCGAACATCAGGCTCTTGCCGCCGCTGGCATTGCGCACGACCTTGAGCGAGTCCTCGATGGCCTGGGCGCCGCCCACGTTGAAGTGCACGCGGCCGGCATGGCCCCACTTGCGCTCCGCATCCTGGGCGATGAACTTGGCCAGCTCGATCTTGGTGGGGTGCAGGTACTGGCTGGCGACCTGGGGAAGGGTCTGCAGCTGCTCGATCATCTTCTGCTCGAGGCGCTTGTTCTTGTAGCCGAAGTTCACGGCCGAATACCACATCTGCAGATCAAGGTAGGGCGTGCCGGCCTCGTCGTACATGTAGCTGCCTTCGCAGCCCGAGAAGATCTTGGGCGGGTTGACGTAGTGGACGGTATCCCCGAACGAGCAGTACTTGGCTTCGTCGGCCAGAAGTTGGGCGTTATTGATCACAGCAAAGGGCTCCAGATATTCAGCCGCCGCAGTGTGAGCGGGCAATCTTGCTGCGCTGTCGAGTCTTTGTGTGGGGTTTGTGGAGGAGGCCCGCGCGGAGACTGGATCGGCCCCTGTGACGTAAATGAGACAAAACAAATGATAATCATTATCAATTGATGGGAGAATCGCGGAAAGCCAGCAGGAACAATCACACACGGGGGGAGCAATGGTCTCGCAAGAGCACTCCGCGGACAGGTCGGCAGCTAGCCAGCAACCCTCTTTCCCCGATTCCCGCCATGGCTGTGTCTTCGCGTTCGTCTTTCCTCTCCCTCTCCCGCAATCCCTCGCGCACGCCGGCATTGCGGCCCAGCCTGCTGGCCGTGGCCGTGCAGGCCGCCGTGATCGGTCTGGCCTCGCCCGGCGCCTGGGCGCAGACGCGGACGCAGACGCATGTGCAGACTGCGGACGATGAGGCCCGGCTGATGGCACAGGCTCCCACCAAGGCGCTGGCCCAGGTCGATGTGGTCGATGCAGCCGAGCCCGTGCAGCGCACGCCGGGCGCCTCCACCACCGTCAGCGGCCCGGCGCTGGAGCAGGCCGGCAGCATGGCCGATGTGGTGCGCTACCAGCCCCTGGTCTCAGCGCCGGGCACGGCCTCGGGCACCAGCCGCAACCGCAGCAGCTTCGACCGCTCGGGCACCACGGGCTACAACATCCGCGGCATCGAGGGCAACCGCATCGGCATGGATGTGGACGGCGTCGAGATGCCCGACGCCACCACGCGCCCCTATGTGAGCCGTGTCGGCGCCAACACCTTCGGCGTGGGCCGCGACTTCATCGACCCCGAGATGTTCTCGGCCGTGGACATCCTCTCCGGCACCACCACGGCGCGGCGCGCGGCCGGTGGCATCGGCGGCTCGGTGGGCTTTCGCACCAAGTCCGCCGAGGACTACCTGGTGGGCGGCAAGACCTCCTACCTGGGCGGCAAGATCGGCCACGACACGGCCGACCGCTCCTGGAACGAGAGCTTCACGGCCGCTGGCCGCTCGGGCGACCTCGACGGCCTGATCGCCTATTCGCGCCGCGACGGCCACGAGACGCGCAACCACAGCGCCATCGTCAACAGCTATCCCGATGACTGGAACTCCAACGCGCTGCTGCTCAAGGGCGGCCTGCGCATCAACCCGGCCCACCGCCTGGTGCTGTCGGCCGACCTGTACCGCCGCAAGAACGACACCTCCTTCCACGGCTGGGACACCACCAACACCAGCATCACCGAAAGCTCGCGCCAGAACAGCGACACCAGTCGCAACACGCTGCAGCTGCAGCACCTGTGGACACCGGCCGGCGCCTGGGTGGACCAGCTGGACACGCGGCTGTACTTCCAGAACACGGACACCAACGACGTCACCGACACCACCACGCTGGCCACGGGCGCCAAGGTGCACAACGTCTCCGGCAACGAGACGCGCACCTGGGGTTTCTCGAGCACGGGCGACAAGCGCATCGACCGCCACCGCCTGAGCTTTGGCGTGAATGCATCGACACAGGACACGGAGCGCCCCTGGGCCGTGTCCGGCAACATGAAGCCCCAGCCCGACACCACCACCCGCCGCTACGGCGCCTTCCTGCAGGACGAGATCAGCTTCCAGGCCGGTGGCCGCCGCCTGGCGCTGATTCCCGCGCTGCGCGTGGACCGCGTGGAGATCAAGACACGCGACCTGGACAACTTCGTCTCGGGCGTGCTCACGGCCGCCGATGTCCAGAAGCTCTACGGCGGCACGCGTGGCAACACCATCCTCAGCCCCAGCCTGGCCCTGGTCTATGACCTCACGCCCACGTTCAGCGCCTATGCCCAGTTCAAGCGCAGCGGGCGCGCGCCCTCGGCCGGCGAGATCTTCGGCTCGTGGAACATGGCCAGCAACTACAACACCGGCAACCAGTACGCGCTGGTCGGCAACCCCAACCTGAAGGAGGAAAGCAGCAATGCCTTCGACTTCGGCCTCAAGGGTTCGCCCACGCCGGGCGTGACCTTCAACAGCTCGGTCTTCTATACCAGGTACTCCGACTTCATCGCCTACACGCGCTACCTGCGCGCGGGCCGTCCCGACCTGTTCGTCAACGTGCCCGCCCACATCGGCACCATCTACCAGGCCGAGAACCGCGACAGCGCAAAGATCTACGGCTTCGAGGCCAGCGCGCGCCTGGACCACGGCCAGTGGATGCCCGCCGCCAGGGGCCTGTACTCCACCTGGGCGCTGGGCATCAGCCGCGGCACCTCCAAGTCCTACTACGCAGGCGACAAGGATGTGCCGCTGGACAGCGTGCTGCCGCGCAAGGCCATCGTGGGCGTGGGCTATGACGCACCGGCCCGGCAATGGGGCCTGAACCTGACCGGCACCTTCGTCGCGGGCAAGCAGGCCGTGGCCACCAACCGCGACAGCTACCAGAACGCGGGCACCGGCCTGACCGACTCGACCACCGAGCTGTTCCGCGTGCCCGGCTATGCCATCTTCGACCTGGCCGGCTACTGGCAGGTCGCAAAGAACGTGCGCCTGAACGCAGGCATCTACAACCTGGGCGACAAGCGCTACTGGGACTATTCCAGCACCCGCAGCCTGCAGCCCGGCGTGGCGCGCGACCGCCGCGACATCGAGCTGCTGAGCAACCCGGGCCGCACCTTCGCCGTGTCCATGAACGTTGCGTTCTGAGCACCCTGCGCACCATGCCATTGCATCCACGCCACCTTCACTTGCCGCGTGGCGCGGATCTGAGGAGTTTCTCCAGGGGCCGGCCGGCCTTCCCTACAGCGGCGGTGTCGGCCGGAAAGCCTCCACCACCATCGCAGCCGCCGCTGTATCTGCCTACTTCAGGAGTCGTTTCATGATCGAGTTCTCTCTGTCCCACCGCATGCTGGCCGCTGCCGGCCTGGCGGCCCTGCTCACCGCCTGCGCATCGCCCACGGCACCGTCCGCCAGCGGCCCGGCCCAGCCTGCGGGCGGGCATGGCCAGTCTGCCTTCATGGGCAGCTACGACGCCAACCGTGATGGCGTGGTCACGCGCCAGGAGTACGACACCGTGCGCAAGCAGCGCTTCCTGGCAGGCGACACCAATGGCGACGGCTGGCTCAGCGAGAAGGAGTACGTGGACGAGTTCGAGGCCCGCCTCAAGCAGCAGTACGCGGGCCGCCAGCCCGACGAGCGCTATGCCCAGTCCATGAAGCAGGCCCATGTGCGCTTCGGCATCGTGGACAGGAACCGCGACGGCAAATACACCGTGGAAGAAGACATGGCCGTCGCCGAACGCAGCTTCAAGGAAGCCGACGTCAATGCCGATGGCGTCGTGGACAAGAACGACGTCAAGAAGCCCTGAGCGGACATGGACAAAACCCCATCCAAGCGATTGGCCTGGTGGCTGCCACTGCTGTCGGCCGTGTGCATCTCCGCCCAGGCCCACACGCCCTACCTGCTGCCCACCAGCTTCGAGGCCCAGCCCCGGGCCGTCATCAGCGTGGACGCCAGCTTTGCCGACAAGTTCTTCATCCCCGAAGTGGCTTTTGGCGAAACGCGCTTCACCGTGACGGCGCCCGACGGCTCGGTCACGCCCATGGCCGATGTGCGCCAGTTCAAGACCCGTACCGTGGCCGAGCACCAACTGCCCGACGAGAAGGGCACCTACCGCGTGAGCACCGGCCCGCGCCTGGGCGCCGTCTTCCGTTCGTGGGAGCGCAACGGCAAGGTGGAGACGGCGCGTGATCCCGCCACGCCCACGCCGGCCGATGCCAGGCTGCTGAGCCACTACCAGTCGCTGTCGGTCTCCGAGACCTACATCACGGTGGGCAAGCCCAGCCGGGCCGCGCTCGCGCCCTCAGGCAAGGGCCTGGAGATCGTGCCTGTCACGCATCCGGCCGACCTGTTCGCGGGCGAGAAGTTCGACTTCACCGTGCAGTACGACGGCAAGCCGCTGGCTGCGCAGAAGGTGGAAATCTTCCGCTCGGCCATGGACCTGGCCAGCCAGCACAGCGTGGATGCACTGACTACCGATGGCGAGGGCCGCATCTCCTACGCCCTGCCCAAGTCCGGCATCTACCTGGCCCTGGTGCGCTACCGCGCCGACGCCCCCGCCGGCGCCGCCGCGCCGCAGTACGGCAACAACTACACGCTGACCTTCAGGGTGCTGGCGCAGTAAGGGGTTCCGGTTTCACGAAAAAGGCCTGCCCCCATGTGCAGGCCTTTTCTCATGGTGAAGCCCAGCCCCATGCGATGTGCATGAGGGCTATGCGCCTCAACCCGTGGCCACCACCCGCAGCACCTCGGCGCCGTAGGCGTCGAGCTTCTTGGCGCCCATGCCGCTGATGCCCTGCAGGTCGTCCAGCGAGGCCGGGTTGCGTTCGGCAATGGCGGCCAGCGTGGCGTCGTGGAAGATCACATAGGCCGGCAGGTTGTGCTCGCGCGCGACCTCGGCGCGCCAGGCCTTGAGGTTGATGAAGCGCACCTGGGCATCGGGGCCCAGGCTGGCGGCGGCCGCGTTGGGCTGGGTGGCGCGCTTGGAGGTGCGCGTGCGTGGCGCGGCCACGGCCTCGCGCAGCTGCACGGGCACATTGCCGCGCAGCACGTCGCGCGAGCCATCGGCCAGGCACAGGGTGTCGAAGCTGTGGCCGCTGTTCTCGCTGGTGATCTTGTGCAGGCCCAGGGCGCCCGTGGCCAGCAGCTGGCGCATCACGCCGCGCAGCTGGGGCTCGCTGTAGTCCTTGCCCAGGCCGAAGGTGGAGATCTTCTCGTGGCCGTACTGGCGCACCTTCTCGGTGTCCTTGCCGCGCAGCACGTCCATGATGTGGCCCGCGCCAAAGGTCAGCTGGCTGGCCTCGTGCACGCGGTAGATGGTGGACAGCAGCTTGCGCGCGGCGTCCGTGCCATCCCACAGGGCCGGGGGCTCCATGCAGTTGTCGCAGTTGCCGCAGGCGGTCTTTGCCACGCGCTGCAGCGGCCTGCCTTCAAGGTCCGTCTCTGCGTCTTCTCCCGGTGCGCCCAGGCCGTACTGCTCGCCGAAGTAGGCCAGCAGCCGCACGCGGCGGCAGTCCGTGGCCTCGGCCAGGCCCAGCAGGGCATCGAGCTTGCCGCGCATGACCTGCTTGAAGGTGTCCTCGGCCGGGCTTTCGTCGATCATGCGGCGCTGGTTGACCACGTCGGACAGGCCGTAGGCCATCCAGGCATCGGCGGGCAGCCCGTCGCGGCCTGCGCGGCCGGTTTCCTGGTAGTAGCCCTCGATGTTCTTGGGCATGTCCACGTGGGCCACGAAGCGCACATCGGGCTTGTTGATGCCCATGCCGAAGGCGATGGTGGCGACGATGACGATGCCGTCCTCGCGCAGAAAGCGGTCCTGGTGCAGCTGGCGCGTCTCGAAGGGCAGGCCCGCGTGGTAGGGCAGGGCGGGCACGCCGGCCTGGCTCAGCGTCTGGGCCAGCTCCTCCACGCGCTTGCGCGACTGGCAATAGACCACGCCGGCCTCGCCCTCGTGCTCGCGCTCGATGAAGCGCAGCAGCTGGTTGCTGACGTCCTTCTTCTCGGCGATGCGGTAGCGGATATTGGGGCGGTCGAAGCTGCTGACGAAGTGCCGCGCGCTCTCCAGCTGCAGCCGCTCGACGATGTCGGCGCGCGTCAGCGCATCGGCCGTGGCCGTGAGCGCGATGCGCGGCACGCCCGCATAGCGTTCGTGCAGCACGCTCAGCGCGCGGTACTCGGGCCGGAAGTCATGGCCCCACTGGCTCACGCAGTGGGCTTCGTCGATGGCGAACAGCGACAGCTTGCCCTGGGCATGCAGGTCGTCGAGCAGGCCCAGGAAGCGCGGCGTGTTCAGGCGCTCGGGCGCGGCATACAGCAATGTGATGTCGCCGCTTTGCAGGCGCCATTCGACTTCCTGCGTCTCGTCATAGGACAGCGTGGAGTTCAGGTAGGCGGCGCTCACGCCGGCCTCGTGCAGCGCGCCGACCTGGTCGTGCATGAGCGCGATCAGCGGCGACACCACCACCGCCACACCGTGGCCCTGCTGCTGGCGCACGATGGCCGGCACCTGGTAGCACAGGCTCTTGCCGCCGCCCGTGGGCATGAGCACCAGCGCATCGCCGCCGGCGACCACGTGCGAGACGATGGCCTCCTGCGGACCGCGGAATTGTTCGTAGCCGAACACGGCTTGCAGGACGGAATGCGCGGCGGACAACGGGGACTTCTTTCGGCAGAGGCGGCTGGCGCGGGAGGGAGCGGGATGCGGGCGCTTCCCGCAAAAAATGCGCTGCGGCCCGAAGGCCGCAACAGCCGCCATTTTGCGCCCCCTCGCAAGGTCCAGGGAAGACCTGGGGTTTGAGCCGCACTGCATCAACGGCCTTTTCCAGGCGCGAGGGTGCCATTTTCAGATTTCTCCTAGCCACCCGCTGCTGCATTCAGCTGCCGCCCAGCACCCCACGCGCAATGATGCTGCGCTGCACTTCGGACGAGCCTTCGTAGATGCGCAGGATGCGTGCATCGCGCACCAGGCGCTCCAGCGGCATTTCGCGCGTGTAGCCGTAGCCGCCGTGGATCTGCAGGGCTTCGTCGGTGACGAAGCCCACCATTTCGGATGCATGGAGCTTGGCCATGGCCGAGTGCTGGGTGAAGGGCTGGCCGGCCTGGCGCAAGGCCAGGGCCTGCATGGTCAGTGCCCACGATGCTTCCAGGCGCAGCTTCATGTCTGCCAGCTTCCACTGGATGCCCTGTTTCGTGGCCAGCGGCTCGCCGCCGACCAGGCGCTGGTTGGCCCATTGCGCGGCGGCGGCCAGGGCGGCCTCGGCCACGCCCAGGGCGGTGGCCGCCACGTCCAGGCGGCTGTTGTCCAGCACCTTCATCGCCGTCTTGAAGCCTGTACCCTCGGCGCCCAGCCGGTGGCTGGCAGGCACGCGCACGCCGTCCAGCGATACCTCGAAGGCATGGCCGCCGCGGATACCCATGAGTTTTTCGGGGGCCGAGATCTGGATGCCGGGCAGGTCACGCGGCACGATGAAGGCGCTGACGCCGCGTGCACCAGCCTCCATGTCGGTCTTGGCGAAGACGACCATGAGGCGCGCCTCGGCGGCGTTGGAGATGAAGTGCTTGACGCCCGTGATCAGATAGTCGTCCCCATCGCGCACGGCGCGCGTGCGCATGTCTGCCGGGTGGGAGCCGCCGCGCGGCTCGGTCAGCGCAAAGGCGGCCAGCCATTGGCCGCTGGCGCAGTGCGGCAGCCACTGCTGGCGCTGGGCGTCGTCGCCGCCGATGAGCACGGCATCGGTGCCCAGGTAGTGGGCGCCGATCATGGACGAGGTGGCCGCGCAGGCGCGCGAGATGGCCACCAGGGACAGCAGCATGGCCGTGGGCGTGACGCCGGGGCCGCCCAGCGCCTCGGGCAGGTTCATGCCCATCACGCCCAGGGCCGACAGGCCCGGCACATGGCAGGTGGCGGACAGTGCCTCTTCGTCCATGCGCTGCGCCAGCGGGGCGAGTGCGTCGTCGGCAAATCGGGCCACGGCATCGGCAATGGCGTGGTCGTCGGCGGTGGTGCCCAGTCGTTGGAGGTTCATGTCGGTTGGCTCAATGTGATGGGGAAGAGGGGGCCGCGCCTGCGGTGCCCAGGGCACCGGATGCGCGCAGCGCGGCAATGGCTTCGGCGCCCCGGCCCAGCCACTGCGAGAGCAGGGCCTCGGTGTGCTCGCCCAGGGCCGGTGCGCGCTCGGCGCGGTTGGGTGCGGCGCCGCTGAAATGCACGGGCTGGGTGGGCAGGCGCAGGCCGGGCAGGCGCGGGTCCTGCACCGCGCCGAGCAGGCCGCGCGCCTGGCTCTGGGGCGACTCCAGCGCCTGGGCAATGTTCCAGATGGGGGCGGCGGGCACGCCGGCCGCATCCAGCGCGGCCACCACCTGCGCCACTTCATGCCTGCCGGCCCAGGCCTCGATGGCCTCGCGCAGCGCGGGTTCGTGGGCCGAGCGTGATTCGTCGCTGGCAAAGCGCGGGTCGCCGGCCAGCCCGCCCAGCTCCATGGCCTGCAGGGCGGCGGCGAACAGCTTGTTGTTGAGCACGGCCAGCGCGAAGTGGCCGTCGCCTGCGCGGTACACGCCGAACGGTGCGGACAGCGGATGGCGGTTGCCCACACGGCGTGCGGGCCGGCCCGTGAACAGGTAGCGCGCCACCGAGGTGGCCAGAAAGCTCAGCGTGGTGTCGAACATGGCCACGTCCACCTGCTGGCCCTGTCCCGTGGCGCGCGCCTGCAGCAGCGCGGCCAGCGTGGCCCAGGAGGCGAACAGGCCGGCCACCACGTCGCTGACGGCCTCGCCCACGACGGTGGGCGCGCCATCGGGCTCGCCCGTGGCCTCCATGAGGCCGCTCATGGCCTGCACGATGATGTCGTAGGCCGGCCGGTGGGCCAGCGGCCCGGTCTGGCCGAAGCCCGAGACGCTGACGTAGACCAGGCGCGGATTGAGTGCCCGCAACTGGCTTGCGCCTATGCCCAGGCGCTCGGCCACGCCGGGCCGGAAGTTCTCCACCACCACGTCGGCCTGGGCGGCCATCTCGTGGACCAGGGCCACGGCCTCAGGGTGCTTGAGGTCCAGCACCAGGCTTTGCTTGTTGCGGTTCATCACCGTGAACAGCGCGCTTTCGCCGTTGTTCATGGGGCCGATGGCGCGGTAGTCGTCGCCCTGCGGCGGCTCGATCTTGACGACCTCGGCGCCCAGGTCGGCCAGCAGGGCCGTGGACAGCGGCCCGGCCAGCACGCGCGTGAAGTCGAGGATGCGCACCCCGTCCAGCGGGCGGGCGGTAAGGGGGGTGGACTCGGTCATGGGTGCAGCCTTGGACGGGTGGTCTATGGCTGCATGCTGGCGCGTGATTGAATCAATGGAAAATATTCATTCCTGATTCACTGCATTCAAAAAGATGATCCAAATCAGCCTGCGCCAGCTGGAGTATTTCGTGGCCGCCGCACGCCATGGCAGCACGGCGCGCGCGGCCGAGGCCATCGGCGTGTCCCAGCCGTCCATCTCCAAGGCGATCGCCGACCTGGAGGCGCTGTGGGGCGAGGCGCTGTTCGTGCGCCGCCATGCCAAGGGGCTGGATCTCACGGCGGCCGGCGCGGTGCGCAGCCGCGAGGCCCAGGCGCTGCTGGACGGCGCACGCAGCCTGCAGGGGCCGCGCACGGCGGCGATGGCGGGCGTGCTGCGCCTGGGTTTTCTGAGCACGCTGGGCGCGCGCTGGGTGCCGGCCCTGCTGGCGCAGATGCAGCGCCTGCACCCCGGCATTGCGCTGGAGCTGGTGGAGGGCGATATCGCCTCGCTCACGCAGCAGGTGGAGCGCGGCGAGCTCGATGCGGCCCTGCAGTACGACACGGGCCTGGCGCGCCCCCGCATGGAGCTGCTGCCCGTGGCGGCGCTGCCGCCCTATGTGCTGCTGCCGCAGCGCCATGCGCTGGCGGCCAGGACCAGCGTGGGGCTGGCCGAGGTGGCCCGCTACCCGCTGGTGCTGATCAACCTGCCGCACAGCCGCGAGTATTTCCTGTCGCTGTTCCGCGAGGCCGGCGTGACGCCGCTGGTGGCCCATGAGTTCGCCTCCATCGAGATGCTGCGCTCCATGGTGGCCAATGGCCACGGCCTGAGCGTGCTGACCACGCGGCCAGTGGTGGACCGCGCCCACGATGGCCAGCGCCTGGCCTGCCGCCGCATCCGGGGCCGCGTGGCCCCCCAGGGCGTGGTGCTGGCCGTGCCGGCGGGCAATGCCTCGCCGCTGATTGCACCGTTCTTGAAGGTGGCGCGTGCCGTGATTGCACCGTAGCGGCGCGCAGCCCCGTGGCATGCACCACGGTGGTGAGCGGTTACCCGGGATTTTCCCCAGGTTGTATGGACAAGCTTGGTTGGCACGGCATTTGCTGTTGCTCTCCGTGTTGATCGCAGGTAGATGCAGGATGCTCGCTCCATCACCGGTTTGCCGGGTAATCCTGTATATACATGTCCGGTCGGCAAAAACACACTTCGGGCTCCCGCACTTGTCTGCCTGCGGACCCCGAAACTGCCATCGCCAACTTGCTTTCCCGACCGAGGAGTGCCACATGAGTTCGATCCCCACGTTCCGCCGCCTGCCCCTGGGGCCGCTGGCCGCCGCCCTCTGCCTTGCCGCCGCACTGCAGCCCGCTGCCGCGCAGGAGACCAAGATCACCCTGGGCATGTCGGGCTGGACCGGCTTCGCGCCGCTGACCCTGGCCGACAAGGCCGGCATCTTCAAGAAGAACGGCCTGGCGGTGGACCTGAAGATGATTCCGCAGAAGGACCGCCACCTGGCCCTGGCCTCGGGCGCCATCCAGTGCGCGGCCACCACCATCGAGACGCATGTGGCCTGGAACACCAACGGCGTGCCCATCGTGCAGATCTTCCAGATGGACAAGTCCTATGGCGCCGACGGCATTGCCGTGCGCAATGACGTCAAGGGCTTTGCCGACCTCAAGGGCAAGACGGTGGCCGTGAGCGCGCCGGGCACGGCGCCGTACTTCGGCCTGGCCTGGATGCTGCACAAGAACGGCATGACCATGAAGGATGTGAAGACCGTCTCGCTGGAGCCCCAGCCCGCGGCCCAGGCCTTCGTGGCCGGCCAGAACGATGCGGCCATGAGCTACGAGCCCTACCTGTCCACCATCCGTGCCAACCCGGCGGCGGGCAAGATCCTGGCCACCACCATCGACTACCCCATGGTCATGGACACGGTGGGCTGCGATCCCAAGTGGCTCAAGGCGAACACGGCCGCCGCCAAGGCGCTGGCCCAGTCGTACTTCGATGCGGTGGCCATGATCGAGGCCGACAAGGCCAAGTCCTTCGAGATCATGGGCGCGGCCGTCAAGCAGGGTGGCGAGCAGTTCGGCAAGTCGGCCTCCTACCTCAAGTGGTCCGACAAGGAAGCCAACCAGAAATTCTTCGCCAACGAGCTGGTGCCGTTCATGAAGGAATCGGCCGTGATCCTCAAGGAGGCCGGCATCATCCGCTCCATCCCCGAGAACTATGGCGTGATGTACGACGCCAGCTTCATCCAGTAAGCCCGCCAGGGGATGACCATGCAAGCCGCATCCACTTCCGCAGTCCAGCCGGCTAACAAGCCCATGACCCACGCCACACCGCACGCTCCCGCGCCCGCCGCGGCGCCAGCCCCCGTCCGCCGCCGCCGCATGGCGCCGCTGGAGCCCGTCAGCCCCACGGCCAAGTGGGTGCTGGGTGTGGCCTTCTTCGTGCTGTTCTTTCTCGTCTGGGCGGCTGTGACGCTGGGCGGCTTCGTCTCCCCGACCTTCCTGGCCAGCCCCATGACCATGGCGCGCGAGGGCGTGCTGCTGTTCACCGAGTACGGCTTCCTGCACGACATCGGCATGACGGTATGGCGCGTGATGGGCGGCTTCATCCTGGCCTCCGTCGTGGCCGTGCCGCTGGGCATTGCCATGGGCGCTTGGAAGCCGGTCGAGGCCTTCTTCGAGCCCTTTGTCTCGTTCTGCCGCTACCTGCCGGCCTCGGCCTTCATCCCGCTGCTGATCCTGTGGGCCGGCGTGGGCGAGACGCAGAAGCTGCTGGTCATCTTCATCGGCTCGGTGTTCCAGATCACGCTGATGGTGGCCGTCACCGTGGGCGGCGCGCGCAAGGACCTGGTGGAGGCCGCCTACACGCTGGGCGCCTCCAACACCGGCGTGGTGCGCCGCGTGCTGATCCCGGGCGCCGCGCCCGGCATTGCCGAGACGCTGCGCCTGGTGCTGGGCTGGGCCTGGACCTATGTGATCGTGGCCGAGCTGATCGGCTCGTCCTCGGGCATCGGCCACATGATCACCGACAGCCAGGCGCTGCTGAACACGGGCCAGATCATCTTCGGCATCATCGTGATCGGCCTCATCGGCCTGGTGTCCGATTTCATCTTCAAATCTCTGAACCGTCGCATGTTCGAGTGGAGCACCCTGTGATGAATCTGCTGTCCATTCAAGGTGTTTCGCGCACCTTCACCAGCCACAAGGGCACGAGCACGCAGGCCTTGCTGCCTGTGGATTTCGAGGTCCGCGAGAACGACTTCGTCACCATCCTCGGCCCCTCGGGCTGCGGCAAGTCCACCATGCTGCGCATTGCAGCGGGGCTGGATTTCCCGACCACGGGCCAGGTGCTGCTGGACGGCCGCGCCGTGGACGGGCCGGGCGCCGATCGGGGCATGGTGTTCCAGAGCTACACGCTGTTTCCGTGGCTGACCGTGGCCCAGAACATCCGCTTCGGCCTGCGCGAGAAGGGCGTGAGCGAGGCGCTGCAAAAGGAGCGCAGCGACTACTTCATCGCCAAGGTGGGGCTGCGCGGCTTCGAGAACCACTTTCCCAAGCAGCTGTCGGGCGGCATGCAGCAGCGCACGGCCATTGCGCGCGCGCTGGCCAACGATCCCAAGATCCTGCTCATGGACGAGCCCTTCGGCGCCCTCGACAACCAGACCCGCGTGCTCATGCAGGAGCTGCTGCTGGGCATCTGGGAGGCCGAGCGCAAGACCGTGATGTTCGTCACCCACGACATCGACGAGGCCATCTTCATGGCCAACCGCGTGGCCGTGTTCAGCGCGCGCCCGGGCCGCATCAAGGCCGATATCCCCGTGAACCTGCCGCATCCGCGCCACTACACGGTCAAGACCTCGCCCGAGTTCATGGAGCTGAAAGCCCGGCTGACCGAAGAGATTCGCGCAGAGTCGCTGGCCGCTGCTGCACACTGACGCTTTTCCATGACCACTGCCCACACCATGTCTTCGCGTTCCACGGCTTCCCGACTTTCCGCAACGACGGCGGAGGTGCCCATGGCCCTGTACCAGCAGGTCAAGGACCATGTGCTGCGCAAGATCGCCGATGGCTCGCTGTCGGCCGGCGAGCGCGTGCCGTCCGAGCAGGAGCTGGTGCAGGAGTTCGGCGTGGCCCGCATGACGGCCAACCGCGCGCTGCGCGAGCTGGCCGAGCAGGGCGTGATCGTGCGCGTGGCCGGCGTGGGCTCCTTCGTGGCCGAGGAAAAGCCGCAGTCCACGCTGCTGCGCATCGCCAACATCGCCGAGGAAATCCGCCAGCGCGGCCATGACCACCGCTTCGAGCTGATCAGCGTGCGCCGCGAGTCGGCCTCGCCCGAGGCGGCAGCTTCGCTGCAGCTGTCTGCGGGCAGCTCGGTGTTCCACCTGCAGGGCGTGCATTTCGAGAACGACGTGCCCGTGCAGCTGGAAGACCGCCATGTGAACCCGCGCATGGCGCCGGACTTCATGGAGCAGGACTTTTCGCTGATCCAGCCTTCGGTGTATCTGGTGCGCAACGTGCCCTTCGACCAGATCGAGCATGTGGTGGACGCCATGCTGCCCACGCCCGAGCAGGCGCGCTGGCTGCAGATGGACGCCGACCAGCCCTGCCTGACGCTGACGCGCCGCACCTGGTACCTGGGCACGCCCGTGACCTGGGTGCACTGCGTGCATCCGGGCATGCGCTACCGGCTGGGCAGCCGCTTTCGCACCGACGGCGGATCGCACGACGGCTGAGGCCTGAAAGGCGGGGTTCCCGCTCTTGCGCTGTTCCGCTTCGATTGATATTGTATAGACAGGCATAGACATTCATCCCGGCACACCCTCCCAGACACCGACAGGGCATCACCATGAACACCATCACGACTCCCGGCCTCACCTCTCGTCCCGGCACCGCGCTGACGCTGCAGCCCGGCCAGGTCAGCCTGGCCCAGCTGCGGGCCATCCAGCAGGGCGGCGTGCGCCTGTCTATGGCGGCGCCCGCCTACGAGCGCATGCGCGCCGCCCAGGCCCATGTGCAGCACATCGTGGATGAGGACCAGGTCGTCTATGGCATCAACACCGGCTTCGGCAAGCTGGCCTCCACCAAGATCGCCCATGAACGCCTGGCAGAGCTGCAGCGCAACCTGGTGCTGTCGCACAGCGTGGGCACGGGCGATCCGTTGCCTGACGCCGTGGTGCGCCTGGTGCTGGCCACCAAGGCCGTGAGCCTGGCGCGCGGCCACTCGGGCGTGCGCCCCGAGCTGGTCGATGCGCTGCTGGCCCTGGCCAATGCCGACGTGCTGCCCGTGATCCCTGCCAAGGGCTCGGTGGGTGCCTCGGGCGACCTGGCGCCGCTGTCGCACCTGGCCTGCGTGCTGATCGGCGAAGGGCAGGCCAAGATCGATGGACAGGTGGTGTCCGGCACCGAGGCCATGCGCCACGTGGGCCTGGAGCCCTTCGTGCTCGGCCCCAAGGAGGGGCTGGCCCTGCTCAACGGCACCCAGGTATCCACGGCCCTGGCCCTGGTGGGCCTGTTCCAGGGCGAGAGCGTGTTCGCGGCCGGCCTGGTGGCGGGTTGCCTGACGCTGGAGGCCATCAAGGGCTCGGTCAAGCCGTTTGACGCCCGCATCCACGAGGCGCGCGGCCAGCTCGGCCAGATCGCCGTGGCCGCCGCCGTGCGCGAACTGCTGGACGGCAGCGCCATCGACACCTCCCACCCCCACTGCGGCCGCGTGCAGGACCCGTACTCCATCCGCTGCGTGCCCCAGGTCATGGGCGCCTGCCTGGACAACCTCAGCCATGCGGCCCGCGTGCTGGTGATCGAGGCCAACGCCGCCTCGGACAACCCGCTGGTCTTCGACAACGGCGACGTGATCTCGGGCGGCAACTTCCACGCCGAGCCCGTGGCCTTCGCGGCCGACATCATCGCCCTGGCCCTGGCCGAGATCGGCGCCATCTCCGAGCGCCGCATGGCCCTGCTGCTGGACACCGGCCTGTCGGGCCTGCCGGCCTTCCTGATTGCCGACAGCGGCGTGAACTCGGGCTTCATGATCGCCCAGGTCACGGCCGCCGCCCTGGCTGCCGAGAACCAGTGCCTGGCCCACCCCAGCAGCGTCACCAGCCTGCCCACCTCGGCCAACCAGGAAGACCATGTCTCCATGGCCACCTACGGCGCACGGCGCCTGGGCGAGATGGCGCGCAACACGGCCGTCATCGTGGGCGTGGAAGCCATGGCCGCCGCCCAGGGCATGGACTTCGACCGCAGCCTGAACAGCTCCGAGCTGATCGAGGCGCAGTACGCGCTGATCCGCAGCCAGGTTCCGCACCTGGACCGTGACCGCTACCTGGCACCCGACATCGAAACCATGCGCCAGTGGGCGCTTGCCACGGACTGGCCCCAGGCCATCGTCCGCCACCTGCCCAGCCACCAGGCTGCCTGAACCCCGCAACCGCTCACCCCCCGCATCCAGGAGATCGCCATGAACGCCAACGACGCCATCCTCAACGCCAACGCTGCCACGGCTGCCACCAATCCCCGCTATGACGCCAGCCGCGTCATCCGCGCCCCGCGCGGCAGCGAACTGCACTGCAAGAACTGGCTGGCCGAGGCCGCCTACCGCATGCTGCAGAACAACCTGGACCCCGACGTGGCCGAGAACCCCAAGGCCCTGGTGGTCTACGGCGGCATCGGCCGCGCGGCGCGCAACTGGGAGTGCTATGACCAGATCCTGGAGTCGCTGAAAAAGCTGGAGGCCGACGAGTCCCTGCTGATCCAGTCGGGCAAGCCCGTGGGCGTGTTCAAGACGCACGAGAACGCACCGCGCGTGCTGCTGGCCAACTCCAACCTCGTGCCCCAGTGGGCCAACTGGGAGCACTTCAACGAGCTGGACCAGAAGGGCCTGTTCATGTACGGCCAGATGACGGCCGGCAGCTGGATCTACATCGGCGCCCAGGGCATCGTGCAGGGCACGTTCGAGACCTTTGTCGAGGCCGGCCGCCAGCACTACAACAACGACCTCACGGGCAAGTGGATCCTCACGGCGGGCCTGGGCGGCATGGGCGGCGCCCAGCCCCTGGCCGGCGTGCTGGCCGGTGCCTGCGTGCTGGCCATCGAATGCCAGCAAAGCAGCATCGACTTCCGCCTGCGCACACGCTACCTGGACAAGCAGGCGCGCGACATCGACCACGCGCTGGAGCTCATCGCCCAGCACACGGCTGCGGGCGAGGCCATCTCCATCGGCCTGCTGGGCAATGCCGCCGAAATCCTGCCCGAGCTGGTGCGCCGCGCCCAGGCCGGCGGCGCCCGCCCCGACATCGTGACCGACCAGACCTCGGCCCATGACCTGATCAACGGCTACCTGCCCGTGGGCTGGACCGTGGACGAGTGGCGTGCCGCCGCCGCCGACCCGTCGCGCCATGCCCAGCTCAAGGCCGCCGCCGCCCAGGGCTGCGCCCAGCACGTGCAGGCCATGCTGGACTTCCAGGCCATGGGCATTCCCACGGTGGACTACGGCAACAACATCCGCCAGGTGGCCCTGGACCAGGGCGTGAAGAACGCCTTCGACTTCCCCGGCTTCGTGCCCGCCTACATCCGCCCGCTGTTTTGCGAAGGCAAGGGCCCGTTCCGCTGGGTGGCCCTGTCCGGCGACCCCGAGGACATCTACAAGACCGACGCCAAGATCAAGGAACTGTTCCCCGACAACAAGCACACCCACCGCTGGCTGGACATGGCGCGCGAGCGCATCAGCTTCCAGGGCCTGCCCGCGCGCATCTGCTGGCTGGGACTGGGCGAGCGCCACAAGGCGGCCCTGGCCTTCAACGAGATGGTGAAGAACGGCGAACTCAAGGCCCCCATCGTGATCGGCCGCGACCACCTGGACTGCGGCTCCGTGGCCAGCCCCAACCGCGAGACCGAATCCATGAAGGACGGCACGGACGCCGTCAGCGACTGGCCGCTGCTCAACGCCCTGCTCAACACCGCAGGCGGCGCCACCTGGGTCAGCCTGCACCACGGCGGCGGCGTGGGCATGGGCTACTCCCAGCATGCGGGCGTGGTCATCGTGGCCGATGGCACGGACGAGGCCGCCGCCCGCCTGGGCCGCGTGCTCTGGAACGATCCGGCCACCGGCGTGATGCGCCATGCGGATGCGGGCTACGACATTGCCGTGGCTGCGGCCAAGCGCCATCAGCTGAACCTGCCCATGGTCAAGTGAGCCGCTTGCAGGACACCACGGCAATGCAGCGTTTCGACCTGAACCAGATCGCCGCCAGCCCCTGGAAGAACGGGGGCGGCAGCACGCGCGAGATCGCCTGCTGGCCGCCCGGGGCGGGCATGGAGGCTTTCGGCTGGCGCATCAGCGTGGCCACCATTGACCAGCCCGGCCCGTTCTCGGCCTTTGCGGGCGTGGACCGGCAGATCATGCTGCTCGATGGCGACGGCGTGCACCTGCGCGGCGAAGGCATCGACCATGTGCTGGACGCGCGCTGGCAGCCGTTTGCCTTCTCCGGCGATGTGGCGCTGGGCTGCTCGCTGCTGGGCGGCACTTCCACCGACTTCAACGTGATGGCGCGGCGCGGCCGGTGGCGGGCGCAGGTCCAGGTGCTGGACAGCGCTGCCGACGCCGGCCGCGCCGACGCCGGCCTGTGCATGGTGCTGCAGGGCAACTGGCAGGCGGATGGCGCTGCGCTCATCCCCGGCCAGGGCCTGTGGTGGAGCGCGCCGCAGCCCGACCCGCAGCAGCTGGCGCCGCAGACCGACGACGCGCGGCTGGTGCAGGTGCTGCTGCAAGCCTGCTGACGACCCACGACATCCAAGGAATCCACCCATGACCGAGTCCCACGCACCCGCTTCCGCACTCGCTCCATCCTCTTCGGCCGACGGCTGCTGGCAGAACCTGCGCCTGGCGCCTGACATGTTCGAGGCCGGCCAGGCCGTGGGTGACGGGGAGGATGCCTGCATCGTGGTGCAGCAGGGCCGCGTGGCCTGGGTGGGGCCGCAGCAGGCCCTGCCGCCCGCATATGCGTCCCTGCCGCGCCATGACGGCCAGGGCATGCTGGCCACGCCGGGCCTGGTCGATTGCCACACCCACCTGGTCTATGGCGGCGAGCGCGCCAACGAATTCGCCATGCGCCTGGACGGCGCCAGCTACGAGGAAGTGGCCCGCGCCGGCGGCGGCATCGTCTCCAGCGTGCGTGCCACGCGCGAGGCCAGCGAGGACGAGCTGTTCGCCCAGGCCCTGCCGCGCCTGCAGCAGCTGCTGGACGAGGGCGTCTGCGCCATCGAGATCAAGTCGGGCTACGGCCTGGCGCTGGAGCACGAGCGCAAGCAGCTGCGCGTGGCCCGGCGCCTGGGCCAGGCCCTGGGCGTGACCGTGCGCACCACCTTCCTGGGCGCGCATGCGCTGCCGCCCGAGTACGCAGGGCGCAGCCAGGACTACATCGACCTCGTCGCCGGCACCATGCTGCCCGCGCTGGCGGCCGAGGGCCTGGTCGATGCGGTCGATGTGTTCTGCGAGCGCATCGCCTTCTCGCTGGCCGAGACCGAGCAGGTCTTCCAGGCCGCACGCCGCCTGGGCCTGTCCGTCAAGCTGCATGCCGAGCAGCTGTCGAACATGGAGGGGGCGGCCCTCGCGGCCCGCTATGGCGCGCTGTCGTGCGACCACATCGAGCACCTGTCCGAATCCGGCATTGCCGCCATGCGCGGCGCGGGTTCCGTGGCCGTGCTGCTGCCCGGCGCCTACTACACGCTGCGCGACACCCACATGCCGCCCATCGCTGGCCTGCGCGCCGCGGGCGTTCCCATGGCCGTCTCTACCGATCACAATCCGGGCACCTCCCCCTGCCTGAGCCTTTTGCTCATGGCCAACATGGCCTGCACCCTGTTCCGGCTCACCGTGCCCGAGGCCCTGGCGGGCATCACCCGCCATGCCGCGCGCGCCCTGGGCCTGCAGGACGAGCATGGCCTGATCGCGGCCGGCCGTCCTGCCCACTTCGTGCTCTGGCCCGTGCGCCATGCGGCCGAGCTGGCCTACTGGTTCGGCAACCGGCCGGACTGCACCATCGTGCGCCAGGGCCGCATCGTGCGGACCCGCTGCGGGCAGGGGAGCCACTGAAAGCCTGCTCATGTCCCATGCACTGTTTCTCGATGAATTGATTTCCACCCTGGGCGCCGAAGTGGCGCAGCGCGGCGACGATGTGCCCGCGCGCTACCACACCGACTGGAGCGGCACGCCGCCCCAGCGCCCGCTGGCCCTGGTGCGCCCGCGCAGCACCGACGAGGTCAGCGCGCTCATGCGCCTGTGCACGGCCCACCGCGTGCCTGTCGTGCCCCAGGGCGGGCTCACGGGCCTGGCCGGTGCGGCCGTGCCCGTGCCGGGTGCCGTGGCCGTCTCCATGGAGCGAATGAACGCCATCGAGGACGTGAACGCGCGCACCGCGCTGATGACCGTGCAGGCCGGCGCCACGCTGCAGGCCGTGCAGGAGGCGGCCGTGGCCGCAGGCATGGTCTTCGGCGTGGACCTGGGCGCGCGCGGCAGTTGCCAGATCGGCGGCAACGTGGCCACCAATGCGGGCGGCAACGGCGTGCTGCAGCACGGCATGATGCGCGAGCAGGTGCTGGGCCTGGAGGTGGTGCTGGCCGACGGCACGGTGCTGCCCATGCTGCGCCCCATGCTCAAGAACAACACGGGCTACGACCTCAAGCAGTTCTTCATCGGCTCGGAGGGCACGCTGGGCATCGTCACGCGCGTGCTGCTGCGCCTGCGTCCCGCGCCCCAGGCCCGCGCCACGGCCCTGGTGGCCGTGCCGGACTTCGATGCGGCGCTGTCCGTGCTCGCGCGCATGCAATCGCGCTTTGGCAACGGCGTGGCGGCGTTCGAGCTGATGTGGGACAGCTTCATCCAGGCCTCCATCCGCTGGCAGAAGCTGCAGCCGCCCTTTGGCCAGGCGCATGCGCTGCTGGCCCTGATCGATGTGGACGGCAAGGACGAGGCCACGCTGCGCGCCGACGTGGAAGAGGCCCTGGGCGAGGCCATGGAGGCCGGCGAGGTGGCCGATGCCGTCATCGCCCAGTCCGTGGCCCAGGCGCGCCAGCTGTGGAAGCTGCGCGAGGCGCCGGCCGAGCTCAACACGAACATGCATCCGCCCGTCAACTTCGACGTCAGCCTGCCCCAGGCCGACATCGGCCGCTTCGCCGATGCCTGCCGCGCCGCGTTCGACGCGCGCTGGCCCGGCCACCACTCGCTGTTCTTCGGCCATGTGGGCGACGGCAACCTGCATGTCTCGGTGGACGGTGCCACCGCCAACGGCGACTGCGAAGGCGTCGAGGCCGCGCTGTACCACCTGGTCGCGGAGTTCGGCGGCAGCGTCTCGGCCGAGCACGGCATCGGCCTGCACAAGAAGCCCTATCTCGGCGCCAGCCGCACGCCGGCCGAACTGGCCGTGATGCGCGCCATCAAGCAGGCGCTGGACCCCCTGCATCTGTTCAACCCCGGCAAGGTATTCGACCTATGAACGCTCCCGCCCTCCACGCGATCCACACCCTGGCACGCCCCGAAGTGCCGCCGCTGCCGCCGTACAACGCAGGCCTGTCCTCCGAGGCCGTGCGGGCGCGCTACGGCGTCACCGAGATCGCGCGGCTGGCGAGCAACGAGAACCCCTTTGGCGCCAGCCCTGCTGTGGCCCGCGCCCTGGCCGACCTGGCCCTGCATGTGGGCACCTATCCCGATGCGCAATGCACGGCGCTGCGCGCGGCCATCGCGGCGCGCACCGGCGTGCCGGCCGAGGCCATTGCCGTGGGCAACGGCTCCGAGGACATCCTGCAGATGCTGTGCCAGGCGTTTCTCTCGCCCGGCGACCGCGTGCTCACCCAGTGCCCGGCCTTCGGCCTGCACGAGATCTACCCGCGCATGATGGGCGCCCGCGTCGAGCTGCTGGAGCTGACGCCCGCACTGGGCTTCGATGTCGATGCCTGGTGCCAGGCGCTGGCGCGCGGCCCCAAGATCGCCATGCTGGCCAATCCCTCCAATCCCGTGGGCTGCATGTTCAGCGCCGGAGATTTCGGGCGCCTGCTGGACGCCACGCCGCCGCAGACCCTGCTGGTGGTGGACGAGGCCTACTACGAGTACGCCCTGCACGCCGACGGCTACCCCGACGTGCTGGCCCTGCTGCGCGGCCGCGCCATGCCCTGGATCGTGCTGCGCACCTTCTCCAAGGCCTGGGGCCTCGCAGGCCTGCGCGTGGGCTACGGCCTGGCCAGCGACGCGGCC
Organism: Delftia sp. NA_296.1; assembly: GCF_052692095.1. NCBI lineage: Bacteria > Pseudomonadati > Pseudomonadota > Betaproteobacteria > Burkholderiales > Comamonadaceae > Delftia > Delftia sp. NA_296.1. The sequence goes on along the minus strand of NZ_JBQZGF010000009.1, from coordinate 164,160 downwards.
CTGGTGCAACTGCTGGACCGCGTGCGCACGCCCTTCAACGTCAACCAGGCCGCCCAGGCGGCGGCGCTGGCGGCCTGGGGCGATGAGGACTTCATGCAGCGCGGCGTGGCCGAGACCGTGCGCCTGCGCGATGTGCTGGCGCAGCGGCTGGCCGCCCTGCCTGCCCTGCCCGCACTTCGGATGGCGCCTTCGGCCGCCAACTTCCTGTTCATCGACATCGGCCGTCCCAACGGTCCCGTGAACGAGGCGCTGCTGGCCCGGGGCATCATCACCAAGCCCTGGAAGGAGCCGGGCTTCGAGCACTTCATTCGCGTCTCCGTGGGCACGGAGGCCGACAACGAACGCTTCGTGCGCGCGCTGGCCGACATCCTGGAGGCCGTGCAATGAGCGGCATCGACCCGACACCCGACAGCCGCACGCTGTTCGCCGAGCACGCGCTGCTGCCCACGGGCTGGGCGCGCAATGTGCTGCTGCGCTGGGATGGCGCAGGGCGCCTGCAGGCCGTACAGGCCGACGCCCCACCCGGCAGTGCGCCGCGCGCGCCCGGCCCCGTGCTGCCCGGCATGCCCAACCTGCACTCGCATGCCTTCCAGCGCGCCTTTGCGGGCCTGACCGAATACCGCGCCGAGGCCCAAGACAGCTTCTGGAGCTGGCGCGACCTCATGTACCGCTTTGCCGCGCGCATCACGCCCGAGTCGCTGGAGGCCATCGCCACTTGGCTGTACGTGGAGATGCTGGAGGCCGGCTACACCTCGGTCTGCGAATTCCATTACGTGCACCACGACCGGGATGGCCGGCCCTATGCCGACGACGCCACGTTGTCCCTGGCCCTGCTGCGCGCCGCGCGCAAGGCCGGCATGGGCATCACCCTGCTGCCCGTGCTCTACCAGACCAGCGGCTTCGGCGGCAAGCCGCCGCGCGCCGACCAGGCGCGCTTCATCCGCAGCACCGACAACATGCTGGCCCTGCTGCAGCGCCTGCTGCCCGAGGCGCGCGCACAAGGCGCGGCCCTGGGCCTGGCGCCGCACTCGCTGCGCGCCGTGCCGCCCGACAGCCTGCGCGTGGCGGTGGAGGGCCTGACGGCGCTGGACGCGCGCGCGCCCGTCCACATCCACATTGCCGAGCAGACCCAGGAGGTGGACGACTGCCTGGCCTGGAGCGGCCAGCGCCCCGTGCAATGGCTGCTGGAGCATGCCCCCGTGGACGCGCGCTGGTGCCTGGTCCACGCCACCCACATGACGCCCGGTGAATACGCGGGCGCCGCGCGCAGCGGCGCCGTGGCCGGCATCTGCCCCACCACCGAGGCCAACCTGGGCGACGGCATCTTCGACATGCCGCAATGGCTGGGCCACGGCGGTGCCTGGGGCGTGGGCTCGGACAGCCATGCCTGCGTCAACGCGGCCGAGGAACTGCTGATGCTCGAATACAGCCAGCGCCTGTCGCTGCGCCAGCGCAACGTGCTGGCAGGCCCCGACCCGCAGGTGGGCACCGCGCTGTGGACCGCCGCCGTGCAGGGCGGCGCCCAGGCCGCAGGCCGCCCCGTGGCCGGGCTGGCCGTGGGCCAGCAGGCCGACTTCCTGGCGCTGGACGCAGACCATGTGGCGCTGGCCGGCCTGCCGGTGCAGGCCATGGTCTCGGCCCATGTCTTTGGCAGCCACCGCAGCAGCGCCCTGCACAGCCTCTGGGTGGGGGGCGAGCGCCGCGTGCAGGCTGGACGGCATGCGCTGCACGAGGCGGCAGCCCATGGCTTTGTCGCGGCCCGCGCGGCCACCCTGCAATCCTGAGGCACCCGCATGCCATGGGCCCGCAAAATCCGCCAGAAACGTTCCAGAATCACACCATGACCGATACCGCTCCCCCTCCCTTCGTCTTCCACCAGGGCACGGCGCCGCTGCTGATCTCCATGCCGCATGCGGGCACCCATGTGCCGCCCGACATCGCCGCGCGCCTGACCGAGGAAGCCCGCCACGTGCCCGACACCGACTGGCACCTGCCGCGCCTATACGAGTTCGCCAAGGCCATGGGCGCCTCCATCCTGGTGGCCACGCATTCGCGCTATGTGGTGGACCTGAACCGTCCGCCCGATGGCGCCAGCCTCTACCCGGGCCAGAGCGTCACCGGCCTGTGCCCCGTGGACACCTTCGACGACACGCCGCTGTACGCCGACCCGGCCGATGTGCCCGCGGACGCCGAGATCGCCGCGCGCCGCGAAGCCATCTGGGGCCCATACCACGCACAGCTGCGCGCCGAGCTGGACCGCCTCAAGGCCGTGCACGGCACCGTGGCGCTGTGGGACGCGCACTCCATCCGCTCGGTGCTGCCGCGTTTCTTCGAAGGCAAGCTGCCCGACCTGAACCTGGGCACCGGCAAGGGCACGAGCTGCGCGCTGGAGCTGGCCGAGCATCTGCTGGCCATTGCGCAGACCGCGCCGGGCCACACCGCCATACTCAACGGCCGCTTCACGGGCGGCTACATCACGCGCCACTACGGCCAGCCCGAGGCCGGCATCCACGCCGTGCAGCTGGAGATGACGCAGTGCAGCTACATGCAGGAAGCCCTGCCCTTCGACTACCTGCCCGAGCGCGCCGAACAGATCCAGCCCACGCTGCAGCGCATGCTGCAGGCGGTGCTGGACTTCGTCACGACACGGCGCGTGTCCTGATCAGCCTTCGTCGTGGCAGTGGCCCGGGCAGGGCCCGCCCATGGCCACGGGAGGCGGGTCGCCCAGCCAGCGGCGCGGCCCCGGGCCGTTCTGTGCGCACAGGTCGCCGGGGTTGTGCAGCACGCAGTGGCGCAGCGACAGGCAACCGCAGCCAATGCACTGGTCCAGGCTCTCGCTGAGCCGCTGCAGCTCGCCTATGCGGTCGTCCAGCCGCTGCTTCCAGACCCGCGACATCTTCTGCCAGTCCCCGCCCGTGGGGACATGGCGGCTGGGCAGCTTGGCCAGCTGCTCGGCGATCTCCTCCAGCGTGAAGCCGATGCGCTGGGCGAACACCACGAAGGCGATGCGCCGCAGCGACGAGCGGTGGTAGCGCCGGTGGCCGCTGGCGCTGCGCACGGACTCGATCAGGTTCAGCGACTCGTAAAAGCGCAGCGCCGAGGCCTTGACCCCGCTGCGCTGCGCCACGTCGCCGATGCTGAGCAGCGGATCATCCTCGGTTTTCATGGTGGCTTTCCTTTGTGGCTTGACTTCAAGTTCACTTGAACTCGAAGAATGCGGCCATTCTGAGCGAAAGCGCAGGAACAGGGCAACCGGGTCTGTACCGCCCATGCGAGCGTCCTGGCCGGACTGCGAAATTCTTTGGCTGAGTGCTGCAATGACGCAGCTGCCGTTCATTCATACAGTAATGGGTCTCATTTGTATTGAATGGCATCGGCCGGAGGTTTCCATGTACATCGACAGCAGCAGCTTTCCCCTGGTCCGCATGGGCTACGAGCGCGACAAGGCCGTGCCCGTGGACCGCTTGCTGGAGGACTTCTCGGCCCTGCTGGCCCGCGGCCAGGCCTTTGTCTTCTTCAGCGACGGCGACATGGCCCAGGAGGAGCGCTCACCTGAGGAGCGCAAGCAGGTCGTGCTGTGGATGAAGGCCCGCCGCCCCGAGCTCAAAAGCCTGGTGCGCGCCCTGGTCCACGCCGAGCCCGATGCGCACAAGCGCGCCGAGGCCGAGGCCTTCGCACAGATGTTCGGCAAGGCCTGGGGCTATCCCATGCTGCTGGTGGCCTCCCCCGAGGAGGCGCAGCAGCGTGCACGGGAGCTGCTCGGGTCCGATTGATGACCGATTGACATGAACTGAGAGAAACACCATGAATGCCGTGGATTCCGCCCTGCTCAAAGTCCTGCCCGAGAGGTGGGACCCCGACCATGTGGACCGTCCCGTGATCGTCCTGCCCATGCGGTCGGGGCCCGGCGACTGGGGGATGAACTTCCATGCCCACCGCAAGAGCCAGCTCATGGTCACCCATGCGGGGCTGATCACGCTGGAGACCGATGCGGGCGTCTGCGTGGTGCCGCCGCGCAGCGCCGCCTGGATTCCGGGCGGCACGCTGCACCGCGTCAGCTGCAGCGGTGCGGCCAGCGGCTACGTGGTCTTTGTCGAGGCAGGGGCCGTGCGCCCCGTGCCCGGACCCTGCCATGCGCTGGCCGTCTCGCCCTTTCTCAGTGCGCTGCTGGACCGCGTGCAGGGCCTGCCGCAGGACTACGAGCCCGACAGCGGCGATGGCCGGCTCATGCAGGTGCTGCTCGACGAGATCCAGGCGGCGCAGCCCGAAGGACTGCACCTGCCCCTGCCGCACGACCGGCGCCTGCGCCGCATGACCAACGCCCTCTGCGAGCAGCCGCAGCTGCAGGCACGGCTGGCCGACTGGGCCCAGCGCATCGGCATGAGCGAGCGCAGCATGACGCGGCTGTTCCTGGCCGAGACCGGGCTTACGGTCAACCAGTGGCGCCGCCAGCTGCATGTGCTCACCGCACTGCAAAAGCTGTCCGAGGGGCTGCGCATACAGACCGTGGCAGATGCCCTGGGCTACGAGAGCGCACCCGCCTTCGTGACCATGTTCCGCAAGGCGGTGGGCACCTCGCCGCGCCGCTTCCTGGCGCTGCGCAGCGCACCCTTGGCGGGCGGCGGCGCAGGCCTCTGAGGCCTGCGGCCCCGCGAACATCACGACAGCCGCAGCCCCAGGCCCAGCAGCACGGCCACCACCATCGCACCGGCAAAGACATCCCAGCGCCGTATGCGCCGGTAGCGCAGGAGCAGGACCAGCACGATGCCGATCAGCGTGATCAGGCGCGCCTGGAACACCGTGCCCAGCAAGAAGCAGATCACGATCTGCGCCCAGTAGGTCAGCAGGCCGGGCATCGGCGATGGGCCGGGGGCCTGTGCATCGGGGCTCGGCGCCTGTGCGGGCGGCTGCTGCGGCGTGTCCACGGCCGTCCGGGCGGCTGCAGCTGCCTGGGCGCGTGCGGCCTCGCGCTCTTGCAGCCGCTGTTCGCGCCGCTGCTGGTCGGTCTTCTCGATCACGGGTGCCGCCGGCTCGGCCGGCTGCCACCACGTCTTGCCGCTGGCCAGCGCAGGCGCCTGCCCGCTGGCGGCCAGACGCCGGAACTGTGCGCTTGCGGGCGGCTGCGCACGCGCCGCCGCGCGGTCCTGCCGGCTGGCCTGCAGCAGGGCATCGTTGGCGCGGTCGATGGGGCTGCGCGTGAGCTGGCGGGCCTGGCCCAGCAGCGGGCCGCCCTGCACGGGGTCGACCTGGTACACGAACTGCGCCAGTCCCAGCAATTGCGAGGGCTGGGCTGCCTGCCCCTGCCAGTGCGCCGGCTTGCCGGCGCTGGCCTGCGTGGCGCGGTGCAGGGCGGCGCGCAGGCGCCTGCGCGTCTCGCGCGATACGCCGGGCTTGTCCGCGTTCACCACCAGCCCGGTGACTTCCTGGCGGCGGCCCTTGCGCATCACGCGCTCCTTGTCGGGGTGGGGCGTGAAGCCTTCGTCGCGCAGTATCCAGCGCACGCGGCCCAGCAGCCGGCCCACGTTGTCGCGCGCGGCCTCGCCCGAGGCGGAGAAGGTCAGGTCGTCCGCATAGCGCGTGTACACAAAGCCCAGCTGCCTGGCCAAGCCCAGCAGGCGGCGGTCCAGGCGGCGGCACAGCAGGTTGGTGAGCATGGGGCTGGTGGGCGCGCCCTGGGGCAGCACGCGCTCGCGCGCCTTGCCGCCGACGAAGAGCTTTTCGCCATCCACCTGCCAGGCCTGGGCGCGGTTTTCGCTGCACAGCAGGGCCAGGAGGGTGGCCATGGCCTCGCCATAGCCCAGATGACGGAACACGCCCTTGATGCGGCCGAAGGCAATGCTGGGAAAGAAGTCCTTCACATCCAGGTTGATGACCACGTCGTGGCCCGCATGCGGCGCGGCATTGCTCACGATGGAGCGGCCGGCCAGGAATCCGTGCGCGGCATCGTGCGCGGGCACCTTGGCGAGGATGTTGTCGAGCACCCAGTACTGCGCGCGCTTGAGGCGCGGCATGGGCGCGGAGATCAGCCGCTCGCCGCCGGTCTTCTTGGGCAGGGTGAACGAGTGGTAGTGGTGGGTGCGGGCCACCTCGCGGTGAAAGCCCAGGAAACGCAGCTCGGCCACGGTGATGCCCATGGCATCGGCCAGCTGCGCCGCATCGGCAAGTTCCGGCAGGCCATGCCGGGCCAGCCTTTGCGGGTCGGCCTGCCGGCGTTCCCCGGCAGCAGGCGGTGCCTCACCGGCCTGCGGCCCCTGCAGGGCAGCGGAGACGCCGGGGCCCAGATAGCCCACGTGCGTGGCCCGCTTCGCATGCCAGGCCAGCGCCTTGTCGTGGCGCTCCTGGGCCTGGCGGCGTTTGGTTTCCTCGCGCTGAGCCAGCGCCTTTTGCATGCGCTCCTTGCGCATCTGGCGCAATGCGCGCTCGGGGTTCTGGCGCACGGCGATCTGCTGGCGCAGCTCGGCCAGCTCGCGCTGCAGCTCGCCCTCGCGCTGGATGTGGGCGGCGGCCAGCTGCGGCTGTCCCTCGCCCTTGGGCCAGAAGCCCAGGCGCTGCATCTCGTCGAGGATGACTTCCTGTTTGCTGGAGGCCTTGATGCGCTCGTAGATCTCGGCGCGTGTGGGTTGCGGCTGGCTCATGCGGCCACCCCGGCAAGGCGGGCCCGGCCGCTGTGCGGCGGGCAAAGAAATGGAGCGACGCGCTTCTCGTCGAAGAGCCCGCAGGGCTCACGGGACGGGAGCTGTTCGCTCGACGCCACCCCGCGACGGTATGCGTGTTTCGCTTGTGGCAAGCCACTCAGGAAAACGCATACCGTCGCTGGGGTGGCACAGTGAAAACGGCGCCCGTGGTGCATGAAACGGCAGTTCACAAGGGTGGCGAAACACCACCCGGATTGCAAGAGCCTGCGCGTCGCTCCGCGTGGCAGTGTAGAGCAATTGAAGCGGTTCACGCGATTTCTCCTTGTCCTGCGGCCTTCATCTGCGGGCCGGTCGGCTGGCGGGCGGCATCGAGCTGGGGCTGCGCCACCAGGCGCAGCGCAATCATGTGCTCGCAGGGCCCCTGGCGCAGCCGGTACTGCTGGTAGTGGTTGCAGCTGCAGCGCGCATCGGTCAGGCGCTCGTCGGCATCGAGTTCGAGCTGGGTGTCGAACAGGCGCTTGCCGTCGGCGCGCGGGATCTGGCCGGTGATGCGGCTGAACCCGTCCTTGCGGTCGATGCGCGGCGGGGCAATGGCCTTGCCGCGCACCAGGGCCAGCGCCTTGTCTTGCTCTGGGTTGGCGGGCTGCAATTGCTGCGCCGTCAGCGGCTCGCGCAGCAGCTCGCGCCAGGCGTAGCGCCCGGCGTCCAGGTCGTAGACCGCGCGCCCGGCCTGCATCCAGCGTGTCATGGCCGTGTGCACCTGGGCCGTGGACAGGCCCGTGGCCTGGGCCAGATCCTGCGCGCTGGCCTGCCAGCACGACTGCAGTTGCCGGCCCACGGCCTGGACATCGGCAGGCGTGACCTCGGCCTGCGGCGCCATCAGGTGAAAGCGTGCGCTGGCGGCCCAGTCGTTGGCGCTCCAGCCCGACAGGCCCAGCGTGACCGTGACCAGGCCCAGCTCGATCACCCAGAAGCTGGGCATGCCGCTGCCCAGCAGGTGCACGCGCACGCGCGTGGCCTGGGAGATCAGCCGCTCCAGCGTGAGCAGGCGGCGGCGCCCCCACAGGCGGATGGTGCCGCCGCCCGTGCCCATGGCATCGCTGACGACGTGCGAGCGCCGGGTGGCCAGGCGCTCCTCCCAGGGCTCGAACACCACGGTGGGCGGCTGTCCCGGCGCCAGCTCGAAGCGCAGCGCGCGCGGGCCATGGCGCTCGCGCCGGGCACGCAGCCGGGCGCAGATGTTGAACAGGTCCATGGGGTGCAGCTCCAGCACGGTGGCGGGCAGGGCCATGGCGCTGGAGACCTGCACGAAGCCGCGCAGCCAGCTGTCGGGCAGGTCGATCTTTTCCTCGCGCAGCGCGGGGTCGCCGCCCACCTGCACGGCAAAGCCGGCCGGGTCCAGCGTCAGCCGTGTGTCCCGGTAGTTGCGGATCTTCTGGAATTCTTCGTAGAGGCTGGCCGAGTAATCGATGTTGGTGGTGCCGCAGATGCGCTCGCCCGCATGCTCGAAGGCCTCGTGCCGGATGCTGACCGCGCAGTAGCTGGACTCGTCCTGGCTGAAGGCCTCGAACAGCAGCCGGTCCGGGTGCACGGTGATCACGGGGTCCAGCACATACCAGGCATCGCGGTTGGCCACGAACAGCCAGTCGAAGTACTTGCGCTGGGCCTTGTAGAAGGGGGAGAGCACCTGGTTGCGGGTCTCGCGCAGGTTCTTGAGTTCGGCGCTGATTTCCTTGGCGCGCGCCTGGGCGCCGCCGGTGTCGGCCATGAAGGTGGCCAGCATTTGCGCTTCGTGCTCCTGCAGCCATTCGCGGTAGGCCGTCTTGTCGCGGCCGCGCGTGCGCAGGTCGCTGACGACCACGCTGTGCAGCGCGGACAGCCCTTCGCGCACCTGCAGGTAGGCCGGGCCGTCGCGCCGGAGCAGGCCGTCGAAGCGTGTGGGTGGGCGCAGCAGGTCGGGCGCGAAGGAGAAGGCCTGCTCGGCCGCCGTGTCGTTGACCTGCGTGCTGCCGTAGTACTGATAGCGAAATTCCATGTCCGATCGACTCCGTGCCTTGTTGCGGCGCTCAGGTTGAAGACGGGGCCTGGCCGCGCCGCTCCGCTGCCAGGGGCTGCATGAAGCTTTGCGCCAGCTGGGGATGGCGCTGCACGATGTCGCGCAGCCCGGCCACATAGTCGGGCTGGTCGGCATGGCTGGCGCTGACCACCTGCCGCGCAAAGATGGCCGCCACCACGGCGGCGGTCTCGGGCGCCTGCACCTGGCTGCGCAGGAAATGCAGCACGCGTGTCTTGCTGGCGCGCGCGCGGTGCACCTGGCTGAGCACGGCCAGGAAGTAGGGCTGCAGCTCCTGCAGGCGCGCCGCGCGCTGCGGTGCGGGCTCGTCGGGCAGGGCGAGCAGCCATTGCGTGACGAACAGCTGCACGCTGGTGGCGGGGTGCTGGGCCAGGCGCGTGAGGAAGAGGCTGGCCTCGGGCGCGCTCATGTGCTGCGCGAGCCGCTGGCGGCCCAGGGCCTGCACCCAGGGCTGGGCGTGATCGACCCAGCCGAGCAGCAGCTGCGGCGACAGGGCGCCGTCCGGCAGCCGCTGGCCGAACATCTCGCGTGCGTACTGCTGCGTGTCGGCAAACAGGGCGTCGGCCAGCGGCATCAGCTGTTCGGCCTGCTCGGGCAGGGTCCGGTCCATGGGGGTGAGCTGCGCATCGATGCTCTGGCGGCTCAAGGCGCGCACGTCGGCATCGGCATGCCGGGCCAGCGTGGACCATTGGCGCAGCGTGTAAGCCTGCAGGTCCAGCGCCTTCAGGCCCCAGGCGCCGTAGCGCTGTGCGCCCTTGGCCTGCGCCTGCAGGGCGCGCCAGATGCCCGAGGCATCGCGGGCCGGGGCCACGGCGGCCAGCGGGCCGGTGAGCAGCCGCAGCGCCGCGTCGTGCACGCCTTCGGCCTTTTCCGCGCGGAACAGCACTTCGTGCAGGCGTTCGGCGATCTGGGCGTTGCAGCGCGTGTTGTAGAGGGGGATGCCGGCCAGGCGCTCGACCAGGGGCGCTGCCGCTGCGCGCAAGGCGGCATGCGGTGATACGGCGAATTCGGCCAGCATGGCGGCCTGCTCGCACAGCAGGTCATCGGCCAGGCTGCCCATGAGCCGGATGCCGCAGGCCATGCGCGCAGGTTCCCCGGATTCCAGCAGCCCGCGCAACGCCGCCGGGGGCAGGGTCCGCAGGCCCTGCGGATGCGCCAGCAGCCAGGCGGTGGCCATCTCCACCAGCGCCGTCACCGAGTGCGCCAGCAGGTGGTGCAGCGGCGGGGCCGGGACGCTGGCGGCCTGCGCAGCCAGCGGGCCGTTGCCATCGAACAGCGCCTGCACGGCATCGCGGATATCGGCCAGCGCGGGGCTTTCGGTGTCCAGCGTGGGCAGCGCCGCCAGCAAGGCCAGGGCCACGGCTGCACCATCGGCATAAAACAGCAGGGCCAGGCCCTGGGTGCGCGAGCTGGCGGCCGGTGACAGCAGCAGGGCTGCCACCAGTTCGGCATCGCGCGCGGCGCCTGCGCGGTCACGCGACAGCCAGGCGCCCAGGTAGCTGGCGGCAGGCCCGTCGCCGCATTGCGCAAGCGCCAGCAGCCAGGGCCGGCGTGCCGCATCGTCGGTCAGCGAGACCATGCGCTGCTGCGCGATCTGAAGGCCCAGCGCAGCCGCCGGTGCATAGGTTTTGTGCAGCAGCGGCGCGGTGGCCGCTGCATCGAGGCCGTCCAGAAAGGCCTTCTGGTCCTGCAGGGCGCGCGTGAGCGACCACAGCAGCAGCGTGGACTGCGAACGGCCCACCAGTTGCAGCAGTTGCCCGGGGTGGGCGTCCCACATGGCCGAAAGCCCTTCCACGCGCTGCGCGGGCAGCTGCTGCAGGTCCAGCGGCTCGTCGGTGTACCAGGTGTGGGCGCGGGCCGAGGCATGCAGTTGCGGCCAGCGTGGCAACAGCAGCCGGGCGGCGAGCAGCCAGCGCGATTCGGGCAGGCGGCCGGAGCGCGAGGCAGGCTGGCCCGCGCAGCAGCGGTCCATGGCCTGGAGCAGGGCTGCGGCATGGGCGGCGCTTTCGCTGTGGTCGGCCGAGGCCATGCGCCGCAGCTGGCGCCAGCCGCGCAGGCGCAGGTACAGCGAGGTGTCGCGGCTGAAGACGGCACCCTCGTCGCGCGGGCCATCGAAGCGCGCATGCAGCACGGCCAGCAGGGCGTGGTCGCGCCGCCACTCGGCACGCTTGTGGATGCGCCGCAGGGCCGGCCACCAGGCGCGCGTGAAGGGGATGCGCTCCATCCAGGCCAGCAGCTGCTGGTGGACGGCGCCGTCGTGCGCGCCCAGCGCATCGGCCGCCAGCAGCGCCTGTGGCCCAAGTGCCTGGAAGAAGGCCTGTTCGGCCTGCGGTCCGTCCTCTTTCGGGCCGTTTTCCTGCGGGGGGATCCCGGCCCACTGCGCCTGGTACTCCTGCAGCGCCGCCTGGCGTTCCTGCGGCGCGAGCAGGGCCAGCCAGGCCTGGTGCGCCAGATCGCGCGTGGCCTCGCTGGTGCCGCGTTGCGAGAGCGCCTGCAGGGCCACCGCCGCGCCGCCATCGCCCAGGCGCCCGATGAGGTAGGCCAGGCAGTAGTCGAGCAGATCGTCCCCGGTGCCCAGCAGCGCCACCAGGCGTGGAACCTGGGCATGCAGCAGGCGCTGGGCGGCGCCGCCGCGCGCGGGGTCCGCATACTCGGCCAGCCGCCACACCAGCCGGGCCTGCTGGCCCGAGGGCATCAGCCGCCAGGCGCTGCCGTCCAGGCGTTTGCACAGGGCGGAAATGGCGCCGGCCTGCAGGGCCGACTCCGGCAGGCCTGGCGGCACCGTGGCCTGTTCCCGGGCCGGGCTGGGGGAGGACGCCGGGCCTGCTTCAGCATCCAGCTCCGCAAAGCCCTCATGGGACTGCAGCACATCGCCCGCGCCCAGGCGCTGGCGCAGGTAGGCCAGCGCGCGCTGGCGTGCAGGCTCCAGCGCCTGGGGCAAGGGGGTGAGCGTGCTGTCATCGACCTGCGCGACGACGCCGGCCTTCAATTGCGTGACCTGCAAGGTCACGACATGGCGCGCTGCGGTGGCCGTGGTGTCGCCGCCCGGCATCTCCAGGGCCAGCACCCTCACGGTGCTGATGCGTTCGTTGCGTCCCTGTGGCCGGGACAGTGTGGCGTGAGCAAGCAGATTCATGCGGCAGGCATCCAGTGCTTTTCCATGGAGGGTGTCGGCGTTCGTCGGCGTTCGTCGGCGTTTTTTGGCGGTACCTGGCGGTTCCTGGCAATGCCTGGCCGCCACCCTGGGTCAGATGGCCTTGCAGTGTAGTGGTGGCGTCCTGCAGGTGCGGCAACGCGCGTGTGTCCGTCTGTGCGCGCCTGTCCAGGTCTTCTCAGGTCGTTCCTGGTCAATTGCCGCTGCGCTTGTCCGATCCGGCCAGCGATGTCCCCGGCAAACCGTCCTCAATTTTCGTGGTGTCTTTGCGCGCGGATCTTGACTTCAAGTTCACTTGAACTTGAAGAATGCAACCCATTGTGAGCAACCGCCTGGAAGGCCTCCAGTGCCTGCGGTCCCGCCCCTTTTTCCGGCCCCGCCGCAGCCCCGGCAGCAGGGCCTTGCCCATCCCCCTCAAGGAGAGTCGATCCATGCCCGTTCTTCCACCGCCGCCGTTGCGGCGTGCCCTGTTCGGAGGCGCCCTGGCGGCGCTGGCCCTGCTTGCCGGCTGCCGCCCGCAGGCCGTGGGCGATGCCCACGCCAGCGACGGCCCGCCGCCTGCGCCCGAGGTGCTGGTGAGCGAGGTCGTGCCGGCCAGCGTGCGTGTCTGGGACGAGTTCAACGGCCGCATCGATGCCGTGGAGTCGGTCCAACTGCGCCCGCGCGTGTCGGGCTATATCGAGCGCATTGCCTTCAGCGAGGGGCAGGAGGTCAGGAAGGGCCAGTTGCTGTTCGTGATCGACCAGCGGCCCTACCGCGCCGCCCTGGCCAGCGCCGAGGCCGAGCTGGAGCGCACGCGCGCAGGCGCCGCGCTGGCCCGCACCCAGGACCAGCGCGCCCGCCAGCTGGTGGCCGAGCATGCCGTCTCGCGCGAGGAGGCCGATACGCGCGCCGGCGCCCTGGCCCAGAGCGCCGCCCAGGTGCGCGCCGCCGAGGCCGCGCTGGCGGCAGCCCGGCTCAACCTGGATTTCACCGAGGTGCGCGCGCCGGTCTCCGGCCGCGCGGGCCGCGCCCTGCTCACCGTGGGCAACCTGGCCCAGGCCGACCAGAGCGTGCTGACCACCGTGGTTTCGCAGGACCCGGTGTATGTCTACTTCGATGCGGATGAGCACAGCTTCCTGCGGCAGCAGCAGGCCGCCAAGGACACCAAGGGGCGGCCCGGCGTGCAGCGGCCCGTGCGTGTGGGGCTGGCTGGCGACGAAGGCTTTCCGCATGCGGGCAGCCTGGACTTCACCGACAACCAGCTCAACGCAGGCACGGGCACGGTGCGCATGCGCGCCCGCCTGCCCAATCCCGACCGCCTGCTGACGCCGGGCCTTTTCGCGCGCGTGCAACTGCAAGACGCGCAGGGCGTGGGCGGCGAGCGGCAGACGCTGCTGATCGACGACAAGGCCGTGCTCACCGACCAGGACCGCAAGTACGTCTATGTGGTGGGCGAGGGCAACAAGGCCGAGCGCCGTGACCTGGAACTGGGCCGCATGGTCGATGGCCGGCGCGTGGTGGACAAGGGGCTGGCGGCGGGCGACAGCCTGGTGGTCGGCGGCCTGCAGCGCATCTACTACCCCGGCATGCCCATCAGCCCCAAGCCTGCGCCCGGCGACGGGCAGGCGGCGGTGGCCAAGGCGCCGGCCGTGGCCGCGCAGTGAACCGGGAAGCACCATGGACTTCTCCAAATTCTTCATAGACCGGCCGATCTTCGCGGTCGTGCTCTCCATCATCCTGTTCGCCGTGGGGCTGGTCGCGATTCCGCAGCTGCCCGTGGGCGAGTATCCCGAGGTCGTGCCGCCCAGCGTGGTGGTGCGCGCCACCTATCCGGGCGCCAATCCCAAGGAGGTCGCCGAGTCGGTGGCCGTGCCGCTGGAGGAGGCCATCAACGGCGTCGAAGGCCTGATGTACATGAAGTCGGTCGCGGCGTCCGACGGCAGCCTGCAGGTGGTCTCCACCTTCCGCCCCGACGTCGACCCCGACACGGCCGCCGTGCGCGTGCAAAACCGCGTCAGCCAAGCCCAGAGCCGTCTGCCCGAGGAGGTGCGCCAGTTCGGCGTGACCACGCAAAAGCAGTCGTCCACGCCGCTGATGTACGTGGGCCTGGTGTCGCAGGACGGCCAGCATGACGCGCTGTACCTGCGCAACTACGTCACGCTCAAGATCAAGGACGTGCTGGCGCGCATTCCGGGCATTGGCGATGTGGGCATCTACGGCGCGGGCGACTACGCCATGCGCGTGTGGCTGGACCCGGACAAGGTGGCCGCGCGCCAGCTCACGGCGCCCGAGGTGATTGCCGCCATCCGCGAGCAGAACATCCAGGTCTCGGCCGGGCAGTTGGGCGCGCAGCCCAGTCCGCAGAGCGCGGACAAGCTGCTGTCCATCAACGTGCGCGGGCGGCTGAAGACGCCCGAGGAATTCGGCAGCATCGTGCTCAAGGGCGGCGCGGACGGCCAGGTCGTGCGCCTGGCCGACGTGGCGCGCATCGAGCTGGGCGCCAGCGACTACACGCTGCGCTCGTGGAGCGACAAGAAGAACATGGCGGCCGTGGGCATCTTCCTGTCGCCCGGCGCCAATGCGCTGGGCGTGGCCGAGCAGGTCTACGCGGCCATGGACAAGCTCTCCCAGGACCTGCCCGAGGGCGTGGCCTTCGAGACGGTCTGGGACCCCACGGTCTTCGTGCGCGACTCCATCAAGGCGGTGCAGAGCACGCTGATCGAGGCCGTCATCCTCGTGGTGCTGGTGGTCATCGTCTTCCTGCAGACCTGGCGCGCCTCCATCATTCCGCTGCTGGCCGTGCCCGTGTCCATCGTCGGCACCTTCGCGGGTCTGTACCTGCTGGGCTACTCCATCAACACGCTGACCCTGTTCGGCCTGGTGCTGGCCATCGGCATCGTGGTGGACGACGCCATCGTCGTGGTGGAGAACGTGGAGCGCTACATCGAGGAAGGGCACACGCCCCTGGAGGCGGCCCACCTGGCGATGAAGGAGGTCTCGGGCCCCATCATCGCCATCGCCCTGGTGCTGTGCGCGGTCTTCGTGCCCATGGCCTTTCTCAGCGGCGTGACGGGGCAGTTCTACAAGCAGTTCGCCGTGACGATTGCCATCTCCACGGTGATCTCGGCCATCAACTCGCTGACGCTGTCGCCCGCGCTGGCGGCCAAGCTGCTGCAGCCGCGCGGCGCGCCGCGCGATCCGCTGGCGCGCGGGCTGGACCGCAGCCTGGGCTGGCTCTTCCGGCCCTTCAACCGCTTCTTCGACCGCAGCGCCCACGGCTACCAGAACTCGGTGGGGCATTCGCTGCGCCGCCGGGGCCTGGTGTTCGCGGTCTATGCGGCGCTGCTGGCGGGCACGGCCGTGCTGTTCCAGGCCGTGCCGGGCGGCTTCATCCCGCTGCAGGACAAGCTGTACCTGTTCGGCGGCGCCAAGCTGCCCGAGGGGGCTTCGCTGAACCGCACGGATGCGGTCACGCGCCAGATGGTCGATGCCGCCAAAAGCGTGGAAGGCGTGGACATGGTCGCCGCCTTCGCGGGCTTCAACGCGCTGCAGTCCACCACCACGCCCAACCTGACCAGCGCCTACATCATGCTCAAGCCCTTCGGCGAGCGCACGCGCAGCGCCGAGGCCATCAATGCCGAGCTGGGCGCCAAGTTCTCGCAGATCGAGGGCGGCTTCGCCTATGCGCTGATGCCCCCGCCCATCCAGGGCCTGGGCAACGGCTCGGGCTACTCGCTGTTCCTGCAGGACCGCGCGGGCCTGGGCTACGCGGCGCTGCAGCAGGCGCTGCAGGCCTTCCAGGCCGAGATCGCCAAAACGCCGGGCATGACCTACCCGGTCAGCAGTTACCAGTCCAACATCCCGCAGTTGGAAGTCAAGGTGGACCGCACCAAGGCCAAGGCCCAGGGCGTGGCGCTGACCGACCTGTTCCAGACGCTGCAGGCCTACCTGGGATCGGTCTACGTCAACGACTTCAACGCCTTCGGCCGCGTCTGGCGCGTGATGCTGCAGGCCGACGCGGACCACCGTCAGACCGTGGAGGACATCGCCAGTCTGCGCACGCGCAATGCACGCGGCGAGATGGTGCCCATAGGCTCCATGGTCACCGTGGTGCCCAGCTTCGGCCCCGACCCGGTGCTGCGCTACAACGGCTTTCCGGCGGCCGATCTGATCGGCGACTCCGACCCGCGCGTGCTGTCCTCGGGCGAGGTGCTGGCCAAGCTCCAGGAGATCGCGCAGCGCACGCTGCCCCGCGGCATCGAGCTGGCCTGGACCGACCTGAGCTACCAGCAGGTGGAGCAGAGCAACGCCGCAGCCGTGGTCTTCGCCATTGCCGTGATGCTGGTCTTCCTGGTGCTGGCCGCGCTCTACGAAAGCTGGACGCTGCCGCTGGCCGTGATCCTCATCGTGCCCGTGTGCATCTGCGCGGCGCTGTTCGGCGTCTGGCTGGCCGGCGGCGACAACAACGTCTTCGTGCAGGTGGGACTGGTGGTGCTGATGGGGCTGGCCTGCAAGAACGCCATCCTGATCGTGGAATTCGCGCGCGAGCTGGAGCTGCGCGGCGTGGGCATCGTCGATGCCGCGCTGCAGGCCTGCCGCCTGCGGCTGCGGCCCATCGTCATGACCTCGATCGCCTTCATCGCGGGTGCCGTGCCCCTGCTCATCGGTGGCGGCGCGGGCAGCGAGGTGCGCGCGGCCACGGGCGTGACCGTGTTCTCCGGAATGCTGGGCGTGACCCTGTTCGGCCTGTTCCTCACGCCGGTGTTCTACGTCACGCTGCGCCGGCTTTCGGGCCGCGCGCTGACGGGGCATGCGCCTGCGCATTCCACCGGGCCTGCCCAGCCCGCCTCCCTGGAGTCCCTACATGCCTGAGATACGCAAGTCCCTGAGCCGCCACGCGCTGGCGCTGGCATCCGCCGCCCTGGTGGGCGGCTGCGCGGTCGGCCCCGACTTCAAGGCGCCTGCGGCGCCGCGGGCCGCAGCGCAGTTCGCGCGGGCCGAGCCTGCACCGGCCACCCCGCAGGCCGAGCCCGACGCCGCCTTCTGGCGCCAGTTCCAGGACCCGCAGCTGACGCAGCTGGTGGAGCGCGCGCTGGGCGACAACCAGGACCTGCAGGTGGCGCTGGCGCGGCTGGACGGTGCCCAGGCGCTGCTGCGCGAAAGCCGCTTCGACCAGCTGCCCACGGTCACGATGTCGGGTCGGGCCACGCAGCAAAAGCTCAGCGAGAGCGAGGCCTTCTATGGCCCGCGCAGCCAGCGCAGCTACACGGCCGGATTGGCCGCCAGCTGGGAGATCGACGTGTTCGGCCGCGTGCGGCGCAGCATCGAGGCGCGGCATGCCGACCTGCGCGCCGATGCGGCCGACCTGGCGGCCCTGCAGGTGGCCATTGCGGCCCAGGTGGCGGGCAGCTACGCCGACCTGCGCGGCTGGCAGCAGCGCCTGGCCTTGGCGCAGGCCAATGCGGCCAACCAGCAGGACACGCTGCGCCTGGTGCAGCTGCGCCTGGCGCACGGCAGCGGCACCGAGTTCGACCTGGCGCGCGCCCAGGCCCAGCTGGAGGCCACGCGTTCGCGCATTCCCGCGCTGCAGGCGCAGATCGCCATGGCGCAGCACCGGCTGGCCGTGCTCACGGGCCAGGTGCCCGAGGCGCTGATTGCCGCGCTGGATGTGCCTGCCGCCCTGCCGCAGCTGCCGCCGGCCATCGACCCCGGCACGCCGGCCGGCCTGCTGCGCCGGCGCCCGGACGTGGCTGTGGCCGAGGCACGGCTGCATGCGGCCACGGCACGCATCGGCGTGGCCACGGCCGACCTGTTCCCGCGCCTGTCGCTGGGCGGGCTGCTGGGCAGCACGGCGTTGCATGGCGGCGCGCTGTTCGAGGGCGCCAGCGCCCGCAGCAGCGTGTTCCTGGGCGTGGACTGGTCCTTTCTCGACGTGGGCCGCGTGCGGGCGCGCATCGCTGCCAGCGAGGCCGGCGCCCAGGCTGCGCTGGCCCAGTACCAGCAGACCGTGCTGCTGGCGCTGGAGGACACGGAGAACGCCCTGGTGCGCCTGCAGCGCACGCGCAGCGAAGACGCCCACCTGGCGCAGGCCGCCGAGCAGCGCCAGCGTGCCGAGCAACTGGCGCAGCGCCGCTACCAGCTGGGCAGCGTGGGCCTGTACGAAGTGCTGGATGCGCAGCGCGACCTGTATGCGGCCCAGGACGCGGCCGCCGACAGCCGTGCGCGCGGCCTGCGCGCCGCCGTGGCGCTGTACCAGGCCCTGGCCGGCGGCTGGGACGGAAAGCTGCCGCCGGCCTGAGCGTGCGGCGCGCATTGCCACAAGGGACGGCCAGGCGCCGTCCCTTTTTTCTTGTCCGGCGCACCCGGTGAAAACCACGAGGACCAGGGGCTTGCCTCATTTTTTTCTTATCGGATAATTTTCTCATTGGAAAAAAATGGAGCGATGGATGATGGAAAGCCATGTTCTGGATTTCGCCGTGATCGGTGGCGGCATGGCCGGTGCCTCCGTGGCCTGGCGGCTGGCCGGTGCGGGCGCCTCGGTGCTGGTGCTGGAACGCGAGCCGCAGCCCGGATACCACGCCACGGGCCGCTCGGCCGCCATGTTCATGGAAAGCTACGGCACCGCGCAGATACGCGCGCTGACACGCGCCAGCCGCGCCTTCTACAGCGCGCCGCCCGAAGGTTTTTGCGAGCACGCGCTGCTGCAGCCCCGCAGCGTGCTCTACATAGGAACGGCCGGCCAGGAACCCCAGCTGGACGAGGCCCTGGCCATGTACCGCCGCGACGGCCTGCGCGCCGAGCGCATCGACGCGCGCCAGGCCTGCGCCCTGGTGCCCTGCCTGCAGGAGAGCCTGCTCGTGGGCGCCGTGCATGACCTGGACGCCATGGACATCGACGTGGCCGAACTGCACCAGGGCTTTCTGCGCGGCATGGCGCGTGCCGGTGCGCGGCTGCGCTGCGGCGCCGAACTGTCGGGCGCCGAGCGTGAGGTGGATGGTGATGGCCAGGGCCTGTGGACCCTGGTGCTGCAGGACGGGTCGCAGGTCCGCGCCCGCGCCGTGGTCAATGCCGCAGGCGCCTGGGCCGATGCCGTGGCCCGGCTGTGCGGCGCGCGGCCGCT
Organism: Delftia sp. NA_296.1; assembly: GCF_052692095.1. Classification (NCBI taxonomy): domain Bacteria; kingdom Pseudomonadati; phylum Pseudomonadota; class Betaproteobacteria; order Burkholderiales; family Comamonadaceae; genus Delftia; species Delftia sp. NA_296.1. The sequence continues at coordinate 145,195 of NZ_JBQZGF010000009.1, read as the reverse complement.
GGGCATCGAGCCCCGGCGCCGCTCGGCCTTCACCTTTGCCGCACCCGAGGGCGAGGACATCCACGGCTGGCCTGCCGTGATCGGCGTGGACGAGAGCTTCTACTTCAAGCCCGATGCAGGCCAGCTGCTGGGCTCGCCCGCCAATGCCGATCCCGTGCCGCCGCACGACGTGGTGGCCGAGGAGCTGGACGTGGCCATGGGCATAGACCGCATCGAGACACTGACCCGCCTGCGCATACGCCGGCCGCGCCATGTCTGGGCCGGGCTGCGCAGCTTTGCGCCCGACGACGACTTCGTGATCGGCTGGGATGCGCAGCGCGAGGGATTTTTCTGGCTGGCCGGGCAGGGCGGCTACGGCATACAGACGGCAGCCGGCGCCTCGGCCGCCGCGGCCGCGCTGCTGATGCGCGAGCCGCTGCCCGCCGAGCTGCTGGCGCAGGGCGTCGATGCCCTGCGGCTGAGTCCGGCGCGCTTCGCGGCCTGACCCGTCATCCCTTTTTCACCTTTTCAGCCCCCGCAACACACAACAATCCAAGGAGACAGGCATGGGTGCATTCAAGGAAGTGAGCAGGATTGCCGGCGCCTTCGTCGGCGTCATCGTCGGGGCGGGCTTCGCCTCGGGGCAGGAGATATTGCAGTTCTTCGCGGGCTTTGGCGCCATCGGCCTGGCGGGCTGCCTGGTGGCGGCCCTGGCCTTCGTCTTCCTGTCCATGGCGTTCTCCACCATGGGCCAGCGCCTGCAGGCCGGCTCGCACAAGGAAGTGGTGCAGGCCCTGCTGGGCCGGCATGTGGGCATGGTGTTCGATGTGCTGATCACCTTCTTCCTGTTTGCCATCACGGTGGTCATGCTGGCGGGCGCGGGTTCGCTGCTGCACCAGTGGCTGGGCCTGCCCGAGGTCTGGGGCAGCGTGCTGGCCACCGTCGCCACGGTGCTCATCGTCTGCCTGGACGTGGGCCGGGTGATCGCCTTCATCGGCGCCGTCACGCCGCTGCTGGTGTTCATGACCGTGGTGGTCGCCGGCTACGTGCTGCTGACGCCCCACGGCGACATGGCCGCGCTGGAGGCCGCCGCCGCCTCCCAGCCCCGGGGCGCCGGCCACTGGCTGGTGGCGGCGCTGCTCTATGTCTCCTACAACGTGGTGGCGGGCATGCCCTTCCTGGTGATCATGGGCGGGCAGGCCAGCTCGCGCCGCGTGGCGCTGTGGGGCGGCGTGGCGGGCGGGCTGCTGCTGGGCCTGCTGATGCTGATGATCGCGGCCGCGATGTACTGGCGCATGGACACGCTGGGCGGCCTGTCCATGCCCATGCTGTCGCTGGCCACGCAGATCTCGCCCTGGCTGGGGCACCTGATGTCGCTGGTCATCTTCGGCATGATCCTCAACACGGCCGTGGGCATGCTCTATGCCTTCGTGGCCCGCATCCTGCCGGCCGGCACGCCGCGTTTTCGCTGGGGCACGGGCGTGGCGGGCGTGCTGGCCCTGGGCGGCAGCTTCGCGGGCTTCATCACGCTGGTGGGCATGGTCTACCCGGTCTATGGCTACATCGGCTTCGCCCTCATGGCCTGCGCGCTGGTGGGCTGGCTGCGCATGGGCCGCAGGCAGGCGCCCGGGGCCGGCCTGCGCGGCGCCTGACGGCCGGGCCTGACCCTAGAATCGGGCGGTCGCCAGCCCCGATCGCCCGCTTCATGCCCAGCCCCCGCACCAGATCCAGCCCCAGGTCCAGCCCCAGGTCCAGCCCCAGGTCCAGCCCCAGGTCCAGCCCCAGGTCCAGCCCTCTCCCCACGCCAGACCAGGTCCTCGCCGCCGTGCTGCCGGGCGCCCGCACGGCCGCCGCCATGCCTGCGGGCAAGCACGAAGTGGGCGCCAAGCTGCGCAAGGCGCGCAAGGAGCGCGGCCTGACGCTGCAGCAGGTGGCCGAAAGCAGCGGGCTGGCCGTGTCCACCATCTCCAAGGCCGAGCGCGGCCAGATCGCGCTGAGTTACGAGAAGGTGCTCATGCTGGGCAACGCGCTGGACATCGACATGACACGGCTGTTCATGGTCGGGGACGCCCAGCAGGCGGCCGGCGACACGCCCACCGTGGTCAAGGACTGCTTCGAGGACGTGCAGCGCTACGAGACCGACCAGTACCTCTACAGCGTGCTGTGCGGCGCCTTCCCGGGCAAGAAGATGCAGCCCCTGGTGGCCGTGATCAATGCGCGCGAGGCTGGCGAATTCTCCGAAACCATCCGCCATGCGGGCCAGGAGTTCGTGATGGTGCTCTCGGGCCGGGTGCGCATCCTGTTCGAGAACGGCGAATCGGTGGAGCTGGGCCGCCACGAGGCCGCATATTTCGACAGCGGCGTGGGCCATGTGTATGTGAGCCTGAGCCGCCAGCCGGCTCAAGTCGTCTCTGTCTGCACCTGAAATGGTTAGCACCCCCTGAGCGGCTGCGCCGCTTCCCCCGTTGCACGGCGCCCTCTCTCGCTACGCGGGAGGGGGCGTCCGGGCAACCGGCGACACCCTCGGTGCGGGGCGGCGCGGCCGGCATAGGCCCTTCCTCGGTGTCTCTGGCGTGGGGGTGCGCTAGTTTCATAGGTCGCGCCTCTTGTTTGGGGCGCAGACAGTTTTTCTGGGGGAATCCTCGTGCCCGGCACGGCCGCCCCGGAGTTCCTACAATCGCTGCCCATGAGCCTGCCCCAGTACACCCGCGCCAAAGAGCTTCCCGCCATTCTTGCCAAGCGCCTCGTCATTCTTGACGGCGCCATGGGCACCATGATCCAGCGCTTCAAGCTGGGCGAAGCCCAGTACCGGGGCCAGGGCTACACGGGCCCCGGCAGCGTGGGCGACCGCTTCAAGGACTTCCCGCATGACGTCAAGGGCAACAACGAGTTGCTGTCGCTCACCCGCCCCGACGTGATCCGCGACATCCACGACAAGTACCTGGCCGCCGGCGCCGACCTGATCGAGACCAATACCTTCGGCGCGACCACCATTGCGCAGGACGACTACCACATGGCCGATCTGGCGCGCGAGATGAATCTCAAGAGCGCCCAGCTGGCCCGCGCGGCCTGCGACAAGTACAGCACGCCCGGCCATCCGCGCTACGTGGCCGGCGCCCTGGGCCCCACGCCCAAGACGGCCAGCATCAGCCCCGACGTGAACGATCCGGGGGCGCGCAACGTGAATTTCGAGCAGCTGCGTCAGGCCTACCTGGAGCAGACGCTGGCGCTGATCGAGGGCGGCTCCGACGTCATCCTGGTCGAGACCATCTTCGACACGCTCAACGCCAAGGCCGCGCTGTTCGCGGTGGACGAGGCCTTCGAGCAAAGCGGCGAATGCCTGCCCATCATGATCAGCGGCACGGTGACCGATGCCTCGGGCCGCATCCTGTCCGGGCAGACGGTGACGGCCTTCTGGCACAGCGTGCGCCATGCCAACCCGCTGTCCATCGGCCTGAACTGCGCGCTGGGCGCGGCGCTGATGCGCCCCTACGTCCAGGAACTGAACAAGGCCGCGCCCGAGACCTTCATCAGCTGCTACCCCAACGCCGGCCTGCCCAATCCCATGAGCGACACGGGCTTTGACGAGACGCCCGAGGTCACCAGCCGCCTGGTGCACGAATTCGCGTCCGAGGGCCTGGTCAACATCGTGGGCGGCTGCTGCGGCACCACGCCGGACCACATCGGCGCCATCGCCAAGGCCGTGGGCAGCACGCCCACGCGCCGCCTGTTCTACCCGGAATCGGCCTGATGGCCCGGGCGGAGCCTCTGACATGAGTTCGCCGCTGCCGCCCGTCCCGTCCCCAGCCGCAGGGCTGCCGCTGCCAGTGGCGGCGCCAGTCTCCGGCCCGGCCGCTGGCGCGCCGGTGGCGCCGGATTCACCCGCGTCATCCGCCTCACCCTCCATTCCCGTCACGCCGCCAGCGGCCACGGCCGTGCGCTGGTCGCCCGAGATGCTGCAAAGCCTGCGCCTGCAGGCCTTCGAGCAATTGGTGGCCCAGCTGGCGCGCCAGGTCCAGTCCAGCCCTGGCGCGCCCGCGCCGCAGTGGCCGGCCAGCGGCGTGTCCGAGGCGCTGGGCCGGCTGCTGGAGGCCTTGCTGGCCCAGGTAGGTACCCAGCAGGGCCAGGCCCTGCAGTTGCTCGCGGCCCAGCCCGGATCGGCCGCGTTGCTGCAGGCGCTGGCCGCCGGCACGACAGCTGGTGCAGCGGCGGCCGGAGGGCAAGCGCAGCCATCCCAGAGTCCGCAGACAGCGGCATCAGCCTCTGTCCAGGCCGGCGCTGCGCCGCAGGCGGCGTCTTCCTCGTCTGCACTGCAGGCCGCAGCCTCCCTGCAGCCCTCTGCTGCCGCAGTGATGCTGGCCGTGGCAGCGGCCAAGGCCAAGGTGGTGGATGCGCTGCTCGCCGGATCGGGGCTGGCGCCGCAGGCCGGTGCCAGCGCGCCTGGAGGTGTTGCAAGCGGTGCTACCCAGACCCTGCCCGCACTGCAAAGCTGGTGGGTACAGCAGGGCACGCTGCTGACGCCCCAGGGCGAGCGCGGCTTCACGCTGAGCCTGCAGGTGCCCCAGGCTTGGGCGCAGGCGCAGGGCGCGGCCATGGCGCTGGCGGCCGCATCGGCTTCCGCGCCGGGTGCGGCCCCTTTCACGGCGGCTGCGGCCCTGCCTGCGGGCGCTGCGCTGCCCTTGGCGGGCGCGCAGGCCACGGAGCCGGGCCTGCGTCTGCCGCTGGATGCCTCGCTGCAATCGCTGGCCTCGGGGCCGGTGGCCGTGGTGGTGCAGCCGCGTGGCGCCGATGCGCTGCGCACCAGCGCCCTGCTGCTGCTGGAGCTGCAGCCGCTGCGCCAGCCGGGCGGCGCCATGGCGTCGCCGGCCGGCCTGGCCTCGGTGGCTTCGCTGTCGCCTGCGCTTGCGCAGGAGGTGCAGCAGATGCTGCAGCAGCGCAACGATCCTTGGCTGCACATGGCGGCGGCCCAGGCCTCGGGTGCCTTGCCACGCGAGCGCCGCGCCTTCGAGCACCAGTCGCATTTCTGCACCACCGAAGGCTGCCAGTACGAGGGCCGCGCGCCCTGCGCCCAGCCTTTTTGCAGCGAGATGAACCGTCTCTGGGACGTGTCGCGCACCGAGCGCAGCCGCTGACGACCTGGCCCCGGCCCGGGGCCGCCACGCTACGAAACTGACCGGGCCTGACGGTGGCGTGGTCATCGCCGGCCCCAGCTTTCATAATGCCGGCTGTCGTTCGCCATCTGCGCGGATGACGTCTTTGGCCGGGATGTGCAATGAATGTGCAGCGATCATGCTGCGATCTGCATCCTGGCTGCCTCCAAGTCGCTGCAAGCCACCAGCCCGCCGCGCACCTTCCAGCCACCTCTGTCGTGGCAACCCCCGTCGCCGTTTGCGCATGCCCCCGGGCCGCGCCGGTGTTGTGCCATCTTTCATTTCCAGGAACCCGTTCAGGATGCGTTGTACCTCCCGCTTGACCCTTGCTTCTCTCGCCGTTGCGGCTGCCCTGCCGGTGGCTGCCCAGTCATCTGCCACAGGCTCCAACGTCACCATCAGCGGTTATCTCGACGCTGGCGTGTTCCGGGATTTCGACAAGACCAGCAAGCTGGGCACGATTCAGCGCAGCAACCTGGCGATTGCCGGTTTCGAGGACCTGGGCGGTGGCCTGAAGGCCACCTTCCGGCTGAGCACGCGCTTCGACCTGGACACGGGCCTGACCGAGGACTATCCGAAGAAGCCCTTCTGGCATGACGAGTCCACCGTGGGCCTGCAGGGCAGCTGGGGCCATCTGCGCCTGGGCCGCGCGCTCAGCGCCATGTGGAGCCAGGAGTGGCAGTTCGACCCATGGGGCAACTTCAACCGCATCGCCTCGCCGGCCTGGCACATGGCCCACTACCTGACGCCGACCGACCGCGCCAGCAACAACGGCTCGCCCGAGTACGGCCGCATGTCCAACGGCGTGTTCTACGACTCGCCCAAGTTCGGCGGATTTTCGCTGCACCTGAGCGCCTCGCCCGAGCGCACCGAGGCGCCGGGCCGCCAGGGCCGTGCGCGTTCGGTGTCGGTCAACTACGACCAGGGCGCGGTGGCGGCCATGCTGGCGCACGAGCGCAACGGCAGCGGCGACACCGACCTGTACATGGGCGGCAAGTACCGCATCGGCACGGCAGCGGTGATGCTGGCCTATGACCGCAGCAAGTCGGGCACGCCCGGCACGGGGCCCGACAAGTCGCGCATGGTCTCGCTGGGCGCCACCTACGGCATCGGGGCGACCACGCTCAAGGCCAGCTATGCACGCCAGCGCCTGGACCGCGATACCAACAACATGCTGTCGCTGGGCGCCGAGTACGCGCTGTCCAAGCGCACCATGCTCTACACCAGCCTGGGACACCAGCGCTACGAGAACCAGAGCTCGCGCACCGCTTTCGGCGTGGGCATGGCCCATTCCTTCTGATCAATGCGCTTCCCAGCGGCCTGACTGGGCAGCGCTGGTGATCCTGGCCAGGCCTGGAGCCGGCATGGGCTGAGGGGTTGCGGGCAGGGCGGTGAGTTCCAGGCCTTGCTCCAGCTTGAAGACGCTCACGGCCTGCTGCAGGCCATAGGCCTGCTCCTGCAGGGACTGGGCGGCGGCGGCGGCTTCCTCGACCAGGGCGGCGTTTTGCTGGGTGACCTGGTCCATCTGCGAGATGGCCTGGTTGATCTGCTCCAGGCCCGCCGTCTGCTCGACGCTGGCGGCCGTGATCTCTCCCATGATGTCGGTCACGTTGCGCACGCTGCTGACGATGTTCTGCATGGTCTGCCCGGCCTGCGCCACCAGGGCCGATCCGGTGCTGACCTTGCCATTGGAGTCCTCGATGAGGAGCTTGATCTCCTTGGCCGCATCGGCGCAGCGCCGCGCCAGGGCGCGCACTTCGGCTGCAACGACGGCAAAGCCCCGGCCCTGCTCGCCGGCACGCGCGGCTTCCACGGCCGCGTTGAGCGCGAGGATGTTGGTCTGAAAGGCGATGGCGTCGATCACGCCGATGATGTCGGCGATCTTGCGCGAGGAGGCATGGATGGCGCCCATGGTGTCCACCACCTGGGAGACCACCTCGCCGCCTTGCTGGGCGACGGCCGAGGCCGAGGCCGCCAGCTGGTTGGCCTGGCGCGCGTTGTCGGTGTTCTGACGCACCGTGACGGTGAGCTGCTCCATGGAGGCAGCGGTTTCTTCCAGCGAGCTGGCCTGGTGCTCGGTGCGCACCGAAAGATCGTTGTTGCCCGAGGCGATCTGGCTGGAGGCCGTGGCGATCGAGTCCGTGCCACTGCGCACCTGCCGGACGATGTGGATGAGGCTCTGGTCCATGCGGTGCAGTGCGTGCAGCAGCTGGCCTGTTTCGTCGGTGGTGGTGGCCTGGATGCGGCGCGTCAGGTCGCCTTCGGCCACGGCCTGGGCCACGCCCAGGGCCTCGTTCAGCGGACGCGCCACGATGCGCGCCAGCGTGAGCGCCAGGGCCAGCCCCAGCAAAATGCTGGCTCCCAGCAGGCCGACCACCCAGATGCGTGCGCTGCGGTAGAGGGCATTGGCATGGTCGTTGGCCTGTTGTCCGCCTTCGTGGTCGATCTGCACCATGCGGTCGATCTGGTCATACAGGCGTCGGCTCAGCTCCAGCGATTCGCCCTGGGCCAGCACCAGGGCTTCGTCCTTGCGGCCATTGCGCGCCAGGGCCATGACCATGGCGTGCTCCTTGGCGTACTCGTTGCGCAGCCGGCCCAGTTCGTCGTAGGCGGCCTTCTCCGGCGCGGAGCTGATGAAGCTGGCGTAGTTGTCGTAGCTGGTCTGGGTCTTCTTCCACAGCTCGCCCATGATCCTGTCGAAGGCACCGATGTCCTGCTCGCTGGTGGATATCAGGTACTGCAGCTCGTTGACGCGGTAGCGGGCCGTGGTGGCGCGGATGTCGAGCAACATGCGTGATGAAGGCATCCAGCGCGTCGCGATATCGATGGACGCCTGGTTGATCCGGCTGAGCTGCAGCACGGCATAGAGGCCCACGAAGGTGGTCAGCGCCAGGACGGCCACGAAGGCCAGCAGCAGCTTGGAGGAGATCTTGAGATTGCGAAAGGCTTGCATGGCGAAGTCCTGTAGGCGTGTCCCTTGAGCGGCAAGGGGGAAAAAGGCGTGCAGCAGGGCGCACCTTGCCTGCCGTGCAGAGCAAGGTGGAACGGGTATCAGCGAAAGAGAAAACGAGGGCCGCAGTGCCCGCTCAGGGTGGGAACCAGCCCGAGGTCCGGCAGATGCGGCCCTTGATGCGGGGCCTCATGGCGCAGGCCCTGTCCGTGCGCCTGCGCTGCGGCGGGCGCTTCGCGGGCATGCCGCAGCAGCGGGGAAGATGCAGAGGATTGCGAACCATCCGCCTGCACCGTTTGGCACGCGGATACCCGCTGCAGCCAGGCGTTCGGCGGCTGCTGCCGCGCGCTGGGGGCGGGCATTGCGGGTAGTTGTCCTAGGGACTTCGGACAGGGAAAAAGTGGCTATCTGCATCTGTGGTGGGGATTATTTCCGCACCGTCTGAGGATGAGGATGCCCGCCATCTGATTTTGGATAGGACGTGTCCTAAAAGCCGTTTGCAGGCCCGCAGCCAAGCCATCCGCGTCTGCGGATGGCCGGTTTCAAGGCATCGGAAACTTCAGCGCATCAAGGCGACGGGCGTCTGTCGCCAGTCGCTCAGACCACGCCCTTGCCGCGCAGGGCCTGCAGCTGCTGCGCATCCAGGCCCAGGCGCTCGCGCAGCACTTCGTCCGTGTGCTGGCCCAGGGCGGGCGGTGCATGGCGCAGCGTGGTGGGCGTGTCCGACAGGCGCAGCGGGCTGGCCGTGGTCACCACGCGGTTGATGGTCTCGCCCGCAGGCGGCGTGGCGCCCGGATAGCGCTCCTGCTCCACGCGCAGGCCGCGCGCGCGCACCTGCGCATCGTCGAAGGCCTGGCCGATGTGGTTGATGGGGCCGCAGGGCACGGCCTTGTCCTCCAGCAGCACGATCCACTCGGCCGTGGGCCGGCCGCGCGTGAGTTCGGCCATCAGCGGGATCAGCGCGTCGCGGTGGATGACGCGGCCGGCATTGGTGGCAAAGCGCTCGTCGCGCGCCCAGTCCACGCCGGCCGCCCCGCAAAAGCGCGCGAACTGGCCGTCGTTGCCGATGGCCAGCAGCATGCGGCCGTCGGCCGTGGGGAAGTCCTGGTAGGGCACGACGCTGGGGTGGGTGTTGCCCTGGCGGCCCGGCACATGGCCGGTGTTCAGGAAGCCCGCGCCCTGGTTGGCCAGCACGGCCATGGCCACGTCCAGCAAGGCCATGTCGATGTGCTGGCCCCGCCCTGTGTGGTGGCGCGCCTCCACGGCGCCCAGGATGGCGGTGGTCGCATACATGCCTGTGAACAGGTCGATCACGGCCACGCCCACGCGCAGCGGGCCGCCGCCGGGCTCGCTGTCGGCGCGGCCCGTGATGCTCATGAGGCCGCTCATGGCCTGCACCAGCAGGTCGTAGCCGGCGCGCGGCGCATAGGGCCCGGTCTGGCCGAAGCCCGTGACCGAGCAGTAGATCAGGCGCGGGTTCAGCGCGCTCAGCGAGGCGTAGTCCAGGCCGTAGCGCTTGAGGCCTCCGGTCTTGAAGTTCTCCACCACCACATCGCTTTGCATGGCCAGCTCGCGGATCAGCTGCTGGCCCTCGGCCGTGGCCATGTCCACGGTGACCGATCGCTTGTTGCGGTTGCAGGCCGCGAAGTACACGGCGTTGTCCGAGGGATTGCCTTGCGCATCGGGAAAGAAGGGCGGGCCCCAGTGGCGCGTGTCGTCGCCCTCGCCGGGCTTTTCGATCTTGATCACGTCGGCCCCCATGTCGGCCAGGTTCTGGGTGCACCAGGGGCCGGCCAGCACGCGCGAGAGGTCGAGCACGCGCAGATGGCCCAGCGCTCCTGCGGTCTGGGTGGCCGTGTTGTGGATGGGGCTGGGGGAGGGGGTTTCTGTGTGGTTCATGGGCTGAGGCGGCTATCCCGGGCAGATGAGCCCATGCTACGGCGCGCGGGCCTGCTGCGGCTTCGCATTTGTGAAAGCGCGCGTTCGCGCACGGGCCGGCACTGCGGTTTGTACTGACGCGCGCGGCTCAGTGCCGCAGCCTGCAGCTTTCTACAATGCCGGATGGCCATGCATTTCGATCTTGTGGATCTGCGCCTTATGGTGCACATCGCCGACGCCAACAGCATGACGCGTGGCGCGGAACTTTCCTTCATCTCCCTGCCGGCGGCCAGCACCCGCATCAAGAACCTGGAGGAGAGCATCGGCACCAAGCTGCTGTACCGCACCAGCCAGGGCGTGACGCTGACGCCGCCGGGCCAGGCCTTCGTCACCCATGCGCGCATGGTGCTGGGCCAGATCGAGCACCTGCGCGGCGACATGCAGGAGTACGTGCGTGGCATCAAGGGCCATGTGCGGGTGTTTGCCAACACCACCTCGCTGGGCGAGTTCCTGCCGCCCGTGCTGCGCCACTACCTGCGCCGCAATCCCGACGTGAACATCGACCTGCGCGAGCGCCTGTCGCATGACATCGTGCGTGCCGTGACCGAGGGGCAGACCGACATCGGCATCGTCGCCGGCCTGGTGCGCACCGAGAACCTGGAGACCCTGCCCTACCGCCGCGACCGCCTGGTGCTGGTGGTGCCGCGCGGCCATGCGCTCGATGGCGAGATGCAGATGGCCTTTGCCGACACACTGGACCTGGACCATGTGGGCCTGCACGAATCCAGTGCCATCCACGCCTTCCTGCGCCAGGCCAGCGACCAGCTGCACCGGCCCATCAAGCAGCGCATCCAGGTGGGCAACTTCGAGACGGCCTGCCGCATGATCGAGTCCGGCGTGGGCGTGGGCGTGCTGCCCGAGTCGGCCGCCAGCCGCCATGCGCATTCCATGGACATCGCCATCGTGCCGCTGTCCGATGCCTGGTCGGTGCGCGAGATGCAGATCTGCGTGCGCAGCCTGGAGGCCCTGCCGTCCTTCGCCCAGGAGCTGGTGGAGCTGCTGGTGGCCGACGCACAGGGCCGGCTCACGCTGGAGTAGCTTGGACTCAACTATTCAGTGCTTGCGCACGGCCTACGCAACTGGCGTGTTCCAAGCGCGAGACGCCGAGCAAGGGCCGCCCCGCAGCGAGGGCGTCGTCCCCCTCCCGCGAAGCGAGAGAGGGGGAAGCGGCGTAGCCGCTCAGGGGGTGTTCATACCGTCGGTGCCAGCCAGTACTTGAAAGTGCCGGTGGCCGTGGCCACCAGCTTTCCGTCTTCATCGAGCAACTGCGCCGCGCAGCTGCACAGGCTGCGGCTGGCGTGCACCACCCAGCCTTCGGCCAGCAGCGCGCCCTTGCCCGGACGGTGGAAGCGGCTGCTCATCTCCACCGTCACGGCGGTCTGCGATGGCGCACCGGGCAGCTCGCCCGCGGCGCGCGACATCACGGAGTCCAGCAGCGTCATGAGCACGCCGCCGTGCGCGGCGGGCAGCTGGTTGAGCAGTTCCTCGCGCATGTGGGGCAGGCGCACATGGACCTTGCCGGGCGGCGCGGGCACCTGCGAGGCGCCGATCAGCCGCATGAAGGCATTGCGGTCGGGGGCCGGTGCGCTCATGCGGCTCATGCGGCGCGCGCCTCGCGCACCATGTTGCGCGCGATGATGACCTGCTGGATCTGGGTCGTGCCTTCGTACAGGCGGAACAGCCGCACGTCGCGGTAGAAGCGCTCGATGCCGAACTCGGCCAGGTAGCCCGAGCCGCCCAGGATCTGCACGGCCCGGTCGGCCACGCGGCCCACCATCTCGGTGGCGAACATCTTGCAGCACGAGGCCTCGGTGGAGACGTTGCGGCCCTCGTCGCGGCGGCGCGCGGCGTCGATCACCATGCACTCGGCCGCATACAGCTCGGCCTGGCTGTCGGCCAGCATGGCCTGCACCAGCTGGAACTCGCAGATGGGCTGGCCGAACTGCTTGCGCTCCAGCGCATAGTTCAGCGCGTCGCGCAGGATGCGCTGCGCCACGCCCACGCTCACGGCCGCGATGTGGATGCGGCCCTTGTCCAGCACCTTCATGGCAGTCTTGAAGCCCTGGCCTTCCTTCAGGCCGATGAGGTTGGCCGCCGGCACGCGAACGTTGTCGAAGAACACGTCGCAGGTGTGCGCGCCCTTCTGGCCCATCTTCACGTCGTTCTTGCCGAAGCTGATGCCCGGCGACTTCGCATCGACGATGAAGGCCGAGACGCCGCCCGCGCCCTTGTTGGCCGGGTCGGTGCGCGCCATCAGCGTGAACATGCCCGCATGCGGCGCATTGGTGATGAAGCGCTTGTTGCCGTTGACCACGTAGTGGTCCCCATCCCTGATGGCGGTGGTGCGCAGCGAGGCCGCGTCCGAGCCCGCCTCGGGCTCGGTCAGCGCGAACGAGGCCATGATCTCGCCCGTGGCCAGCTTGGGCAGCCAGGCCGCCTGCTGCTCGGGCGTGCCGTCGATGAGAATGCCCTGCGAGCCTATGCCCACGGTCGTGCCGATCACCGAGCGGAAGGCCGGCGCGGTCTGGCACAGCTCGAAGAGCACGCGCACCTCTTCCTCCATGGTCAGCTCCAGTCCGCCGAACTGCTCGGGGATGGTCATGCCGAACAGGCCCAGGTTGCGCATCTCCTGCACGATGGACTCGGGAATCTCGTCGGTCTCGGCCACTTCGTTCTCGGCGGGCACCAGGCGCTCGCGCACAAAGCGGCGCACGCTGTCCAGCAGGGCTTCGAGGGTTTCTTGGTCGCGGATCATTGCGGTGTGCTTCCTGTGCGGTTCAGAGGGTTTCGGCGGTTCCCAGCACCGCCGTGGATTGGCTGGACAGCGTGCCGCCATTGCCATGGACCACGGCCGTGCGGTGGCGTCCCAGCTGGCGCTGGCCGGCCTCGCCGCGCAGCTGGCGCACGGCCTCGATCAGCGCAAAGATGCCGTACATGCCCGGGTGCACGCAGGACAGGCCGCCGCCGTTGGTGTTGACGGCCAGCCGCCCGCCGGGCGCGATACCGCCCTTGGACACGAAGGCGCCGCCCTCGCCCTTGGCGCAAAAGCCCAGGTCCTCCAGGAACAGCAGGGTGTTGATGGTGAAGGCGTCGTAGACCTGGGCCATGTCCATGTCGGCAACGGTGAGCCCCGCCATGGCAAAGGCCTGGGCGCCCGACTGCGCGGCGGCCGTGGTGGTGAGGTCGGGCATGCAGGAGATCTGGCGGTTCCAGATGGCCGTGGCATTGCCCAGCACGTAGACGGGGGGGCGCGGCAGGTCGCGGGCGCGGTCGCCGCGTACCAGCACGATGGCGCCCGCGCCGTCCGTCACCAGGCAGCAGTCGCGCACGCTCAAGGGGCTGGCGATGGGGCGGGCCGAGAGCACGTCCTCGATGGTCAGCGGGTCGCGCATGAAGGCTTCGGGGTTGAGCTGGGCCCAGGCACGCGCGGCCACGGCCACCTCGGCCAGTTGCTCGCGCGTGGTGCCGAACTCGTGCATGTGGCGCGCGGCCGCCAGCGCATAGGCGGTCACGGGCAGCACGGGCTCGTAGGGGAACTCGTAGGGCTGCGGGTCCAGGAAACGCCGCGCCGCCTGGCCTTCCTTGCGGCCGAAGGTGGCCGAGCGCTGGGCGCTGCCGTAACACACCAGCACGGCCTTGCACTGGCCTGCCTCCAGCGCGCGGATGGCGGGCAGCAGGTGGGCGATGAAGCTGCTGCCGCCGATCATCGTGCCGTCCACATAGGTCGGGTTGATGCCCAGGTGCTCGATCACCGGCATGGTCCACATGCTGGCGTTGACGCTGCAGGTGGCCAGGCCGTCGATGTCCTGCATGGTCAGGCCCGCATCGGCCACGGCCGCATGGGCGGCGCGCACCAGCAGGGTCATGTCGTCCATGCCGGGTGCCTCGCCGCAGCCATAGGTGGCGGCGCCGGCAATGGCCACGCGCCCGCGCAGCGGGCGGTTCACGGCGGCGGCGTCCAGGGTGGATTGGGGGATGCGGGTGTTCATGCTGCACCTCCCTGCGATCCCTGTGCCGCCTGTCCGAGCGCGGGCTGGAACAGCACCAGGCCGCGTCCGTCCTTGCTCGCCACATGGGCGCTCACGCGCTGGCCTATGCGCACGTCGGCCGGCGCAATGCCTTCGACGCGGCCCATCATGCGCACGCCTTCGTCCAGGTCGATCAGGGCCACGTTGTAGTCGCCACCGGCATCGCTCTTGCGCGCGACGGTGCTGGTGGAGTAGACCGTGCCCTGGCCGCTGGCGCGCACCCAGCGCAGCGGGCTGGCGCCGCAGTGCGGGCACAGCTCGCGCGGGGTGAAGACATGGCGCGTGCATTGCGGGCACTGCTGTATGCAGAAGCGGCCGGCATCGAGTTCGGCCTGGTAGTGGGTCTGTGCGCTCAGGTGCATGGGCGGTGTCTCCGTTCTCGGTGTTCTTGGCGCTGCACCCGGCACGCGGGCGCAGCGGCTGTCCGCCAGCATGCCCGCATCGCGGGGCCGCTTCAATTCGCCAATCTGGAAGGGTGGCTTCACCAGTGCCGGCGCCCGGCTGTCAACCCAGGGTTGCTGCCTAGGCGGGCCGGCGGGCACGGCTGCTATGGTGTTTATGCATTCCCGGCCTTTTCTTCATACCCGCCCTGCGCCGCCTGCCGGCGCACCGAGGGCGCGCCGCTGCTTTGGCACAGCGTGGTGCCACAGGAAGGCCGGCAATGGCGCGCCGCACCCCGGCCCGTTCTCCGCTGTCGATCCCCACCCACCCAGGAGGTTTTTGCACATGACGGATACGCTGATCAAGGTGGACCTGAACCGCCCGCCCACCGACAACGAAAGAGTCCACAACCGCTGGCACCCGGACATTCCCATGGCCTGCTGGGTCCAGCCCGGCGACGACTTCATCCTGGAGACCTACGACTGGACCGGCGGCTTCATCAAGAACAACGACAGCGCCGACGATGTGCGCGACATCGACCTGACCACGGTGCACTACCTGTCCGGCCCCGTGGGTGTGAAGGGCGCCCAGCCAGGCGACCTGCTGGTGGTGGACCTGCTGGACATCGGTGCCAAGCCCGACAGCCTCTGGGGCTTCAACGGCTTTTTCTCCAAAAACAATGGCGGCGGCTTCCTGACCGACCATTTCCCCTCGGCCCAGAAATCGATCTGGGACTTCAAGGGCATGTTCACCAGCTCCCGCCATATCCCGGGCGTGAACTTCCCCGGCCTCATCCATCCCGGCCTCATCGGCTGCCTGCCCGACCGGCCCATGCTGGAGATGTGGAACGAGCGCGAGCGCGCCCTGATCGCCACCGACCCCGAGCGCGTGCCCGGCCTGGCCAACCCGCCGTCGGCCGGCACGGCCCACATGGGCCAGATGCGCGGCGAGGCCCGCGACAAGGCCGCCGCCGAAGGCGCACGCACCGTGCCGCCACGCGAGCACGGCGGCAACTGCGACATCAAGGACCTCTCGCGCGGCGCCAAGGTGTTCTTCCCCGTCTATGTGGACGGCGCCGGCCTGAGCGTGGGCGACCTGCACTTCAGCCAGGGCGATGGCGAGATCACCTTCTGCGGCGCCATCGAGATGGCCGGCTGGGTGCACATGAAGGTCAGCCTCATCAAGGGCGGTATGGCCAAGTACGGCATCAAGAACCCCATCTTCAAGCCCAGCCCCATCACGCCGCGCTATGACGACTACCTGATCTTCGAGGGCATCTCGGTGGACGAGAGCGGCAGGCAGCACTACCTGGATGTCAACGTGGCCTACCGCCAGGCCTGCCTGAACGCCATCGAATACCTGAAGAAATTCGGCTACAGCGGCGCCCAGGCGTATTCCATCCTGGGCACGGCGCCCGTGCAGGGCCATATCAGCGGTGTGGTGGACGTGCCCAACTCCTGCGCCACGCTGTGGCTGCCCACGGGCATCTTCGACTTCGACATCAACCCCAACGCGGCGGGGCCGGTCGTCCAGTTCGACGGCAGCATCGACATGCCCCTGTCCCCCGACCTGCGCTGACGCCAAGGAGTCCGCCCATGCCCACCTACGACTATGACTGCGTGCAATGCGGCGGCTTCGAGGCCCTGCGGCCGCTGCGCCTGCGCGACGAGCCCGTGGCCTGCCCCGGCTGCGGCACGGCTGCTGCGCGCGTGCTGGCCGCCGCGCCCCGGCTGGCGCTGATGGCCGACGGCACGCGCCGCGCCATGGACACCAACGAGCGCGCGCGCCACGAGCCCGCCAGCTCGCGCGACTATGACCATGGCTATGCGCGCTTCAAGCACCCGGCAGGCTGCGGCTGCTGCGGATCGGGGCGGCGCAGCGCCACGGTGACGGCGCCCAACGGCGCAAAGTCCGCGCCCTCGCGGCGGCCCTGGATGATCAGCCACTAGGCTGCATCGGAGTGGACCGCTTCCCAGGGTTTCCACCGCTTGGGAGCCCTGGAAGCGCGCCTTCCACATTCGCGAAACACGGCGCAGGCCGGCTTGCCCAGAATGGGCCGCGCGGCAAGCCGCCGCCCGTTGCCCGGAGTTTCGCCATGCCCCCGTCTTCCTTCCCATCCTCTTGCCCGTCTTCCTTTTCGTCGCAGCGCCGCCGCCTGCTGTCCGCCGGTGGCGCGCTGGCTGCCAGCAGCCTGTTTCCCGCAGCCCGGGTGGCCCATGCGGCCGATGCCTGGCCCACGCGGCCCGTGCGCTTCATCGTGCCCTTTCCGCCCGGCGGTCCCGTGGACACCACGGCGCGCGCCTTCACCCAGAAGCTGGGCGAGATCTGGCAGCAGCCCAACCTGGTGGACAACCGCGCGGGCGCCGGCGGCATGGTGGGTGCGGCCCTTGCGGCCAAGGAGCCTGCCGACGGCTACACGCTGTTCGTGGGCTCCATCCACCATGCGGTGAACCCGGCGCTGCAGCCGAAGATGACCTACGACATAGAGCGCGACTTCGCGCCCGTGAGCTTTGCTGCCATGTTCCCGGTCTTCCTGGTGGCCCATCCCTCGGTGCCCGCCAGCAATGTGCGCGAGCTGATCGCGCTGGCCAAGTCCGGCAACGGCCTGAGCTTCGGCTCCTCGGGCAATGGCGGCGGCACGCACCTGGCCGGCGAGCTGTTCAACATGCATGCAGGCATCAAGCTGCAGCACATTCCCTACAAGGGCAGCGCGCCGGCCATGAACGACCTGCTGGGCGGTCAGGTGCAGCTGATGTTTGCCGATGCGCCCAGCGCGCTGCAGCACATCAAGTCCGGCCGCATCAAGGTGCTGGGCGTGGCCAGCCGCCAGCGTTCGGCCATGCTGCCCGAGGTGCCCACCATTGCCGAGTCGGGCCTGCCCGAGTACGAGGCCTATTCCTGGGCCGCGCTGTTTGCGCCGGCCCGCACGCCGCCCGCCGTGCTGGCGCGCATCAACGCCGACTTCAACACCGCGCTGCGCGATGCCGCCGTGCGCCAGCGCCTGCTGACGGCGGGCGCCGAGGCCGACCCCGGCACCCAGCAGCAGATGCGCGAGCGCCTGAGCAGCGAGCTGCGCAAATGGGCCCAGGTGGTCAAGGTGGCCGGCATCCAGGCGGACTGAGCGCGGCGGCGGGCCGGAGTCGGGGCAAACCCGGCTTCGCAGCGCTGCAACCCCGCCTTTCGCAATCGCGCATAGGCGGGCCGCTATGGCCTGCTTAGGCTTGCCTTCGGTATCCAGAAAAACAACCCCGAGACAAGGAGACGGATATGCGGAAAGGCTTGATGCGAGGCGGCTTGACCAAGGCGCGCGCTGCCGGCTGCGCGCTGGGCGCCGGCATGCTGTGGACGGCGGCGCCGCAGGCCCATCGAGGACTTCTTCGCCCAGAACGGCAGGGTGCGCGGGGACGGCCGCATGGTGCACGACATGTACCTGGTGCAGATCAAGAAGCCCGAGGAATCCAGATACCCCTGGGACTACTACAAGGTGCTCTCCACCATTCCCGGTGACGAGGCCTTCCGCCCGCTGTCCAAGAGCAGCTGCAAGCTGGTGAAGACATCATGAAGACACGCGCCGCCGTACTCACGAGAACGGGCGCAGCCGCGCCCTATCTGGCACCTGGTGGCAGAGGAGCGCACGCTCAAGGGCTGCTACATGGGCAGCTGCGTGCCGCGCCGCGACATCGACCGCTACCTGGCCCTGCATGCGGCCGGCAGGCTGCCGGTGGACCGCCTGGTCACCGGCCACCTGACGCTGGACCAGATCAACGAGGGCTTCGACCGCCTGGCGCGTGGCGAGGCCATACGCCAGATCATCCGCATGGAGGCCTGAGGTCAGGCTGATAGCGAGGACCGGGGCTGCTGCTGCGGCTGTGTCCAAGCCAAGCACGGCGGTCAGGTGCCGTCGGGCAGCAGCTGGTTTTCCCAGCCGGTCAGCCGCTCGATGGCCCGGGCCACCTGCAGGAGGCGGGCCTCGTCGAAGTAGCGTCCCACCACCTGCACGGCCAGCGGCAGGCCTTGCGGCGACAGGCCCACCGGCACGCTGATGGCCGGGTGCCCGGTCACGTTGAAGGCATGGGTCTGCACCGGCCAGTGGCGGAAATGCGGCATGGGATCGAAGCGCGGCGCCGTATCCAGGGTGATGGCGGTCAGCAGCACGTCGCAGCGGTCCAGGGCCGCGTCCACGCGGGCCGCCAGCATGCGGCGCACGCGCAGGGCGTTCAGGTAGTCCTCCGAGGACACGGTGGCGCCCAGCAGCAGCCGCGCCGCCGTGAGCTCGCCATAGTCCAGCGGGCGCGAGCGCAGGTCCTGCGCATGGATGGTGAACATCTCGGCACTGAGGATGACGCGGCCGGCCGCCAGGAACTGCTGGCTGTGGGGCAGGCTCACGTGGATGGGGCGGGCGCCGGCCTCGGCCAGCAGCGCGGCCGTGCGATCGAAGGCCGAAAGGAACGTGGGCGACGCCTGGGGCGACGACTGGAAGTGGTCCTGCGGCACGCCGATGGTCAGGCCCTTCACGCCCTGCTCAAGCCCCGTGCAGTAGTCGTCCACGGGTTCGGTGGAGCTGGCCGGGTCCAGCGGGTCGTGCCCGGCCAGCACCTGCAGCGCAATGGCCGCATCCTCCACGCTGCGCGACAGCGGGCCGCAGTGGTCCAGCGTCCAGGCCAGCGGAAACACGCCGTGCTTGGAGACGCGGCCGTAGGTGGGTTTCAGCCCCACGGCGCCGCACCAGGCGGCCGGTATGAGGATGGAGCCGCCCGTGCAGGTGCCCAGGGCCAGCCGCGTGAAGCCTGCCGCAATGGCGGCGCCCGAGCCCGACGACGATCCGCCCGGGATATGGGCCAGGTCCCAGGGATTGCGGGCCGCGGGAAACGGCAGGTCGGGGCTGGGCGCGCCGATGGCGAACTCGTGCGTGGCCAGCTTGCCCAGGATGATGGCACCGGCATCGCGCAGGCGCCGCACCGGCGTGCAGTCTTCCTCGGGCACATAGTCCAGGCTCAGCCAGGACTGGCAGGTGGTCGGCAGGCCGGCCACGTCGTAGACGTCCTTGATGGCCACGGGAATGCCATGGAGTAGCGGCAGGTCGGCGCTTTCGGCGCGCGCCATGTCTGCGCTGCGCGCAGCCTCCATGGCACCGCTGGCATCGAGATTGGTGAAGGCATGGATGTCGATGTCCATGGCGCGGATGCGTCCCAGCGCCGCCCGGGTCAGCATCTCTGAGGTGGTCTTGCCGGCGCGCAGCGCGCTGGCCATCTGCCGTATGGAAAGTTCAGGACTGCCGCGCATGGTTGCTCTGACGGGAAATGGTGGTGTGGATGTGCGAGGGACCCGCCTCATGCGCCAGTTCGTTGACGAGGCCGCGGTGCTCCATCAGCAACTGGTGCTCCGCCAGGATGGGTCCCAGCCGCTCGAAGGGGATGTCGATGCCGTGCTTTTTCAGCGCATTGAGCAATTCGTGCAGCGCATTGACATCGGGCCCTGCCAGTTTCTGCGGCGAAGGGGGTATTTCAGATTTTCGCGATGCCGGCATCACTGACCACCTTTCTCCATTTTCTGGCGTCGTCGGATACGAATGCCTTGGTGCCGCCCACGGATTTCCAAAGGGGAATGCTGCCAAGCTCCATGAATTTGCGCTGCACCTTTTCATCGGCCAGGATATTTTTCATCTGTGCATTGATGGCGTTCACTATCGCGGCCGGCGTGCCCTTGGGTGCCATGAGCACATTCCATGCGGTCTCGTTGAAATTGCCGAGCCGGGCCGGGCTTTGCTCGCTGAGCGTCTGCCAGTCGGGCATGAGGGGCGAGCGCTCGCGCGTGGCCACGCCCACGCGATTGACCTTGCCCTGGTTCACATACTGCTTGGCCGTGATCAGCAGGTCGAAGGCGATATCGACCTGGCCGCTGACCAGGTCGGCCATCATGGGCGCGGCGCCCTGGTAGGGGATGTGCAGCATGCGTATGTCGGCGGCCAGGCTCAGGGCCTCGGCCGCCATGTGGCCCGCGCTGCCATAGCCCGGCGTGGCATAGGTCAGCTTGACGGGGCTGCGCCGCGCCAGCTCGATCAGCTCCTGCACCGACGACAGCTGCAGGCCCGGGCGTGTGATGAGCACCAGGGGACTGTCGTTGATGGTGGAGATGGCTTCCAGGTCGCTGGCCACGTCATACCCGGCCTGCGTGTACAGCGCGCCCGAGATGGTCTGGGCCGTGGTGCAGATCAGCAGCGTATATCCATCGGGACTGGCCTTGGAGACCTGGCGCGCGCCGATGTTGCCCGAGGCGCCAGGGCGGTTTTCCACCACCACGTTGACGCGCAGGCGTTGTGCAAGCTCCTTGGCGATGATGCGCCCCACGACATCAGTGCCACCGCCTGCCGGGAAAGGTACAACCAGCGTGATCTGCCGGTCTGGCCAGGCCGCATGAACCAGGCTGGCAGCGACCAGGAAAATACCTCCGAGAAACAGGCTGAGGATTCTTTTCATGGGCTTGATTCATGTGGTTGCGGGGGAGAGGATGCATGCCCTGTGCAGATCCGGGCCGACACGCCGGGATGCATCTCACGATGGATCCGGTAACTGCAGGCAAGGCCAAGGCAGGCAAAAAAATAATGAATTTGTTAAAACTATTGAAACATTGAGTGCCATAGTTTTACATCATGAAGGATGGGGTGCAAGGCCTGCGGATGCGCAATGTAGGGGTGTTGCGTCCATGCTGCAGAGGCCGGCTCCGGAAGGCAGTGGCGCGTGCGCACATCCGGGCTTGGGGCAGGGAAGGGGCAGGCAAGACAAAGGTTGCACCGGCAGCGGTGCCGGCGCAACTGCTGGGCGGCCCGGGCTCAGGAAACGCGCAGCGCCTGTTCCTGCAGCAGGCGCTTGAGCACCTTGCCGTTGGGGCTGGTGGGCAGCTCGGCCAGGGGCACGATGCGGGCGGGCAGCTTGTAGGGCGCCAGCCGTTCGCGCAGGTGGGAGCGCGCTGCGGCGCTGTCCAGCGTGGCGCCGGGCTGCAGCTCGACGAAGGCGATGACCTCCTCGTTGCCATCGCCCTCGGGCCGCCCGACCACGGCGCTGCGCTGCACGCCGGGCAGCTCGTTGAGCGCCAGTTCCACCTCGGCCGGATAGACGTTGAAGCCCGAGCGGATGATCATTTCCTTGAGCCGTCCCACCACGAAGAGTGCGCCGTCGGCATGCAGCTCGCCCAGGTCGCCGCTGGCGTACCAGCCGCCCTCGCGCATCACGGCGGCCGTGGCCTGGTCATCGCGGAAGTAGCCGTGCATCAGGCCGCGCCCGCGTATCCACAGCTCGCCGCGCTCGCCCACCGGCAGGCTGCGGCCCGTGGCCGGGTCCACGGCGCGCACTTCCGCGCCTTCCACCACGTAGCCCGCGCTGGTGTCGGGCCGCTGCTCGCCCTGCCGTGTGAGGTGGACCGACCCTGCGTATTCCGACAGGCCGTAGCCATGGTGCAGCGCCTGGCCGAAGGCGGCCTCCACGCGCTTTTTCAGCGTCAGGTCCAGCGGGCCTGCGCCGGTATAGACATAGCGCAGCGCTGGCGCCTGCGGGTGGGCAAGGCCCTGCTCCTGCAGATAGGCCAGCAGGCGCGCGTACAGCGCAGGCGGCCCCTGAAGCTGCGAGATGCCGTGGCGGGCCAGCGCATCCAGCAGATCGGCGGGGTCGAACTGCGGGCGCATCACCATCTGCGCGCCCGCATGCAGCGAGGCCAGCAGCACCGTGCCCAGCCCGAAGATGTGGGTCATGGGCACGAAGGCGTAGCTGCGGTCCTGCGGACCCAGGCCGCGCGATGCGGCCGAGACGCGCGCGAACAGCGTCAGCGCGTCATGCCCCACCATCACGCCCTTGGGCGTGCCCGTGGTGCCCGAGGTGAAGATCAGCGCCGCCACCTCGTCCTGCAGCGCGCCGGATTCGGCCACGGCCTGCGCGCGCACGGGGCTGTGCTGCATGCCGGCCAGGGCCGAGTCGCCTGCGCCAAAGCGCCGCGCGTGGCCGCTGGCGCTGTCCGATGCGGCCGAGGTGAAATACACCACGCGCGCATCGGCCTTGGCCGCAAAGGCATCGATCTCGCCGGGCGCCATGCGCGCGTTCACGCCGCAGGACCAGGCGCCCACGCGGCTGCAGGCCAGGATCAGCGCCGCATGCTCGGGGCAGTTCTCGGCCACGACCAGCACGCGGTCGCCGGGCCGCACCTGCAGCGCGCGCAGCTCGGCCTCGGCCGTGTCCGCCAGCGCGCCCAGATCGGCAAAGCTCAGGCTGCTGCCGTCGGGCAGGTGGATGAAGGGACGCTGCGGCGCTTCGGCCAGCCAGCGGTCCAGCAGATGGTGTATTCGTTGATTCATGGATGCCATGGCATGGCCTTTGCAAAATGGTGCGGCCCCACTCAGAGACACCGAGGAAGGGCCTACGCCGGCCGCGCCGCCCCGCACCGAGGGTGTCGTCCCCCTTTCAGGGGGAAGGCGCGAAGCGACTCAGGGGGTGTCAGTCCACCACGATTCCTTGCGTGACGGTGGCCCACATCGCGCGCTCCTTGGCACCGCGCTCGGCCAGTTTCTGGGGGGCGCCGGTCCACTCTTCGTAGCCCAGTTCCTTGAGGCGCTTGCGCAGCTCCGGCTGGGCCAGGGCGGCGTTGATGGACTTGTTCAGGCGGGCCACGAGTTCAGGCGACATGCCCTTGGGGCCGTAGACGCCATACCAGCCGCCCACGTCGAAGCCCTTGAGGCCTTCGATGCCGGACTCGGCAAAGGTGGGCACATCGGGCAGCGAGGCATTGCGCTGCGGCGAGGTCACGGCCACGGCGCGCACCTTGCCGCTCTGGATGTAGGTGCTGGCGGTGCTGATGATGTCCAGCATCATGCTCAGCTGGCCGCCGATCACGTCGGTCATGGCCGGTGCGTTGCCCTTGTAGGGGATGTGGTTCATCTCGATGCCGCTGCGCCGCGCGAACAGCAGCGCGCCCAGGTGGTTGGAGCCGCCCACGCCGGCCGAGCCGTAGTTGAGCTTTTGCGGATGGGCCTTGGCATAGGCCACGAGCTCGGCCGTGGTCTTGTAGGGCTCGTTGTTGTTGACCACCAGCACGTTGTAGTAGCTGAGCACGGGCGCCACGGGCGTGAGGTCACGGGCCGGGTCGAAGGACATCTTGCTCATCACGTTGGGGCTGATGGTGATGGTGGGGCTGGCCGCGAACCACAGCGTGAGGCCATCGGGCCTGGCGCGCACGACCTCGCTGCCGGCCATGGTGGCGTTGGCGCCGGGCTTGTTCTCCACCACCACCGAGGCACCCAGCTCCTTGGTCAGCGCCACGCTGAGCAGGCGGGCGCCCTGGTCCACGGGGCCACCGGCCGAGTAGCCCACGATGAGGCGCACGGGCTGCGCGTCCTGCGCGGCGGCGGGGAGGGCGGTCAGGGCGCTCAGGGTGGCTAGGGCGGTCACCAGGGACGCCAGAAGCGGGGCATGGGCCAGGGTGGCCAGGGCCTTGCGGCGGTGTTGGGCGGGCATGTGCATGTCTCCTGCAAAAAATGAATGAAGCGCTGCCGTGGCCTGCACGGCGGCGCGCCCGGTCTGCGCCGGACATGCAGGCAATGGTGCGCACGCCGGCGCTTCTTGGGAATCTGCTTTTGCCTAAGCCGGGGTTTGCCGGCTGTTAGGACGTCCTAGGAAGACAGGTCTGCGCCCGCCTCCTCGGCGCCCGCCTGCCAGCTGGGCGCGGCGGTGACGATGGCCTCGCGCAGGAACTGCTGGAAGGCGCGGGCCGCCATGGTGGGCTGGCGGTCGGGCATGCGCACCAGGTACATGGCATTGCCCAGGCCGGAGAACACCACCTGGTCCAGCACGGCCACCAGGGTGCCGCCGGCCAGCGCGGCCGAGGTCACGTAGTCCGGCAACAGGGCCAGGCCCAGGCCGTCCAGCACGGCGTCGTACAGCAGGCGGTAGTCGCCCGATTGCAGCGAGGGCAGCACATCGAGGGCAGCGGCGACGCCATCGTCGCCGCTGCCGGTCAGCCAGGCCAGCCTGCCGCCCATGGCCAGCGGCAGGATGAGGCGGGCCCGCAGCAGGTCGGCAGGCGCGCGCAGGGGCCGGCCCAGCGACTGCTCCAGCGCCTGCAGGCAGGCGGGCGTGGCCACGAAGTTCCAGCGCACATCGCACAGCCGCGTGGCCACCAGATCGTCCAGCGGCGCGGAGGTGATCTGCACCGCCAGATCGACCTTGGAGGCCACGAGATCGGCCATCTGGTCGTTGATCAGCAGGCGCAGGCGGATGTCGGGATGCTCGCGGCAAAAGCCCAGGATCAGGGGCTTGAGATAGAAATGCCCGAAGCCGGTGGGCACGCGCACGCCCACCTCGCCGCTCACGGTGGAGCGCAACTGGTGGATGGCATCGCGGGCGCGCTGCAGCTCCTCCATCATGGCCAGGCAGCGCCGGTACAGCAGCTGGCCGGCCTGGGTGAGCTCCACATTGCGCGTGGTGCGGCGCAGCAGCTGCGCACCCATCTCGGTCTCCAGCGCACGCAGCCGGCGCGAGACGTTGGAGCGCGTCATGCCGCCGCGCTCGGCCGCCCGCGTGAGGCTCTTGGCCTCGGCGATGTCGATGAAGACGCGGCACAGGTTCAGGTCCATCTCGGCATTCTTTGCAGGGCCGGGGCCGGCCATTGTTGATCGGGAGTCACCAGGCCTGGCCTGCTGGCGAGGATTGTGGCGCCAGCCCTGCCTCCCTAGCATGGAGGAAACCATGGCGAAAGGCCGCAGACCGTGAACCAAGAAGCTTTGCAAACCGCGCCGCCGGCGCCCTTGGCGCACTACCGTGTGCTCGATCTGAGCCAGGGCGTGGCCGGCCCCTACTGCACCCACCTGCTGTCGCGCCAGGGCGCCGAGGTGATCAAGGTCGATCCGCCCGAAGGCGACTGGGCGCGCCACGTGGGCATCTCGCGCGATGGGCACAGCAGCCTGTCGGCCACCTACAACGCGGGCAAGCGCAGCATTGCCGTCGATGCGCGCCAGGCCCAGGGGCGCGCGCTGCTGCTGCGGCTGGCGCGCGAGGCCGACATCGTGGTGCAGAACTTCCGCCCCCAGGTCGTGCAGCGCATGGGCGTGGACTACGACAGCATGCGCGCGGCCGGCCTGGACCCGGTGTACGTCTCCATCAGCGGCTACGGACCCACGGGGCCGTATGCGGACCGGCCCGCCACCGACTCCGTCATGCAGGCGGACACGGGCTTGATGACCAGCAACCGCGACGCGCAGGGCCAGCCCCAGCGCGTGGGTCTGCTGCTGGCCGACATCGCAGCCGGCGTCTACGCCGCACAGGCCTGCACGGCGGCCCTGCTGGGCAAGGCGCGCAGCGGGCGCGGGCGCCATGTGGAGCTGAACCTGTTCGAGGTCTGCTGCGCCCTGCAATCCACGGTGCTGGCCGAAGACACGCTGCGCGGCGGCCTGCCCGCCGAAGGCGTGAGCGCCCCCAACGGCGTGTTCGCCACGGCCGATGGCTTCATCACCGTGCTGGCCCTGAACAACGACCAGTTCGAGCGGCTGTGCCGCGCGCTGGACCTGCCGCACTGGCTGCAGGACGCGCGCTTTGCCACCAATGCGGGCCGCATGGCCCACCGCCATGTGCTGCATGCCGGGCTGCAGGCCTTGCTGGCGCAGCAGCCGCGCGCCCACTGGGAGCAGCGCCTGGCAGCGCAGGGCGCCCTGCATGCGGGCGTGCGCACGCTGGCCGACGTGGTGGCGCACCCCCAGGCCGTGCACCGCGCATCGTTCGCCACGCTGGCGCAGCCCGGGTTCGGGCCGCTGCTGTATGCGGCATCACCCTGGCCGGCAGACGCAGCAGCCTGCGGTGCATCCCTTGGCGCCGCGCCGCGCACGGGCGAGCACACGCGCCAGATCCTGGCCGAGGCCGGCTGCACGCCGCAGGAGATCGATCAACTGATAGACAGTGAGGTTGTGCGCCAGTGCGCGGCGGAGGAAATGGCATGAGCGCCCCGGCATCCCCATCCCCGCACTCCCGCATGCAGGCCCTGGTCTGCAATCAATTCGGCGCGCCGCACGAGGTGGTCAGCCTGCAGTCCATGGACCGGCCCGGCCAGCCCCTGGGCGCGCACCAGGCGCGGATTGCCGTGGCCTACGCCAACGTCAGCCACGCCACGGGCCTACTGATCGAGGGCCGCTACCAGCGGCGCCCGCCGCTGCCCTTCGTGCCCGGCACCGAAGGCGTGGGGCGCGTGCTGGAATGCGGCAGCGCGGTGCAGCACCTGCAGCCCGGCGATGCCGTGGCCTTCATTGCCGACTGGGGTGCCTTTGCGCAGGAAACGGTGGTGCATGCATCCACCGTCTACCGCCTGCCTGCGGGCATGCCCTGGCTGCAGGCCCTGCCCATTCCCCTGTCCTACGGCACGGCCTACACGGCCCTGCACTGGCGCGCGCGCCTGCAGGAAGGCGATGTGGTGCTGGTGCTGGGCGCCGGTTCGGGCGTGGGCGCCGCGGCGGTGGAAGTGGCCCGGCAGACGCCCGGCGTGCAGGTCATCGCCTGCGCCAGCACCGAGGCCAAGCGCGCCGATGCGCTGCGCCGCGGCGCGCACCAGGCAGTCACCCCGCAGGACCTGGCCGCCCAGGTCAAGCAGGCCACGCAGGGCCGGGGCGCCTCCCTGGTCTTCGACCCCGTGGGGGGCGATCTCTTGCTGCAGGCACTGCGCGCCGCTGCGCAGAACGCGCAGCTGCTGAGCGTGGGCTTCGCCAGCGGCGCCATTCCCGCCGTGCCCATGAACCTGGCCCTGGTCAAGAACCTCACGCTGCACGGCTTCTTCTACGGCCGCTACATCGGCTGGACGCCGGCCGACGAACGCCAGGCCTTCGCGGCGCAGCTGCAGCCCGTCATTGCCACGCTGCTCGACTGGGCGGCCCGGGGATGCATCCATCCCCAGGTCAGCCAGGTCTTCGCCATGCATGAACTGCCGGCTGCGCTGGATGCGCTGCACGGCCGCAACGTGACCGGCAAGCTCGCACTCGCCATTCAAGGAGACAAGGTATGACAACGCAACGCACAGGCCCCGCGCTTTCCCGCCGCACCCTGCTGGGCGCCGCGGCGGCGCTGGCCGCATGGAGAACCGCAGGCGCGCAGCCATCCGCCGGGGCTCAGGGCTATCCCAAGGCGCCCATCCGCGTCGTCGTGCCCTATCCACCGGGCGGGCCTACCGACGTGGTCGGGCGCGTGGTCACCACGCGGCTGGGCGAGGCGCTGGGCCAGCCCCTGGTGGTGGACAACAAGGCCGGCGCCAGCGGCATGGTCGGCGCGGCCCTGGTGGCCAAGGCGCCGGCCGACGGCTACACGCTGCTGGTCAATGCCTCCATCCACGTCATCAATCCCTACGTCTATGCCAGCGCGCCCTATGACGCCTTCCGCGATTTCGAGCCGGTCACGCAGCTGGTCGATGTCCCGCTGGTGCTGGTCGTGGGCAGCCAGCTTCCGGTGCGCAATGTGCAGGAGCTGATCGCCTGGGCCAAGGCCCATCCCGGGCAGGTGAACTTCGGCTCGGCCGGCAATGCCTCGTCCCAGCACCTGTCGGGCGAGCTGTTCCGCTTGAAGACCGGCGCGCAGATGCAGCATGTGCCCTACAAGGGCAGCTCGCCGGCCCTGACCGACCTGATGGGCGGACAGATCCAGCTCATGTTCGACTCCATGCCCTCGGCCATGCCCTTCATCGCCTCGGGCCGGCTGCGTGCGCTGGCCGTCACCTCGGCCAGTCGCTCGCCCTCCCTGCCCGATGTGCCCACCATGGAAGAGGCCGGCATGCCCGGCTTTCGCACCAGCACCTGGTACGGACTGTGGGCACCGAAGAACACGCCCCAGGACGTGGTGCAGAAACTGTGGACCGAGTCCCGCCGCGTGCTTGCCGAACCCCAGATCGCCGCGCAGTACCGCCGCCTGGGCGCCGAGCCCGTGGGCTCCACGCCCGCCGAGTTCGCGCGCTACATCCAGGCCGAAGCCCGCAAGTGGGAAGAGATCGTGAAGGCCTCGGGGGCGCGGGCGGATTGAGGCGGGAGCGTGACTGGCTTCAACCCTCGTCCCATGGCGAGTCGGAGGCCAAGTGCCGTTCCAGCTCCATGGCATCGTGCAGCACGCGGCCGATGACCAGTTGTTCGCCATGCATTCGGTAGATCAGGAAATGCCTGGGGTGGCGCACGATGCCGGTGGCTGTGCGTGCCCGGTCACGGCTCAGACGCAAATGCCATGAGCGCACGCCGTCTCCCAACTCGGGCCGCTCCATGCTGCCCGCTCGGCAGGGCTGGGCAGCAAGATCGCGCAATGCAGTCGCAATCAGGGCTTGATAGCGCATGCGGGCTGGCACGCCAAAGCGCTGTTGAGACCAAGAGAGGATGTCGACAAGGTCTGCTTGCGCTGCCGTGGAAAGGCGGTATTGCGCCATCAGGCCTTCGTCTGGGTGCGGCTGGAAGCTTCCTGTCCCAGGTTTGCGATGAAGCTGTCGAGTTGGTTGTCCGACAGATCGATGTAGCGGCCAGCGGCGATATCGGTCCAGCCTTGCCGCGCCGCCTCCTGAAGGGCCTTGAGCTTGGCAGCTTCGAGGGACTCTCGCTGCTCGACCAAGCGAAGGCCTTCACGCAGCACCTCGCTGGCGTTCTGATAGCGGCCTGACTGCACCAGTTCTTCGACAAGTTCGTGCTGGTGGTCGCTGAGCACCACATTGCGTGTCGGCATGGTCGTCTGCTCCTGCGGTGAATAGGGCTTCAGTCTAGAAGGATTGGCATAGTATGCCAATCCTTGGGAGCATCCAGCGGATACTCCCCCGACCTCACACCCGCTCGAACACCGCCGCAATCCCCTGGCCGCCGCCGATGCACATGGTCTCCAGCCCATAGCGGCCCTTGCGGCGCTCCAGCTCGTGCAGTAGGGTGGCCAGGATGCGCACGCCGGTGGCGCCTATGGGGTGGCCCAGGGAGATGCCGGAGCCGTTGACGTTGAGCTTGTGGTCTATGGCGCCCTGGTCGTTCCACTCCCAGCCCTTGAGTACGGACAGCACCTGGCAGGCAAAGGCTTCGTTGAGTTCGACCAGGTCCATCTGGTCCAGCGTGAGGTTCAGGCGCGCCAGCAGCTTCTTGACGGCGGGCACGGGGCCTATGCCCATGTGCGAGGGCTCGCAGCCTGCGGCGGCCCAGCCCACCAGGGTGGCCATGGGGGTGAGGCCCAGTTCAGCCAGCCGGTCCTCGGCCACGATCAGGCAGGCGGCGCTGGCGTCGTTCTGCTGGCTGGCGTTGCCGGCCGTGACCGTTCCATTGGGCATGAGCACGCGCAGCTTGCCCATGCTGTCGGTGGTGGCGTCGGCGCGAAAGCCTTCGTCGCGCGTGAACAGCACGGGGTCGCCCTTGCGCTGGGGCACCTTGACGGGGACGATCTCGTCGGCGAAGCGGCCCGCCTCCCAGGCAGCGGCGGCGCGCTGGTGGCTGCGCACGGCATAGGCGTCGGCTGCCTCGCGGCTGATGCCGTAGTCGCGCGCCAGGTTCTCGGCGGTCTCGATCATTCCCGAGATCTTGCCGAAGCGCTCCACGGGCTGGGAGCGCTCGCGGCCGCGGTCCAGTCGGTCGTAGAAGCGCACATTGCCCGAGCGCGCGCCCCAGCGCATGTCGGTGCTGTAGTACTCGATGTTGCTCATGCTTTCCACGCCGCCTGCGATCACCACGTCGGCGGCGCCGCTTTGCACCATCATGGCCGCCGTGGCCACGGCCTGCAGGCCGCCGCCGCAGCGCCGGTCCAGCTGCATGCCCGGCACCGTCACCGGCAGGCCGGCTTGCAGCGCGGCCCAGCGGCCCACGCAGGGCGTCTCGCTGCTGGCGTAGGACTGGGCGAAGACCACGTCGTCGATGCGTGCGGGGTCGATGCCGCTTTTCTCGACCACGGCGCGCACCGTGGTGGCGGCCAGCTCCTCGACCGATACCGGCCGCAGGCTGCCGCCGAAGGTGCCCACGGGCGTGCGAAGGGGGGTGACGATGGCGGCTCTGCGCATGGTGTTGTCTCCTTGGGAATCAGTGGATCAGTGGATCAGGAAAAGGCTGCGCCGCATTGGCGCAGCAGGGTATGTGCCTGTTGTTCCAGGTCGGCGCGGTGCTCCGGTGCCGCGATGTCGATCAGCCGTTTCACGCGGCGCGACAGCGTCTGGCCGCGCAGGTCGGCCACGCCGTGTTCGGTGACGATGAGGCCGGCATCGCTGCGCGGCGTGCTGACGGGGCCGGACAGCCGCGCAACGATGCGCGTGGCACCCCTGGCCGTGGCGGGCAGGGCGATGATGGGCAGGCCGCCGCGGCTGCGTGCCGCGCCGCGCAGAAAGTCCACGGCGCCACCCACGGCGCCCACGTAGACGCCGCCCGCCACTTCGGAATTGATCTGGCCCGTGAGGTCCACTTCCACCGCCGAATTGATGGCGGCCAGCCGGTGGCTGGCGGCCAGCACCTCGGCGTCGTGCGTGTAGCGCGTCTCGCGCAGTTGCAGGGCGGGGTTGCGGTGGGCCCAGCGCCTGAGCGATTCGCCGCCCATGAGGATGCCGCCAATGCCCACGCCGCGGTCCTGGCTCTTGCGCGCGTGGGTCAGCACGCCGGCTTCGGCCAGGGCTGCAATGCCGTCGCCCACGGCGCCGCTGTGCAGGCCCAGGTCGCGGTGGCCGTGCAGCGCGGCGAGCACGGCCTCGGGCAGGTTGCCCACGCCCACCTGCAGCGTGGCACCGTCTTCGATGAGGGCGGCCACATGGCCGGCAATGGCCTGCTCGGCAGGGCCGGGCACGCTGCGCGCCTGGTCCAGCGGAGGGTGTTCGGCATCGACCAGCAGGGCGAAGTCGCCGGCCTGCAGGTGCAGGCTGCCGTGCGTCCACGGAATGGCGGGGTTGACTTCGCCGATCAGCACGCGCGCCTTGCGTGTGGCGGCCGGCAGGTATTCATGGACCAGGCCCAGGCTGTAGCGGCCTTGTGCATCGGGTGGCGAGACCTGGAGCAGCACCACGTCGGCAGGCAGCAGGCCCTCGTCGATCAGGCCGGGCAGGTGGGAGTAGTGGCTGGGCAGGATGTCCAGCACGCCCGCCTGGGCCAGCGCGCGGTGGGGGCCGCCGGCCGCGTAGCCGAAGAAGTCGATGGCGTCGGCATGCGCCGGTTGCAGCGTGTCCGATGCGCCCATGCCCACGAAGACGCGCAGCCGGCCCTGGCCACTGTGCCGGGCCAGTGCATGGCGCTGCGCGACCACGGCGCGCGTGAGCGTCAGCGGCTCGGCCGTGGCCTGGCCCCACCACAGGGTGTCGCCGGGGCGGATCAGGGCCTGCAGCCTTTCTTGCAGGGCGTCCGGCGACAGCGCGCTCATGGCGCGCGGTCCCAGTCGAAGCGCGTGGGCTGCTTGTCCTTGAAGCGCTGCACCGCCTCCTGGTGGTAGTCGGAGCCGCGGCACATCGTCTGGGCATAGGCTTCCAGCTCGGCCATGGCGCGTGCGTCCAGCTCGAAGGCCTGGTTCATGGCCGTCTTGGCCATGCCGATGGCGGCTGTGGATGCCTCGCCGAAGCGCCGCGCCAGTGCCAAGGCGGCGGCCTGCAGGGCCTCGCCGTCTTCCACGATCTCGTAGACCATGCCCAGCGACCTGGCTTCCTCGGCCTGCACGGTGCGCGCGGTGAAGACCAGCTCCTTGGCCTTTTGCAGGCCCACGATGCGCGGCAGCATGTGCATGGCGCCCAGGTCGGGCACCAGGCCGATGCGGCCGAACACGGCGCAGAACTTCGCGCGCCGCGTGCACAGCACGAAGTCGGCGGCCAGCGCCAGGCTCAGGCCCGCACCGAAGGCCGGGCCGTCCACGGCGGCGATCACGGGTTTTTCGAGGTTGACCAGCTCGGGAAACCACTGGTGCAGGCTGCGCATGCGCTGGCGCCAGGGCAGGCCGGCCTGGCTGGCATCCATCATCTGGCTGATGTCGCCGCCCGAGCAGAAGGCACCGCCCGCGCCCGTGAGGATGACGGTGTGCACCTGCGCGTCATCGCGCATCTGCGCCACGGCGGCGGCCAGGGCCGGGCGCATGGCCTGGTTGAGCGCGTTGCGGGCCTCGGGCCGGTTCAGCGTGATCGTGCCTATGCCGTCCTGGACGGAGGTCAATACGGGGGAGGTTTCAGGTGATGTAGTCATGGTGCCGAGGTTGGATTCTTTGAGATCAAAAGCTGGAATGTCTTGCTTGCTCCTATGCGCACCTTTGACGAGGCGTCCAAATCGGCACGTCCCAAGCCAGGGACACCGAGCAAGGGCCTGGGCCGGCCGCGCCGCCCCGCAGCGAGGGTGTCGTCCCCCTGCCGCGAAGCGAGAGAGGGGGAAGGCGCACAGCGACTCAGGGGGTGATCCATTCAAGCGAGTTCGGCGTAGCCGTGGCTCAGAACGACCTTGTCACGTTCGAGCACGCGGGCGCGCAGTTGCAGCTGGCAGGGCTGGTCGGGCGTGCGCCAGATCTCGGTGACCAGGGTTTCGCCAGGATAGACGGGCGCGGTGAAGCGCACATCCAGCGCCTTCAGGCGCGCGGGGTTGCGGTCGCCGCATTGGCGCAGCACGGCATGGGCCACCAGGCCGTAGCTGGCCAGGCCATGCAGGATGGGCCGCTCGAAGCCGGCCTTGCGCGCCACGGCCGGGTCGGCATGCAGCGGGTTGTAGTCGCCCATCAGGCGGTACAGCAGCGCGGCCTCGGGGCGTATGGCCTGGGTGTCGGTGAAGTCGGGCGCGCGGTCCTCCGGCGTGGGGCGCAGCGGCGCCAGGGGCGCGTCGCTGGGCTGGCCGCCGTCCAGCAGGCTGTAGCCGCCATCGCCGCGCAGAAAGCTGACCTGCTGCACGGTGGCCAGCAGCTCGCCGCCAGTGGTCTCCAGGCGCCGCTCGGTGACCATGATGGCGCCCTTGCCTTCGCCCTTGTCCGTCAGGTGCGTGATGCGGTTGTGGCCCACCACGTCGGCGCTGGCCGGCAGCGGGCGGTGCAGCCGCATGCGCTGCTCGCCATGCAGCAGCTTCACCCAATCGATGCCCGTATCGGCCTCGCGCGCCCAGAAGCCCGGGTAGCCCAGCACCACGGCCTGCGAGGGCAGGGCGCGCAGCCCGCCCGGCGCCCCTTCGTAGAAAAAGGGCAGGGCCGCATCCGACAGCGGATCGCTGCCCAGGCCCAGGCTCAACGCATAGAGCATGGTGTCGCGTTCGCCATAGTGCTGGCGCACGGGCTCGAAGGGGCGCTGTTTCAGGTGCTGATAGCTGATGGCCATCACGGTTCCTCTCAGTGTTTGATTGCGCTGGCGCGCTTCAACCCTCGCAACTGGCGCGGCCCGACTCAGGGACACCGAGGAAGGGCCGCCCCGCACCGAGGGTGTCGTCCCCCTCCCTCGCGAAGCGAGTAGAGAGGGGGAAGGCGCGTAGCGCCTCAGGGGGTGTCGTTCAAACAGGGTCCCAGCTGAAGACATCTGCCGAGCGGTCCAGGGGGACGAACGATGCCTTGAGCGCAGGCATGCCGTGCTCGGCAATGAACTGGGGCGACCAGCCCTCGCTGCGGTGCACCGAGCGCAGCGGGCGCGGCTGGCTCATGACGAAGATCTCGTTGTTGCGCACGGCGAAGACCTGGGCGTTCACGTCGCGGGCCGCGTCGGACAGCAGGTAGACGGCCAGCGGGGCGATCTTGTTGGGCGTCATCTGCTGGATCTTGGCCACGCGCGCCTGCTGCTCGGGCGTGTCGGTGGGGATGGAGCCGATCATGCGGCTCCAGGCGAACGGCGCGATGCAGTTGGAGCGCACGTTGAACTTCTGCATGTCCAGCGCAATGGACTTGGACAGGGCCGTCAGCCCCAGCTTGGCCGCGCTGTAGTTGGCCTGGCCCAGGTTGCCGATCAGGCCCGAGGTCGAGGTCATGTGCACGAAGGCGCCGCTTTCCTGCTCCTTGAAATGGTTGGCGGCCGCGCGGCTCATGTAGTAGCTGCCGTACAGGTGGACCTTGATGACGGCGTCCCACTCGTCCAGGCTCATCTTGTGGAAGAACCGGTCGCGCAGGATGCCGGCGTTGTTGACCACGCCGTCGATGCGGCCGAAGCTGTCCACGGCGCACTGCACGATGCGGGCCGCGCTGGCGGCCTCGGCCACGCTGTCGGTGTTGGCCACGGCCTGGCCGCCTGCGGCCTTGATCTCATCGACCACCTTCTGCGCCGGGCCGGCGTCCGTGCCCTCGCCCGTGGTGGAGGTGCCGATGTCGTTGACCACCACCTTGGCGCCCTCGGCCGCCATGGCCAGCGCCATGTCGCGCCCGATGCCGCCGCCGGCACCCGTCACCACCACTACCTTGTCCTGCATCATTTTCTGCGCCATGGCCTGTCGTCCCCGTTCAGTGTTCGTTGGAAAGAAGTCGGGACCAAGGATGCCGGCAAACGCCGCACCGCGCCATTCGCCAATCACAAGGGCGGACTTCGCGGGAATGAAAGCAGCGCGGCGGACAGGCCGCGCCGGCCCAGCCTTCAGCGCGGCCAAAGGCTTGCTTAAGAAAACGCGGATTGCGGGCCGCCGCGCTTGCACCGACCATGGCGGCCATGACAGACAAGCAAGCTACCGACACCCTCGACGCCGCCGCGCTGGCGCATCTTCAGTCCTGGCAGGGCCGCAGCGAAACCCTGGCAGACAGCATCACGGCCGCGCCCGTGGCCGCGCTGTCGGCCACGCTGGACCGGGAAGACCCTGAGCCCGCCGACGGCACGGCGCTGCCGCCGCTGTGGCACTGGATGTACTTCCTGCCCCATGCACGCCAAAGCGAGCTCGGCCCCGACGGCCACCCGCGCCGTGGCGGCTTTCTGCCGCCCGTGCCGCTGCCGCGCCGCATGTGGGCCGGCGGGCGCCTGCGCTGGGAGGCAGGCAACGCGCTGCAGGTGGGCCAGAAGGTGCAGCGCCGCTCCACCATCGGCTCGGTCAGCCACAAGAGCGGCCGCTCGGGCGAGCTGCTGTTCGTGCTGGTCGAGCATGCCTACAGCAATGACCAGGGTTTGGCGCTGACCGAGGAGCACGACATCGTCTACCGCGCCGCTGCCCAGCCCGGCGATCCCGCGCCCACGCCGCAGAAGCCGCCGCTGGACGGCCAGCAAACCTGGTCGCGCACCATCGTTCCCGACGACGTGCTGCTGTTCCGCTACTCGGCCCTGACCTTCAACGGCCACCGCATTCACTACGACCGCCGCTACGTCACGGGCGTCGAAGGCTATCCGGGCCTGATCGTGCACGGCCCGCTGATCGCCACGCTGCTGCTGGACCTGCTGCGCCGCGAGCTGCCCCAGGCGCGCGTGCTGTCCTTCGAGTTCAAGGCCGTGCGCCCCACCTTCGACCTGCATGCCTTCAGCGTGCACGGCAAGCCTTCTGCAGACGGCAAGACCATTGAACTCTGGGCCCAGGACCACGAAGGCTGGCTGACCATGACCGGAAAAGCCACCCTGGCCTGAGACCCCTGAACACCGAGCCTTGAGACCACCATGATCGAACACACGCTTTCCAACAATTTCCCCGAAATCCGCGACGCCATCCGTGCGCTGTGCGCCGAGTTCCCTGACGAGTATTTCCGCAAGATCGACGAGCAGCGCGCCTATCCCGAGACCTTCGTGGACGCGCTGACCAAGGCCGGCTGGCTGGCCGCGCTGATACCGCAGGAGTACGGCGGCTCGGGCCTGGGCCTGACCGAGGCCAGCGTGATCATGGAAGAGATCAACCGCTGCGGCGGCAACTCGGGCGCCTGCCATGGGCAGATGTACAACATGGGCACGCTGCTGCGCCACGGCTCGCAGGCGCAAAAGGAGAAGTACCTGCCGCGCATCGCCTCGGGCGAATGGCGCCTGCAGTCCATGGGCGTGACCGAGCCCACCACGGGCACGGACACCACCAAGATCAAGACCAGCGCCGTCAAGAAGGATGGCCGCTACGTGGTCAACGGCCAGAAGGTCTGGATCAGCCGCGTGCAGCACAGCGACTGGATGATCCTGCTGGCGCGCACCACGCCGCTGGCCGAGGTGAAGAAAAAGAGCGAGGGCATGTCCATCTTCATGGTGGACCTGGCCGAGGCGCAAAAGAGCGGCCTGACCGTGCGCCCCATCCCCAACATGGTCAACCACGAGACCAACGAGCTGTTCTTCGAGAACCTGGAAATCCCCGAGGAGAACCTGATCGGCGAGGAAGGCAAGGGCTTCAAGTACATCCTCGACGGCCTCAATGCCGAGCGCACGCTGATTGCGGCCGAATGCATTGGCGACGGCTACTGGTTCCTGGACCGCGTGACCAACTATGTGCGCGACCGCAACGTGTTCGGCCGCCCCATCGGCCAGAACCAGGGCGTGCAGTTCCCCATTGCCGATGCCTTCATCGAGGTCGAGGCCGCCAACCTCATGCGCTGGAAGGCCTGCGAGATGTTCGACGCCAACCAGGCCATGGGCGCCCAGGCCAACATGGCCAAGTACCTGGCGGCCAAGGCCAGCTGGGAGGCGGCCAATGCCTGCATCCAGTTCCACGGCGGCTTCGGCTTTGCCTGCGAATACGACGTGGAGCGCAAGTTCCGCGAGACGCGCCTGTACCAGGTGGCGCCGATCTCGACCAATCTCATTTACTCCTACGTGGCCGAGCACATCCTCGGTCTCCCGCGTTCTTTCTGAAGGCTCGCGCATGACACAGCAACGCCTGAGGCCCCTGGACGGCACCACCGTCGTCTCGCTGGAACATGCGGTGGCCGCACCGTTTTGCACGCGCCAGCTGGCCGACCTGGGCGCGCGCGTGATCAAGGTCGAGCGGCCCGGCAGCGGCGACTTTGCGCGCGGCTATGACCAGCGCGTGCAGGGCCAGTCCTCGCACTTCACCTGGATCAACCGCAGCAAGCAGAGCCTGGCGCTGGACCTCAAGCAGGACGAGGCCATGCAGGCGCTGCTGCAGCTGCTGGAGGGTGCCGACGTGCTGGTGCAGAACCTGGCGCCCGGCGCGGCCGCGCGCATGGGCCTGTCCTATGCGGCGCTGCGCGAGCGCTTTCCGCGCCTCATCGTCTGCGACATCAGCGGCTACGGCGCAGACGGCCCCTACCGCGACAAGAAGGCCTACGACCTGCTGATCCAGAGCGAGGCGGGCTTTCTCTCGGTCACGGGCACGCCCGAGGTGCCGTCCAAGGCCGGCATCTCGGTGGCCGACATCGCGGCCGGCATGTATGCCTACACCAACATCCTGTCGGCCCTGCTGCTGCGCGGGCGCACGGGCGAGGGCAGCCACATCGACGTGTCCATGCTGGAGGCGCTGGGCGAGTGGATGGGTTACCCCATGTACTACGCCTTCGACGGCGCGCCGCCGCCGCCGCGCACCGGCGCCTCGCACGCCAGCATCTATCCCTACGGGCCTTTCGAGGCCGGTGACGGGGGGACGGTGATGCTGGGCCTGCAAAACGAACGCGAGTGGAAGCTCTTTTGCGAACAGGTGCTGCTGCAGCCCACGCTGGCCACGGATGCGCGCTTTGACAGCAATGCGCGCCGCAACGCCAACCGCGAGGAACTGCGCGCGCTGATCCTGGGCGTGTTCAACGCGCTCGATGCCGCCCAGGTCGTGCAGCGGCTGGATGCGGCCGGCATTGCCAATGCGCGCGTCAACGACATGGCCGGCCTGTGGGCCCATCCCCAGCTGGCCGCACGCCAGCGCTGGTGCAGCGTGGACACGCCGGCCGGACCCGTGCAGGCCCTGCTGCCCCCCGGTGCCAACAGCGCCTTCGACTACCGCATGGAGGCCGTGCCCGCCGTGGGCGAGCACAGCGCCGCCATCCTGGCAGAGCTGGGCTGGAGCGCCGAGCGCATCAGTGCCCTGTGCCCGACCCCGGGAAAAACCGCCCCCTGAAACCAGGGCGCATGCCCAAGAATGCGCCGGAGACCCAACCCATGAAAAACGACACCCAAGTGAGCATCCATCCGCTGGCCCAATTCGCTGCCTCGCTGCGCTGGGACGACGTTCCCGCCGCCGTTCAGCAGCGCGCCGAAGACCTCTGGGTGGACTGGTTCGGCTCCGTGCTGGCAGGCCAGGGCGCGCGCCCCGTGCAGAGCATCACGCGCTTTGCGCTGTCTCAGGGACCGGCGCAGGGACCTAGCGAGATCCTGGGCAGTGCCGACACCACCTCGCCCATGATGGCGGCCCTGGCCAATGCCGCGGCCTCGCATGTGGCCGAGCAGGACGATGTGCACAACGGCTCGGTCTTCCACCCCGCCGCCGTGGTCTTCCCGCCCGCGCTGGCCGTGGCACAGAGCATCGGCGCCAGCGGCGCCGAGCTCATGGCCGCCTGCGTGGCCGGCTATGAGGTCGGCATCCGCGTGGGCGAGTTCCTGGGCCGCAGCCACTACCGCATCTTCCACACCACGGCCACGGCCGGCACCCTGGCCGCCGCGGCCGCCGTGGGCCGGCTGCTGGGCCTCACGCCCGCGCAGATGCAGCATGCCTTCGGCTCGGCCGGCACGCAGTCGGCAGGGCTGTGGGAGTTCCTGCGCACGGGCGCCGACAGCAAGCAGCTGCACACCGCGCATGCGGCCGCTGCGGGCCTGATGTCGGCTTACCTGGCCCGGGACGGATTCACCGGTGCGCAGGACATCTTCACCGGGCCGCAGGGCCTGGCGGCAGGCATGTCCACGGACGCCGATCCCACGCGCCTCACGGACGGCATCGGCACGCGCTGGGCCACGGCCGAGACCTCGTTCAAATGGCATGCCTCCTGCCGCCACACGCACCCGGCCGCCGACGCGCTGCTGCAGGTCATGCAGGACCACGGCCTGGCCCCCGCCGACCTGGCGCAGGTTACCTGCCACGTGCACCAGGGCGCCATCGACGTGCTGGGCCCCGTGGTCGATCCCGGCACGGTGCACCAGAGCAAGTTCTCCATGGGCACGGTGCTGGCGCTGGCCGCGCGCCACGGCCATGCGGGCCTGGACGAGTTCGACAACGAATACCTGGCCGCCACCACGGTGGCCCTGCGCGAGAAGGTGGGCATGGTGCTGGACCCCGAGGTCGATGCCGCCTACCCGCAGCGCTGGATCGGCAAGGTCACCGTGCTCACCACCGATGGCCGCACGCTGCACGGCCGTGTGGAAGAGCCCAAGGGCGATCCGGGCAACACGCTGTCGCGCGAGGAGATCACGGCCAAGGCGCTGCGACTGATCGCCTATGGCGGTGCCCTGCAGGACGACCCCGCCCAGGCCGCTGTAGCGCGGCTGTGGCAGATCGCGCACTGGCCGCGCGTGCAGCGCCTGCTTGACTGAGTTTTTGACTGAGTTTTCGCGCCGGCCCCGGCTGGCGAATCCATGGGAAAGGCGCCGCCACAGAGCGCCTCCCGCTTCCACCAAAGTGCACAGGAGACAAACCATGCAACGCACCACTTCTTTCCGCCGCCGCCTCGTTTACGCAGCGGCCGCCGCCTGCGCCCTTGCCGCCGGCGGGGCGACCACCGGCGCCCTGGCCGCGGCCTGGCCCGAGAAGCCCGTCGTCCTCGTCGTGCCCTACA
This sequence comes from Delftia sp. NA_296.1, assembly GCF_052692095.1. Taxonomy (NCBI): domain Bacteria; kingdom Pseudomonadati; phylum Pseudomonadota; class Betaproteobacteria; order Burkholderiales; family Comamonadaceae; genus Delftia; species Delftia sp. NA_296.1. Next base: position 105,249 of record NZ_JBQZGF010000009.1, on the reverse strand, counting down.
GCGCTGGCGGCCCCACCGATGTGGTGGCGCGCCTGCTGGCCGTGCCCATGGGCCAGGTGCTGGGCCAGAGCGTGCTGGTCGAAAACACCGTGGGAGCGGGCGGCACCATTGCGCCCAACCGCGTGGCCAAGGCCAAGGCCGACGGCTACACCATCCTCATCCACCACATGGGCATGGCCACGGCGCCTGCGCTGTACAAGAAGCTGCCCTATGACCCGCTCAAGGACTTCGAGTACATCGGCCAGGTGCTGGACGTGCCCATGACCCTGCTGTCGCGCAAGGACTTCCCGGCCAACAACTTTGCCGAGCTGCTGGACTACGTGAAGAAGAACCAGGAGAAGGTCTCGCTGGCCAATGCCGGCATCGGCGCCGTCTCCCAGCTGTGCGGCATGCTGTTCATGCACCAGGCGGGCGTCAAGCTCACCACCGTGCCCTACAAGGGCGCAGGCCCGGCCATGAACGACCTCATGGGCGGCCAGGTGGACCTGCTGTGCGACCAGACCACGCAGACCGTGCCCGTGATCAAGGACGGCCAGCGCGCCAAGGTCTTCGGCGTGACCACGCCCAAGCGCCTGTCCTCGCTGCCCGACATCCCCACGCTGGACGAGCAGGGCCTCAAGGGCTTCGACGTCAAGGTCTGGCACGGCATGTACGCGCCCAAGGGCACGCCCAAGGAGGTGGTCATGGCCATCAACAAGGCGCTGAACGTGGCCATCAAGGACGAGAACGTCAAGAAACGCATCGCCGAACTCAGCTCCGACCTGGTCACGCCCGACAAGGCCACGCCGGAAGGCCTGCGCACCCACCTGCAGGCCGAGGTGGCGCGCTGGGACAAGGTCATCAAGGCCGCAGGCGTCTCGGCCGAATAAACCGCTCTCCCAAGGACATCCGCATGCACGATCTGGCGCGACAGGCCACTTCCTTTCTCTTCGTCCCCGCCACGCGGCCCGAGCGCCTGGGCAAGGCCCTGGACAGCGGCGCCGACATGGTCATCGCCGACTGGGAGGACGCCGTGGCCCCTGCCGACAAGGACGGCGCCCGCCAGGCGCTGGCCCAGGCCGTGGGTGCGCTGGAAGGTCCGGCCCGTGCCCGCCTGCTGGTGCGCATCAACGCCGAAGGCACGCCCTGGCATGCGGATGACCTGCGCGCGCTGGCGCAGCTGGTGGAGCAGGGCGTGGCCGGCGCCATGGTCTCCAAGGCCGAGCGCGCCCAGACCCTGCATGCGGTGGCCCAGGCTGCAGGCGCACGGGCAGCCGTGCTGCCCCTCATCGAAAGCGTGGCCGGCCTGGACGCGGCCGACGCCCTGGCTGCCGCGCCCCAGGTGGTGCGCCTGGCCTTCGGCCACCTGGACTTCCAGGTCGATGCGGGCATGGCCTGCGAGCAGGGCGAGGAAGAGCTGCTGCCCATGCGCATGGCCCTGGTCCTGGCCTCGCGCCGCGCCGGCATCGGCGCGGCCGTGGACGGCGTGACGGTGGACACGCGCAACCCCGAGCGGCTGGCCCAGGACGCGGCACGCGCGCGGCGCATGGGCTTTGGCGGCAAGCTGTGCATCCACCCGGCCCAGGTCCAGCCCCTGCACGCCGTCTTCGACCCCGATGCAGCGGCCGTGGCCCACGCGCAGCGCCTGCGCCAGGCCCTGGCCGAGGCCGGAGGCGGCGTCTGCGTGCTGGACGGCCGCATGGTCGATGCGCCCGTGCTCAAGCAGGCCGAACAGGTGCTGCTGCGCCATGCCTGGGCGCAACAGAGATCTGCAGCACGATCTTGATCAAAATGAGACTGAAAGGCCGTTTTGCACTCAGAGTTTTCTGATTCTGGTGCAAGCAGTCCAATGATTTCCCTGATGGTGAATCCATCTGCCTCGAATACGCTTTGCCAACTCGATTGATTTCGAGACGGCGGTTTCTTGATCCGGTGTCTCCGTCCATGGTGGCACCCAGGCAAAGGAGCGTGTGATGGCAGTGATCTCGGGGACGGCATCGAACAGCGGATTCAACGGCCAATTGAATGACCGACTGAATGACAGACTGAACAACCGATTGAATCGGCGCCAGGCGCTGGCCCTGGCGGCCGGCGCCGTGGCGGCAGGGCCCGCCAGCGTGCTGGCGCAGGCCGGCTTTGCCACAAGGTCCGTGCGCATCGTCGTGCCCTTTGCGGCGGGCGGCGCCACCGATGTGATTGCGCGCATCCTGGGCGAGCGCATGGCCCAGCAGCTGGGCCAGACCGTGGTGGTGGACAACAAGCCCGGCGCGGCCGGACTGATCGGCGGCGAAATGGTGGTCCGCTCCGCGCCCGACGGGCTCACCCTGCTGCTGGGCACCACCTCCACCATGCTCACCAACAAATACCTCTACAAGAAGACCGCCTACGACCCGCTGACCGACCTCACGCCCCTGTCGCGCGTGTGCATGGCGCCCATCGCCCTGGTGGTCACGGCCGACGTGCCCGCCACCAACCTGCGCGAATTCATGGCCTGGGCCCAGGCCAACGCGGGCAAGCTCTCATATGGCTCCTACGGCATAGGCTCGCACGGCCACCTGGCCTGCGCCGTGCTCAGCGACATGGCCGGTGCCGGCATGGCGCATGCCGCCTACCGGGGCGAGGCGCTGATGGTGCAGGACATGCTGGGCGGACGCATCCCCATCGGCATGGGCAGCCTGCTCACGCTCAAGCCCCACATCGATGCAGGCAAGCTGCGCGCCCTGGCCGTCACCGGCACGCGCCGCGTGCCCCTGCTGCCCGAGGTGCCCACCTTTGCCGAGGCCGGCTACCGCCACGAGGCCATGGAACTGTCCGGCTGGCTGGCCATCGCCGGCCCCAAGGGCCTGCCGGCCGACCTCACGCGGCAATGGGGCGAGATCTCCAACCGCGCCGTGGCCAGCCGCGAAGGCACGGCCCGCATCATCGCGGCCGGCTTCGTCCCTGTTGATGACGACAGCCCTCAGCGCTTCGGCAAGGCCTGGGCGCAAGAGGCTCCGGTCTGGGGGCGGCTGCTGCAGGCGGCGGGGGTGCAACCCGGTTGATGGCGCACAGCGGCCCTGGTTGCCCAAGGCTGCACTCATGCCCTGTGCTGTAATCGCCCCTCCTCAGGCGGCCCCGGTGGTGCAATGCCATGACGGGACAGCCCGTGGTTTCTCAAACATTCAAGAGAGGGTATTACCGTGAGTGCATTGGTCATCAAGGCCTGGAAGGCCAGCGAGCAACCCATAGACGACAAGGGCAACCACATTGCCATCACAGGCCGCGAAGGCGGCCTGGTCGCCTGGATCCTGTCCAAGGTCAACATCGATCCCACCACCACCATCCGCGTGGGCAGCGAGCGCCTGGAGTTCAGCAGCGCCTCGCTGTCGGGCACCCAGTCGCGCCTGATCCCGCTGCAGGGCATTTGCTCCACCTACTACGGCTATCACAAGCCCTGGAAGACGGCGCTGGGCATCGGTGCCCTGTCCCTGTTCATGGGCGGGTCCATGATGGCCCAGAGCTTTTTTGCAGGCCTGGTGGTCATGCTGATCGGCTGGGGCATCGCCGCCGTCATCTACTTCCTGAACCGCACCCTGACGCTGGGCTTCATCGAGAACAGCGGCGCAGTCAACGGCATCCAGTTCAAGCGCTCGGTGATCGAGAACATCGACATCACGCAGGAGCAGGCCAGGCAGGTCTGCGAACTGATGCAAAAGCTGATCGAGGCCAAGGAAAAGCGGCTCTGACGACGTGGCGGCACGCAAGTGCCGTCCGGCGCCATCCGGCGCAGCGTGTGCTCTGCGCTCAGGCCTGTGCCGGGCTGCGCGCCATCAGCTTGAAGGTGCCGGTGGCCAGGGCCACCAGGGTGCCGTCCTCGGAGCGCACTTCGCCGCGCGCGAAGCTGATGGAGCGGCCGCGCCGCTCGCAGTGGGCGGTGGCGATGAGATCGCCGCTGCCGGCCGAGACGTAGTGCAGCGTGAGATCGATGGTGGCCACGCCGAAGGCCGTGGGGTCGTGCGAGCGGCAGGCCGAGGCCAGGGCGCAGTCCAGCAGCGAGGCGATGGCGCCGCCGTGCACGTCGCCGCGGCTGTTGGCCTGGTCCGGTTGAAAGCCCATGCGGATCTGGGCGCGGTCCTCGCCGATGCGTTCACCGCTGAGCTTCATGGCGCGGGCCATGGGCATGGGCAGGCCGAAGAGGATGCCGGGCGCCTCGCCTTCGAAGGGGTTGGCCGGGTGGTCTTTGATGGGTGTGTTCATGGACATGATCATCGCATTGGGCGCGGCGCTCGAGACTGGCGTGTACCGACTCCGGGGCACCGAGGAAGGGCCGTCCCGCACCGAGGGTGCCGTCCCCCTCCCGCGAAGCGAGAGAGGGCGCCGTGCACACGGGGGAAGCGGCGCAGCCGCTCAGGGGGTGACTTTCAATCCACCCGTGCACCTGTCGATTTGACGACAGTGGCCCAGCGCGTGATTTCCTTGTCGATATGCGCCTGCAGCGCCTCGGGCGTGGAGCCCACGGGTTCGTAGCCGCCGGCGGCCAGCTGGGCCTGCAGCGCGGGCTGGCGCAGGGCGGTGGCGATCTCGCGGCTCAGGCGCTGGGTGGCTTCGGCGGGCGTGCCGGCCGGCGCGATGACGGCGTACCAGCCGGTCACGTCGAAGCCTGCGATGCCCTGCTCCTGGATGGTGGCCACCTCGGGCGCCAGCGCCGAGCGCTGCGGGCTGGTGACGGCCAGTGCATGCATGCGCCCGCTGCGGATGTGGGGCATGGAGGTGGAGATGCTGTCGAAGGTCAGGTCGATGTCGCCGGCCAGCATGGCGTTGACCACGCCCGCGCTGCCCTTGTAGGGCACATGGGTCATGCGCACGCCTGCCATGGAACCGAAGTACTCGGCCGCAAGATGCCCCGTGTTGCCGTTGCCTGCCGAGCCGAAGGTGAGCTTGCCGGGGTTGGCCTTGGCGGCCTGGATGAGTTCCTGGATGTTCTTTGCCGGCAGCTTGCTGCTGGCCGCAACCACCATGGGCAGGTTGGCCACCAAAGACACGGGCGCGAAGTCGCGGCGGGTGTCGTAGGGCAGCTTTGGATAGAGGCTGTCGTTGATGGCATGGGCGGCCAGCACCATGAGCACGGTGTAGCCATCGGGCCTGGCGCGCGCCACGTATTGCGAGGCCAGCGTGCCGCCTGCGCCGGGCTTGTACTCCAGCACCACGGGCTGGCCCAGCTGCTGCTGCAGCTGCACGGCCAGAGGGCGGCCCAGCAGGTCGGCACTGCCGCCGGGTGGATAGGGAATGACCAGCTGTATGGGCTTGGCAGGCCAGGCCTCGGCAGCATGGGCGGCCGGGGCCAGCAGGGCGCAGGTCGCCAGGGCCAGGCAGGACAGCAGGCGGCGGCGCGGGAGTGGGTGCATGGGCATGGGGGGACTCCGTTTCATGAAGAGGACAGGGCGCCGGCCTGGTACTGCTCGCGCAGCGCGCGCTTGAGCACTTTGCCGATCTCGCTGCGCGGCAGGCTGGCGGCCAGCCGCAGCTCGGCCACGCGCTGGGTCTTGCCCACGCGGGCGTTGAGCCATTCGCGCAGCTCGGCGGCCGAGGGCGTGGCATCGGGGCGTGCCACGGCGTAGGCCACGGGGGTCTCGCCCCAAGCATCGGAGGGCACGCCGATCACCGCGCATTCGGCCACCTGCGGGTGCTGCAGCAGCACGGACTCGATGTCGCTCGGGTAGACGTTGAAGCCGCCCGTGATGATCATGTCCTTCTTGCGGTCACCCAGCACGATGAAGCCGTCCTCGTCCAGGCGGCCCACGTCGCCGCTGCGGATGAAGCGCAGGCCTTGGGCATCGAACCATTCGGCCTCCTGCGTCTTGTCGGGCAGGCGGTGGTAGCCGCTCATCATCCCGGCCGAGCGGCCCACGATCTCGCCCTGCTCGCCGGGCGGCAGTTCGCGGCCCTGCTCATCGATGAAGCGGATGTCGGCGCCCGGTCCCGGCCTGCCCACGGTGTGCAGCTTGTCGGGGAAGTCATGGCAGTGCAGCTCGCAGCGCACGCCGCCTTCGGTCATGCCGTAGTACTCGATGAGCCGTCCGGGCCAGCGGCGCAGCACCTCGGCCTTGAGTGCGGGATGGAAGGGTGCGCTGGTGCAGAACTTGTGCCGCAGACGGCTCAGGTCAGCGCCGTCGAACCCCGGGCACTGCATCAGCCGCTGGTACTGCACGGGCACGAGCATGGTGTGGGTGGCACGGTGGCGCTCGGCCAGTTCCAGGTAATGCGCCGCGTCGAACTTGCGCATCAGCACCAGGGTGCCGCCCAGCCCCAGCGTGGGCAGGGCCGCGACCAGGGTGGTGTTGGAGTACAGCGGCGTGGCGCACAGCGAGACGGCATCGGGCCCGTAGCCGTTGTGGATGGCGCGCTGCACGTGGGCCCAGCGCATGGCCCAGGACTGGACGATGCCCTTGGGCACGCCCGTGGTGCCCGAGGAGTAGATGACGTTGAAGGGCCAGTCGGGCTGGGGATGGATGGGCGTGGGTGCCGTGCCATGGTCCGCTTCGTCCGCAGCCAGCCATTGCGACCACGGCATGCCGGCTTCGACAGCGCCGTCCAGCGCCACGCATTGCAGATCCTGTCCGGCCTGCAGCGGCCATTGCGCGGCGGTGTCCGCGTCGCGCAGCACCAGCCGGGCGCCGCAGTTGTCCAGCATGGCGCTCAGGTGGCCGGCGGTGGCCGACGGGGCCAGCGGCGCCACGGCCACGCCCGCGCGCAGCGCGCCCAGGAAGGCCAGCACGTACTCGGGCGAGCTGCCCGCGCAGATGGCCACCACGTCGCCGGGGCCCAGGCCCTGGCGTTGCAGGCGCAGGGCCACGCGGTCCATGCCCAGGCGCAGCGCGGCGTAGTCGAGGCTGCGGCCATCCAAGGCCAGGGCGGTGTGTCGGGGGCGCTGGCTGGCCTGCAGCGCGACGAGTTCGGGCAGCGAGCCAAAGGGCTGGCGCAGCAGGGAGGCGATGTCTTCTTGCATGGGAGGGGCGGGAGGGACGGGAGGGGACCACTATTCCAGCGACAGGCCTGCGGCCTTGACGATCTGGGCCCAGCTCTTGCGTTCCTGGGCGATGAAGGCGTCGTACTCGGCCGGTGTCTCGCCACCGGGCACGCCGCCCAGGTCGGCAAAGCGCTGGCGCACTTCGGCCGTCTGCATGGCGCGCCGGGCCGACTGCTGGATGCGCTCGACCACGGCATCGGGCGTGCCGGCAGGGGCCAGCAGGCCGAACCAGGCCGTGACCTGCATGGGCACGCCGGCCTCGGTCATGGTGGGCACCTCGGGCAACTGGGCCGAGCGCGTGGCGCTGGTGATGGCCAGCGCGCGGAACTTGCCGCTCCTGATGTGCGGCATGGAGCTGGGCAGGTTGTCGATCATGTAGTCCACCTGCTGGCCCAGCAGCGCCGTGACGGCAGGCGCGGCACCGGGAAAGGGCACGAGCGTGACCTCGATGCCGGCCTTCTGGCGGAACATCTCCGAGGACATGTGCGGCGACTGGCCCACGCCCGAGGTGGACACGTTCAGGCGCCGGGTCCTGGCCAGCTCCACCAGCTCGCGCACGCTGCGCACGGGCGAATCGGCATGGACCACGAGGATGTTGGGCACGGAGATCACATTGGTGATGCCGCGCAGATCGCTTTCCTTGTAGCTGAGCTGCTTGTACAGGCTGAAATTGATGGCCACCGGGCCGATGTTGCCCATCAGCAGCGTGTAGCCATCGGGCCTGGCGCGCGCCACCTGGGCCGTGCCGATGCTGCCGCCGCCCCCGCCCTTGTTCTCCACCACCACCGAGGTGCCCAGGTCCTTGCCCATCTTCTCGGCCAGCACGCGCGCGGCAATGTCCGTGGTGCCGCCAGCGGCGGCCGGCACGACGATGGTGATGGGGCGTTCAGGCCAAGCCGCCGCCAGCGCGGCGGCAGGAGCCAGGGAGAAAAAAGGCAAAGCGGCCAGCAAGGCCAGCAGGCTGCGGCGGACGGTCATGGGCAGTCTCCAGTTCACTGCCCGCAACGATAGAAAACCCTGGGCCCCAGGGCACCAGGGTTTGACTGGAGATCCGCTTCGCCATTCGGAAACCCGCGCTTAGGCCCACTGGAACGCGTGCTAACCCCTTGCCGAAAAGACGGCCACAAGAAAAAAGGCGCCGAAGCGCCTTTCATTGACCGTGTGGTGCACAGCGCCAAAAACTGGCGCGGCCCAAGTCAGGGACACCGAGCAAGGGCCGCCCCGCCGCGAGGGTGTCGTCCCCCTCCCTTGCGAAGCAAGCAGAGAGGGGGAAGGCGCGTCAGCGCCTCAGGGGGTGATCAGGGATACAGTCCCCGCATCTCGCGCGCATGCAGGATGCGCTGGCAGGCCACGATGAAGGTGGCGGTGCGCAGCGTCACGCCGTGCTGCTGGGCCACCTGCCAGATGGCCGCGAAGGCGTCCTGCATGATGCGCACCAGGCGGGCGTTGATCTCGTCCTCGCTCCAGAAGAAGCTGGAGAAGTCCTGCACCCATTCGAAGTAGCTCACCGTCACGCCGCCGGCATTGGCCAGCACGTCGGGCAGCACCAGCACGCCCTTTTCGGTCAGGATGTCGTCGGCCTCGGTGGTGGTGGGGCCGTTGGCGCCCTCGATCACCATCTTGGCCTTGATCTTGCCGGCGTTGTCCTTGGTGATCTGGCCTTCCAGTGCGGCGGGGATCAGGATGTCGCAGTCCACGCTCCAGAAGTCGGCAGCGTCCATGGCCTCGGCGCCGTCAAAGCCGCCCACGCCGCCCTTGGCGGCCACGTGGGCCAGCAGGGCCGGCACATCCAGGCCGTTGGCGTTGTGGATGGTGCCGGTGTGGTCCTGCACGGCCACGACCTTGGCGCCCACGTCGGCGAACAGCTTGCCCGCCGTGCCGCCCACGTTGCCGAAGCCCTGCACGGCGATGCGCGCACCCTGGACCGACAGGCCGGTCAGCTTGGCCGCTTCCACGCCCACGGTGAACACGCCGCGGCCGGTGGCCTCGACGCGGCCCAGCGAGCCGCCCAGGTCCACGGGCTTGCCCGTGACCACGCCGGTGGCGGTGGCGCCGGTGTTCATGGAGTACGTGTCCATCATCCAGGCCATGATCTGGCCATTGGTGTTGACGTCAGGCGCGGGGATGTCCTTGGAGGGGCCGATCAGCAGGCCGATCTCGCTGGTGTAGCGGCGCGTCAGGCGCTCCAGCTCACCGCGCGACAGCGTCTTGGGATCGACACGGATGCCGCCCTTGGCACCGCCATAGGGCACGTTGACGGCCGCGTTCTTGACCGACATCCAGGCCGACAGGGCCATGACTTCGGACAGGGTCACGTCCTGGTGGAAACGCACGCCGCCCTTGCCGGGACCGCGGCTCAGGTTGTGCTGCACGCGGTAGCCTTCGTAGTGGGCGATGGTGCCGTTGTCCAGCTCGATCGGCACATCGACGATCAGGATGCGCTTGGGGCGCTTGAGGGTTTCGACCCAGCGGGCGAGATGGCCCAGGTAGGGCGTGACGCGATCGACCTGCTGCAGGTAGTTGCCCCAGGGGCCGAGGTGATCGGCCTGCAGGTAGGAAGGGATGGCGTGGTTGGTAACGCCGGCCGAAGCGGGTTGCTGCATGGTGGTTCCACACAAGAGTTGTCTGAGGGTTTTGAGCTTATTCCCGGGGCTATGCGCTGTCCAACGCCTTATGAGCGAGAGCCTTATGCATTTAATGCATAACCCTGGGAGAGCCTTGTCCAGCGGACAATCAGGGCCGCTTGAGACCCACCGATGCACTCCAGGAAAGCCGCCCCATGACGAACATGCCCCGCACTCCCACAGCCTTGGCCCACGCGCTGCTCCAGGCACGCCACAGCGGCGAATTGCTGGACGCCGACGATTGGGCCGACGTGGTGCGCACCCCCGCAGATGCACAGGCCGTGCAGGCCGCCATGGCGCCCGCGCTGGGCTGGCGCGTGGCCGGCAGCCCGCAGGGACCGGGCCGCGTTCCGGGCTATTGGAAGTCTGGCGCGCCGCGCCGCGATGCCCCGCTGACCCATGCGCCGCTGCCCGAAGAAGGCGTCTGGGCCAGTCCTTCGGTGGCCGGTGGCGCGCCGCTGCACCTGCGCGGCATCGAAGCCGAGATCGCCCTGCGCCTGGGCCGCGATGTCACGGCCGCGATGGCCGCCGCCCTGCAGCCTGGCGAGGGCCTGGAGCTGATCGACGCCATCACCGCCGCCATCGAGGTGGTGGATACGCGCTGGCGCCAGCACCTGAAGGCGCCGCCTCTGCTGCTGGCCGCCGACGGCCTGTGCCATGGCGCCCTGGTACTGGGACCTTGGCAGGACGCTTCGCGGCTGCTGCCGCGCGAGTCGCCGCGGGACTGGTCAGCCCAGGTCTGCCGGCTGCGTGTGGGCGCGGCGCCGCTGCAGGCGTTCACCGGAACGCATCCGCTGGGCGACCCGCTGTGGCTGCTGGCCGGCTGGCTGCAGGAGCTGGTGCGCCGCTATGGCAGCGTGCCCGCAGGCACGGTGGTGACTACGGGCACGTGGAATGGCCTGGCCTTTGCGCAGGCCGGTGACCTGGTGGTGGCCGAGCTGGACGGCATCGCCGAGGCCCGCCTGCAGCTGTGAGGCTTCAGGCAGGCCATCGAGTGATCAGGTGATCTTGTAGTCCTTGAGGGCCGGATCGCCGGGCGGAAAGCGCAGGTCCAGGTTGCGCATCACCTCGCGCAGCAAGGTGGCGATCATGAGGTTGCGATGCGTCTTGGAATCCGCGGGCACGATGGTCCAGGGCGCCCAGGGCGTGTGCGTGGCGCCCAGCAACTGGCCGTAGGCCTGCTGGTAGTCCTTCCACTGAGTGCGCACCTTCATGTCGTTCTCGTCGAACTTCCAGTGCTTGGCCGGGTCGTCCAGGCGCTCCTGCAGGCGCGCGCGCTGCTCGTCGGCGCTGATGTGCAGCAGGAACTTGACGACCACGGTGCCCGTCTCGCTGAGCATGCGCTCGAAGTCGTTGATGTGGGCAAAGCGCTGGCGCTGCTGCTCGGGCGTGATCCAGCCGTTGACCACGGGCACCAGCACATCCTCATAGTGGCTGCGGTTGAAGACCGTGATCTCGCCTGCGCCCGGCACGCGCTGGTGGATGCGCCACAGGTAGTCGTGCGCGCGCTCTGCATCGGTTGGCGCCTTCCAGCCCACGGCGTTCATGCCCAGGGCGCTGGTGCGGCCGAAGACGCCACGGATGGTGCCGTCCTTGCCCGCCGTGTCCGTGCCCTGCAGCACGACCAGCAGCTTGTAGCGGCGGTCGGCGTACAGCAGGTTCTGCAGCGCATCGATCTCTTCGGCCAGGGCCTCGACGGCGGCCTTGTCCTCGGTCTTGCCGTTGCCGTTGGAAAAGGGCTTGGCGCCGGGGTCGAAGTCGGCCAGGGCAATCGGCTTGTCCTTGTCGGACTTGGCGGAGCGCGGCTGCCACTGCTCCCAGAGCTTTTGCACGGCCGCATCGCGGCTGGAGAAAGGGTTGAAGGCGTCCATGGCTTGAGCGGTGGGTGAGCGGGGAAGGTCAGGGCTGGGCGCGAATGGATTGCACCTGCAGTTGCGGCGGCGCCATCGAAGGCGCGGCGCCAGCGGCGGGCCTGGGGTCGGGCTGGCCCCGGACCTCCACGTTCTGCCGCTGCCACTGCGTGACCTGCTCGGCGCTCAGGCCCTTGAGCTGCCAGGTCTCGCCGGAGGCGGTCTGCAGCACGGGCTGCTCATGGGGCGCATTGCCACGCAGCACCAGACGGCCTTGCAGGGTCAGGGGCTGGCCGGCATCCGGCGCGGCGGGCGCGGCGGGCGCGGCCGATGCCGAAGCGGGCGCCGGTGCGGTTGCAGGAGGTGGAGGTGGCGCGGCGCAGGCCGTGGCCAGCAGCGACAGGCTGCCGGCCAGCAGCAGGGGCAGGGCCCGGGCGATTGCGGTATGGGATGTCTGGGTCATGGCGGTCATTGCACGATGGCGGTGAGGGTGGTGCCGGCGGGAACGCGCAACTGCTCCTGGTACAGGCCCTGGGCGTCCGGCTGGCGTACGAAGGGGAAGTGGCCGCGCGCCGCGAGCTGGGCGGGCACGGTGGCGGGCAGGCGGCGTGCGGCCGCATAACGCTGGCCGTCGATGCCCACCAGGGTGAAGCCCTGGTCCGTGCGTGCGGGCCAGCCGTAGCCGGCCGGGCCGCTGGAAGGCAGCAGGGCGATGTTGGCACCCCATCGCTGCAGCGTGACGGGCAACGAGGGGCCACCGGCCTGTGCAATGGCGTTGCCTAGCACCTGCAGCGAGTCGGGCGAGGAGGTGTTCCTCAGCATCTGCTGGTAGAAGCCCACGCCGTGCTGGCGCAGCAGATAGGCGCCCAGGCTGCCCGTGACGTTGTAGCCGAAGCAGGTGGCGTTGACATCCGAGGCCCAGCTGGCCAGGTCGCAGTTGAAGCCGGGCTTGGACATCCAGCCGGTAATGCGGCCGTCACGCATGGGATTGGTGCCGGGTGTGAGTCTTTCGGCCAGGATGTCTTCGGACATCAGGGCCGACATCTCTTCCAGGAAGGTGTCGAACATGTAGTCCGAGCCCTTGAGCGCGCCGCGCTGGTAGAAGTTGATCATGTGGATGAACTCGTGCGACAGTGTGCTGATCTGCGTGGTCAGCCCGTTGGCGCCGCCCAGGTACAGCGTTTCCGTGTCCATGTAGAACGACAGCGATTCGTTGCTGTACTGGAACTGCGAGTTGCCGGCCGTGCGCTTGAAGTTGTTCACGGCCCAGAAGTAGCCCAGCAGGCCGTAGGGCTGGCTGTCGGGCGTGAAGTTCACGAACACGATGTCGATCGGCTGGTCGGTCGCGATCAGCTCGCTGTGGGCCTGGGGCCCCCAGGGCTGGCCTGCCAGCCCCGTGACCAGGGCGTGCACGGAATCCGGCCCGCTGGAAAAGCGCTGTATCACGGTGTCCAGCAGGGCGTCGCTGACCTTGGCGCCGCCGTACTCGCTGTCTTCCAGCCACAGATTGATGGTGCGGGTGCCCGTGGGCGTGGGCGCCGTGGTCTGGCGCCGCAGCGTGGCGCTGCGCGTCTCGACCGTGGGGTTTTCCGTGTTGACGAACCAGCTGCGCTGGCTGCCCACGGGCAGCACGGCCGCCGACACAGCGCGCGAGGGCTGCACGCTCTGCCCTGCAACCGGGGCGGGCAGGCTCGGCTTGAAGTCACGTACGCGCTGGGGGATCTGGTTGACCAGCTGCGCAGCGCTCAGCGACTGTTGCGCCGCAATGCCCTGCGCCGCTGCGGCTGGCGGCGTGAGCGTGATGGGCGGCAGGGCCACGGCGGCATCGCCGGTGTTGGTATAGATCAGCGTCACGGGCCGGGTGCCCAGATTGCGCAGGCCCACGGCAACGGGCTGCTCTGCGGCGGTGGCGTTGGTGTAGCTCCAGACGCCGACGCCCTGGCCGGAATAGGTGGTGGCGTCGGTCGCGCCGCACGAGGCGCCCGTGCAGGCGGGGCTCAGCTGTGTCGTGATGGAGTCGCCCGGCGTGGAGCCGCCGCCCCCGCCGCCGCAGCCTGCCAGTCCCGCACCCAGTGCCAGTGCAACAAGGGCCTTGCCCCCAAAGTGATCTTGAAACATGGGTTCCTCTCGATGGTCCATGTCCAGCCAGAAGAAGGAGGCGGCCGGACGCTTGCGCCACTATCCCAGGCCTGCCTGCAGGCGGCAAGCACCGGCCGGTTTCCCGCGTGTAGGCGCAGGGCTTGCCTGCAGGTTGCAAGCCGCAGGCCTCATCTGGGCTCCAGCCGCACCGGCACCTGCAGCTGCTCCACGAACCGCCGCGCCGCCAGCCCCAGCGGGCGCTCCTTGGACCACACCCAGTCGACGAACAGCTGGGTGCCGTTGCTGATGTTGCACAGCGGGATGCGCAGCAGCGCGCCCGTTTGCAGCAGGGGCTCGGCGACGCTGAAGGGCAGCCACCCCCAGCCCAGGCCGGCCGAGACCAGGGACAGGGCTGCCAGGTGGCTGTCCGTGCGCCACAGCTGGTGCGAGAACACGAAGCGCGGATCGGTGTGGGCCAGGTCGCGGCTGGCCAGCAGGATCTGGCGCGCGCCGGCCAGCTGGCCCACGTCCAGGCGCTGCTGCCCGTCCACGCCCAGTTGCCGGGCCAGCGGGTGCCTGGCCGCCATCACGGCGACCATGGTTTCCTGGCCCATCTCCTGGAAATCCTCGCGGCCGTCGATGGCCGGGCGCTCGAAGACCAGGGCCAGATGCGCGCGGCCCGAATGCAGTTCCTTGAGCGCATCGACCTGGGCGGCCACCAGCACCTCCACCTCCAGCCCCGGGAATTCCTCGACCAGCGGCTGCAGTGGCGCGGCCCAGGCCGTGGACAGCAGCTCGGGCGCGATCACCAGGGTCAGCCGCTCCTCCAGTCCCTGGTGCAGGGCCAGTGCCTGGTGGTTGAGCTGCTGCAGCTGGGCGGCCAGCAGCCGGGCCTGGGGCTCCAGTGCGCGCGCCGCCGCCGTGGGCCGGGGCTCGCGGCCGCTGCGGTCGAACAGCTGCAGGTCCAGCTCCGCCTCCAGCTGGGCGATGGCCATGCTCACGGCCGAGGGCACCCGCCCCAGCCGGCGTGCGGCGGCAGAAAAGGAGCCGTGGTCCAGCACGGCAAGGAACAGCGGCACCTGGTCAGCGGGGAAGGACATGGCGGGAACCTGTCAGTTTTATTGAAAGAATCTGACTTTAACGTTCAATTCCTGACAAATAAACTGCGCCCCCTATGACCTTGCAGACACACAAAAAGGGCCTCCAGGGGCCCAAGCGCAAAGTGGTCTTCGTGACCCTGTATGAACTGATCGCCATCGCGGCCTCCAGCCTGCTGTTCATGGCCATCGGCCAGAGCGCCGGGCATTCGGGCGGCATGGCGATTGCGGCCTCCACGCTGGCCATCGTCTGGAACCTGACCTTCAACCACCTGTTCGAGCAATGGGAGGCGCGCCAGAGCGTCAAGGGCCGCTCGGTGCTGCGCCGCGTGGTGCACGCCCTGGGCTTCGAGGGCGGGCTGGCCATGGTGCTGATCCCCCTCATGGCCTGGTGGTTCGGCGTCACGCTGTGGGAGGCCACGGTGATGGAGGCCGGCCTGCTGGTCTTCTTCCTGGTCTACACCTATGTCTTCAACTGGTGCTTCGACCATGTGTTCGGCCTGCCGGCCTCGGCCTCGGCGTCCGCTGCGGTGGCCCCGCGTGCTCAGGGCGAGCCGGCCTGCAGCAACTGACCGGCCACGGCGGCGGCGGCCGTGCGGGTCTCCACGCCGAGTTTCTCGAAGATGTGCTCCAGGTGCTTGTTCACCGTGCGCGGGCTCATGCCCAGGATGTCGGCGATGTCGCGGTTGGTCTTGCCCTTGCTCAGCCATGACAGCACCTCGGTCTCGCGCGGGGTGAGCGCCACCTGCTGCAGCCGGCGCGCGGCGGGCGTCTGCGGCGCCTCGTGGCTGAGCAGCACCATCGACTCCCCCAGGCCGCTGGCGCCCATGTGGCGCGCCAGCAGCTGGCGGCCATCTGCCAGGGCCAGCGCCAGATCCTGGGGGGCGGGCTGGCCCTCCTGATCCGCCTGGCCGGGCTGATCCGCTTTGCCGTGCTCATCCGGCTGGCGGGCGCCGGCCAGCCAGTCCCCGGCCGCCTCCAGCGGGAAGGGCTGGTCCGCAAAGGCCTCCTCCAGCCAGCGCGATGCCTGGGGCGAACGCCAGGCCACGCGGCCCTGGCCGTCGAGCACCACCACGCCCAGCCCCGCCACGTCCACGGCCTCCTGCGCCTGGCGCGTGGCGCGGGCGTTGCGCACATGGGTGGCCAGGCGCACCAGCACCTCGGGGATGCGAAGCGGCTTGACCACGTAGTCCACGCCACCGCTGGCAAAGCCGCGGATGATCTGGTCCGTGTCCGACAGGCCGGTCATGAACACCACGGGCACATGGGCCCAGGCCGGCGTGGCCTTGAGCGTGCGGCACAGCGTGAAGCCGTCCATGCCGGGCATCACGGCGTCCAGCAGCACGCCGTCGGGCACGGTGAGGGCGAAGCGCTGCAGGGCCTCGTCGGCGTCGCGGGCGGCGAGCACCACGTAGCCTTCGGCGGCCAGCGCGTCGCACAGCATGCGCAGGCTGTCCAGCGCGTCGTCCACCACAAGGATGACGTGGGCGTTGTGAGGGGGGTGGCTGGGGTGGCTGCTGCTGTCGGCGGTGGTCATCTGTGGCCTTTGCGGGTTCTCATTCATCGGTCTCCTCTCTTTCTTCGTCTTCTTCATCCTCTTGCTCGGGCCGCGGCAGCATGCGCGCCAGCGCATCGAAGTCGAAGCGGTTCGCGCAGGCCTGCAGCGCATCGAACAGCGCGGCATGCGCGGGCGCCTGCTGGCGCGCCTGGCGCAGGCGCTCGCGCAGGGCGGTGGCCTGGCCCGAGCGCGCCAGCCGGGCCAGGTCTTCACGCAGATCGGGCGGGAAGGGGGCGGTTGCCGGCGCCTCCTCTGCCTTGGCCTCCGCCTGCTCTGCACGCGGCGCCGGCAGCAGCAGCGGGCGGTTGTCATGCACCCATTCCAGCCGCAGCACGCGCTCGAGCACCTGCAGCAGCTCGGACTCGGTCACGGGCTTGGCGACAAAGCCCTGGCAGCGCGCATCGGCCAGGCGCGGCGGGTCGTTGTCGAACAGGTTGGCCGAGACGAAGACCACGGGCAGCTGCTGCGCATCCCAGCGCGCGCGCAGCAGGGCGGCGGTCTGCCAGCCGTCCAGGTCGTCCATGCTGATGTCCAGCAGCACCAGGTCGGGCGGGCTTTGCTCCACGATCTCCAGGCACTCGCGGCCACTGGCGGCCTCGCGGATCTCGAAGCCCAGGGGCAGCAGCAGGCCGGCCAGCAGCTGGCGCTGCAGCGGCTGGTCGTCCACCACCAGCAGGGTGCGCCGGGGCGGCAGATAGCCGATGACGGTGTGCAGCGTGGCGGCGGCACCCGGAGGGACCCAGGACGCGTCGGGCGCCATCTCGGGAAGGTACAGGCGCACGGTGAAGCAGCTGCCCTCGCCGGGCGTGCTGCTCAGGGTGAGCTGCCCGCCCATCAGCTCGGTCAGCAGATGGGTGATGGTCAGCCCCAGGCCCGTGCCCGCCTCGCTGACGCGCCGCCCCGCGCTGCCGCGCTCGAAGGGCACGAAGATGCGCTCCATGTCCTGCGGTTCGATCCCGATGCCGGTATCGATGACCTCGATGCGCGAGACATGGGGCCTGAAGTCCATGCGCAGCCGCACCTCGCCGCGTTGGGTGAAGCGCACGGCGTTGGATAGCAGGTTGATCAGGATCTGGCGCAGCCGCTTGGCGTCGGCCCGCACCCAGCGCGGCATGGTGCCCAGCGTCTCGACCGAGAACTGCAGCCCCCTGGCCTGTGCCTGGGGCCGCATCATGGCCTCGATGCCGTCGATCAGCGCGGGCAGGGGCAGGGGGGCCAGGTCCAGGCGCAGGCGGCCGGCCTCGATGCTGGCCAGCTCCAGCGATTCGTCGATGAGCGCGCGCAGGTGCTGGCCGCTGTGCTGCATGGTGGACAGGGTCTCGCGCACCCAGCCATCGACCTGCGGGCTCTTGAGCAGGATCTGCGTATAGCCCAGCAGGCTGTTGAGCGGCGAGCGCAGCTCGTGCGTCATGCCGGCCACATAGCGGGTCTTGGCCTGGCTGGCCTGCTCGGCATGATCCTTGGCGGCCTGCAGCTCGGCATCAGTGCGCTTGTGGGCGGCGATCTCCTGCAGCAGCAGCTGGTTCTGGCGCTCGGACTCGTCCTGCGCCATGCGCCGGCTGTCCGTGCTCAGCACCACCCACCAGGCGGCCACGGCGCACAGCAGGGCCAGCAGCGCGAAGACCTTGAGGAAGGGGATGCGCAGCGCGCCGCCATCGACGCTGCCTGCCTGCAGGCTTTCCTGCATGTAGACCACGCCCACCATGAAGGCCGTCACCGCGCACAGCGACAGCATCACCACCAGGTACTGGCCCGCGCGGAAGTTCACCTTGGTCGCCCAGCGCGGCGGCAGCAGGGCCGAGGCCAGCGCATGCAACTGCTCGCCTGCGCGCGAGCCGGTCTTGCAGCGGTCATGGCAGCGCGACTCCAGCGAGCAGCACAGCGAGCAGATGGGCGCGCCGTAGGCGGGGCAGTGCGCCATGTCCTCGGATTCGAAATGCTTCTGGCAGACGGCGCAGCGCACGGTCTCGCCGGGCTTCCACAGGTTGCCTGCGGGCCGCGCCAGGTAGTAGCGCCCGCCCGTCAGCCAGGCCAGCAGCGGCGACAGCAGCATGGACAGCGCCAGCGCGATGAAGGGCGAGAACGCGGCCGCCGTCTCGCCCAGCAGGCCCGCATAGGCGCAGCAGGCCACGGCGGCGGCCAGCAGCATGGCGCCCGGGCCCACGGGATTGAAGTCGTACAGATGGGCGCGGCGGAACTCGATGCCCGGCGGGCTCAGTCCCAGCGGCTTGTTGATGACCAGGTCGGCCACCAGCGCACCCACCCAGGCGATGGCCACGTTGCTGTAGATGGTCAGCACCTTCTCCAGCGCGCCGAACACGCCCAGCGTCATCAGCAAGGTGGCGATGACCACGTTGAACACCATCCAGACCACGCGCCCCGGATGGCTGCGCGTGATGCGCGCGAAGAAGTTGGACCAGGCAAGCGACCCCGCGTAGGCATTGGTCACGTTGATCTTGACCTGCGAGATGACCACGAAGACCACGGTCACCGCCACGGCCAGCCCCGGCAGGCCCAGGGCCTGCAGCACCTGCTGGAAGCCCACCAGGAACATCTGCGTGGGCTCGGCCGCGCGCGAGGCGTCCACCCCCTCCAGCTGCATGGCCGCGAAGGCGAGAAACGCGCCGCCTGCCATCTTGAGCATGCCCATCACGGCCCAGCCCGGCCCGGCCACCAGCACCGCGCCCCACCAGCGCAGGCGGTTGGCCCGGGTGCGCGGCGGCAGAAAGCGCAGGAAGTCCACCTGCTCGCCGATCTGCACCACCAGCGCGAAGATCACGGCCGCCGCCGCGCCGAACATCAGCGGATCGAACTGGCTGCTGCCCGAGCGCAGGCCGGTGAGGCTGGCGAAGTCGCGGTACAGCTGGGGCTGGGACAGCGCCATCCACACGAAGGGCAGCACCAGCAGGAACAGCCACAGCGGCTGCGTCCAGGCCTGCAGGCGCGAGATCAGCGTGATGCCGCGCATGGCCAGCGGCAGCACCACCAGGGCCGACAGCGCATAGCACCACTGCAGCGGCCAGTCCACCACCAGCTGCAGGGCCAGCGCCATGATGGCCGCCTCCAGCGCGAAGAAGATGAAGGTGAAGACGGCGTAGATCAGCGAGGTGATGGTCGAGCCCAGGTAGCCGAAGCCCGCGCCCCGCGTCAGCAGGTCCATGTCCAGTCCGTAGCGTGCCGCGCAGACGGCGATGGGCAGCCCCGTCAGGAAGATCACCAGCCCCACGGTGACGATGGCCCACATGGCGTTGGCAAAGCCGTAGTTCAGGGCAATGGCGCCGCCGATCGCCTCCAGCGCCAGGAAGGACAGCGAGCCGAAGGCCGTGTTGGCCACGCGGAACTCGCTCCAGCGCCGGAAGCTGCGCGGCGTGTAGCGCAGCGCGTAGTCCTCCATGGTCTCGTCGGCCACCCAGGCGTTGTATTCGCGCCGGAACCGAAAGATGGTCTGCGGCGCGGGCGAGGTGCTGGCGGAGCTGTCGGGCGGGGGTGCGGAGTGCATTCCCAGGTCTAGCAAGAAACGTGCGGGGCCAATGCTGGCGCGGCTTTCAAGAGGAGTGCGCGGGGTGCGTACGCAGATGGCTACGTCAATTGACGTATGGGCGGTTTCAAGGGTTCTTCCTAATCTTGGACCCAGCGCGGAAACAAGCCGTAACCGCAACGCCAGTTTTCAGCCACTTGCAGATCACCCAACCGATCCTTACAGGAGAGTCACCATGAGCCACCCCTCCGACCCCCGCACACCTGGTTCCCCCGGCACGGAAATGGGCCGCCGCCGCGTCCTGCAGGCGCTTGGCGCCGCCTCGGTGGCCGGGCTGCCGGCCTGGTCCTTCGCCCAGCCCACGGCCCAGGTCAACACCACCAAGCTGGCCGTGACCGACACCGAGGTCGTCGTGGGCCAGCTGCACTCGGCCACGGGCACCATGGCGATCTCCGAGACCGGCTCCATCCAGGCCGAGCAACTGGCCATCGACCAGATCAACGCCATGGGCGGCATCCTGGGCCGCAAGATCCGCGTGATCAAGGAAGACGGCGCCTCCGACTGGCCCACCTTTGCCGAGAAGTCCAAGAAACTGCTCATCAACGACCGCTGCGCCGCCGTCTTCGGCTGCTGGACCAGCGCCTCGCGCAAGGCCGTGCTGCCCGTGTTCGAGAAGGAAAACGGCCTGCTGTACTACCCCACCTTCTACGAAGGCCTGGAGCAGTCCAAGAACGTGATCTACACGGGCCAGGAAGCCACGCAGCAGATCCTGTACAGCCTGGACTGGGCCAAGGCCGAGAAGAAGGCCAAGACCTTCTTCCTGATCGGTTCGGACTACATCTGGCCGCGCACCTCGATGAAGATCGCGCGCAAGCACATCGAGAACTTCCAGAAGGGCAAGGTCGTCGGCGAGGAGTACTACCCGCTGGGCAGCACCAACTTCGGCTCGCTGGTCAACAAGATCAAGCTGCAAAAGCCGGACTGCATCTTCGTGGCCGTGGTGGGCGGCTCCAACGTGGCCTTCTACAAGGCGCTCAAGGCCGCGGGCATCACGGGTGACAAGCAACTGCTGGTCACGCTGTCGGTGACCGAGGACGAGATGACCGGCGTGGGCGGCGAGAACTTCACGGGCTTCTACTCTTCGATGAAGTACTTCCAGACGCTGGACAACGAGAACAACAAGAAGTTCGTGGCCGCCTTCAAGGCCAAGTACGGCCCCAATGCCGTCATCGGCGACGTCACCCAGGCCGGCTACCTGGGCCCCTGGCTGTGGAAGGCCGCCGTGGAAAAGGCCAAGAGCTTCGACGTGGACAAGGTGGTGGCCGCATCGCCGGGGCTGGAACTCAAGACCGCGCCCGAAGGCTACGTGAAGGTGGACGCCAACCACCACCTGTGGAGCAAGTCGCGCATTGCCGTGGGGCAGCCGGACGGCACGTTCAAGGTGGTCTCGGAATCTCCGGAATTGATCAAACCCGATCCCTTCCCCAAGGGTTACCAGTAAGTCCTGATCCGCTCAGGCAGGTGATGCGTGGCGGCCTGCGGCCTGGTGGGCGGGCCGCCGCGTGAACCGTTTCCCCCTCTCCCGATTGGCTTGCGCGCAGGAGCAGCACCATGAGTTTTTCCGACATGATGAACATCGGCCTGATGCAGGGCTTCGCGGGGCTGAGCCTGTTCGCCGTGCTGCTGCTGATGGGCCTGGGCCTGGCCATCATCTTTGGCCAGATGGGCGTGATCAACATGGCGCATGGCGAGTTCATGACCATTGGCGCCTACACCATCTACCTGGGCTCCACGCTCACGGCGCAGCACGCGCCCGAGTTCATGCCCTACTACTTCCCGCTGGCCATCGTGGCCGCCTTCCTGTTCGCCTTCGCGGCCGGCTGGCTGGTGGAGTGGGGGCTGATCCGCCACCTCTACAAGCGCCCGCTGGACACGCTGCTGGCCACCTGGGGCGTGAGCCTGGCGCTGCAGCAGTGCTTTCGCACCTTCATCGGCCCCAAGGAAGTCAGCCCCACCCTGCCTGACTGGCTGATGGGCTCGTGGGCGCCGGCCGAGGGGCTGGACATTCCCATCAACGGCCTGTTCGTGCTGGCGCTGACCGCGGTGGTCACGGCCGGCGTGCTGATCGCGCTGCACAAGAGCCGCTGGGGCCTGCGCGTGCGTGCCACGGTCAGCAACCGCGTGATGGCCAATGCCATCGGCATCGACACCAAGAAGACCGACCGCCTGACCTTTGCCATCGGCTGCGGCATCGCAGGCGTGGCGGGCGCGGCCTTCACCACCATCGGCTCCACCGGCCCCACCTCGGGCTCGCTGTACATCGTGGACGCCTTCCTGGTGGTCACCTTCGGCGGCGCGGCCAGCCTGCTGGGCACCGTGGTCTCGGCCTTCGGCATTGCGCAGACGCAGTCCATCACCGAGTTCTTCCTCGCGGGCTCCATGGCCAAGGTGATCACGCTGTCGCTGATCGTCTTCATCCTGATGCTGCGTCCCCAGGGCCTGTTCGCTTCCAAGGTGCGGCGCTGATCCCGGCGCCGGCCCTGTCCACGAATTTCCCCGCGTTCCCCCGATTTCCCCTGAGTTCACCGGAGTCATTCCATGCAAGCCCTCAAAGCCTGGATACAGCGCTACCAGCTCGCCAGCCTGGTGCTGCTCACCGTCCTGCTGGCGGTGGTGCTGCCCCTGGCGCTGGACATCTTCCGCCTCAACCTGGTCGGCAAGTACCTGACCTATGCCTTCGTAGCCATCGGCCTGGTCATGGTCTGGGGCTATGGCGGCGTGCTCAGCCTGGGCCAGGGCGTGTTCTTCGGCCTGGGCGGCTACGCCATGGCCATGTTCCTGAAGCTGGAGGCGTCCGACCCCATCAGCACCAAGATCCAGTCCACGCCAGGCATCCCAGACTTCATGGACTGGAACCAGCTGACCGAGCTGCCCTCGTTCTGGCTGCCCTTCAAGAGCCTGCCGTTCTCGCTGGCCGCCGTCATCGCCGTGCCCACGCTGCTGGCCTGGCTCATCAGCTTCGCCATGTTCAAGCGCCGCGTGGGCGGGGTGTACTTCGCCATCATCACGCAGGCCGTGGCGCTGATCGTCACCGTGCTCATCATCGGCCAGCAGGGCTACACGGGCGGCGTCAACGGCATGACCGACCTCAAGACCCTGTGGGGCTGGGACACGCGCACGGACAGCGCCAAGTACATCCTCTACTACGTCTGCGTGGCCCTGCTGATCGGCGCCATCGTGCTGTGCCGCTGGATTCAGACCGGCAAGGTGGGCACCCTGCTGCTGGCCATGCGCGACAAGGAAGACCGCGTGCGCTTTTCCGGCTACGACGTGGCCAACTTCAAGGTCTTCGTGTTCTGCCTGGCCGCTGCGCTGTCGGGCGTGGGCGGCGCGCTGTTCACGCTGCAGGTGGGCTTCATGTCGCCCAGCTTCGTGGGCATCGTGCCCTCCATCGAGATGGTGATCTACGCCGCCGTGGGCGGGCGCATGAGTCTGGTGGGCGCCGTGTACGGCACGCTGCTGGTCAACGCGGGCAAGACCTATTTCTCGGAGAGCTTCCCGGACCTGTGGCTGTTCCTCATGGCGGGCCTGTTCATCGGCGTGACCATGGCCTTCCCGATGGGGCTGGCCGGCCTGTGGGAAAGCCGCATCGTTCCCTGGTGGAACAGCCGCCGCAAGGGCACGGCATCTGCCGCAGCGCAGGGAGCCCAGGCAGCACCTGCCCCGGCCCCGACCGCCACCAAGCCCACGTCCGCCCTGTCCGAAGGCATGGGCCGCCAGGGCGCCTGAACCACAGCGGGAGCACACCATGAGCAATACCGACTTCACGCTGGCCGTGGAAGACCTGACGGTCTCCTTCGACGGCTTCAAGGCCATCGACGCGCTGAACCTGTACATCGACAAGAACGAGCTGCGCGTCATCATCGGCCCCAACGGCGCGGGCAAGACCACGCTGCTGGACCTGATCTGCGGCAAGACCCGCGCCACGGCCGGCAGCATCAAGTTCAAGAACGAGGAACTCACGCGCATGGCCGAGCACAAGCGCGTGCGCCTGGGGATCGGGCGCAAGTTCCAGACGCCGTCCATCTACGAGAACCTCTCGGTCTTCCAGAACCTGGAGGTCTCCTACCCGCAAGGCCGCTCGGTCTTCGGCGCGCTGGCCTTCAAGTGCACGGAGGCGGTGCGCGATCGCGTGCAGGCCGTGGCCGCCGACATCGGCCTGGACGAGCGCCTGGACACCGAGGCCGGCCTGCTCAGCCACGGCCAGAAGCAGTGGCTGGAGATCGGCATGCTGCTCATGCAGGAGCCCGAGCTGCTGATGCTGGACGAGCCCATCGCCGGCATGAGCGCCCGCGAGCGCGAGCTGACGGCCGAGCTGCTGCAGCGCATCTGCAAGAACCGCTCCGTCATCGTCATCGAGCACGACATGGAGTTCGTGGCGCGCATCGCGCACAAGGTCACCGTCATGCACCAGGGAAAGATCCTCGCCGAGGGTCCCATGGACAAGGTGCAGGCCGACCCCAAGGTCATCGACGTCTACCTCGGCCACTGAGGCACGCACAAGGAATTCACATGCTGCAAGTCAAGGATCTGTACGTGGCCTATGGCCAGAGCGAGGCGCTGCACGGCATCAGCTTCGAGGGCCGCGAGAACGAAACCGTGGCCATCATGGGCCGCAACGGCATGGGCAAGACCACGCTGTTCAAAAGCCTGATGGGCGTCATGCCCGCCAAGAGCGGCCAGATCACCGTGGCCGGCCAGGACGTCACGAAGGACGAGAGCTTCCGGCGCGTGGCCAAGGGCATTGCCTACGTGCCCCAGGGGCGCATGATCTTCCCCACGCTGACCGTGGAAGAGAACATACAGACGGGCCTGGAGAACGCGAAGACGCGCCAGGTGCCCGACGACATCTACGCCCTGTTCCCCGTGCTCTGGGACATGCGCCGGCGCAAGGGCGGCAACCTTTCGGGTGGGCAGCAGCAGCAGCTGGCCATTGCGCGCGCCCTGGTCACCGACCCCAAGGTGCTGCTGCTGGACGAGCCCACCGAGGGCATACAGCCTTCCATCATCAAGGACATCGCCAAGGCGCTCAACGAGATCCGCAAGCTGCGCCGCATCACCATCGTGGTCAGCGAGCAGGTGCTTTCCTTCGCCATGGATGTGGCCGACCGGCTGTTCGTCATCGAGGGCGGGCGCCTGGTCCATGAGACGGCCCGTGCTGATACGGATGAACAGCGCATCAAGTCCTACCTCTCCGTCTGATCCGTTTTTTCCCACTGCCATCGCAAGGAGCACACCATGGCCGAAACCCTGATCAAGGTCGATCTCAACCAGTCCCCCTACGACAACCCGCAGGTGCACAACCGCTGGCATCCCGACATTCCCATGGCGGTCTGGGTGGAGCCGGGCGCGGAGTTCAAGCTGGAGACCTATGACTGGACCGGCGGCGCCATCAAGAACGACGACAGCGCCGAAGACGTGCGCGACGTGGACCTGTCCACCGTCCACTTCCTGTCCGGCCCCGTGGGCGTGAAGGGCGCCCAGCCCGGCGACCTGCTGGTGGTGGACCTGCTGGACATCGGCGCGCGCGACGACAGCCTCTGGGGCTTCAACGGCTTTTTCTCCAAGCAGAATGGCGGCGGCTTCCTGGACGAGCATTTCCCGCTGGCCCAGAAGTCCATCTGGGACTTCCACGGCATGTTCACCAAGAGCCGCCACATCCCCGGCGTCAACTTCGCAGGCCTCATCCACCCGGGCCTGATCGGCTGCCTGCCCGACCCCAAGATGCTGGCCAGCTGGAACGAGCGCGAGACCGGCCTCATCGCCACCGACCCCGACCGCATCCCCGGCCTGGCCAACCCGCCCAACGCCACCACCGCCCACATGGGCCAGATGCAGGGCGAGGCGCGCGACAAGGCCGCCGCCGAAGGCGCACGCACCGTGCCGCCGCGCGAGCATGGCGGCAACTGCGACATCAAGGACCTCTCGCGCGGCTCGCGCGTGTTCTTCCCCGTCTACGTGGACGGCGCGGGCCTGAGCGTGGGCGACCTGCACTTCAGCCAGGGCGATGGCGAGATCACCTTCTGCGGTGCCATCGAGATGGCGGGCTGGGTGCACATGAAAGTCAGCCTCATCAAGGGCGGCATGGCCAAGTACGGCATCAAGAACCCCATCTTCAAGCCCAGCCCCATGACGCCCAACTACAAGGACTACCTGATCTTCGAAGGCATCTCGGTGGACGAAAAGGGCAAGCAGCACTACCTGGACGTGACCGTGGCCTACCGCCAGGCCTGCCTGAACGCCATCGAGTACCTGAAGAAATTCGGCTACAGCGGCGCCCAGGCCTACTCGCTGCTGGGCACGGCGCCCGTGCAGGGCCACATCAGCGGCGTGGTGGACGTGCCCAATGCCTGCGCCACGCTGTGGCTGCCCACGGAGATCTTCGACTTCGACATCAATCCCACGGCCGAGGGACCACAGAAGATCATCACGGGCGGGGTGGATCTGCCCATCGCCCAGGACAAGTAAGCCCGGCATACGACACCCGCCATCCACCATCCGCCAGAGGCCGCCCATGCCCACCTATGACTACCACTGCACCGCATGCGGCGGCTTCGACGCGCTGCGCAGCCTCTCGCAGCGCAACGAGCCCGCGCCCTGCCCCAGCTGCGAGGCGGCCTCGCCCCGCGTCTTCGTCAGCGCGCCGCGCCTGGCCTGCACCAGCCCCGAACAGCGCCGCGCCCATGACACCAACGAGCGCGCCCGGCACGAGCCCAGGCGCTCACGCGATGTGGCCGAGGGCAGCTACGCGCGCATGCGCCACCCTTCGGGCTGCGGCTGCTGCAGCGGCGCCAGCAAGCGCGGCTCCACGGTCACGGCGCCCAACGGTGCCAAGACCTTCCCGACCAAGCGGCCCTGGATGATCAGCCACTGACCTCGGCCCCTGCGCCGCACCGATGCAAAAAAGGCCCGCGACGCGGGCCTTTGTCCTGCCTGGGCGTACCGCTCAGTGCACGGCGCCGATGAAGCCCGCCAGCTCCGGCGTCTGCGGGTTGGCGAACAGCTGCTTGGCCGGGCCGCTTTCATGGATCAGGCCCTGGTGCATGAACACCAGCTGGTCGCCCACGTCGCGGGCAAAGCGCATCTCGTGCGTGACCATGATCAGCGTCATGCCCTCGGCGGCGAGCTGCTTGACCACGGCCAGCACCTCGTTGACCAGCTCCGGGTCCAGGGCCGAGGTGATCTCGTCGCACAGCAGCACCTTGGGCTGCATGGCCAGCGCGCGTGCAATGGCCACGCGCTGCTGCTGGCCGCCGCTGAGCTGGTCGGGGTAGCTGTCGTACTTGTCGCCCAGGCCGACCTTGGCCAGCATCTGGCGCGCCAGCGCCGCCGCCTCGGGCTTTTTCACGCCCTTGACCACGGTGGGCGACAGGGCCACGTTCTCGCCCGCCGTCAGGTGCGGGAACAGGTTGAACTGCTGGAACACCATGCCCACGTTCAGGCGCAGCGCGCGCAGCTGGGCGGGCGAGGGCGCGCTGCCCTCCGAGCCCTTGAGCACGGCGTCGTCCACCACGATCTGGCCGGACTGGATGGCCTCCAGCCCGTTGATGGAGCGCAGCAGCGTGCTCTTGCCCGAGCCGCTGCGGCCGATGATGGCGACCACCTGGCCGCTGTCCACGCTCAGGTCCACGCCCTTGAGCACATGGTTGTTGCCGTAATGCTTGTGAACGGCGCGCACATCAACGAGCGGCATAGAGTTTCTTCTCCAGATGGGATGCGTAGAGGGACAGGGGCCAGCACAGCAGGAAGTAGCCTGCGGCGACCAGGCCGTAGATGAGGAAGGGCTGGAAGGTGGCGTTGGCCAGCATGGAGCCGAGCTTGGTCAGCTCGCTGAAGCCGATGATCGAGGCCACGGCCGTGCCCTTGATGATCTGTACCGAGAAGCCGACCGTGGGCGCTATCGACAGGCGCAGCGCCTGCGGCAGCACCACATGGCGCATCTGCTGCAGGTAGCCCATGGCCAGGCTGGACGAGGCTTCCCACTGGCCGCTGGGGATGGACTCCACGCAGCCGCGCCAGACCTCGGCCAGGTAGGCGCTGGTGTACAGCGTCAGGCCGATGGCGGCCGCCGTCCAGGGCGAGATGTCCAGGCCGGCCATGGACGAGCCGAAGAACACGATGAACATCTGCATCAGCAGCGGCGTGTTCTGGAAGGCCTGGATATAGGCCTTGGCCAGGCGGCGCAGGTTCTGGCTGCGGCCCACGCGGGCGAACAGCACCAGCAATCCGGTGGCGCCGCCCAGCACGAAGGCCAGCAGCGACAGCGCCAGCGTGGCCAGCAGGCCCTCGGCCAGCTTGGCCAGGATGGGCAGCAGGGGAATGTCGGCAATCATGCGGCGTCTCCGGCAGTGGTTGCGGGTGCAGCGGGTGCAGCGGGCCGGGCTGCACGCGGCGTGCGGCGGCCCACCACGAAGCGCTGGCCTATCCAGGCCAGCAACTGGCGCAGTGCCAGGGCCAGCAAGAAGTACGCCGCCGTCACCACCAGGTAGGTCTCGAACGCGCGGAAGTTGCGCGACTGGATGAAGTTGGCCGCAAACGTCAGGTCCTGGGCGGCGATCTGCGAGACCACCGAGGTGCCCAGCATCACGATCACGATCTGGCTGCTCAGCGAGGGCCAGACCCGCTGCAGCGCAGGGCGCAGCACCACATGGCGGAAGACCGCCCAGCGGCCCATGCCCAGCGCGCCAGCGGCTTCCAGCTGGCCGCGCGGCGTCTCCTGGATGCCGGCGCGCACGATCTCGGTGATGTAGGCGCCCAGGTTGATCACCGTGGTCAGCAGGCAGGCCTGCCATTCGTTGATCTGCACGCCCAGCGAAGGCAGGCCGAAGAACACGAACATCAGCTGCACCAGGAAGGGCGTGTTGCGTATGCCCTCCACGTACACCTTGAACAGCCAGTGCAGCGGCGCAATGCGCCAGGCGCGGCTGACGCCGCCGGCCACGCCGATGGCGCCGCCCAGCACGGCGCCCGCCGCCGTCAGCGCCAGCGTGAAGCCTGCGCCCTGTGCCAGCAGGCCGCTGTAGTCGAACACGGCGCCGAAGTCGAATTGATAGGCCATGGAAGGATTTCCGGGAACAGGGGCGCAGCGGTTACAGGGTGGCGGGCAGCGGCATCTTCATCCAGCGCTGGGACAGGCCGGTCAGGCGGCCGTCGGCCTTGAGCTTGGTGATGATGGCGTCCACCTTCTGCAGCAGCGCCGGCTCGCCCTTGGCCACGCCGATGTAGCAGGGCGTGTCCTCGACCGCGAACTTCGCGTCCAGCTGGCGCAGCCTGGTGCGCTCGTTGACGGCGTTGGC
This sequence comes from Delftia sp. NA_296.1, assembly GCF_052692095.1. Taxonomy (NCBI): domain Bacteria; kingdom Pseudomonadati; phylum Pseudomonadota; class Betaproteobacteria; order Burkholderiales; family Comamonadaceae; genus Delftia; species Delftia sp. NA_296.1. The sequence continues at coordinate 76,222 of NZ_JBQZGF010000009.1, read as the reverse complement.
CACGATGTTGCCCAGCGTCACCAGCTGCACCTGGCCCGTCAGATAGCTTTGCGCGGTGGCGTTGTTGTCCTCGTAGCGCTTGATGGTGGCCGAGGCCGGCGCCACCTGCGTGAGGGCCAGGTCCTCGGTGGAGCCGCGCGTCACGCCCACGGTCTTGCCGGCCAGGTCGGCAGGGGCCTTGATGCTCACGTCCTTGGGGCCGTAGACGCTCTTGGGGAAGGGCGCATAGGCCTGGGTGAAGTCGATCACCTTGGCGCGCTCGGCGTTCTTGCCCAGGCTGGAGATGACGATGTCGGCCTTGCCCGTGGTCAGGAAGGGGATGCGGTTGGTGCTGGTCACGGGCACCAGCTCCACCTTCACGCCCAGCTCCTGGGCCACCAGGGCGGCCATGTCGATGTCATAGCCCTGCAGCTTCAGGTCGGTGCCCAGCGAGCCGAAGGGCGGGAAGTCCTGCGGAATCGCCACGCGCAGCACGCCGGCCTTCTGGATGTTGGCCAGCATGTCGGCATGGGCTGCGCCGCCCAGGCCGGCAGCGGCCAGGGTGGCGGCCGCCAGGGCGGTGCGGATGAATGCGCGGCGGGGTGTCAGGGGGGAAGTCATGCGAAAGCTCCTTCGGAAGGTGGGGTGAGGCGAAAGGAAAGCGGGTCAGGGTCGGGCGCAGATGTATCGGGCGGCGTTGCGTCGGGCGGCGTTGCGTCGGGCGCCGTTGCGTCGGGCGCCGGTGTGTCGAGATCGATGCCGCTGCGCCTTGCGGCCGACAGCAGGTGGGCGCGCATGGCGCCCGCGGCACCCGGCGCATCGCCCGCGCAGACGGCCTGCACGATGGCGTCGTGCTCGCGCACGGGCTGGTCGTCGGCGCCGCTCCAGGCAAAGGGCAGGCGCAGGCTGTGGCTGATGGCCAGCTCCAGCTGGCGCGCCATGGCCACCAGGCCCGGGTTGCCCGACAGCTGGGCCAGCAGCAGGTGGAACTGCAGGTCGGCGTCGGCGGCGGCCAGCAGGTCGCTGCGGCCCAGGGCGTGGGCCAGCTGGGACTGGGTCCATTGCAGCTGGCGCAGGCCGCTGTCGTCGGCGCGCACGGCCGCCAGCGCGGCCCAGCCGGGCTCCAGCACCAGGCGCAGCTCGATCAGCTGGCGCGGCGACAGCGTGCCCAGCGCCGGGGTGGCATAGGCGCGGTGCATGCGTGCACGGCCGCTGTGCGGGCCGTTGATGCGCACGCCCTTGCCCGGCTGGATCTCGACCAGGCCCAGGGCCTCCAGCATGGACAGCGCCTCGCGCAGCGAAGCGCGGCTGATGCCCAGCTGCCGGGCCAGCTCGCGCTGCGGCGGCAGCTGGCTGCCGCCGGGGTAGTGGCCGCTCAGGATGTGCTGCTGCAGCGTCTGGGCCATCGAGATCGGAATGCTTTGCATGGGCTGGCGCGGGTGGAGGGTTTTGGCCTGACTGGTCAGACCACGTACCCAGCAGATAGCGAATTGCGTGCCAGATGCAAAAAAAGGAGCGGTGTCCTCAGGCGCTGCAAAGAAACCGGGGCGATGGGGTATCCACAATCCGCCCCGAAGGCGCCGCCAGCGGCCCGCACTGCCGCGCTTTGGTGCAGTGCCGCATGGCTTTGTGCAGGCCTGCCCCGAATGCGGGCGTAAAACCCGCACTGCAGGCCGCCGCCAGCCGCCGTAGAATCCCGGGCTTTGGCCCGAGGAGCGTTGCAGCGCGGCACCCGCCCATCCGTACACCGGATCGCGTGCCGCGTCAGGCTTGGGCCAGGTGCAGGTTCCCGGCCGGACCGCGCCCACGGTGCCAACGACGCTCACCTGTTGCCATGCCGTTTTTGCAGGTGAGCTTGATGTCGTCCTCTTTCACTCCCCCTCCCATGCGTCTGTCGGGCCTGGAGCCCGTCTCCATCGGCGAGGGCACGCTGTTCGTCAACGTGGGCGAGCGCACCAACGTCACGGGCTCCAAGGCCTTTGCACGCATGATCCTCAACGAGCAGTACGAGGAAGCGCTGTCCGTGGCTCGCCAGCAGGTGGAAAACGGCGCCCAGGTGATCGACGTGAACATGGACGAGGCCATGCTGGACAGCAAGGCCGCCATGGTGCGCTTCCTGAACCTCATCGCCTCCGAGCCCGACATCGCCAAGGTGCCGGTCATGGTGGACAGCTCCAAGTGGGAGGTCATCGAGGCCGGACTGCGCTGCCTGCAGGGCAAGGGCATCGTCAACTCCATCTCCATGAAGGAAGGCCTGGATGAATTCAAGCGCCAGGCCCGGCTGATCAGGCGCTACGGCGCGGCCGCCGTGGTCATGGCCTTCGACGAGAAGGGCCAGGCCGACACCTACCAGCGCAAGATCGAGATCTGCGAGCGCGCCTACCGCATTCTGGTGGACGAGGTGGGCTTCCCGCCCGAGGACATCGTCTTCGACCCCAACATCTTCGCCGTGGCCACCGGCATCGAGGAACACGACAACTACGCCGTGGACTTCATCGAGGCCGTGCGCTGGATCAAGCGCAACCTGCCCGGCGCCAAGGTCTCGGGCGGCGTCTCCAACGTGAGCTTCAGCTTCCGCGGCAACGACCCCGTGCGCGAGGCCATCCACACCGTGTTCCTGTACCACGCCATCTCGGCGGGCATGGACATGGGCATCGTCAACGCCGGCATGGTCGGCGTCTATGACGACCTGGAGCCCCAGTTGCGCGAGCGCGTGGAAGACGTGGTGCTCAACCGCCGCCCTGACGCCGCCGAGCGCCTGCTGGAGATTGCCGACGCCGCCAAGGGCGCCGCCAAGGACGACAGCAAGAAGCTCGAATGGCGCGGCACGCCCGAGAACCCGAAGACCGTGGGCGAGCGCCTGTCGCACGCCCTGGTGCACGGCATCACCGACTTCATCGTCGCCGACACCGAAGAGGCCTACCAGCAGATCGTGGTGCAGGGCGGCGGCCGCCCGCTGCACGTGATCGAAGGCCCGCTCATGGACGGCATGAACATCGTGGGCGACCTGTTCGGCGCCGGCAAGATGTTCCTGCCCCAGGTGGTCAAGTCGGCGCGCGTGATGAAGCAGGCCGTGGCCCACCTCGTGCCCTACATCGAAGAGGAAAAGCGCCAGCAGGAAGCGGCGGGCCTGGACGTGTCCAGCAAGGGCAAGATCGTCATCGCCACCGTCAAGGGCGACGTGCACGACATCGGCAAGAACATCGTCACCGTGGTCCTGCAGTGCAACAACTTCGAGGTCATCAACATGGGCGTGATGGTGCCCTGCCATGAGATCCTGGCCCGGGCCAAGGCCGAGGGCGCGGACATCATCGGCCTGTCGGGCCTGATCACGCCCAGCCTCGAAGAGATGCAATACGTCGCCGGCGAGATGCACAAGGACGACTACTTCCGCATCAAGAAGATTCCGCTGCTGATCGGCGGCGCCACCTGCTCGCGCGTGCACACCGCCGTCAAGATCGCGCCCAAGTACGAAGGCCCCGTGGTCTACGTGCCCGATGCCTCGCGCAGCGTCAGCGTGGCCCAGAGCCTGCTGGGCGAGAACAAGGGCAACTACCTGGCCGAGATCCAGGCCGACTACGACAAGGTCCGCACCCAGCACGCCAACAAGAAGAAGACACCGCTGTGGCCGCTGGCAAAGGCCCGCGCCAACGCCACGCCCGTGGACTTTTCCCAGGCCCCCGTTGCGCCGCGTGCCCTGGGCCGGCGCGTGTTCCGCAACTTCGACCTGGCCGAGATCGCCGAGTACATCGACTGGGGCCCGTTCTTCCAGACCTGGGACCTGGCAGGCCCCTATCCGGCCATCCTCGACGACGAGATCGTGGGCGTCGAGGCGCGCAAGGTGCTGGCTGACGGCCAGGCCATGCTCAAGAAGATCATCGAAGGCCGCTGGCTGCAGGCCAACGGCGCCATCGGCCTGTTCCCTGCCAACCGCGTGGGCGACGACATCGAGTTCTACGCCGACGAGTCCCGCAGCCAGGTGCTGATGACCTGGTACGGCATGCGCCAGCAGACCGAAAAGCAGATGGTGGAAGGCCCGGATGGCCAGCCCGTGATGCGCCCCAGCCGCTGCCTGTCCGACTTCGTGGCCACCAAGGAATCGGGCATCCAGGACTATGCGGGCCTGTTCGCCGTCACGGCCGGCATCGGCGCCGAGAAGAAGGACAAGGAGTTCCAGGACGCGCTGGACGACTACTCCGGCATCATGTTCAAGGCCCTGGCCGACCGCCTGGCCGAGGCCTTCGCCGAATGCCTGCACCAGCGCGTGCGCAAGGACCTGTGGGGCTATGCGCCCGACGAGGACCTCAGCAACGAAGCGCTGATCAAGGAACAGTACAAGGGCGTGCGCCCCGCGCCCGGCTACCCGGCCTGCCCCGACCACAGCGCCAAGACCGACCTGTTCGCCGTGCTCAAGGCCGACGAGATCGGCATGACCCTGACCGAAAGCCTGGCCATGAACCCGGCCTCCAGCGTCAGCGGCTTCTACATCGGCCACCCCGACTCCGTCTACTTCAACGTCGGCGAGATCGGCGAGGACCAACTGGCCGACATGGCTGCGCGCCGGGGCATGGACATCGAGGAACTGCGCCGGTTGCTGGCGCCGAATCTGGGGTGAGAACGTTTGTCCGCGCGGACTGGTGCCGCGCGTTGCAAGAAAAAAGCCAGGGCATGCCCTGGCTTTTTTATGGACGCCGCCGCAGCGGCATTCAGCGCTCGATCAGAGCCCGATTTCCTTGTTGTACGCCTTGCGCGCCGTCACGGCCGTGTCCGTGAAGTCGGTGAACACGCCGTCGATGCCCAGGCGGTAGTAGGTCAGGTATTCCTGCACGGGGTCGCCCTTGTACAGGCCGGCCAGGCGGCCCGGCTCGTTGCGGAAGGTGAAGCTGTGCACGATCAGGCCGGCCTTGTGGGCGTCGCGGATCAGGCCCGTGTCCTTGACGGTGTTCACGTCCTTGAGGCCGGCGCCGTCCTTGTAGGGCACGACGGAGTGGGCCAGGACCTGGGGCTTCCAGGGACCGATGCCGTCGGCATAGGTCTTGATGTCGGCCAGGCCTGCGGGCGTGAGCATGGCGGCGAAGGTGCGGGCGTCGCCGGCCAGGGTCCAGCTGTAGGGGCGGCCGCTGATAAAGGTCCATTCATCGTTGGTGATGTAGACCATGGAGCCGTCGCGCAGGCTGAAGTCGTTGCCGTCGATCAGCTGCACGCCCTTGGCCTTCATGCCGGCCTGGCGCAGGTACTTGAGGCTGGCCGGGTCGAAGCTCTGGATGTAGATGGCCGAGTCCTTGGCGTTGAGCTTGTTCTGGTCCAGCAGCTTGATCACCGCGTCTTCAAACGGGCGCGAGCCGGGCGCGCCGCAGCCGTTGGCGATCGCCTGCTGGTTGTTCCAGTAGGGGTTCTTGGTCTCGGCGTAGACGGGGATGGTGCGGCCCAGGGCCTTGCCCTTGGCGGCGGCGATGTCCAGCACGTCCTGGGCGCTGATCAGGGGCAGCTTGCCGTTCCACTCGGTGGGGCGCTCGCTGCGGTTGTCCAGGATGGTGCCGGTCAGCCAGCTGCGCAGCTCCTGCAGCGTGAAGTCGCTGATGGACCAGTCGTTGCGGTGGTCCTCGCCATCGACCACCAGGGCCTTGAGCACGGACTTGGGATCGTTGGCATCGAGCTGGTCGCTCAGGTATTGGGCCGGGCCGTTGGCGGGAATGGCCGGGTACTTCACGTTGACCAGCACGCCGGCCGTGGTGCGCTGGCGGCGTGCCACTTCGGCATTGGTCTTGGCCACGTCAGCCACGTTGGTGCTGTCGCTGAGCCAGGCGTTGTGGCGGGCGACCAGCTGGCAGTCCTTCGTCATGTGCATGTCGAGTTCGAGCATGTCCGCGCCTGCATCGGCGGCGGCCTCGTAGGCCATGCGCGTCTGCTCCGGGAACTTGCCCGAGAAGCCGCGGTGGGCGATCACCTGGGGCTGCTTTCCGTCGAGCGTGAGGTAGAACGAGCCGCCGTCACCGCCGCAGGCCGTGAGGACTGCAGCCGCGCACAGGGACGCGAGCAGGGGAGTGCGGGAAAAGGACATAGGACGTTGGGTCATATCCGAAGCAGTGGTGGGTTGATGAACGGCGCGCAATGCGCCAACTCAGCAGCGTATGCAGTCAGCCGTGTCGGCACCATGACAGTGCGTCCCGTATGACCCAGATTGGCGTTTTAGCGACGGTCGGTGGAAATTTGCCGACCCTCCGACACAGGGTTATCCCCCGAACAGGGGCGCCAGCGTGGCGCGCAGGCGGTCGCTGGCGTCGGGCGCCTCGCTCGGGCGGATCTCCAGCGAACGCTCCACCGTGCCGATGTGCTCCAGCAGCAGGGCCTTGGCGCCCTCGGTGTCGCCGCGCTCCAGCGCCTCGACGATGCGCTCGTGCTCGGCGCAGGACTGGCTGGCGCTGTGCGTGGACTGGAACAATGTGGCCGCCAGCGTGGTGCGCGCCGTGAGGTCGCGCAGGGTGAGCGCCAGCAGGCGGTGGCCCATCTGCTCGGCCAGGCAGACGTGGAAGTCGGCCAGCAGGAAGGCGCGCGTGGCCGCGTCGGCGCCGGCAATGGCTTCCTGCTCCTGGGCGATGTGGCGGCGCAGCTGGCCGATCACGCTTTGCATCGGGCGGCCGGCCTCGCCCAGGATGCCGGTCTCGATGATGCGGCGCGCCGCGAAGGCGTCCTGCGCCTCCTCGGCCGAGGGCTGGACCACGTACCAGCCGCGCCGGGGCTGCACCTGCACGAAGCCGCGCGCCTGCAGCTGCATCAGCGCCTCGCGCACCATGGTGCGGCTGACCGCGAAGTTGTCGGCCAGCTCCTGCTCCCCCAGCCGTTCGCCGGGCGCCAGTTTCTGGGCCAGGATGGCTTCGACGACGCGCTCGGCGATGTGCTGGGGGCTTACAGGTGTCATTGCGTTGCAGGGTGGGCAGGAGTCACGGTTGCGGGGACGGCGGCGGCGCCGGAGGGCTCGGCGTCGGGCCCCTGATTGTCGGCCAGGCCGTTGAGCACGGCATGGGCGCGCTCGCGGTCGATGTCACCTTCCCAGGCGGCGATGGCCACGGTGGCCACGCAGTTGCCGATCAGGTTGCCCAGCGCGCGGGCAATGCCCATGAACCAGTCCACCGACAGCACCAGCACCAGGCCGATGGCGGGGATGGCCGGAATCGCATGCAGCGTGGCCGCCAGCACCACGATGGCCGAGCCCGGCACGCCGTGGGCACCCTTGGAGGTCACCAGCGCAATCGCCAGGATGGTCAGCAGGTCGGCCATGCCGATGGGCGTGTTCGTGGCCTGGGCGATGAACACGGCCGCCAGCGTGATGTAGATGGAGAAGGCGTCCAGGTTGAACGAGTAGCCCGTGGGAATCACCAGGCCCACGGTGGAGTCGCGCACGCCCATGTTGCGCAGCTTGGCCATGATCTGGGGCAGCACGCTGTCCGAGGAGGTGGTGGCGAAGACCACCATCAGCTCCTCGCGCAGGTAGCGCAGCAGCTTGATCAGGCTGAAGCCCGAAAAGCGCATCACCAGGCCCAGCACCACGAAGACGAAGAAGATCACCGCCACGTAGAACAGCAGCACCAGCATGCCCAGCTGCTTGAGCGAGCCGATGCCGTACTGGCCCACGGTGAACGAGATCGCACCCAGCACGCCCAGCGGGGCCAGCTTGATGAGAATGCCCATGATCTTGAACAGCACGTTCGACAGCGTGTCGATCAGCGCATGCACGGGCGCGCCGCGCTCGCCCAGCATGGTCAGCGCGCAGCCGAACAGCACGGCGAACAGCAGCACCTGCAGCACGTCGCCCGTGGCAAAGGCCTGCACCACGGTGGTGGGGATGAGCTTCATCAGGAAGTCCACCGTGCCGCCGCTGGTCAGCTTGTCGGCGTTGCTGGCGTAGGCGCTCATGGCCGATGCGTCGAGCTTGCTCGGGTCCACGTTCATGCCCGCGCCGGGCTGGAACACGAAGGCCAGCACCAGGCCCAGCACCAGGGCGATGGTGGTCAGCACCTCGAAGTAGATCAGCGACTTGACGCCGACCCGGCCCACGCGCTTGAGGTCGCCTGCGCCCGCGATGCCGTGCACCACCACGCAGAACACCAGCACGGGAATGATCATCTTGATGAGCTTGATGAAGCCATCGCCCAGGGGCTTGAGCTTCACGGCCCATTCAGGGGCCAATATTCCGGCGAGCACACCCAGGATGAGTGCGATCACCACCTGTCCGAACAGTGATCTGGCAAAGCGGCGCATAGTCGTCTTTCGCAAGTTGTGGAATCTTGTATGCAAGTGGATTTACAACTTGCATGCAAGAATGTAGACAAGCGAAACGCGTGCCAGCAGAGGGTAATCCCTGCAGATTTGCGGCACTCCAGAGAGCATCAGCCCTGACTTTTTCTGCATGAAATCCGCCGATGCGGGCGGGCCTCCCCGCCGTGGTGCAGGGCGGGTGGCCGTCATGCCCGCGCATGGTGCGCAGGCGGGTGCGCGGGCGGGGCGCAGGCCCCGTGGCGGGGCATGCGCGGCATGCGCGGGCGCGGTGCCTTGCGCACCGCACCGGGATCAGCGCAGGTTGCGCTCCAGAGCGCGGTCCTTGATGAAGAAGGCCGCGAACAGGCCCAGCGTCACGCCGAACATCACATAGAAGGCCGGCGCCATGGGCGAGCCCGTGGAGCGGATCAGCCAGGTCACGATGAACTGCGCGAAGCCGCCGAAGATCATCACCGCCACGTTGTAGGCCATGGACATGCCGGCCGAACGCACCTGGGGCGGGAACAGCTCGGCCATCACCGTGCTGAACACGCCGAAGAACACGGCCACGAACACGCAGACCACCAGCTGGGTGATCAGCAGCTTCTGCACCGTGGGGCCGTCGGTCAGCCAGGCATACAGCGGGTAGAGCACCACCAGGTAGCCGATCAGCGAGCCGATGGTCAGCATGCGGCGGCCCACGCGGTCCGACAGGGCGCCGAAGAACGGCATGATCACCACCATCAGCGCGGCGCCGGCCATCTGCACCATGAAGGCATCGCGCATGGGCAGCTTCAGCGTCACCGTGGCATAGGTCACCAGATAGGTGAAGGTGATGTAGATGGACACCGTGGCCGTGACCACCAGGCCCATGCCCACCAGCGTCTCGCGCGCATGCGTGCGCAGCATCTCCATGATGCCGATCTGGCGCGCCTTGCCGCTGGCCTGTGCGGCCTGCATTTCCTTGAAGACCTCGGGCTCCTCCACATGGCGGCGGATGTACAGCGCCACGGGAACGATCAGCAGGCCCACGGCGAAGGGCACGCGCCAGGCCCAGGCCATCAGCTCCTCCTCGGTGAAGATCTCGGTGATCAGCGTGCCCGTGGCCGCGCCGATCAGCAGGGCCAGCATCTGGCCGGCCATCTGCCAGGAGCCATAGAAGCCGCGCTTGCCGGGCGGTGCCAGCTCGATCAGCAGTGCCGTGGACGTGCCGAACTCGCCGCCGGCCGCAAAGCCCTGCAGCAGCCGCGCCAGCACGATGAACAGCGGCGCCAGGATGCCCACCGCCGCATACGTGGGCGCCAGCGTGATCAGCGCGATCGCCACCGCCATCAGGCCCGTCACCATCACCATGGCCGCCTTGCGGCCCTTGCGGTCCCCGTACAGGCCCAGCAGGATGCCGCCCACGGGCCGCATGAAAAAGCCCACGCCGAACACGGCCGTGGTCATCAGGATGCGGTTGATGTTGTCGTCCGGATTGTCGGGATTGCTGGGGAAGAACAGCTTGGCGACGATGGGTGTCATGAAGGCGAACACCAGGAAGTCATACCACTCCAGCGCGTTGCCGATGACGGCAGCCACGATGTTGCGGGTCGAGACGGTTTGCTTGGTCAAAGCAGGGTCCATTTCCGAAAAGGGATTGAAAAGACGGCAGTCACGCCCGGGGCATGGGTCGGCGTGCCTGCCCGGGCCGCAACCCGGGCGTACACTGCTTCGCCATATGCAATGCCTATGCCATGGCCTGCGTCGTCCACGAAGGGCGGCGCAGGCCATGGCGCAGATGGAACCACATGACTACCTGGAAAAACACCCGCGACTGGCTGGAAACACTGGTCGCATTCGACACCACCAGCCGCAACTCCAACCTGGCGCTGATCGAGTGTGTACGCGATGAGTTGGCCACGCTGGGCGTGAGTGCCCGATTGTTCCACTCTCCGGACGGCGCCAAGGCCAATCTCTTCGCCACTTTGCCGGCCCACAACGGCGAAACGCAGGGTGGCATCGTGCTGTCCGGCCATACCGACGTGGTTCCGGTCGATGGCCAGCAGTGGAGCACCGACCCCTTTGCGCTCACCGAAAAGGGCGGGCGCCTGTATGGTCGCGGCAGCTGCGACATGAAGGGCTTCATCGCCGCCTCGCTGGCGCTGGTGCCCGAATTCCTGGCCACGCAGCGCGCCAGGCCCGTGCACCTGGCGTTCTCGTACGACGAGGAAATCGGCTGCGCGGGCGCGCCCGTGATGATCAACCAGCTCAAGGCCGAGGGCGCGCGCTTCGACGGCTGCGTGGTCGGCGAGCCCACCAGCATGCAGGTGGTGGTGGCGCACAAGGGCATCAACCTCTACCGCTGCCGCGTGCACGGCAAGGCCGCGCATTCGTCGCTCACGCCGCGCGGCAGCAATGCCATCGAGTACGCGGCGCGGCTGATCTGTCGTATCCGGGACATCGCCGACCACTTCAAGGCGCACGGCCCCTACGACGAATTCTTCGACGTGCCCTTCACCACCATGACCACCAACCAGATCCAGGGTGGCATCGCGGTCAACACCATCCCCGAGCTGTGCGAATTCGCCTATGAATTCCGCAACCTGCCCGGCATGTCGGTGGATGGCATCCAGGCCCAGGTCGAGTCCTATGTGCGCGACGAACTGCTGCCGCGCATGCGCGCCGAATTCGCCGACGCGCGCATCGAGATCGAGACCGGCGCCAGCGCGCCCGCGCTGGAAGCCTCGGAAGAAGCCGCCATCACCCAGCTGGTGCGCGCGCTGACCGCCGACCAGGAAAAGCGCAAGGTGGCCTACGGCACCGAGGCCGGCCTGTTCCACAACGCCGGCATTCCCACCGTGGTCTGCGGCCCCGGCTCCATCGAGCAGGCGCACAAGCCCGACGAGTTCGTCGAGCTGGCCCAGCTCGACGCCTGCGAGCGCTTCCTCAGCAAAATGGGCACGAGTCTGTGATCACCCCCTGAGTCGCTTCGCGCCTTCCCCCTCTCTTCGGAGGGGGACGACACCCTTGCTGCGGGGCGGCCCTTGCTCGGTGTCCCTCGCCTTGGGGGCGCGGGAGTTTCGAGGTCAAGCTCAAGAAATCTCGTCTTGCCCCGCTCAGCGCACCGGGATGGCGATGGGCCGCAGCGGCGCGGCGTCGCCGCCGCGGATCTTGAGCGGGCCGCCGATGAAGGCGAACTCGTAGACCTTGTCGCGCGACAGATCGTCCAGCGCCACCAGCTCCATGATGGGCACGCCCTTTTGCGCCAGCAGGTAGCTGTGCAGCGGTACGTAGTCGTCGTCCACCTCGGACGGGAACGTCTCCAGGCTCAGGTTGTCGGCGCCCACGATCATGGCGCCGCCTTCCTCCACCAGGAAGCGCGCGGCATCCAGGCCCAGGCCCGGCGGCTTGGCCATGTAGGCCTGGGGCTGGCCGTACAGCTTCATGCGGCCCGTGCGCACCAGCACGATGTCGCCCTCCTGCAGCGTCACCTTCTGGCGTGCCAGCGCATCCTTGAGGTCCTGGCGCGTGATGCGGTACTGGTCGGGCAGCATCTCCAGGCCCTTGGCGGCCGCCACGTCGATCAGCACGCCGCGCGCCACCAGCGGCGGGAATTTCTCGATGCCCGTGCGCTGCCAGCCCCGGTCGCCCAGATGCTGGTCGGCGCTGAAGCCGTTCCAGATCCTGCCGCGTATGCCGAAGTGGTTGAGCGCATCGATGTGCGTGCCCGTGTGGCTGTACATGGAAAACGCCGTGCCCGTGTAGCTGCGCGTGGCGTTCATGTCCTTGCCCACGTTCATCGGGTCGTCCACCACGGTGCCGCGCGGCGTGTGCGTCATCCAGAACTGGTAGTGCGGATCGCCCGCGTCCTGCCAGCTGGGCATGCCCACGTAGTACTCGGTGGCCAGGTCATAGACCTGCCCGCCCGTGATGCGCTGCAGGATGGCCGCGCGCGAGGCCGGCGTGATCAGGTTCAGGCGGCCGATCTCGTCGGCAGGCCCCCAGGGGCTGGTGCCCACGTCCTGGCGTGCGCCGGCCGGGGGCTCGTGGCCGCCATGGGCCTGGGCCGCGGTGCCCGCGAAGGCGGCGGTCAGGGCGATCACGAGAGAGGGCAGCGCCATGCGGCGAGCGAAGCGTTGGAGAGTCATGGAAAAGTCCTTGGTCTGCTGAAAAAGGGCGCGCATGCCGCGCGCGAGGGAAGGCGGAAAAACGCCGATGAAAAAAGCAAAGACGGGGGCGCTCAGGCCGCCAGGAAGTGCAGGCGTTCGCGCAGCGCAGCCAGCGACTGGGTCTGCAGCGGCGGCAGGCGCGGCGCGATCAGCGTGGGAATGGAGCGCAGGCCCATGCGCTGCGCCAGCGCGCGGTCCTGGCGCACCTGCTCCAGCGCCTGGGCGCCTTCCATGCAGCCCGCCAAGGCATTGCGCTCGAAGCCCGTGCGCGTGGCGATGTCCAGCAGCACTTCGGCGTCGCCGATGTTGCGGTGCTCGCTCATGTGGGCGTGCTGGATGGCGTCGAACAGATCCCAGTGCGCGTCATCGCCGCCCAGGATCTGGGCCGCCTGGCAGGCCAGTGCGCCGGCCATGCCGCTGGGGTACTCGAAGGCCTCGCGGCGCATGCCCTCGATGTCGATGCGGTCCTCGTCGTCATGCTCCGCGCAGGCCTGCCAGTGCTCCAGGATGACCTGCTTGGCGCGCTCCATGGAGCCGAAGGCCGCCACCATCTCGGCGCGCGAGGCCTGCAGCACGAAGCTGCGGTGGCGCACGCGCAGGCCCAGCTCGCGCGCCACCTGGCGCAGGCGTGGCGACATCACGTAGCACCAGCCGCAGACCACGTCATGGAAGAAGTCGATGGCGGGGGCGACCGCGGGCGCCGCAGCAGGCGCCGCCTGCAGGGCCTGCTGCGGCGAGGGCGCCGCCGCATCCTGCGCGGGCAGGGCGCAGGAAAAATCATTGCATTGCGTCATGCTTGTGTCCTTCATGGCTGTGATGGACGGCAAGCGTAGGCCGCAGGCCCGGCGCGAAAAAGGGGCGTGCGCTTGAGGAACTCTTAACGCGGCGTCAACAATCCTCGCCCATGGCGGCAGGCAGTTCCTCGGCCAGGAAGTCCACGAAGGCGCGCACCTTGGGCAGCAGGTGGCGCTGCGTGGGATAGACCGCGTAGACATGGCGGGCCTGCGCGGCCTGGTCCGCAAGGTCCAGTGCGACCAGCTGGCCTGCCGCAATCGCCGGCCGCGCCAGGAACGAGGGCAGGGCGCCAATGCCCAGGCCCGCCACCAGCAGGTCGCGCAGCATCAGGCTGTTGTTGACGTTGGCGCGCGCCTCGGACGGCGCCTGGGAACTCTCGCCCGCTTCGCGGGGCGCATGCGCCAGGCTGTAGTTCAGCAGCGCATGGCCGCGCAGCGCGGAGGCACTGGCTGGGCGGCCATGCGCCTGCAGATAGGACGGGGCCGCGCACAGCATCTGCGACAGCGAGGCCAGGCGCCGCGCGATCAGCGAGGAGTCCGCCAGCTCCGCGCTCAGGCGGATGGACACATCGAAGCCCTGGCCCACCGCGTCCACCAACCGGTCCTCCATGGACAGGTCGATCTGCAGCTGCGGATGGCGCTGCATGAAGCGCGCCAGCAGCGGCGACAGCGTGCTCAGCGCAAACGACAGCGGCGCATTCACGCGCAGCCGGCCGGCCACCTGCTGCGACTGCGCGCGCACCGACTGCTCCAGCGCATCGAATTCATCGAGCAGGCGGCAGCACTCTGCGTAGTAGGCCTGGCCCGTGTCGGTCAGGCTCATGCGGCGCGTGGTGCGCTGCAGCAGCACGGCGCCCAGATGGGCTTCGAGCGCGCGCAGCTGCTTGCTCAGCGCGGCCGAGGACAGGTCCAGCGCGTCGGCCGCCTTGGCGATGGAGCCCAGTTCTACGATGCGCCGGAAGGCGCGCAAGGGGGTCAGCGTATCCATGGGGAAAAAGCAAAGAGTGGCGCGCAGCGTAGCAGGCCGCTCGGGTTTGCCGGGGCATGCCTGCGGGGGCAGGGGCGACAATCGCCAGGTACGGCGCGCCCGCCGCGCCCCTTTGTCTTCACCGAATCTGTTCAATCCCATGCCCCAGACCACTCCCGCCTGCCCCCAGTGCGGCCTTGAAAACACCTATCCCGACGCCACCAGCTACATCTGCCCCGACTGCGCCTTCGAATGGCCCATGCAGGCCGAAGAAGAGTCCGGCGAAGCCGCCGCTGGCGACGGCATCGTGCGCGACGCCAACGGCAATGCGCTGGCCGACGGCGATGCCGTGATCCTGGTCAAGGACCTCAAGGTCAAGGGCTCGTCCACCGTGCTCAAGAAGGGCAGCAAGATCAAGGGCATCCGCCTGGTCGATGGCGCCGACGGCCATAACGTGGACTGCAAGACCGAACTGGGCTCCATGCTGCTCAAGTCGGAGTTCCTCAAGAAGGCCTGAGCATGCTGGCGCTGTCGCTTGCGGTATCGGCGGTCCTCGGGCTGCTGGCGCTGTGGGTGTTTGCGCCCCTGTTCATTGCGCTGACCGCTGGCGCGGTGGTGGCCCTCATGCTGCTTGCGGTGGCGGGGCGCATAGGCCACACAGAGCACACCGCGCGCACCCTGCCCGTGGCCGGCTGGTGGGCTATCGCGCTGTGCGCCGGCGCGGCCTGCGTGGCCATACTGGTGCTGCTGCCCGACCGGCTCGATGGCGCACCCTTCCTCGCCTTCGGCATGGGCCTGCTGGCAGCCACCTGCGCGGGGGCGCTGGTCTGGTTGACGGGCTGGCTGATCGCCGGGCGGCAGCCTGTGCAGGTGTCCTGGTGGACCGGATCGGCCCTGGCCGGCCTGGGCGCCTTCCTCGCCCTGCTGCTGGGCGGCCCGGATACGGCAGGCTGGATGGCCTGGCGCGACCAGCTGCGCGGCTACGAGGCCGTGCCGCTGCGCATCACGCTGGCCGAAGCGCCCACGGCGCAGCGCGAGCAGGCCCTGGCCGAACTGCTGCAGCCCTTGCTGGAGCAGGGCAGCCGCGCCGTCCGCCATCGCCAGTCCACGCGCTTCGGCAACTCGGTAGAGCACGCCGTGGTGCCCGCCCGCTGGCGCATCGATGGCAGGCTGCTGGAGATCATGCTGGCCGAGAAGCCGCCCGCGCCCCTGCTCAGCGCCCATGTCGCTTTGCTGGAGCAGTTCGCCGCCAGCGGCCCCGCCCAGGCGGGCCAGGCACCGTCCTGGCTGATGCTGGCCAGCGCCCAATGCCTGCCGCCGCCGCGCTTGCGCGAGCTGTCGCGCCTGCTGGGCCAGGGCAGCGAACTGCTGGCCCGCGCGCGGCGCTGCACGCAGCAGCGCTCGGCGCAATTGCAGCGCCTGTGGCCGCTGCTGGCCGGCAGTGTGGAGCGGGTGGAAGTGGGCGAGGCGCGGCGCTTTCATCCGTGGCTCGGCCTGCAGCGCTGGCAGGCTGTGGCACTTCCCGACAAGCCGGAGCCTTAGGCGGGCTCCACGTCCTTCCACTGGCCGGGCTCCAGGCCGTCCAGCGTGTAGAGCCCGATGGCCGCGCGCACCAGCCGCAGCGTGGGGTGGCCAATGGCCGCCGTCATGCGGCGCACCTGGCGGTTGCGGCCTTCGCGGATGACCAGTTCGATCCAGCAGTCGGGAATGTTCTGGCGCACGCGGATGGGCGGGTCGCGCTGCCACAGCACGGGCGGCGGCTCCAGCCGGCGCGCCTGCGCGGGCAGCGTCATGCCGTCGTTGAGCTGCACGCCCTGGCGCAGGGCCTGCAGCGCGGCCTCGTCGGGCAGGCCCTCGACCTGTACCCAGTAGGTCTTCTCCATCTTGAAGCGCGGATCGGCGATGCGCGCCTGCAGCGGGCCGTCATTGGTCAGCAGCAGCAATCCTTCGCTGTCGGCGTCAAGCCGGCCTGCCGCATGCACGCCCGGCACGTCGATGTATTCCTTGAGGCCACGCCAGCGGCCCTCGGGGGTGAACTGGCTGAGTACGCCGTAGGGCTTGTTGAAGCACAGCAGGCGTGAGGGGCCGGTGTCGGGCCGGTCGGCGAAGGCGGTCTGCGGGCGCCGGGATGGGCCCGCAAAGGAGCGCGAAGGAGGGCGTTTTCTGGGTTGCATGGACTCAGCGATTGTCGTCGGGATAGACCGCACGCACGCACTCCAGCCAGGCCCTCGCCGCGCGTGACAGATAGCCGCTGCGCCACAGCTGCACCACGTCCCAGTGCAGTTCAGGCCCCACCAGCGGGCGGCTGGACACGCGCCGGGGGTCGAACCGCGCGATCACGTGCTCGAACATCACGGCCACGCCCACGCCTTCTGCCACCAGGTCGCCGATGAAGTCCCAGTAGCGCGTCTGCAGCCGCACCTGTGGGCTGAAGCCTGCCGCCGCGCAATGCTCCAGCACGGCCTGGTGCAGGGCGAAGTCCGAGGTGTAGAACACAAAGGGCCGCCGGGCCAGCTCGCTCCAGTGCACGGGTGCGTCCGGGTCGGGCACCTCGTGCGCGGCAAAGGCCACGCGTGTCTTCTGGTGGGCGATGGTGCAGTACTCCAGGCCCTCTCCGGCCAGGTCACCACCTGCCTCGCCCGCGCCGTGCAGGCCCAGCGCCATGTCCAGCTTGCCGTCCAGCAGCAGCTGGCGCTGGGCGCGTGCGCCCTGCTCCTGCACATGCAGTTCCACGCCCGGATGCAGTTGCTGAAAGCGCGCGATCACGGGCGCCATGTAGTGCCCGGCCGTGGGCATGATGCCCACGCTCAGGCTGCCGCGCGCAATGCCGTCCACCTCGGCCACCTCCTGCAGCAGCTGGCGTGACTGCTCCAGCACCTGCAGGCCGCGCGCATGGACCACCTGGCCCGCGTCGGTCAGTTGCACACCGCGCCCCTCGCGCAGCAGCAGCGGGCCGCCCAGCTCCTCCTCCAGCGCCCGCACCATCTTGCTGATGGTGGGCTGGGTCACATGCAGCGCCTCGGCCGCACGCGTGAAGCTGTTGCAGCGCACCACCTCGACAAAGTAGCGCAGCGCGCGCAGGTCCATGAGGATTCCTTTTGTGCATGGGAAAAATGGAGATTATTCATTTTACGAATCCGAGTGCAAACCCTAGGATTGCCCCATGTCAAAGATTTCCGCCACGCCCGTCCTGCGGCCGCAGGTGTTGCAGGGCCTGCTGCATCGCTGCTGGCCGCTGCTGCGCGGCGTGCTGCAGGTGGGGCTGCTCAGTGCGCTGTGGGTGGCCATGGAGGCCGTGCGCGCGCATTTCGGCTGGGGCATGCCGGCCGGGCTGATCGGCTTCGCGCTGCTGGCCACGGGCCTGTTCAGCGGGCTGGTCAAGGCGCGCTGGCTGCAGGGCGGCACCAACTGGCTGCTGGCCGAGATGCTGCTGTTCTTCGTGCCTGCCATGCTGGTCGTCACCGAATACACCGACCTGATCCAGCACCAGGGTCTGCGCATCCTGGGCGTCATCGTGGCCAGCACGGCCTGCGTGATGGCCGCCACGGCGCTGGCCGTGGACCGCGTCTACCGGCTGGAGCTGTGGCTGGCCCGGCGCCGCTCCACGCGCGCCGGGCTGCACAGGGAGCAGGAGTGAACGCCATGTCCGACCAAGCCATAGGCCTGCTGTCGCTGCTGGCCACGCTGGCCTGCTATGCGGCCAACAAGCGCGTGTACCGCCGCCATCCGCATCCGCTGCTCATGCCCATCGTCGCCACGCCCATGGTGCTGATCGCGCTGGCGCTGCTGACCCATGTGCGCTACCCGCAGTACATCGCCCAGACGCACTGGCTGGTCTGGCTGCTGGGCCCCACCACGGTGGCCTTTGCGCTGCCCCTGCACGAAAACCGCCACTTGCTGCGCAAGCACTGGATGTCGATCGCCACCGGCGTGCTCGTGGCCAGTGGCGTGTCCATTGCCACCACCATCTGGTTCGCACAGGCCTTCGGACTGCCCGTGGACCTGCAAAAGGGCCTGGCCGTGCGCTCGGTGACCACCCCCTTCGCCATCGAGGCCGAGCGCGTGCTGGGCGGGCCCACCGACCTGGCCGCGCTGTTCGTGCTGCTCACGGGCGTCAGCGGCATGCTCATGGGCGAGACCATCCTGCGGCTGCTGCCGCACGTGCGCAGCAAGCTGGCTGCGGGCGCCATTCTGGGCGGTGCCGCGCATGGCAGCGGGGTGGCGAAGGCGCGGCAGTTTGGGGATGTGCAGGCGGTGGTTGCTTCGTTGGTGATGATGATTGCGGGGGCGTTGAATGTGGTGGTGGCGCCTTGGGTGAGGGTGCTGTTTTTCTGAAGTGATTTGCTGAAGTGATGCGGGAGCTGCCATCCTTGGCCCGGGTTTGATGGCTGGGGCTTTTGGGGGCCTGGCTGTCTTTGGGTTTGGGGCGGGATGGGGCTGCCCGTGGGGGCGTCAGCATGCCTTGCACATGGTCTTGCCTCCCGCTCACCTTGTTTGCTTTTGGCTTAGGTGCAATCTTTTGCCCCTGCCGGGTGGTTGTTTTTCGAGGCCGGGTCTCGGCCCGGCAGCCGACTGCCCTTTCTTGATTCGCCAAGAAAGGTCAGATCAAAGAAGGCGACCCGGATGTCCGCGACCCCTTCGCTTCGCTGCGGGGCCACCTGCGCCGTGGCGGTTGCGGGGAGTGGGCGCAAGCCTGCGTTCCTGCGGTTACGGACGGGATGGGGCTACCCGCAAGGGCGTCCGCACGGCTTCGTTCGTGTTCTTAACATCCCGTCCACCTTTCTGTGTGCAAGAACGCGGGATGGTGGTGCTGATCTCTCGCAAAGGAGTACTAACCATGTCCGCCGTCTTTCAATCTTTGGCATTGCCTTTTTCATCGCCGATCCAGGTGCCCGATCTGGGGAGGTTGCAGGTATGAATGCCGTTCTTTCTTCACAGGCTAGGCCCGAGCAGGCGGGCGATGTATTGGCCGAGGTGGCGCTGCTGGTGCAGCAGAGCTGTGGCGAGGTGGCGGCTATGGTGCGCATGGCACGGGCCTAGCTGGAGACGCCCGAGGGGACCTGGAGGTGCTGGCCAGTGCCTTGCAGGCGATTCGCTACAGCGCAGACAGGCTGGGCGAATCCGTGGAGTAAGAGGCAGGGCGGGTGGAGTACTGGGAGGAAGACCCGGCGGTACTGCGGCGCAGGGCCGCAGCCCTGGTCGGCTTGAAGGGCTGACCTGGGCGCAGCAGAGGTGGGCTGCAATGCCCGCTTTCCTGCGCCCCGCGCTGTGCCTCAGGCCTGCGTAGACGCCGCTTTGTTCAGGCCCTGCCGCATGTTTGCTTTTCGAAGCCAAGTGTCTGCCTGACGGTTGACCGAGGGCGGGTTTTGCTGGTGCGACAGCAAAGCGATATGCAATTGCTGTGAATTGGCCTGCTGTGCCTGTTGAAAGAGATTCCTGGCAATGAAATGCGCGAAACGGAAAAAATGCGGCGCGAAGGCTTTAAAAATATAAAAGCCGTGTAAATTGTGTTATAAAATGAATCATATCAAATTTGGCATTTGACAACCATGGCGGTAAGAAATTTATTTGTTGTCCTGCTTATTGGCGGGGCTGCGCAGATGGCAGTTGCGGCAAATCTTGTCATCAAACCATTTCGGGTGCCTACAGGTATCCGCGGTGAGATTGTATCGCTTCAGGTCGAAGCGGACGGCGGGGTTCCTCCCTATGTTTTTGAAATTGAAGCGAATGGGAGCCCTCCCTATCTGAAGTATTCTGTATCGCCAAATGGTTTGCTCAGTATTGAGGAGCTGAATGATTCTGTGAATTGTTCTACTTCTGGAAGTCATTCTGGGTATAGATTAAAAGTCACTGATTCTGTTGGCGCCTCGTTTGATGAAAATCTTCCATACTCGGTATGGGTTCCGCCGCCAGCATCAGTTCAACTGAAGTGGTGGTACTCGTCAGTCAATAATAAATACAATGCTGATATTAATCTTGGCTGTGGTTCAGCTTTATTCGTGAATGGCGCGACAGCGAATTTTGTAGGAGGAAATATTCCCTCTGGAGTTGATGTGCAGTATGTGGGTCCGATGATCATGTACTTCACGTCAAACAATCCGGTGAGTTTTGATTTGGATGTTGAATACAATGTTGGATTGCATCCAAATTCGAAAATTGGCACGGTGCGTTACAGCTTCAGGCCTTACGAAGCGGTAGCACCGACGCCGGTGCCTGCCTCAGGTGCATGGGCTCTCTTTTCTGCAGCCTGCTTGATCGGGTTGATGGCCTTTGGAAAGCTGCGCCGCAGAGGTGGGTGAATTTCCATCGCGCTTGCCCAATGAAAAAAGCACCTGGGCAGGTGCTTTTTCGTACAGCAAAGCCTTGTTCAGGCCAGCGTATACGCCGTCTTCACCGTCGTATAGAACTCCTGCGCATAGCGGCCCTGTTCGCGCGGGCCGTAGCTGCTGCCCTTGCGGCCGCCGAAGGGCACGTGGTAGTCCACGCCGGCCGTGGGCAGGTTGACCATGACCATGCCGGCCTGGCTGTGGCGCTTGAAGTGGGTGGCGTGCTTGAGGCTGGTGGTGGCAATGCCTGCGGCCAGGCCGAAGGGCGTGTCGTTGGCCACGGCCAGGGCTTCTTCGTAGTCCTTGACGCGGATGACGCTGGCCACGGGGCCGAAGACTTCCTCGCGGTTGATGCGCATGGCGGCGGCGGTGTCCACGAACAGGGTGGGCGCCATGTAGTAGCCCTTGTTGCCGCTGCCGGTGTGGCAGGCGGCGGCAGCGCCGCCGGCAGCCAGCACGGCGCCTTCGGCCTTGGCGATTTCCACGTAGCTCAGGTCCTGCTCCAGCTGGGCCTGGCTGACCACGGGGCCCATGTCGGTGCCTGCGGCGCGGGCGTCGCCCACCTTGATCCTGGCCATGCGGGCCTGCAGGGCCTCGATGAAGGCGGGGTAGATCCTGTCGGTGACGATGAGGCGGCTCGATGCCGTGCAGCGCTGGCCCGTGGAGTAGAAACCGCTTTGCGCGGACAGCTCCACGGCCTGGGTGAGGTCGGCGTCGTCCAGCACGATCTGCGGGTTCTTGCCGCCCATCTCCAGCTGCACTTTCTTGCCGCTTTCCACGCAGGCGCGGGCAATGCCGCGGCCCACGCCGACGGAGCCGGTGAAGCTGATGGCGGCCACGGCGCTGTGGCGCACCAGGGCATCACCGATGACACGGCCCGGGCCCATGACGAGGTTGAACACGCCGGCCGGAATGCCCGAGCGGTGAATGATGTCGGCCAGCGCCCAGGCGCTGCCGGGCACGAGGTCGGCAGGCTTCAGGACCACGCAGTTGCCGAAGGCCAGGGCCGGCGCGATCTTCCAGGCGGGAATGGCGATGGGGAAGTTCCACGGCGTGATCAGGCCCACCACGCCGACGGGCTCGCGCGTGATTTCCACGCCGATGCCGGGGCGCACGGAGGGCAGGGTTTCGCCGGCCAGGCGCAGGCATTCACCCGCGAAGAACTTGAAGATCTGGCCTGCGCGGCCGACTTCGCCAATGGCTTCGGGGCGGGTCTTGCCTTCCTCGCGCGCCAGCAGGTCGCCCAGCTCTTCCTTGCGGGCCAGGATTTCGTTGCCGATCTTGTCCAGGGCGTCGTGGCGGGCCTGGATGCCCGAGGTGCTCCAGGCGGGAAAGGCCGCGGCCGCCGCGGCGATGGCGGCTTCCACATCGGCGGCATTGCCCTGGGCGTACTCGCCGATTACATCGGACAGGTCGCTGGGGTTGGTGTTGGCGCTGTAGCCGTCGGCAGGCTTCCATTGGCCGTTGATGAGGTTGTCGTAGCGGGACATGAGGTGCTCCGGGAAAGGGGTAACGGAAGGAAGGGGTCAGCGGACCATGCAGGGGCGCTTGTTGTCGAAGGTCCAGCCCGGGATCAGGTACTGCATGGCCATGGCGTCATTGCGCGCTCCTAGGCCATGCTCCAGGTACAGGGCGTTGGCGCGCTGCAGCGCGGCGCGGTCCACGGTGACGCCCAGGCCCGGGGTCTTGGGCACCTCGACGAAGCCGCCCCGGATCTGCAGCGGGTTCTGGGTGAGGTACTGGCCGTCCTGCCAGATCCAGTGCGTGTCGATGGCCGTGACCTTGCCGGGCACGGCGGCGGCCACGTGGGTGAACATGGCCAGCGAGATGTCGAAGTGGTTGTTGGAGTGCGATCCCCAGGTCAGGCCCCAGTCGCGGCAGGTCTGGCCCACGCGCACGGAGCCGGCCATGGTCCAGAAATGCGGGTCGGCCAGGGGGATGTCCACGGACTGCAGCGACAGCGCATGCACCATCTGGCGCCAGTCGGTGGCGATCATGTTGGTGGCCGTGGGCAGGCCGGTGGCGCGGCGGAATTCGGCCATGACTTCGCGGCCCGAGAAGCCGTTCTCGGCGCCGCAGGGATCTTCGGCATAGGCGAGCACGCCGTGCATGTCGCGCATGAGGCGGATGGCGTCCTTGAGCAGCCAGCCGCCGTTGGGGTCCAGCGTGACGCGCGCCTGCGGAAAGCGCCTGGCCAGCGCGGTGACGGCCTCCACTTCCTGCTCGCCGGCCAGCACGCCGCCCTTGAGCTTGAAGTCGTTGAAGCCGTAGCGCGCGTGCGCCGCCTCGGCCTGGCGCACGATGGCGGCCGGGTCCATGGCAGTCATGTGGCGCACCTGCGTCCAGTCGTCGCTGCCGCTTTGGTCTTCGCCGGGCTGGACGTAGGGTAGATCGGTCCTGTCGGTGGGGCCGGTGAAGAACAGGTAGCCCAGCATCTCCACGCGGTCGCGCTGCTGGCCTTCGCCCAGCAGGGCTGCCACGGGCACGCCCAGGTGCTGGCCCAGCAGGTCCAGCAGGGCCGATTCCACGGCGGTGACGGCATGCACGGCAATGCGCAGATCGAAGGTCTGCAGGCCGCGCCCGCCCGTGTCGCGGCCGGCCAGGGCCTGCTGCAGGTTCTGCAGCAGCTTCAGGTGGTTGCCCACGGACTGGCCGATGAGCAGCGCCTTGCTGTCCTCCAGCGCCTGGCGTATGCCTTCGCCGCCAGGCACCTCGCCCACACCGGTGTGGCCCGCGCTGTCGTGCACGAGCACGATGTTGCGCGTGAAGTAGGGCGCATGCGCGCCGCTGAGGTTCATGAGCATGCCGTCGCGGCCGGCGACGGGAATGACTTCGATCTCGGTGATGGTCGGGGTGGAGGACATGGCGTGCTCTTGGATCGTTTGGATCGGTCTCTGGGAAAAAACGGCTATGCGGCGGCGGTGGCCGCCTGCTGTGCGGCGGACCACGGCACCTCGGCCTCGGGCCGGCCCGTGGCGATGAACTGCGCCAGGTTGCGCAGCACGAGGTCGGCCATGGCGCGGCGGGTTTCGTGCGTGCCGCTGGCGATGTGGGGCGCAAGCACCACGTTGTCCTGCGACAGCAGCTCGGCATGGGGGCGTGGCTCGTCCTCGAACACATCCAGGCCCGCGCCTGCGATGCGGCCCTGCTGCAGGGCCTGGACCAGTGCGGCCTCGTCGACCACGCTGCCGCGCGCCACGTTGATCAGAAAGCCCTGCGGGCCCAGCGCGTCCAGCACCTCGGCGTTGACCAGGTGCTGCGTGCCGTCGCCGCCTGCGGCCGTGATGACGAGGAAGTCGCTCCAGCGTGCGAGTTCGAGCAGCGAGGGCTGGTAGAGGTGGGGCGATCCCTCGACCGGGCGGCGGTTGTGATAGGCCACCTCCATGTCGAAGCCGGCCGCGCGGCGCGCCACGGTGGAGCCGATGCGGCCCATGCCGAAGATGCCCAGGCGCTTGCCGCTGGCGCGCGTGCGGATGCCGAAGCGGCCTCGGCTCCAGTCGCCCCGGCGCACGAAGCGGTCGGATTCGCTCAGGCCACGCGCCGCGTCCAGCAGCAGGGCGAAGGCCATGTCGGCCACGCAGTCGTCCAGCACGCCGGGCGTGTAGCCCACGCGCGCGCCCTGGCGCAGCAGGGACTCGCGGTCCAGCGCGTCAAAGCCCACGCCGAAGCTGCTCACGAAGCGCAGCCTGGGCAGGGCCTGCACCACGCTCGCGGGCACGCCCATGGCGGCCGAGGTGACCAGGTATTCGAACTGCGCGCCGTGCTCGGCGAGAAAGCGCTCGCGGTCGGGCTGCTCGGACAGCAGCGTCACCTCATAGGCCTGGGCCAGTTCGGCATCGAGCTGGGGCAGCGGCATCTTGCCGAACTGGAGAACGCGTGGACGGGAGGTCGCCATGCCTTGGAATCCTTGGAACTTGCGGGGGCTGGAAGCCCCGGTGAAAAGGGCCTGCGGTGCGCAGGCCAGCGGGAACGGCCCTGGGGCCGGCCCGTTGTTTCTAGCTCAATCAGCAGTGATTTTTCGGGTCTGGATCAGCTGCTTCCAGCGCTCCGACTCCTGGGCCTGGTAGCGCGTGAATTCCTCGGGCGTGTTGCCCACGATCTCCAGGCCCTGCTCCACGAAGCGCTTGCGGATGTCGGGCTGCTGCACGGAGGCGATGGCGGCCTTGGCAAGCTTGGCCTTCACATCGGCGGGCAGGCCCTTGGGTGCGGCCAGGCCTTGCCAGGAGTAGACCTCGGCACCCTTGACGCCGGCCTCGGCCAGCGTGGGCACATCGGGCAGCACGGGCGAGCGCTGGCTGCCGGTCACGGCAATCGCATGCAGCTTGCCGCTGCGCAGATGGGGCAGCACGGCGTTGACGTTCTGGAACGAGAAGTCCACCTGGCCGCCGATCAGGTCCGTGATGGCCGGGGCGCCGCCCTTGTAGGGCACGTGCATGCCTTCGGTGCCGCTTTGCTGCCAGAACAGCTCGGCCGACAGATGGTCCGAGGAGCCGTTGCCCGAACTCGCGAAACTGATCTTGCCGGGGTTGGCCTTGAGCGCGGCGATGACCTCGGCCACGGTGCGGGCCTTCTGCGCGGGGCTGGCCACGAGCACGTTGGGCGCCTGCACGGGGATGGTGATGTAGTCGAAGTCCTTGCCTGCGTCATAGGGCACGTTCTTGACCAGGTGCGGCGTGACCACGAAGGGGCCCAGCGAGGCCACCAGCAGCGTGTAGCCATCGGCCGGTGCGCGCTTGACGGCGCCCGCGCCGATGGTGCCGGTGGCGCCCGGGCGGTTTTCCACCACGAAGGGCTTGCCCAGCTGCTCGCCCATGCTCAGGGCCATGGCGCGCGCCACGGTGTCGGTGGAGCCGCCGGCCGGGAAGGGCACGATGATGTTGACGGCCTTGTCCGGAAAGCTGCCGGCCGCCTGCGCCGTGAGGGCCAGTGCGGCACCCAGCGTGATCAGAATCTTCTTCATGTTCTTGTCTCCTGGGGGGGCGCAAGGGCCGGACTGGCCCCTGCGTCCGGTCTTGTGGCTTATTGCGGGCCGAGCTTGTCGATCAGGGCCTTGAGCTCTTCCAGCTCGGAGGGCTTGAGGTCCGTCAGCGGGGCGCGCACGGGGCCTGCGTCGTGGCCGACCAGCTTGGCGCCGGCCTTGATGATGCTCACGCCGTAGCCTTCGACGCGGTTGCGGATCTTCAGGTAGGGCATGAAGAATTCCTTGAGCAGCTTGTGCTGCGTGGCCATGTCGTCGGTGCGCACGGCTTCGTAGAACGCCATCGCCGTCTTGGGGATGAAGTTGAAGACGGCCGAGGAGTACACCGGCGTGCCCAGGGCCTTGTAGGCGGCCGCATAGACCTCGGCCGTGGGCAGGCCGCCCAGGTAGGCGAAGCGGTCGCCCATCTTCATGAAGATGGCGGACATGGTCTCGATGTTGCCCATGCCGTCCTTGAAGCCCACCAGGTTGGGGCAGCGCTCGGCCAGGATGGCCAGCGATTCGGGCGTGAAGCGGGTGCGGTCGCGGTTGTAGACGATGACGCCGAACTTCACGCTCTTGCAGACCTGCTCCACATGGGCGATCAGGCCTTCCTGGCCGGCTTCGGTCAGGTAGTGGGGCAGCAGCAGGACGCCGTGTGCGCCCAGGCGCTCCGCTTCCTGGGCATGGGCAATGGCCGTGCGCGTGGGGCCGCCGGCGCCCGCGATGATGGGCACCTTGCCGCGGCAGGTGTCCACGGCGGTCTTGATGATCTGGCCGTATTCCTCGCCGTACAGCGAGAAGTACTCGCCCGTGCCGCCGGCCGCGAACAGCGCGCTGGCGCCGTAGGGGGCCAGCCATTCGAGGCGGGCCGCATAGCCCTTGGCATTGAAGTTGCCGTTGCTGTCGAAGTCCGTCACGGGGAAGGACAGCAGGCCGGAACTCATCACGTCTTTGAGGTCTTGGGGGGTCATGGTGCTCTCGGGAATAAGGGTGGGGAAGAAAGAAAAAAAGGGCGGAATCAGTCGAGCTTCAAACCGGCTGTTTGAACCACTTTTTGCCAGCGCTGGCGCTCGGTGGTCAGGAAGCGCGCGGTCTCGGCGGGGTTCATGGTCACGACCTCGGCGCCCTGGCCCGTGAGGCGGGCGCGCACCTCGGGCGAGCGGATGGCGGTGATCAGGGCCTCATGCAGGCGCTGGACCACGGCCTCGGGCGTCTTGGCGGGAACGACCACGCCTTGCCAGGTGCCGGTCTCGAAGCCGGGCACGCCCTGCTCGGCGATGGTGGGTACGTTGGCGGCCAGCGGCATGCGCGTGCCCTTGGACAGGCCCAGCAGCTTGAGCTTGCCGCTTTGCACATGGGGGTAGGTGGCCAGCATGCCGTTCATCAGCACCTGGGTCTGGCCTGCCACCGTGTCCTGGATGGACTGCACGCCGCCCTTGTAGGGCACGTATTCCCAGCGGGCGCCCGTGGCGCGCGCCAGTTCCACGCCGGCCAGGTGCGGGGCGCTGCCCGTGGCGGTGACGGCAAAGCTCAGGTCTTCCTTCTTGGACAGGGCCACCAGCTCCTGCAGGTTGTTGGCCGGCACCGAAGGATGGACCACCAGCAGGTGGGGCGAGTAGGCCAGCATGGCCGTGCCGCGCAGGTCCCGGGACAGGTCGAAGGACAGCTTGGTGTAGAGCGAGGGCGAGATGGCCAGCGCACCCAGGTCGCACAGCATCAGCGTGTGGCCGTCGGGCTGGGCCTTGGCCACCATGTCGGCGCCCAGGTTGCCGTTGGCGCCGGGCTTGTTCTCGATGACCACGGGCTGCTTGAGTTCTGCCGACAGCAGCGGGCCGATGGCGCGCGCAATGATGTCCGAGCTGCCGCCCGGCGGGTAGGGCACCACCAGGCGCAGCGGCCGCGTGGGCCAGTTGCTCTGGGCCAGCGCACCGGCGCCGGTGGCTACGAGGGCGGTGGCGCCAGCGGCGCGCAGGAACTGCTTTCGGCTCAGGGTCATGCTCTTGTCTCCGGGTTTGATGTTGTCAGTTGTCGTACAACTGAAACCGATTTTTAACCGAGATCTGCAAGCAGTGATAAAGGGTTTTCCCTTGGTTGTCTGAATTCCCGTGGCAACGCCATCGGCCCCGAAAGGCCCATGGGAGCACTCAGGCGGCGCTGGTCTTTTGTGCCAGGCGCAGGCGTTCGCGGCTGTTGGTCAGGTGGATGCGCATGGCCGCGCGGGCCGAGTCGGCGTCCTGGCGCTCGATGGCAGCGAGGATTTCCTCATGCTCGCGGTTGACGCGGCGCAGGTAATCGGGGTCGCGCTGGGGCTGGTGGATGGAGGCGATGCGCGTGCGCGGAATCAGCTGGGCGCCGAAGTGGCGCAGGATGTCGCCGAAGTAGCGGTTGCCCGTGGCCTCGGCGATCTGGGTGTGGAAGGCCAGGTCATGGGCCACCGTGTCCTCGCCGCGCGCAAAGGCGATCTCGAAGGCCTGCAGCGCCATGCGTATGCCCTGCAACTGCTCGGGGCTGCGGCGCAGCGCGGCCAGGCCGGCGCTTTCGGTCTCCAGGCTGATGCGCAGCTCCAGCACGGCCATCACGTCCACGGCGGCCGTCAGCTCGTCGGCATTGAGCATCAGCGTGGATGCGGGCTGGGCGGCGCGCACGAAGGTGCCTATGCCGTGGCGC
Organism: Delftia sp. NA_296.1; assembly: GCF_052692095.1. Lineage (NCBI taxonomy): Bacteria > Pseudomonadati > Pseudomonadota > Betaproteobacteria > Burkholderiales > Comamonadaceae > Delftia > Delftia sp. NA_296.1. The sequence goes on along the minus strand of NZ_JBQZGF010000009.1, from coordinate 48,122 downwards.
GTCTCCACCAGGCCCGAGGCCTGCAGGCGCGACAGCGCCTCGCGCACCACGGTGCGGCTGACTTCGTAGGTCTGCACCAGCGACGACTCCGTGGGCAGCTTCTCGCCTTCGGCCAGCAGGCCGTTGCGGATCTTGCTCGCGAACTCGTCGAACAGCAGGGCGGCCAGATTGCGGCCGCTGCGACCGGACTTTCCTCGCAGGGGAAGCTCGATCGTTGGGGGTGATGCGGGAAATCCCTTTGCCGAACTTTCCATGGTGCTGATCATAATCGCTCCAAGTTGTACGACAACGTATCACAAGACGTCCACGCCATCGAGTTTTTTTGATCCTCCTGAACCCGCATTCCAGATGAGCACCACCCACGCGACCCACGCGATCCGCCACATACGCATCACGCCCATTGCCTTCCGCGATCCGCCGCTGCTCAATGCGGCCGGCATTCACGAGCCCTGGGCGCTGCGTTCCATCATCGAGATCGAAACGGCCTCGGGCCTGGTCGGCATCAACGAAAGCTATGGCGACCAGCCCATGCTCGATGCGCTGGCCAAGGCCGCGCCCGCGCTGGTGGGGCTGTCACCCTGGGCGCTCAACGAGATGGAGGTCCGCGTCGCGGCCCTGGTGGCGCCGCCAGCGCTGACGGCCTCCGAATTCCTGGGCCAGCAGGTGTCGCTGGCGCCGGGCACGCATGTGTCCAAGACCGTGGCCAAGGTGGTCAGCGCCTTCGAGGTCGCCATGCTGGACCTGCAGGGCCAGATGGCGGGCGCCCCCATCGTGGACCTGCTGGGCGGCGCCGCGCGCGACAGCGTGCCGTTCTCTGCCTACCTGTTCTACAAGTACGCCGAGCACATCGACAGGCCCTATGGACCAGATTCTTCTCCCGACGCCTGGGGCGAGGCCCTGGCGCCGCAGCAGCTGGTGGAGCAGGCGCGGCGCATGATTGCGCAGTACGGCTTCCAGAGCATCAAGCTCAAGGCCGGCGCGCTGCCGCCCGAGCAGGAGGCGGCCGGCATCCTGGCACTGGCCGAGGCCTTTCCGGGCACGCCGCTGCGCATCGATCCCAATGGCAACTGGACGGTGGAGACCAGCCTGAAGATCGTGCAGCAGCTGCAGGGCGTGCTCGAGTACTACGAGGACCCGGCGCCCGGCCTGGACGGCATGGCCGCCGTGGCACGCGAGTGCGATGTGCCGCTGGCCACCAACATGGTGGTGACGGACTTTGCCGAGTTCCGCCGCAACGCCGACATGGGCTGCCCCGTGAAGATCGTTCTCAGCGACCACCACTACTGGGGCGGGCTGCGCGCCACGCAGCGCCTGTCCACCCTGTGCCGCACCTTCGACCTGGGCCTGTCCATGCACAGCAACTCGCACCTGGGCGTGAGCCTGGTGGCCATGACGCACCTGTGCGCCAGCGTGCCCCTGCTGACCTATGCCTGCGACACGCATTACCCCTGGCAGGACGAGGAAGTCGTCGAGGGCGGCCGGCTGCAGTTCGAGCAGGGCAGCCTGCGCGTGCCCACGGCGCCCGGCCTGGGTGTGCGGCTGGACCGCGAGGCCCTGGCCCGCCTGCACGACAACTACCTGCACTGCGGCATCCGCAACCGCGACGACCTGGGGCAGATGCGCAAGTACGACCCCGCGTTCACCGGCCACCAGCCGCGCTTCTGAACCCGCTTTCACACCATTCCAACGACAAGCCCTTCCCGGAGACAAGCACCATGCAACGCCGCACACTCATCCAACATTCCCTCGCCAGCGCCCTGCTGCTGGGCACGGCCCTGGCCGCCATGCCCGCCGCCGCGCAGGGCAACTGGCCCACGGGCAAGCCCATCACCTACCTGGTGCCGTTCCCGCCTGGCGGCAATACCGATACGCTGGCGCGCGTGATCGCCCAGCCGCTGAGCAAGGCCCTGGGCACGCCCGTGGTGATCGAGAACAAGGGCGGCGCGGGCGGCAGCGTGGGCTCGGCCATTGCGGCGCGCGCACCGGCCGATGGCTACACCATCCTGGGCGGCACCATCAGCTCGCACGCCATCAATGTGAGCCTGTACGCCAAGCTGGACTACGACCCGGTCAAGTCCTTCACGCCGGTGGCCATGCTGGGCTCGGGCCCGCTGGTGCTGGTGGTGCCGGCCTCCAGCCCCTACAAGACGCTGGCCGACGTGCTGGCCGCCAGCAAGGCCAAGGCAGCAGCGGGCGGCCTGACCTCGGCCTCGCCGGGCAGCGGCACCTCCAACCACATGGCGCTGGAGCTGCTGGGCTACCAGACGGGCGTGAAGTTCACCCACGTGCCCTACAAGGGCAGCGGCCCGGCCGTGCAGGACGTGATCGGCGGCCAGGTGGACATGATGTTCGACACCGCCCTGGTCGTCGGCCCCCATGTGCAGGCCGGCAAGCTGCGCCCCATTGCCGTGACCAGCTCGCGGCGCCTGGAGTCCCTGCCCGATGTGCCCACCATCGCCGAGGCCGGAGAGAAAGGCTTCGACATGGGATCGTGGCAGGCCGTGTTCGCGCCCGCTGGCACGCCCAAGCCCATCGTGGACCGGCTGCATGCGGAGATCATGAAGATCGTCGCCACGCCTGAGGTGCAGGCGCGCCTGAAGAACTTCGGCATGCTGCCCTCGCAGATGACGCCGGCCGAGCTGGGCGAGTACCAGAAGGCCGAGGTGGTCAAGTGGGGGAAGGTGATCAAGGCTGCTGGAATAAAGGCAGAGTAAATAAAGCACCCCCTGAGCGGCTTGCGCCGCTTCCCCCTCTCTACTTGCTTCGCAAGGGAGGGGGACGACACCCTCGCTGCGGGGCGGCGCGGCCGGCGTAGGCCCTTGCTTGGTGTCCCTCGCTTTGGGCCGCGCCGGTTGCGTGGGCTGTGCCGCTTGCTTGGGCGGGCTGTGCCCAGCGGACAGCGACAAGAAACTGAAAAGACATTGCCATGAGTACCCCACTTCCTCTTTCCATCCGCATGCATCCGGCCGATAACGTGGCCATCGTGGCCAATGACGGGGGGTTGCCTGCGGGCACGGTGATGCCCGGGGGGCTGGTGCTGGTCGACAAGGTGCCGCAGGCGCACAAGGTGGCGCTGGTGGATATTGCCGAGGGCGGCGAGGTGCGCCGCTACAACGTGGTGATCGGCTATGCGCTGCAGGCCATTGCCGCGGGCAGCTGGGTGCATGAGCGGCTGCTGCGCATGCCGGGGGCGCTGTCTCTTGAGGGGTTGCCGATCGCCACGGTGCAGCCGCCCGAGCTGCCGCCGCTGACGGGCTACACCTTCGAGGGCTACCGCAATGCCGATGGCACGGTGGGCACGCGCAATATCCTGGCCATCACCACGACGGTGCAGTGCGTGGCCGGGGTGCTGGATTTCGCGGTGGGCCGCATCAAGGCCGAGCTGCTGCCGCGCTATCCGAATGTGGACGATGTGGTGGGCCTGGAGCACAGCTATGGCTGTGGCGTGGCCATCGATGCCGTGGGCGCCGAGATTCCGCAGCGCACGCTGCGCAACATCAGCCACAACCCGAATTTTGGCGGCGAGGTGATGGTGGTGAGCCTGGGCTGCGAGAAGCTGCAGCCCGAGCGGCTGCTGCCGCCGGGGTCCTTCCCCATCGTCGATGAGCGCGAGCCCGCGCTGGACGTGGTCTGCCTGCAGGACGAGGCGCATGTGGGCTTCATGTCCATGGTGGACTCCATCATGGGCAGCGCCCGGGTGCATCTGGAGCGGCTGAACGCGCGCCGGCGCGAGACCGTGCCGGCCAGCGCCCTGGTGGTGGGCGTGCAGTGCGGCGGCAGCGATGCGTTCAGCGGCGTCACGGCCAATCCGGCCGTGGGCTTTTGCACCGATTTGCTGGTGCGCGCAGGCGCCACCGTGATGTTCAGCGAGGTGACCGAGGTGCGCGACGGCATCGACCAGCTCACCTCGCGCGCCTCCAGCCCCGAGGTGGCCCAGGCCATGATCGAGGAGATGGCCTGGTACGACGCCTACCTGGACAAGGGCCGCGTGGACCGCAGCGCCAACACCACGCCGGGCAACAAGAAGGGCGGCCTGTCCAACATCGTCGAGAAGGCCATGGGCTCCATCATCAAGAGCGGCACGGCGCCCATCACCGGCGTGCTGTCGCCGGGCCAGCGTCTGGCCGACCGGGGCATCCAAAGCGGCCTGGTCTATGCGGCCACGCCGGCCAGCGACTTCATCTGCGGCACGCTGCAACTGGCCGCCGGCATGAACCTGCATGTGTTCACCACGGGCCGGGGCACGCCCTACGGCCTGGCCCAGGTGCCCGTGATCAAGGTGGCCACGCGCAGCGACCTGGCGCGGCGCTGGCATGACCTGATGGACGTGAACGCGGGCCGCATCGCCGAAGGCCAGGCCAGCATCGAGGACGTGGGCTGGGAGATGTTCCGCCTGATGCTGGACGTGGCCAGCGGCCGCAAGAAGACCTGGGCCGAGCAGTGGAAGCTGCACAACGCCCTGGTGCTGTTCAATCCAGCGCCCGTGACCTGAGCCGCGCCCACAGGCCCCTGTCGGCACAGGCTGACAGGGCGCTGGTGCGCCGCTGCGCACAATGGGGGCCATGCCCTCAGATACCCCGGAAACTCCCCCCGCCTCGTCCTGGTCCGCACGCCTGCAGCGCCTGATGGAGCTGAACCCGCTGCGCGCCATGTGGAATGCCGTGCAGCTGTGGCTGGACGCCGATGGCCTGCGCATGAGCGCGGCCATGTCCTTCTACGGCATCCTGAGCCTGGCGCCGCTGCTGCTGCTGCTGGTCGGCCTGCTGGGCTGGTGGGTGGACCGCAGCTATGTGGAACACCAGTTGATCGACCAGGTGCAGGACGTGATCGGCGAGCGCGGCGCCCAGGTGGTGCGCGGTGCGCTGGAAAGCGCCCAGCGGCCCGACGAGGGGCGGCTGGCCTCGCTGTTCGGCTTCATCCTGCTGATGTCGGGCGCCACGGGTGTGTTCGTGGAGCTGCAGTCCGCGCTGGAAAAGCTCTGGACCTCGAACGGCGAGCCACCGCCGCCCAAGGCCGTGTGGTGGCGCATGGCCGCGCTGCGGCTGCGCGGCCTGACCTATGTGCTGGCGCTGGGCTTCTTGCTGCTGGTGTCCATGGCCCTGTCCACGGCCATCCAGCTGATCACCAACTGGGCCGGCACCAAGCTGCAGATGCAGCCGCTGGGGCCGCTGATCAGCCTGATCAACGAATGCGTGTCCTTCGGCATTGCCGTGCTGCTCTTCGTGGGGCTGATGCGCATCGGCAGCGGCCCCAAGCCCCGGCTGCGCTATCTCATCTTCGGCGCCATCGTCGGCGCCCTGCTGTTCACGCTGGGCAAGCAGGCCCTGGCCTGGTATCTGTCCACGGCGGCCGTGGTCTCGGCCTATGGCGCGGCGGGTTCGCTGGTGGTGCTGTTGATGTGGATCTATTTCTCGTCGGCCATCCTGCTGCTGTCGGCCGCCACGGCCAAGGCCTTCAGCGACGCCGAGGTGCGCTTCACCCACCCCATCCGCTGGGCGCCGCCCGCCGGTCCAGCGCAGGCCAGGGACACTTCGGACGGCAAGGGCTGAGCGGCTGCATTTCGACGAAGATGAACGCCTGCGCCGCGGCCCGCAAAGCCGCGGCGCAGGGCGTTTGGGAGTGGAACAATGCAGCGAAAGTCCCCGGGCACCGAGGCCCGGGGCCAAGGACAACATGGACCGATTGCAGACCATGCGGGTGTTTCAGACCGTGGCCGACGAGGCCGGGTTTTCGGCGGCGGCGCGGCGCCTGGACATGTCCGTGCCCACGGTCACGCGCCTGGTGGCCGACCTGGAGCAGCACCTGGGCACGCGGCTGCTGCAGCGCACCACGCGCAGCGTGTCGCTGACCGAGGCCGGCGAGGCCTATCTGGAGCGCGTGCGCGGCATCCTGGCCGATGTGGAGGATGCCTTCAGCCTGGCGCAGGCGCACACGCTGGAGCTGTCGGGCGCCGTGCGCGTGCTCACGCCGCCCGTGTTTGCCGAGCATGTGCTGGCGCCGCTGGTGGCGGACTTCCACCGCCTGCATCCGCGCATCTGCATCGAGGTCTTCGTGGAGTCGGCCAGCGAGGCCGCCGTGGGCGAGTACGACATCACCTTCCTCAACGCCGAGGAGGGCTATGACGGCAACGTGGTGGCGCGGCCCATCGTCACCACCTGCGGCCTGGCCTGCGCCTCGCCCGAGTACCTGGACGCCCATGGCGTGCCCGCCGTGCCCGGGGATCTGGCGGGCCACCAGTGCCTGCTGCGGCGCCGCGCCCAGGGCCGCTCCGACGTGCTGCGCCTGCGCCGGCTCGATGGCAACGCGGGCGAGGCCGAGGTGGCCGTGCAGCCCGTGCTGGTGGCCAACCACACCGGCACGCTGCTGCGTGCCACGCTGGACGGCGCGGGCATCAGCACCCAGCCGCTGGACCTGATCGCGCGCCACCTGCGTTCGGGCCGCCTGCGCCATGTGCTGCCCGAATGGACCACGGGCCATTTCACCCTCTACGCCACCTTGCCCACGCGCAAGTTCATGCCGGCGCGCGTGCGCAGCTTCCTGGACTTCGTGGCCGAGCACACGCAGCGCTCCATGCAGGGCCTGCCCGCCAACTTGCCGGCCCTGTCCATCTGAGCGCGGCTGTCATCTAGGTTACTGGCGGGGGCCTGAGGGTCTCGGGGTTTCCCAGGTGAATTCCGCTGTGCGGAATCTTCGGGTTGATCGTGGCGCCGCCCCCCTCCTAAGCTGGCCTTGCCTGTCTGCCGCATGCGTTGTCGCGCCGCGCCGGCCGGCCATGCAAAGGAGACAAGACAATGCAAGCACAGACCCTGGCCGGGCGCCGAGCCGCGCCTTTCCGCAGGAGGCGTTGAATGGACGTTTTTCTGCAGCAAGTGCTCAACGGCCTGACCCTGGGCGGCATCTACGGCCTGGTGGCCCTGGGCCTGACCCTGGTCTACGGCATCCTGCACGTGCCCAATTTCGCGCACGGCGGCTTCTACATGATCGGCGCCTTCGTGGCCTTCCAGGCCATGGTGGCCTGGAGCTGGGGCTACTGGGCGGCCATGCTGACCGCAGCCGTCGCGGTGGCGGTGCTGGGCATCGTCAGCGAGCGGCTGATCTTCCATCCGCTGCGCAAGGCCTCGCCCCTGCATCCCAAGATCGCCTCCATCGGGCTGCTGCTGTTCCTGGAGGCGGGCGCCCAGGCGCTGTGGGGCGCGGACTTCCAGCGCATGCCCACGCCCTACACCTCCATCGTGGAGATGGGCGGCATCACGGCGCCCGCGCAGCGCCTGCTGATCATCGGCGCGGCCTTTGCGCTGATGGTGGCCCTGCACCTGTTCCTGACGCGCACCATCACGGGCGCGACCATCATCGCCATGGCGCAGAACCGCGAGGGCGCATCCATGGTGGGCATCGACGCCAACCGCGTATCCATGCTGACCTTTGCCATCTCGGGCGTGCTCGCGGCCGTGGCAGCCACGCTGTATGCGCCCATCAACCTGGTCTATCCGGCCATGGGCCACCTGGTCATCACCAAGGCGTTCGTGATCATCATCCTGGGCGGCATGGGCAGCATCCCGGGCGCCGTGCTGGGCGGGCTGATCATCGGCTTTGCCGAGAGCTTCGGCGCCTACTACATCTCCACCGACTACAAGGACATCATCGCCTTCGTGCTGCTGGTGGTGATCCTGTCGCTGCGCCCGCAGGGCCTGTTCGCCAAGAGGAGTCATTGAATGAACGGATTCATCGACTCCCGCGTTGCCTGGGGCCTGCTGCTGGCCGCCGGCATCGCCTTTCCCTGGCTGGCGGGCAACGACTACCACCTCACGGTGATGAGCACGGCCTATATCTTCGCCATCGCCACGCTGGGCCTGAACCTGATCACGGGCTACACGGGCCAGCTCAACCTCGCGCACGCAGGCTTCATGGCCGCGGGCGCCTATACCGTGGGCATCCTCACGGTGGACCATGGCTGGCCGTTCTGGGGCGGGCTGGTGATGTCGGGCGTGGTGTGCGCGGTGCTGGGCTACCTGATCGGCATCGTCTCGCTGCGCCTGAAGGGGCACTACTTCTCGATCTTCACGCTGTGCGTGGGCTACATCATGTTCCTCGTGATCGAGAAGTGGGAGGGCCTGACCCACGGCACCGTGGGCATCATGGGCATCCCCGCGCCCGAGGCCCTGGGCGCGCTGAGCTTCGAGTCGCCGCTGGCGCTGTACTACCTGGTGCTGGCCTTCCTCGTGGCCTCGATCTGGGTGATGCGGCGCATCGTCCGGTCGCTGCTGGGCCGCACCTTCATGGCCATCCGCAACAGCGACGAGCTGGCCGAGGCGCTGGGCATCAACCTCATGCGCAACAAGGTGCTGGCCTTCATGCTGAGCGTGGTCTACGCGGGCGTGGCCGGCGGCCTGTATGCGGGCTTCGTGCGCTTCATCGGTCCCGACATGGCCGGCGTGCACCACACCTTCGACATGATGATCTTCGCCATGGTCGGCGGCATGGGCACGGTGCTGGGGCCGCTGCTGGGCGCCATCGGCATGCCCTGGATCACGCAGTACCTGCAGTTCCTGCAGGAGTACCGCTTCATCGTCTTCGGCCCGATTCTCGTGATGCTGGTGATCTTCATGCCCTACGGCGTGGTGGGCAGCTTCACCGCATGGCGCGCGCGCCGCAATGCCAAGGAGGGCAAGCCGCATGCTCAAGATTGACCACCTGACCAAGACCTTCGGCGGGCTGGCCGCCGTGAGCGATGTCAGCACCGTGATCGAGGAAGGCCGCATCAACGCCATCATCGGCCCCAACGGCGCGGGCAAGACCACGTTCTTCAACCTGATCAGCTGCGTGCACAAGCCCACCTCGGGCACCATCACCTTCAACGGCCAGGACGTGACCTCTCTGCGCACCGACCAGGTGGCGAAACTGGGCGTGGCGCGCACCTTCCAGACCACAGCGCTGTTCGACCGCGCCACGGTGCTGGACAACCTCATCGTGGGCCACCGGCTGCGCACGCGCTCAGGCCTGTGGGACGTGCTGCGCGGCTCCAGCCGCCTGCGCGAGGAAGAGCGCGTGTGCCGCGAGAAGGCGCGCGACGCGCTGGACTTCGTGGGCCTGTCGCATGTGGCCGGCCGCATCGCGGGCGACATCACGCAGGAGGAGCGCAAGCGCGTGGCCTTCGCGCTGGCCCTGGCCACCGACCCCAAGCTGATGCTGCTCGACGAGCCCGCTGGCGGCGTCAACCCCGAGGAGACAGAGGGCCTGGCCGAGCTGATCCGCAAGCTGGTGCGCCACGGCATCACGGTGGCGCTGATCGAGCACAAGATGGGCATGATCATGAGCCTGGCCGACAAGATCCTGGTGCTCAGCTACGGCGAGAAGATCGCCGAGGGCACGCCCGAGGAAATACGCCGCAACCCCGCCGTCATCGATGCCTACCTGGGGAGCGAGCATGCTGAAGTTTGAGAACGTGTCGCTGCGCTACGGCAGCTTCCTGGCGCTGGACGGGGTCAGCCTGCATGCCGACCGCGGCGAGCTGGTGGTGCTGCTGGGCGCCAACGGCGCGGGCAAGAGTTCGCTGTTCCTCACGGCCAGCGGCATCCACAAGGCCGCTGGCGGCTCCATCGTCTGGAATGGCAAGGAGCTGGCTGGCAGCAAGCCATCGGCCATCGTGCAGTCCGGCGTGGTGCAGTGCCCCGAGGGACGCAAGCTGTTCCCCCAGATGTCGGTGCTGCGCAACCTGCAGCTGGGCGCCTACGTGCACCGCCGCGACCCCGGCCCCAGCCAGAAGACGCTGCAGGAGGTGATGGAGCTGTTTCCCATCCTGCGCGAGAAGCAGCACGACCCGGCTGGCTCGCTGTCGGGCGGCCAGCAGCAGATGGTGGCCATCGGCCGCGCCATGATGGGCCGGCCACAGGCCCTGCTGCTGGACGAGCCCTCGCTGGGCCTGGCGCCCCTGGTCATCAAGCAGATGTTCGAGGCCATACAGCGCATCAACGCGGCCGGCACCACCGTGCTGCTGGCCGAGCAGAACGCCTATGCGGCGCTGAAGATCGCGCACCGCGCCTATGTGATGGAAAGCGGCCGCATCGTGCGCGAGGGCAGGCCGGCCGAGCTGCTGGCCGACGACTCCATCCGCAAGGCGTACATCGGCGCATGACATGACACTGCACCCCCTGAGCCGCTGCGCGGCTTCCCCCTCTCTCTCGCTTCGCGAGGGAGGGGGACGACGCCCTCGCTGCGGGGCGGCCCTTGCTCGGCGTCCCTGGTCTGGGCTGCGCCGGATTTATGCGTTGCGTCAGCAGCGATTCGTTCTTCACTATTCAAGGAGACAGACATGACAGCATTCGCACCATTGACCCGCCGCAGGGTGGGCACGCTGGCCCTGGCCCTGGCCTGCGCCGCCGTGGCCGCCGCCGGCCCTGCATTGGCGCAGGAGGTGGTCAAGATCGGCTACTCCGGCCCGCTGTCGGGCGGCGCTGCCCAGTACGGCAAGAACGTGCTCGACGGCATGCAGATGGCCGTCTCCGAGATCAATGCCGCAGCTCCCGAGATCGGTGGCAAGAAGGTCAAGATCGAGATCGTTCCGCTGGACGACAAGTACAACCCGTCCGAGACCGCGATCAACGCCCAGCGCCTGGTGCAGCAGCACAAGACGGCGGCCATCCTGGTGCCGCATTCGGGCGGCATCTTCGCGCTGCAGACCACCAACGAGCGCAGCAACTTCATCGTGCTGGCCTACAGCTCGGTGCCGCAGATCACCAACCGGGGCAACAAGCTGACCCTGCGCATCCCGCCCGAGTTCACCTCGTACATCGACCCGTTCTCCAAGTACGTGATGGGCCGCTTCGGCAAGAAGGTGGCCCTGGTGGGCGCCGACCACGACTACGCCAAGGCCTGGGTCGCTGCCTTCAAGCCCGGCTGGGAAAAGCTGGGCGGCACCGTGGTGGCCGAGAACGCCATGAGCTACAACCGCGCCACCGACTTCTACAGCGGCGTGAGCAAGGCCCTGGCCGAGAAGCCCGACGTGCTCTTCGTGGGCGGTGCCTCCGAGCCCACGGCCCTGGTCGTCAAGCAGGCGCGCGAGCTGGGCTTCAAGGGCGGCTTCGTGGTCATGGACCAGGCCAAGCTCGACGAAATGGCCCGCGTGGTCGGCGGCTATGCGCCGCTGGAAGGCGCCATCGGCGTCATGCCCGTCTCCGAGGACACCAAGCCCGAGAACAAGGCCTTCGTCGAACGCTTCGGCAAGGTCTACCCGGGCCGCATCCCCGGCTCGGAGGCGCAGTGGAACTACACGGCCGTGCACGCCACCGTCAAGGCCATGCAGCTGGCCGGCTCGGCCTCGGACACCAAGGCCATCCACGCCAAGCTGGACGAGGCCTACAAATCCCTGCGCCCTGACGTGAACCCCGGCGGCGTCAAGGGCGTCGATGAGCGCGGCGGCACGTTGACCACGGAGCGCGGCGCCGCTGTGCGCGACGGCAAGATTGAGGCGGTGATGACGGTGGCGAACAAGTAGAGCGCCGCTCAGTTTTTCGACCGAAAGCGCCTGGTGCCAGCTTGATCTGGCCCAGGCGCTTTCTTGTGGACTCAGTTGCCTGGTGCTTACGTTTGACGTTACTGACGCGACGCGTTATTATTTGCTTCCATGACGATCCAGTCATTCAAGTGCCCCGACACCGAGCAACTGTTCCAGCAGAGGCGGGTGCGTCGGTGGAGCAGCATTGAAGTGGTCGCGCTGCGCAAGCTTCGGATGCTGCATGCCGCTCATGTGCTTCAGGACTTGAGGGTCCCGCCCGGAAACCGGCTGGAGGCGCTGCACGGAGATCGCAAGGGGCAGCACAGCATCCGCATCAATGATCAGTGGCGCGTGTGCTTTGTGTGGACCCATGAAGGCCCGAGTGAGCTGGAGATCGTCGATTACCACTGAAGCGAAAGCGTTGATCCTGGATCTGGCGCAGGAGTGCTGACCATGAACAAACCTTTGAACCTCCCCACGCCAGGCGAAATCCTGGCCACTGAATTCCTGGAGCCCATGGGCCTGACGCAATACCGCCTGGCCCAGGCCATCCATGTCCCGCAGACACGCATCGCGGCCATCGTCAAGAATGGCCGCTCCATCACTGCGGATACGGCGCTGCGCCTTGCGCGCTTCTTTGGCACGTCCGTGGAGTTCTGGATGAATCTGCAAAGCCAGTACGACGCCGACATGGCACGCAAGTCCATCGGCGACGATCTGGAGTCCATCGAACCGTTTGCCCTGCAGGCTTGAAATTACGCCGTACGGCCTCTTGGCCTCAGAGGCTGCGCTTGAGGCGCCCGGATTCGATATCCGCGCGCAGCAATTCGTTGACGCGTGTTTGCCAGCCCTGGCCGGTGGCCTTGAGCGCTTGCAGTACGTCGGGGTCGAAGCGGATGTTGGTGGCGATCTTGGCATCTGCCTTGACCGAGCCTTGCGGGCGGCCCCGTTTGCGCGCGGCAATCTGCTCGGGCGTGTGCACGGCGGCAAACTGGCCTGCCTTGGCCTCTTGCAGCGCCTGACGGAGGCCGGGAACCGCCTCACCCGCGTCGGCCTCGATGGCCTGGGCCAGCTTTTCCGTGTCCATGGCCTGCAGGGCCTTCAGGGACTTCACCATGGTCAACTCCTTCGGATGTCCTTGGGCAGGAGTTTGTTTGCTCGGCCTTGGCATACAAAGGCTTTTATTGAAACAAAAAGGAGCGCCTCGGCGCTCCTCTGTGGTCAGCGCGATGCGCCTTACAACAAGCTCGCTCCACCATCCAGCACCAACGCCTGCCCCGTCATGTGCCGCGACGCATCGGACGCCAGGTAGACCACGGCGCCCTTGAGGTCCTCCTCGCCGCCGATGCGGCGCAGCGGGGCGCGGGCGATGAGCTGGTCGCCGAGCTTGTCGATGAGGCCGTTGGCCAGCTTGCTGGGGAAGAAGCCCGGGCAGATGGAGTTGACGCGGATGCCGTAGTGGCCCCATTCCGAGGCCAGGGTGCGCGCCAGGTGCACGGCGGCCGCCTTGGAGGTGTTGTAGGCCACGGTGTTCATGCCGGGCGGCGTGCCCTTGAAGGCCGCGACCGAGGCGGTGATGATCACGTTGCCCTGGCCCTTGGGGATCATCACGCGCCTGGCCACTTCGCGGGTGAGGAAGAAGGGCGCGGAGACGTTGAGGTTCATGACCTTGTTCCAGGCCTCGTCCGGGTATTCCTCGGCCTTGGCGCCCCAGGTGGCGCCGGCGTTGTTGACGAGGATGTCGATGTCGCCGCAGCGCGTCAGCACGTCGTCGACCAGGGCGGGGATGGTGTCGAACTTCTGCAGATCGTTGGTGAAGGTCTCGACCTGGTAGCCCAGGCCCTGCAGGTGGGCCTTGGCTTCGGCCAGTTCGTCGGACTTGCGCGCCGTGATGGCGAGGCGGGCGCCCATCTCGCCCAGCGCCGCGGCCATCTGCAGGCCCAGGCCGCGCGAGCCTCCGGTGATGAGGGCGGTCTTGCCGGTGAGGTTGAACAGTGCTTTCACGCTCATGCTGGGTGTCTCCTGCCTTGGTTTCCTGATGGTTGAGCAACGCCCTCCATGCTAGGGCGCCAGGGCGGCGCGCGCTGTCGTCTTGGCTACTGTGCGGGTAATGCGCGGCTACTGTGCGGGCGCCTGCGGGACAGCCGGCCAGGCCCGGTCTGCGGTCAGGCGCGGTCTATGTCCTGCTGCAGCCGCCGCACCATGCGCTGCAGCGCAGGCACGCCGTCCTGGCGCAGCGCATCGGCCGTGACGAAGCGCGAGGGCCCGCCCAGGCTGACGGCCATCAGCGGCAGGCCACGCCCCGGCGAGAAGGCCAGGGCGATGGCGTTGACCTCGGGCTGCCAGTCGCCGAACGAGCACGACAGCCAGGGTTGCGGATGGGTGCTGGCACCGGGCCACAGCGGCAGCTGGGCCTGGGCGGCGGCCCATTGCTCGGGGGCGTGTGATTGCAGGTAGTCCAGCGCGCGCTGGCGCTCGGATGCGGGGCTGGCGGCCAGCCAGGCGCGGCCCACGGCCGTGGTGGCCAGGGGGATGCGCGAGCCCATGTCCAGGTCGCGGTGCGTGAAGCGCGCGCTGGGGCAGTGCTCGATGTAGACCATGTTGTGCCGGTCGCGTGCGGCCAGGGCCACCTCGGCATCGGTGGTGGCGGCCAGCTTTTGCATCAGCGGGCGCGCGATCTGGCGCACGTCCAGGCGCGAGAGCATGGCGCTGCCCAGGGCCAGCGTGGCTGTGCCCAGGCGGTATTTGCCCTCTTCGGGCACGTGGATGAGGTAGCCCAGCGTGGTCAGCGTGTGCGTGAGGCGCGAAACCGTGGACCTGGGCAGTCCGCAGCGCCTGGCGATGTCCTGGTTGCCCAGCAGCTTTTCGCCGGAGCGAAAGCAGGACAGGACATCAAGGCCGCGCGCCAGGGCGACGATGAAGTTGCGGTCATCGTCGCCGGGCTGGGGCGGCGGGGTGCGGGAGGGCGGCATGCGCCGATTATCGGCAGCCGCCCCGCCGCGGGGTGTCGTGGGCTTTACTTCTCGACGAAGGCGCGCTCGACCACGAAGTCGCCGGGCGTGGTGGTGTTGCCTTCCTTGAAGCCGCGGTGCTCCAGCAGCTCCTTGAGTTCGTTCAGCATGGCGGGGCTGCCGCACAGCATGACGCGGTCGGTCTCGGGATTGAGCTCGGGCAGGCCGATGTTCTGCGGGAAGGTGCCGGCCGTGATCTGGTTGGAGATGCGGCCCTGGTTGCGGAAGGGCTCGCGCGTCACGGTGGGGTAGTAGACCAGCTTGTCCTTGACGATCTCGCCGAGGAATTCATGCTCGGGCAGTTCCTTCTCGAACAGCTCCTGGTAGGCCAGCTCGCTGGCGTGGCGTACGCCGTGCACGACGACGACCTTCTCGTAGCGCTCGTAGGTCTCGGGGTCGCGGGCCACGGCCAGCCAGGGGGCCAGGCCCGTGCCGGTGCCGATCAGGTACAGGTTCTTGCCGGGCAGCAGGTAGTCGATCAGCAGCGTGCCCGTGGGCTTCTTGCCGACGAGGATGGTGTCGCCGACCTGGATGTTCTGCAGGCGCGAGGTCAGCGGACCGTCGGGCACCTTGATCGACAGGAACTCGAGGTGCTCCTCGTAGTTGGGGCTGGCGATGGAGTAGGCACGCAGCAGGTTCTTGCCGTCGACCTTCAGCCCGATCATCGTGAAATGGCCGTTGGAAAAGCGCAGCGCGGTGTCACGGGTGGTGGTGAAGGAGAAAAGGCGGTCGGTCCAGTGGTGGACGGACAGCACGCGTTCTTCAAGAAAAGCACTCATGTTGGCAATACGGTGAATTCGGGGCAGGCAGTGCCCGCCGGGACGTTGCAATGAGAGGTCAGTGCCATTCAGGCACGCGGTGGCGGGAAGCACAGGGAGCAGGCGCGGTGTGCGCGTTGCCGCTGCTTCGTGGCGGCCGGTGACCGGGGCAAGGTCGCTATTGTCCGGTAAATGGCGTCAAAAGGGGCAGGCGCGAACCTTTGTCTTGATACGGATTAGTGATAAGCAAAATGACGCTGGCTGAATCGCTGCAGCGCTCGCTAGGGCTTTTCGGCCGGGCCAGCGCCAAGCGTCCAGGGCAGGACCGCTTCGGCCAGCCAATCCATGAGCACGCGCACGCGGCGCGGCAATTGGCGGCGCTGGGCGTAGATCAGGTGCAGCGGCATGGGCGGCGGCGGGTGGCGGGGCAGCACCTCGACCAGTTCCCCTGCGTCCAGCAGCGGCTGCACGGCCAGGCGCGGAACCTGGATCAGCCCCAGGCCGGCCTGGCAGGCCGCGAGATAGGCCTCGGCGTTGTTCACGGTGAGCGCGCCCGCCATCGCCAGGTACCGGGGCTGGCCATCCTCCTCGTACTCGAAGCCCAGCGGCCGCGCGCCCAGCGTGCGCTGGTAGTGCACCAGCCGGTGACCGCCCAGATCCTGCAGCGTGGCGGGCAGCCCGTGGGCCTGGACATAGCCGGGGCTGGCGCAGGTGGCCAGCGCCACCAGGCCCAGCGGGCGTGCCACCAGGCCGGGCTCGTCCACGGGGCCCAGGCGCAGCACGCAATCAAAGCCTTCGCGCACCAGGTCCACGCGGCGCTCGGTGCAGCTCAGTTCCAGCTCCAGCGCCGGATGGCTTTGCAGCAGTTGCGGCAGCAAGGGCATGACGACGTGGCGCGCCAGGCCCGTGGTCATGTCCAGCCGGACCTTGCCCTGCAGCGGCGCGTCGCCGGCCTGCTGGAACTGGCCCTGGAACTCGTCCACGTCGGCCAGCAGGTCCTGGCAGCGTTCGTAGCAGGCCTGGCCGTCCTGGGTGAGCTGCACGCGCCGCGTGGTCCGGTGCAGCAGCCGCGTGCCCAGCCGCGCCTCCAGCTGCTGCACGGCCTGGGAGACGCTGGCCTTGGGCAAACCCATGCTGTCGGCCGCACGCGTGAAGCTGGCCATCTCGGCCACGCGGCTGAAGATCTGCATCTGCTCCAGAAGCTTGATTGTTTGCATGGGGCGAACAAATAAATCAGAAACAGCCAATTTATCCAAGAATCGACCTTCAATACAGTCGCTGTCATTGCAAACCACCTAACGAGGTCCGCCATGACAGCTTCTCCTTCGACCGCTTCTTCCCCTGCCGCCCGCCGCATCGTCCTCGTCACGGGCGGCAGCCGCGGCCTGGGCCGCAATACGGCCGAGCACCTGGCGCGCCAGGGCCTGGACGTGGTGCTGACCTACCGTGAGCGTGCCGACGAGGCCCAGGCCGCCGTGGCCGCCATCGAGGCGCTGGGCGGGCGGGCCGCCGCCCTGCAGCTGGACGTGGCGCGCAGCGCGGGCTTTGCGGACTTTGCGGCCCGCGTGCGCCAGGCGCTGGCCGATACCTGGCAGGCCGACCGCCTTGATGCGCTGGTGCACAACGCCGGCATCGGCATCAACGCGCCATTCGCCACCACCACCGAGGCGCAGTTCGATGAATTGGTCGCCATCCACCTGAAGGCGCCTTTCTTCCTGAGCCAGCACCTGCTGCCCCTGCTGCGCGATGGCGGCAGCATCATCCATCTGTCCAGCGGCCTCACGCGCTTCACCCAGCCGGGCTATGCGGCCTATGCATCCATGAAGGGCGGGGTGGAGGTGCTGACGCGCTACCTTGCGCGCGAACTGGGGGCGCGCGGCATTCGCGTCAACACGGTGGCGCCGGGCGCGATTGCCACGGATTTTGGCGGCGGCCGTGTGCGCGACGATGCGCAGATGGGCGCCGCCCTGGCCAGCCAGACGTCACTGGGCCGCGTGGGCCAGCCCGACGACATCGGCCCCGTGATGGCCGCCTTGCTGCAGCCCGGCATGGGCTGGGTGCAGGGCCAGCGCATCGAGGCCTCGGGCGGCATGTTTCTCTGAAAGCGCCGGGAGGGCCGTCAGCGCAGCCGCTCGCGCGCCACCATGGACAGCAGCACGATGGCGGCTGCTGCGGCGATGTGGCCGAACCAGGACACCAGCCCCAGCGACCAGGGCTCCACCTGCAGCGCCGCCCACAGCGACAGCGCCAGCAGCACCCAGCCGGCCGCGCGCAGGCGCCGTGTGTGGGCGGGTGGCAGTTCCTTGCCGAACAGGTCGCTCTGGTGGCGGTCCATGGCCAGGGCCAGGCAGGCGAAGGCGCCCAGGGCCAGCAGCTGACAGAACAGATGGGCCATGCTCATGCGCTGGTCTCCGCTGCGGCGGCCACTGCTGTGGCGGCCACTGCCGTGGCGGCTGCTGCAGTGGCGGTTGCCTTGGGCGCGGGCCGGGCGGCGCGCACCGGTTTGGCCTTGGGCTGGTGGCGCTGGGTGCGCAGGGCCAGATGGGCATGCAGTGCGGCCAGGGCCAGCAGCATGAGGTCCATGCCGGCGAACACCCAGTCGCCCGCGCGCAGGCTGGTGAACAGGCCGCGATCCGTGGTCAGCGCGTTGACCACGGGCAGCAGGGCCAGAACGGCGGCGCCGGCCCACAGCAACTCGATCCAGGCCCGCTTGGCGGGCCGGCCCAGCGCCCAGAACAGGGTGGCGCCCCAGGCGATGAACATGGCGTGCACCTCCCACTCGGCGCGCTGCGCCATCTCCACCGGCAGCAGGCGATTGGCCCAGAGCATGCCGGCCATGCCGATGGACAGGCCGGCGATGGTGGCGATGTTCAGCCGTTCCACGAGCCGGAAGCCGAAATGCGGCCTTTCCGGGTCGGGCAGCTTGCTGCGCCGCTTCACGTTCCACAGCACCAGTCCCGTTCCCACCATGGCCGTGCCCGCAAGGCTGACGATGAAGTACAGCCAGCGCGTGGGCAGGTCGCCGAAGCGGCCCATGTGCAGCGCATAGAGCACGCCGCGCGTCTCGGCGGCGGCGCCCACGCTGTCCTGTGCCTGCAGCAGCTGGCCGCTGACGCCGTCGAACATCATGAACTGCGGGCTGATGGAGACGCGGCCGTTCTCGCCGCGGATGGCGGTCACGCGCGCATTGGCATCGCCGGGCAGGTTGACGTTCAGGCGTTCCACCTGGCCCGCGCCCCAGCGCTGCTCGGCCTGGCGAACCATGTCGGCCAGCGGTGCCAGGGGCGCGGCCTGGCCCGAGGGCTTGCCTGCGGGAACAAAGGCGCTGAGCTGCTGGCCGGCCACCACGCGCTGCTCCGGCGTCATGGTCGTGGCCAGATTGGCCCAGGGCATGTACATCAGGGCCAGGGTCACCAAGCCGGTGTACGTGATCATCAGGTGAAATGGCAGGCCCAGCACCGACAGCGCGTTGTGCGCGTCCAGCCAGGAGCGCTGGCCCTTGCCCCAGCGGAAGGTGAAGAAGTCGGCAAAGATCTTCTTGTGCGTGATCACCCCGCTGACGATGGCCACCAGCATGAACATGGCGCACAGCCCCGCCAGATAGCGGCCCCAGAGCACGGGCATGTAGTGGAACTGGAAGTGGAAGCGGTAGAAGAACTCGCCGCCGCGCGTCTCGCGCACCGGGCCTTCGAGGCGCGTGCCGGTGGCCGGGTCGAAGCGGCCGTTCTCGAAGCGGCGCCTGGCGCCCTTTTCGGTCTGCGGCGGGCTCCAGAACACCGTGGCCACCGTGCTGCGTTCATCGGGCAGGTTAATCAGCCATTGCGGGCTTTGCGGCGCCACATGCGCCATGGCGTCGCCGATCCGCTGGGCCACGAGCGCGGGCTCGCTCGCCTGGCTCTGGTGCGGCTGCTCGGGCTGCATCCACTGCGTGATCTCGTTCCTGAAATAGCTCGCCGTGCCCGTGAGGAACATGGCGTAGAGGAACCAGCCCAGCAGCAGGCCGACCCAGGTGTGCAGGTCGGACATGGTCTGGCGGATGCCGGGCGCCTTGGCGGCTTTCCCGGGCTTGGCGGCTTTCGCGGGCTTGGCAGACTTGCCGGCCGTGTTCGTGGTGTCCGTGGTGTTCGTGTTCATGCGCCCAGCCCCTTGCCCCAGGTCCACCACGCGGCAGGCGCCAGCACCAGGGCGGTGATCAGCAGGCCGGCCCAGGCACGCGTGGCGCTGCGCACGGCAAACACCCAGATCACCGCGCCCGCATAGACGGCAAAGCTCAGCAAGGTGCCCGAGATCGCCGCCTGCGTGCGGTCGGCCGGCAGGGCCAGCACGGCCACGCTGGCCAGCGCCGCCACGGCGTAGCCGCCAAACAGCGCGGCGAGGATGCGGGAGATCAGCGGCCCGTAGTCACGGAACCAGTCACGGAACCAGTCATGGGTGCGGGCAAGAGTGGGAGATGGCATGGCACGGGGCCTGGAAAGGCTCGAAAAACGCCGGCCGGAGGGGGCGGTGGTGGCGCGGATGTTATTTGAGAATAAGTCCCATTACAAGCGGTGCAGTCAAGTGCGCCGCCACATCCAGCGCCGCCACATCCAGCGCTGCTGCGCGCCAAGCGCCCCGGCGCTCAGCCCGCCGGCTGGCGCATGCGGGCCTGCAGGTTCTCGAAGATCTGGCGTGTCACGGGGCTGATCACATGGCTGCGGATGTACAGGCGGTAGGCCAGTTCCGGCAGCGGCGGCATGCCGTCGCCCGCGCCCAGCACGCGCAGGCCCGGGTCGAGCTGCTCCACGCCGCGTGCCGTCACGCCCAGGCCGGCGCGCAGCGCCGCGCGTATGCCGACCAGGCTGGTGCAGGTGTGGCGCGGCGTCCAGGCAATGCCGGCCGCATCCAGCGCATCGCAGCCCAGGCGCCGGAAGATGCTGGGCCCGTCGGCCATGACCAGGGGCACGGGCTTGCCCGGGTCATGGGCATAGCCCGCGCCGCACAGCCACACGGTGGGTGTGGAGCGCAGGGCAAAGCCCTCGAAGCCTTCATCCTCCCGGTTGGAGATGGCCAGGTCCAACTCGCCCTGCTTGAGCGACTCCATCAGGAACGGGCTGCGCCCCACATGGATGTCGATCTGCATGCCCGGAAAGTTCAGCGCGATCTCCTGCAGCACGGGCGGCAGCATGTTGTCGGCCGCGTCGTGGGGCGCGCCAATGCGCACCAGGCCCTGCACCTGGCGGTGCTGCAGGTTGCGCAGCGCCTCGTCGTGGATGGCCAGCATGTGGCGCGCATAACCCAGCAGGCGCTGGCCATGGTCGGTGAGGCGTTTTTGCCGGCCCTGCTTCTCGAACAGCGCGTGGCCGATCTTCTCCTCCAGCCGCTGCATCTGCTGGGTGATGGCCGATTGCGTGCGCCCCATCTGCACGGCGGCGGCGGCAAAGCTGTCGTGGCTGGCAATGGCGGCCAGGGTGCGCAGCAGGTCCAGGTCAAGCGTCTCCATACTTCAATTTTATTGAAGTATTTATTGGGCATGCGTGGATTGTTGCGGGCGGGGCGCCTCACTACAGTGGGCTTCAACGACGACAAGGAGCCCCCTTTGAACACCATCACCAACACCACCAACAACACCATCACCGAACAGCGCAGCGCCGCCGTGACAGCGGCCATCGACAGCATGAAGCAGGCCATTGGCGAGGACGCGGCCACGCGCGCCAGCCTGGACGCCGTGCTCCAGCAACTGCTGGGCCTGGCCGCGCGCCGAGACTTCTGGCAACAGGCCGACTACGCCGCACCGGAGCAGGGCGAGCATCAGGCGCGCTACCTGATTGCCGAGGACGCCGACCAGAGCTATGCGCTGTACCTCAACGTCATGCGCCCGGGCAAGCGCATCGTGCCGCACAACCACACGACCTGGGCCTGCATTGCCGCCGTGGAGGGCACGGAGCACAACCGCGTCTACGAGCGCACCGACGACGGCTCCGTCCCCGGCAAGGGCACGCTGCGCGAGACGGAACTCGTGGTGGTCGCACCAGGCCAGGGCATCGCCCTCATGCCCGAGGACATCCACTCCGTGGAGATCCAGGGCGAGCAGGTCATCCGCCACCTTCACATGTACGGCCGCGCGCTGGAGACGCTCAACGAGCGCACCAGCTACGACCTGGCCACCGGCACCTGCCAGACCATGGCCATCGGCGTGCAGACGCGCCGCTGAGCCCCGGCCTCCCGGCCGCTACCTCCCGCTTCCTGCCTTTTCACTGTCCATGCCGCAGCGCGCCCCACGGGGCGCGCGTGGCAGGGCTTTGCCCGAAATTCCTTGCCGATCTTTTTCCCGGACCGCATGCAATGACCGCATCCATTGACGCCCACACCCTCAAATCCTGGCTGCACGATGGCCATGAGATCGCGCTGCTCGACGTGCGCGAGCACGGCCAGTACGGCGAGTCGCACCTGTTCTACGCCACGCCCCTGCCCTACAGCCGGCTGGAGCTGGATGTGCCCCGCCTGGTGCCGCGCAGGCAGGTACGCGTCGTCACCTACGACGGTGGCGAGGGCGATGCCAGCGCGGGCGTGGCCGAGCGCGCCGCGCACCGCCTGGAGGCCCTGGGCTATACCCGGGTCGCCGTGCTCGAAGGCGGTGCCAAGGCCTGGAGCGCTGCGGGCTACACGCTGTTCGCCGGCGTGAACCTGCCCTCCAAGACCTTTGGCGAACTGGCCGAGCACGCCTATGGCACGCCGCGCATCACGGCACAGCAGCTGGCGGCGCGCCAGGCGGCGGGCCTGCCCCTGGTGGTGCTGGACGGCCGGCCCGTCTCCGAGTTCCACAAGATGAACATCCCCGGCGCCATCTGCTGCCCCAATGGCGAGCTGGCGCTGCGCGTGAGCCGCCTGGTGCCCGATGCGGCCACGCCCATCGTGGTCAATTGCGCGGGCCGCACGCGCTCCATCATCGGCGCGCAGACCTTGATCAACCTGGGCATTCCCAACCCCGTCTACGCGCTGGAGAACGGCACCCAGGGCTGGTACCTGGCCGACCTGCCGCTGGAGCACGGCGGCACGCACCGCTATGGCGACGACTCGGCCAGCAGCGCGCTGCAAGCACAGGCCCGTGCCCTGGCCGAACGCTTCGATGTGCCCGAGGTCGATGCCGACACCGTGCGCGCCTGGAGCCAGGATGCTGCGCGCACGCTGTTCCTGTGCGATGTGCGCACGCCCGAGGAATTCAAGGCCGGTTCGCTGCCCGGTGCCCAGCACACGCCCGGCGGCCAGCTCATGCAGGCCGGCGACCAGTACGTGGGCGTGCGCGGTGCGCGCCTGGTGCTGTTCGACAGCGATGGCGTGCGCGCCCCCGTGGTGGCCAGCTGGCTGCGCCAGCTCGGCCATGACGCCTGCGTGCTGCGGGGCGGCCTGCAAAGCGGCCTGGACCTGGCACCGGCCCAGCCGCCCCAGGTCCTCGCACTGGCAGGCATCACGGCGCAGGCCCTGCACGAACGCATGCGCCAGGGCGAGGTGGCCGTGGTCGATCTGCGCGCGGGCATGAAGTACCGCGCAGGCCACATCGCCGGGGCCCGCTGGTCCATCCGCCCGTGCCTTGCCAGCGATCTGGCCGGCGAGACACGCCAGATCGTGCTGGTGGCCGACGAGCCCGGCATGGCGCAATGGGCCGCGCTGGAGCTGCAGGGTGCCGCGCCGCTGCTGCTCGAAGGCGGCCTGGCCGCATGGCAGCAGGCCGGCCTGCCCGTCGAGGCCACGCCCGACAGCCCCACCGACGCCGAGTGCATCGACTACCTGTTCTTCGTGCACGACCGCCACGACGGCAACAAGGAAGCGGCACGCCGCTACCTGGCCTGGGAGACGGGCCTGGTGCCCCAACTGGACGCGCAGGAACTGGCCGCCTTCCGCCTGCCGAGTGCATGAAGCTCCCCCTGAGCGGCTTCGCCGCTTCCCCCTCTCTCGCTGCGCGGGAGGGGGACGGCACCCTCGCTGCGGGGGCGGCCCTTGCTTGGTGCCCCTGGCCAAAGTCACGTCAGTTGCAAAGGCAGCGCCATATATCGCTGACTTGCCGTAGAGCGACATAAATCAGATCACATAACGACAGGAGACAAGACATGTTCGCAATCCCCACCCTGGCCAGGATGCTGGCCGCCAGCCTCGCGGCCCTGGCCATGCTCTCGCAGGCCACGGCCGAGCCGCTGGCTGCGCGCAATGGCTATCCGGCCCAGCCGATCCGCTTCATCTCGCCCTTCCCGCCGGGCGGCGGCAACGACGCCAGCACACGCTGGGTCACCACGCGCCTGACCGAGGCCACGGGCCAGCCCTCCGTGGTGGAAAACCGGGGCGGTGCGGGCGGCAACATCGGCGCCAAGGCCGTGGCCGAGGCCAAGCCCGATGGCTACACCGTGCTCACGGGGCAGGTCTCGCTGATGGCGGTGAACCCCGCGCTCTACAGCGCGCCGGGCTTCGATCCGCTCAAGAACTTCGTGCCCATCACGCAGATCAACGCGGCGCCGCTGGCCATCGTGGTCGCCTCGGCCTCGCCCCTCAAGAGCTTTGCCGACCTGGTGGCGCGCAGCAAGGGCGAGCCGGGCCGCGTCACCTATGCCACGCCCGGCAACGGCACGCTGTCGCACCTGGTGGGCGTGGTGCTGTCCAAGGAAAACGGCGTGCCCATGACCCATGTGCCCTACAAGGGCGCGGGGCCGGCCATCAACGATCTGCTGGGCCAGCAGGTCGATGTGCTGATCACCTCCACCTCGTCCGTGGCCGGCATGATCCAGGCGGGCCAGGTGCGTGCGCTGGCCGTCACCAGCCCGCGCCGCATCGGCGTGTTCGGCAAGGTGCCCACGCTGGAGGAACTGGGCCTGCGCAATGCGCGCTTCGAGGACTGGTACGGCTTCTTCGCACCCGCCGGCACGCCGCCCGAGCGCGTGGCCTATCTGCACGACGCCATCGTGCGCACCCTGCAACTGCCGGAAGTGACCAAGCTGGTCGTCGATGGCGGCAGCGAAGTCGTGGCCAATACGCCCGAGGCCTTTGCCGCCCAGTTGCGCCAGGACATGGAGCGCTGGTCGCGCGTGGTCAAGCTCTCGGGCGCGAAGATCGACTGATGGCTGCCGAACACGCCCCCGTGCTTGGCGCATCCGCCCCTGGCGCCCCCGCGCTGGACCTGCAGACCCGGCTGCTGCATGCGGGCAAGCGCCCGGCCTATGCGGGCGGCACGGCCGTCAACCCGCCCCTGGTGCGCGCCAGCACCGTGCTGTTCGAGAGCACGGCACAGCAGCGCGAGATGCGCGAGCGCCGCGCTGGCGAGCGCATCTTCAGCTACGGCGCGCGCGGCACGCCCACCGGCTTTGCGCTGGAAGACGCCGTCAGCGAGCTGGAAGGCGCCCACCGCACGCGGCTGCTGCCCACCGGCCTGGCGGCCATCGGCATGGCCCTGCTCAGCTACCTGCGCCCCGGCGACCATGTGCTGCTGACCGACAGCGCCTACCAGCCTGTGCGCCACCTGGCCGGGCAATGGCTGCGGCCCTACGGCATCGAGTACGACTTCTTCGCGGCCGATGGCAGCGACGCCCAGGCGCGCATGCGTCCCAACACCCGCATGGTCTATGCCGAATGCCCGGGATCGCTGGTCTACGAGATGTGCGACCTGCCCGCGCTGGCGGCCATGGCCCATGCGCGCGGCGCCCTGGTCGTGGCCGACAACACCTGGGGATCGGGCTGCCAGTACCGGCCGCTGGCGCTGGGGGCCGATGTCTCGGTGATGGCAGCCACCAAGTACCTGTCGGGCCACTCCGACGTGATGATGGGCACCGTGGCCACCACCGAGGCCGCCTGGGAGCCGCTGGCCGCGCGCTGCGATGCCTTCGGCATGGCGGTCAGCCCCGACGATGCCTGGCTGGTGCTGCGCGGCATGCGCTCGCTGGCCGCACGGCTGCAGATGCACGAGGCGCATGCGCTGGAGGTGGCGCACTGGCTGCAGCAGCACCCGGCCGTGGCCACCGTGTTCTGCCCCGCGCTGCCCACGCATCCCGGCCATGCGCTGTGGCTGCGCGACTGCCAGGGCACGAACGGCCTGGTGTCGCTGGAGCTGCAGCCCGGCACCGCCGAGGCCGCCGTGGACCGCTTCATCGACGGCCTGCGGCTCTTCGGCATCGGCGCCTCCTGGGGCGGCTACGAAAGCCTGGCGACGGCCGCGCACATGGCGCAGGCGCGCAGCGTCACCGACTGGAGTGCGCGCGGGCCCGTGGTGCGCCTGCACATCGGCCTGGAGTCGCCGCGCGACCTCATCGCCGACCTGGAGCAGGGGCTGGCGGCACTTTAGTGGATAACACGCTCTAGCGGCCTGCCTGAGCACTCGCCAATTCGCCGACCAGCGTCTGCACCAGCGCAGCGGCCGGCATCTCACGCGCCAGCGGCGCACCCTGGCCGGCCCAGTGGGCTGCGTAGTCGGAGCTGCCTTGGGCGGACGCCGCCTGGTGCAGCGCCTTGCCCGCGTCGTAGACGCGCGGGTAGTCGGGCAGGGGCTGGCCATGGCTGGCGCCCAGCGCATGCAGCCGGTTGAACATGCCGCGCGCAGGCCGGCCCGAGATGGCTGCGGTGATGCCCGTGTGGTGGGCGCGTTCGCTGCGCAGCTCGGCACGGTAGGCCGGGCTGGCGGACGATTCAGGGCAGAGGATGAAGGCCGTGCCCAGCTGCGCCGCACAGGCGCCCAGGCCCAGCGCGGCCGCAATGCCCTCGCCGTCCATGATGCCGCCGGCCGCGATCACCGGCAGGGCCGTGTTGCGCGCCAGCACGCGCACCAGGGCGAAGGTGCCCATCATGCGGTCCTGCGCGGGATCGAACGTGCCGCGGTGTCCCCCGGCCTCCACGCCCTGGGCCACGATGGCATCGACACCGGCCTGCTCCACCTGGCGTGCCTCGTCCAGCGACGTGGCGCTGGCCAGGGTCACGACGCCGGCCGCGCGCAGCGCGTCGATGAAGTCCTGCTCAGGCAGCCCGAAATGAAAGCTCACCACGGCAGGCCGCTCCTGCAGCAGCATGGCCTGCAGCGCCGCGTTGTCGACGGCGGTGGCGTAGATCTCGTTGAGCGTGGCGGGCGGCGTGGCGCCGAAGCGCGCGAACTCGGGCGCCAGATGGGCCAGCCAGGCGGCCTCGCGCTGCGCATCGGCCCGGGCCGGCCGGTGGCAGAACAGGTTGACGTTGAAGGCGCCCGAGGTCAGCGCACGCGTCTGCACGATCTGCTGGCGCGCCTGCTCCGTGCCGCTGGCGCCAATGCCCAGCGAGCCCAGGCCGCCCGCATCGGTGACGGCAGCCGCCAGCGCGGGCGTGGACGTGCCGGCCATGGGGGCCTGGATAATGGGATGGCGCATGCCCAGTCGGGCCATCCACGCGGTCTTTGCGGTGCTCATACGACTCCTTGTTTCCTGTCTCGAATCCGCGCACTCATGCGGCGGCCTGCCGGCGCGCGCTGGCGCGGCTGGCGGCGATCATGAGCGTGCCCAGCAGCAGCGACACGCTGCCGATGACGAACAGGCGCTGGTACGAGCCCAGGCCCGCATAGCTCCAGGCCATGAAATATCCCGACACGGCCTGCATCAGCGCAAAGGCCGCCGTCGCATAGCCCCACATGCGCTTGTGCTGCACGGGGCCGATCAGCTGCATCAGGTAGCCCGAGGTGATGGCCGCCATGCCCGGCGACAAGGCGCCCACCAGAAAGGACGAGGTCGCATGCCCCGCAAATCCCACCCAGAACAGCGGCATGGCAATGGCCAGGGTCTTGACCGCATAGGCGCCCGTGGTCGTGCCCCACCAGCCAAAGCGCGTGGCGCACAGCGAGGCCACCAGCGGCCCGGCAATGGCGCCCAGGCCGAACACGGCCCACTGCGTGGAGGCGTAGGCATCGCCCAACTGCAGCTCGCGCGCCAGGTAGTCCACCCAGAACACCGTGTGCGGCACAAAGCCGAAGGCGTCCGTCATATAGGCCAGCATCACCAGCACCACGGGCAGCGTCCACAGGGGCGCGGCGGGCACGGGCCGGGCATGGGGCGTGATGGCAATGGGCGCAGGCACCGGCAGCCGCCGCACATGGCGCCAGCCCAGCCAGCCGGCCCAGGCGCAGACCGCCGCCAGCGCCCACCAGACGGCTCCCAGGCTCTGGCGCGCCAGCAGCGGTATCAGCGTGGCCGACAGCAGGGCGCCGGCACCTATGCCGCAGAACATCAGCGGCCCCAGGGCCGCACGCCGCTGCAGGGGCGTGGCCGCCAGGGCCACGGAGGGGCCCAGCACCATCAGGATGGCGCCGCCAATGCCCGAGATGCAGCGCCAGGCAAAGAACCAGGGCATAGGCAGCGGCCAGGCGCAGGCCGCAAAGCTCAGCGCCAGGGCCACCCAGCACCACAGCAGCACGCGCAGCGCGCCCAGGCGTTCGGCCAGCGGCGCGGCGGCCAGCGCGCCGATCAGATAGCCCAGCAGGTTGGCCGCGCCCAGATAGGCCACCTGCTCGCCGCTGAACCAGCCGGCATGCACCATCTGCGGCATCAGCGCCGTATAGGCAAAGCGCGCCAGGCCGACGCCGCTGAGCGTGGCCATGAAGCCGGTCAGCAGCAGGGAAGTTTCGTTGCGTTGGATCACGGGAGTGGGCGCCATGCGGGGAGGATGGGCATACATTAGGCGCTGCCGCCCATCATGTCCAATGATTCAAAATGATGGCGTCGATCTCGATTGAAGATGGATGTCACTGGAGCCGCGATGCAACTGAAGTCCCTGCGCATGTTCCTGGCCGTCTGCGACAGCGGCAGCTTCGGCGCCGCCGCCCAGCAACTGCACACCGTGCAGTCCAACGTGACGGCCCATGTGAAAAAGCTCGAGGACGAGGCCGGCGTGCAACTGCTGGAACGCAGCGCACCCGTGCACGCCACGCCTGCCGGCCGCCTGCTGGAGCAATACGCGCGGCGCATGCTGGCCGACCATGACGAGGCGCTGGCCCTGCTGCAGGGCAGCTCCCGGGCCGCCGGCGCGCTGCGCATAGGCTCCATGGAAACCACGGCCGCGCTGCGCCTGCCGCCGCTGCTGGCGCGCCTGCACCAGGCCCAGCCCGGCCTGGACCTGGAGCTGCGCACGGCCACCACGGCCGAGCTGCTGGCCGACCTGCTTGCTGGGCGGCTGGACTGCGCCTTTGTCTCCGGCATGCCGCCCCAGTCCCGCCTGCAGGGCTGGCGCGTCTTCGAGGAAGAACTGGTGCTGGTCACCGCCTTCGCGCTGCCGCGCTTTCCCGATGCCGCCCAGCTCAGCGCCGTGCCCTTCCTGGCCTTCCGCCAGGGCTGCAGCTACCGCCAGCGCATCGAGCTGCTGCTGGCCGCGCGTGGCGTGGCCGCACGCATCATGGAAATGGGATCGCTGGACGCCATCCTCGGCTGCGTGGCCGCCGGCATGGGCTACGGCCTGCTGCCGCGCAGCGTGGTTCAGGCCCAGCAGCACCGTTTCGGCGTGCACATCACGGCCCTTCCCGGAGCACTCGCCCAGGAAGTCGCCCGCGTGGAAACCTGGTTCGTCGTGCCCGCGCGCCAGGGTTGGTCGCCTGCGCTGCATGCGTGCGTGGAGGTGTTGGGGATCGAGGGTGTGCAGGGCGAGGCAGCCCTTGGCCTGGAGGAAGTCCCGGCGGCGTCTGCCTGAGGCTCAGAACAGGTCGGAAGGCAAGGCTGCTGCCTTCTGGGCGATGTCCACCAGTCTTTGGGCCTGGGTGGTCGCATAGGCGGCGATGCGCTGGGCGAAGGCGTGTTCTTCTGGCGTGTAAGGCGATTCGCGCAGAACCTTGGCCGCCGCAACAGGGGCTGCCTTGGCCATGCGCTGGGCTTCACGTGCGAGCAGCCTGCGGTCTATCGCACACAGGTGCGCGAAATGCGCAAACTCGAAGGGTGTGAGTTCCTCCAGCGCAAAGCAGTCGCCGAAGGCCATGGCCAGTTCCTGGGACACATCGGGATACTGGGCCACGCTGACGAGGTCGTACCAGGGTGCGGTCGCCAGGCCCTGCGGCAGCACGTGGAAGGAGAAGTTCTTGCCATGTGCGTCGCCATTGCCGATCAGTATCTGGAACAGCGCCCATCGGATCATTGCCAGCTTGTCCGCAGCCTTCGCCACCGAGTGCTCCAGTAGACCGAACAGCCGGGGAAAGCTCATGCCGTCGCGGTATAGCCGGGCATCGCCCACGCTGCCGATGTGGTGCTCGTACTTGTAGCTGACGGGCAGATCGCCCGCTTGGCATGCATCGATGATGTGGGTGCGCAGGACCCGCCTTTGCGGCGCCTGCCGCACACGGTCAAAGCGCCTGACTGCCAGCACCGGCTGTGGCACGTGCAGCATCTGCACCTCGGCTGCCGGCAAGCGCATGGCCGCTGCCAGGCGCATGCAGAAATGCTCGTTCACCACCATGTGCGGCATCGCGCTGTCGCGCGGCTGGGGTTTGAGGATGTGGGTGGACGGAACGTTGTCGGGAAGGAAGATGGTGCCTTCCTGCACGCTCTCGCCTTCCACGTGCACGGGCAGCTTGTCCTGGTAGCCGGCCACCGACATGCGCACTTTGCCATCCCACTCGATGAAAGGGCGTGTGTCTCGGTCTGCAATGCGTTGGGCGAGTTCGGCTGTCGATATGGGGCGAGCGGCATTGGCGGCCTGGGGATCGGGCTTGCTGCCGTCGGCCTGAAACCGGAAGGCCCCGGTGGTCTCGGCGCCGAGGGCGCGTATCAGACCGAAGATGTTGCCCTTGCCTATGCCCTGACTTCTGGCCACCACATCCAGCGCCGCGCCTTCGGGCAGCAGGTTCTCGATGAAACGCCGGATGGAGCGCGAGTCATAGCCCCCTTCGGGAGCGGCCAGCGGCAAGCAGGGCGCCAGGTAGAAAGGCCGTTCCTGCTCCAGCCATGCAGGCGCATACCGCAGCCCCCAGAAATCGTTGTGCGGGTCGTGGGTCACATCGGCCACGTGCGTGCCGACATCGTTCCACAGCGAAAGCGAAAGCGACGGCGGCGTGCCCATGTGCGCTTCAGGCCCGTGGAAGTCGTGCCATCAGGGCGTCCTGCTTGGGCGCGATGACCATGGCCAGGCCCAGCCCGTCGAGTACGGCCAGCAGCTTGTCGGAGCCCACGCCGCCCTTGCCGTTCTCCAGACGGGAGAGCAGATCCAGCGACACGCCGCACAGGGCTGCCGTGTCATCGATGCGCAGTTGCTGGGCCTTGCGCATGGCGCGGATCTGGGCGCCGAGCCCGGACAGGTCAGCGATGACCACGGCCCCGGGCTGCGGGCGATCCTGCTGCGGGTCGTTCATGGGCGTGGAAGACGGCATGGATGGATTGGCCTTATTTCTGATATTCCGAAATTCTAGGATTTCTTCGGGAATTTTCAAAACAATTTCCAATATTCCGAAATTCAGGAGTACTTCGTTTCATTCAGGAGGAAATTTCGGAATATCAGAAATAAGTTCGACAACCAGGCAACCGCGTCCAATGCAGATCCTCATGAAGGCAACCGCAACACCCTCCGATACTGCATGGCCTCGGCCACATGCCCCGTCTCCACTGCCGCGCTGCCGGCCAAGTCGGCAATGGTGCGCGCCACCTTGAGCGCGCGGTGGGTGCTGCGGGCTGACCAGCCCAGGCGTGCGGCGGCCTTGTGGGCGAAGGCCAGGGCCTCGGGCGACAGGCCCAGGTGGTCGTCCAGGGCCTGGCCCTGGAGCTGGTGGTTGGCGCTGCCCTGGCGCTGCACGGCCAGCGCGCGGGCCTGGACCACGCGCTTGCGCACGGCCTCGCTGGTTTCGCCCGAGCGCGCGGCCAGCAGCTCCTGCGGGGGCAGGGCGCCGACTTCCACATGCAGGTCGATGCGATCCAGCAGCGGGCCGCTGATGCGCGCCTGGTAGCGCGCCACCTTGTCGGGCGTGCAGCGGCAGCGCTGCACCGTCGACCCCCAATGGCCGCAGGGGCAGGGATTCATGGCCGCGACGAGCTGAAAGCGCGCGGGGAATTCGCAGCGCTGGGCGGCTCTGGCGATGGTGATCTGGCCGGTCTCCAGCGGCTCCCGCAGCGCCTCCAGCGCACTGCGCGCGAACTCGGGAAATTCATCCAGAAACAGTACTCCCTGATGGGACTGCGAAATCTCGCCGGGGCGCGGTGGCGAGCCTCCTCCGACCAGGGCCACGGCACTGGCCGTGTGATGCGGACTGGCCGTGGGGCGCTGGCGCCAGCGCTCGGGCGTGAAGCGGCCGGCCAGGCTGGCGATGGCGGCGGCCTCCAGCGCCTCGTCATCGCTCATGGGCGGAAGCAGGTCGGCAAAGCGCTGGGCCAGCATGGACTTGCCCGAGCCCGGCGGCCCCACCAGCAGCAGGCCATGGCCTCCGGCCGCCGCAATTTCCAGCGCGCGCCGCGCCTGTGCCTGGCCACGCACCTCGGCCAGGTCCAGGCTGCTGCGCACTGGGGCAGCGGGCTGTGGTTGCACCGCATGCCAGCCCGGGCCGGAGCATGTCTGGGTGTCGCCTGCTGCCGGCAAGGCGTCGGTTTCGTCGGTTTCGTCGGTCTCGCCGGTGTCCTCGCTTTCGTCGCTGCAGCAGGCACCGTCCGTGTCCTGCTCCGCCTGCACCAGGGCATTGGCCGAGCGTGTGATGAAGCGGCGCACCACGTCCAGCAGGTGGTGCGCGCAGAACACCTGGGCCGATGGCACGAAGGCCGCCTCCTGCGCGCTGCCCGGCGGCAGGACCAGGCGGGCGCCGTCCTGCTGGCGGTGCAGGGCCAGGGCCGTGGCCAGCGCGCCGCGCACGGGCCGCAGGGCGCCCGACAGCGACAGCTCGCCCGCGAATTCATAGTCGGCCAGCGCATCGCCATTGATCTGGCCGCTGGCCGCGAGAATGCCCAGCGCAATGGGCAGGTCGAAGCGCCCCGAATCCTTGGGCAGGTCGGCGGGCGCCAGGTTGACGATGATGCGTTTGTTGCTCGGGAACTCCAGCCCGCAGTTCAGCAGTGCCGAGCGCACGCGTTCACGCGCTTCCTTGACCTCGACATCGGCCAGACCCACCAGCGTGAACGACGGCAGGCCGTTGGCCAGATGCACTTCCACGGTGACACGCGGGGCGGCCAGCCCCAGCAGCGCACGACTTTGAACCAGGGCCAGACCCATGGGCACCTCGCAGGAACGACAGACACAAAGCCAGACACAAAGGAAGAGACCGCCAGCGGTGCGGCGGCCTCGGTGACCCAGTATGGCAACGGCCTTGGACCTTGTGGGCGGCGGGTGCGGCGCTGCCCCCAAATCTCAGAATGTTCTGACCCTTGCGGCGCAAAAATCAGAACAGCTTCACCAGCGCCGGAACGCTCAGCACGGCCGTGTAGTAGCCCATGAACTGCACGCCGGTGTTGAAGCCGAAGCCGCGCGACAGCAGGCCGCCGAGCAGGCCCATGGTCAGGATCACGAGCAGGCCAAGCAACTGGCCTTCCCAGACGCTGATGACGATGATCAGGCCCACGAAGGTGGCGATGATGGCTTCGTGGCTGACCCGGCGCGAGACGAACAGCGCCGCGCTGCGCGCGAAGTTCATGGCGAAGGGGTAGGACACGAGGGCCGCCAGCAGAACGGCCAGCATGCCGTAGCCCAGGAACTCCCAGTGGCTGAGCAGGTTGTGCAGGTTGTTCACCTGGCCCGTGGCGGCATCGACGGTGAAGCGCGGCGGCGCGTTGAACAGCGGCGCGGCGGGGCCGGCGGCCACGGGGCTCAGCGGCAGGCCGAAGGCGATCAGCGGGATCAGCGCCTCGGCGATGTAGGTGGCCTCGGTCACGCCGTTGCGCGCGCTCAGCACCGTGGTCAGGCGGTGGTAGGCATGCTTGATGCGCGAGCCCACCAGCTCGCCCAGCACCACGGTCATGGCCACGGGGCTGAAGACGAAGGTGGCGCTGGAGATGGTGGCCGTGGCCAGGGTCCAGCGCGTCTGCACGCGGTCCAGCACCTTGAGCGGGTTGGGGAAGTAGCCCGACCAGCCCTTCACGTCGGGCGCCAGGTTGAACTGGCGCACCTTGTCGCGCAGCATGCGCTGGCGGCCGGCCGGCGAGATCACGGTGAACAGGTCGGCGATCAGCGGCCCGATGGCAATGCCCAGGAAGTAGCTGATGCTGAGCTTGACCTCGTATTTGGCGGTGAGGCTTTGCAGCGCAATGATGACCACCACGAACGGAATCAGCAGCATGACCGAGGCCCAGCGCCCCGCCGAG
The DNA here is from genome assembly GCF_052692095.1 of Delftia sp. NA_296.1. Lineage (NCBI taxonomy): Bacteria > Pseudomonadati > Pseudomonadota > Betaproteobacteria > Burkholderiales > Comamonadaceae > Delftia > Delftia sp. NA_296.1. The sequence goes on along the minus strand of NZ_JBQZGF010000009.1, from coordinate 14,641 downwards.
AAGTAGGCGATGAGGAGGGCGGCGGCCAGGAAGATCCAGGGCGCCGTCTTTGTGATCATGCTGCCGAAGGGCGCCAGCATCACCGCGAACAGCACGGCCAGCGGCACGGCGACAAAGGCCGCGACGATGCCGCCCGAGACCATCTTGCGCAGCGCGATGTGGGGCACGCCCAGCTTGCGCAGCATGTTGGCGTCCTGCAGCAGCGGCGTGGCCAGCGTGTCGCCGGGAATGCCCAGCAGCGCCGTGGGCACGGCATGCGTCATGTGCTTGGCCACGGCGCCGGCCAGGAAGAAGGTGAACACGCCGGCAGGCGGCACGCCCAGCAGCACCACCAGCAGGGTGAGCGGGGCCAGCGTGGTGGTCTCGTCCGTTCCGGAGACCAGGCCGATGGCGGCGAACACCACGGCGCCTATCAGTCCCATGGCGGCCGCGACGGCGATGTCATTGGTCAGCAGGGTTTCCATCTCATGCCCTCCCGGCCTTGTCGGCGAACAACTCGTAGAGCTTGAGCTCCTTGAGTTCCTGCACCACGGCGGGCGGCAGGTCCTGCACCGTGCCCAGGCCTCCGGGCTGGCGCGCCAGTTCCTCCAGCACTTCGCGGCGCCATTCGGGGTCGTTCGAGGTGTCCAGCTCGGTCACTTCCCGCTTGGGCGGAAAGGCGCGTGCGCAGATCACGCCGGCGATAACGCAGCCGGCCAGGCCCGCAAGCATGGCGTAGGCGTGGGCCAGCTGGCGCGACTCGACCACCGTGGTCAGCCAGCGGCTGGCCAGGTAGAAGCCCAGCACGCTGATGCCGGTGCCGATGGCAATCGCCCAGGCCAGGTGGCGCAGGTCCACGGTGTCGCCCCAGACCTCGGCCAGCCGCCAGTCGGCGGGATCCTTGCTTGTCATGTGTGTCTCCTTGGGTTTTTGTTTGTGTGGCCGCGCGCTGGTCAGGCCCTGGCGCGCAGCGCGGCCAGCACTTCCAGCGCGCGGTCGGTGCGCACGTCGTGCTCGGCGGCCAGCTGGCGCGCCACGGCATCGACCTCGTCGCCCGTGGCACCGGCCACCAGGGCGATGTTGCGGGCGTGCAGGGCCATGTGGCCGCGCTGAATGCCTTCGGTGGCCAGGGCGCGCAGGGCGCCCAGGTTCTGCGCCAGGCCCACGGCGGCGGCGATCTCGCCCAGCTGCTGGGCGGACTGCAGGTCCATGATCTTCAGCGCCAGGCGTGCCAGCGGATGGGTCTTGGTGGCGCCGCCGACCAGGCCGACCGGCATGGGCAGCTCGATGCTGCCGACCAGGGCGCCGCCGGTGTCCTTCTCCCAGCGCGTGAGCGAGGTGTAGCTGCCGCTACGGCTGGCATAGGCATGGGCGCCGGCCTCGACCGCGCGCCAGTCGTTGCCCGTGGCGACGATGACGGGGTCGATGCCGTTCATGATTCCCTTGTTGTGCGTGGCCGCGCGGTAGGGGTCGATGGCCGCGAAGGTATAGGCGTCCAGCACGCCTTCGATGATCTCCTCGCCGCTGCGCTCCTGCGTGGCCAGGGTCTGCGGCGTGAGCCGCACGCGGGCGCGGGCCAGCCGCAGGTCGGCCAGGTTGGACAGGATGCGCAGCCGCACGCTGCCGCCCGTGATCTGCTCGACCAGGGGCGCCACCGATTCGGCCATGGTGTTGACGGTGTTGGCGCCCATGGCGTCGCGCACGTCCACGATCAGGTGGACCACCAGCATGGGGCCGCGCGGCGTGTCGGGGAAGACGTGGACCTCGATGTCCTTGCAGCCGCCGCCCAGGCCGATCAGCACCTTGTCGCGGCTGTTGGCGCGCTCGATGATCTGCGCACGCGCCTGCAGCACGGCCAGGCGCGCGCCGTGCGGATCGGTCACGCCCAGCACCTGAACCTGGGCGCGCATCAGCGGCAGCGTGCTCGAGGTCTGAAAGCCCCCGTCCTCGCGCGCCAGCTTGGCCATGTACGAGGCGGCGGCCACCACCGAGGGCTCCTCCACCGCCATGGGCACCAGCACGTCGCGGCCGTTGACGCGGAAGTTGCCGGCCACGCCCAGCGGCAGCTCGAAGCTGCCGAACACGTTCTCGATCATGCCGTCGGCCAGCGCCAGGGGCAGGGCGCCGGGGGCGGCGAGCAGGGCGCGCTCGGCATCGGACAGGCCGCAGGCATCGGCCAGGAAATCCCGGCGCTGGGCCGGTGTGAGGGCACGGAAATTGGGCAGGCGCGAGTCGGCAACCATGGAAGACATCTCCTCGAATCAAAACTCTGGTCGCCGGACTGTAGGAAAACTGTACCGCTTTCAAAAGGTACAGTTTCGGGGAACAGTACCATCGCACTGCAACATGAACGGAGGGCGCATGGCAGACACCAGAGGGCGCTCGGCCCCCATTGCCGAGAAGCTGGCCGACCTGATCGGCCAGCAGATCGCCGACGGCGTGTACCGCCCTGGCGACAAGCTGCCCTCGCTGCGCGAGCTGGCGCAGCTGCACCGCTATGCCAAGAACACCGTGGTCTCGGCCTTCGATCTGCTGGTCTCGCGCGGCATCGTGGAGCCGCGCCGGGGCTCGGGCTTTTACGTGCTGGGCACGGGGCGCGGTGCCCAGCGCACCGATGAGGACGCGGGCCAGCTGGGTCGGGCCATGGACATCGTCTGGCTGATGCGCGAGCAGCTCAAGACCCAGCCCGACTGCGTGGGCGTGGGCGACGGCTTTCCGCCCGTGGAATGGCTGGCCGACATGCGGCTGGACCGCTACCACCAGAAGGTGGTGCGCACGGGGCTGGGATCGCTGTTCCGCTACGGCAGCCGCTATGGCTATGCGCCGCTGCGCGACAGCCTGGTGCGCAAGCTGGGTGACTTCGGCCTGCAGGCCACGCCGGGCCAACTGGTGCTGACCCACGGCGCCAACGAAGCCATGGACCTGGTCATCCGCTACTTCGTGCCGCCGGGGGCCACCGTGCTCGTGGACGAGCCCGGCTACTACCCGCTGTTCGGCAAGCTCAGGCTGGCCGGCGCCCATGTGGTCGGCGTGCCGCGCCTGGCCGACGGGCCCGACGTGGCCGCGCTCGAATCACTGCTGGCGCAGCACCGGCCGCGCCTGTTCTTCACGCAGTCGCTGGCCCACAATCCCACGGGCTCGGACATCTCGGCCGCCAAGGCCTACAAGGTGCTGCAGCTGGCCGAGCGCCACAACCTGCTCATCGTCGAGGACGATCCGCTGGCCGACTTCAAGCCCACCTCGGCCGTGCGCCTGTCCACGCTGGACCAGCTGGAGCGCACCATCTACATCGGCAGCTTCTCCAAGTCCTTCTCGGCCGCGCTGCGCGTGGGCTTCATCGCCTGCAACGACGCGCTGGCCAGCGACCTGGCCGACCTCAAGGCGCTGATCCACGTCAGCGGCTCCGAGTACTGCGAGCGCATGGTGGACGTGATGCTGCGCGAAGGCCACTACGAGCGCCACCTGGTGCGCCTGCGCCACAAGCTGGGCCAGGCCACGGCCCAGGCGCTGGGCTGGCTCGATGCAAACGGCTGCGAGGTCTTTGCGCGCAGCCCGCAAAGCCTGTACCTGTGGGTGGCCTTCCCCGGTGTGCTGGACTCGCTGCGCCTGGCCGAGCAACTGGTGCCGCGCAAGCTCAGCATGGCGCCGGGCCGTGTTTTCCACGTCGATCCCTCGGCCGTCTCGCGCTGGTCGCGCTGCAACGTCAGCGCCATGCTCGATCCGAGGTTCCAGGCCGCGATGGGGCAGGTGCTGGCTCAACCCGCCTGAGCCAGCCCCCGGGCCTGCGCGCGCAGCAGCGCGATGAAGCGCTGCTGCTCCTGCGTGGGCGCGTCGTCGGTGCGGGTGAGGATGCCGAAGGGCGCCATGGGCACGTCGATGCAGACCGGCAGCGCCCTGACCAGGCCCATGCGCAGATAGTCCTTGAGCGCGGATTCGGACAGCAGCATCACGGCGTCGGTCAGCTGCACCAGTTGCTGCATGGAGTACACCGAGCTGCATTCGATGATGTCAGCGGGCGCGGGCAGCTCCAGGCGCTGCAGCAGCTGGTCGAGCGCGATGCGCGCGGGGCTGGTGGCCGGCTGCAGTATCCAGGGCCAGTCGCCGACAAGCTCTTGCCAGCCCAGCTTGCGCCGGCGTGTCAGCGGATGGCCGCTGCGCACGACGACCAGCAGCCGCTCGTTGCCCAGTTCCTCGAAGCTGTAGCTGCTGCTGTGGGCCGCAGGGCTGCGCCGCGCAATGGCCATGTCGATGCGCCGCTGGTCCAGCAGGCGAAGGATCTGGTCGCTGGTGTCGCCCATGATGCGCAGGCGCAGCTGCGGGCTTTGCGCCTTCATGCGCGCCACGGCCGTCATCACCAGGTCGGGTGCTGCGCCCATGATGGTGCCGATGGACAGGTAGCCGTAGCCGCCCTGGCGGCGCGCGGCCAGGTCTTCGGCGCAGCGGTCCAGGCTGTTGAGCGAGGCCTCGGCAAACCGCACCAGCTGCGCGCCCAGCGCCGTGGGCCGCATGCCGCGCGGCAGGCGCTCGAACAGCTGGCAGCCGAACATGTCCTCGATCTCGCGCAGCATGCGCGTGGCCGCAGGCTGGGACATGGCCAGGCTCAGCGATGCGCGGTGCAGGTTCAGGCTCGATCCCAGCGCCACCAGCATGTGCAGGTGCTTGTAGCGCAGGCGGTTGAGCAGGCTGCGGTGCAGCACGGGCGGAGCGGATTCAGGCGTATTCGCAGGCATAAGCGCAAGGTATCGGATGTGACCGAAATTCGATTTGTTGAGCATCGATCATGCGCCGTACATTGGCCCTGCGACAAGAAAAAACAGACCCAATCCAGGAGACAAGACATGCACAGCCCATCGCCTGTTTCATGACGCGCTGATGCGACCGGCACCAAGCCGCAGCCGCCTCTCGCCTTCCCGAAAAAGCACGCCTTCAGCGCCCCCATTTTTGCGGGCGTGACGGCTCTCCATCGCCTTCAGGACCGTCATGAAAAAACTCCCCGCTCCCCTGCTCGCCAGGATCTCCTGGCGCCTGCTGCCCTTTCTTCTGCTCATGTACATCATGGCCTTCCTGGACCGGGCCAACGTGGGCTTTGCCAAGGTGGCCTTCCAGGCCGATACCGGCATCAGCGATGCCGCCTTCGCCTTTGGCGCGGGCGTGTTCTTCGCAGGCTATGCGCTGCTGGAAGTGCCCAGCAACCTGATCATGCACCGCGTGGGCGCCCGCATGTGGATGTGCCGGATCATGGTCACCTGGGGCCTGGTGTCGGCGGCCATGATGTTCGCCCACGACCAGACCACGTTCTACGTGCTGCGCTTTTTGCTGGGCGTGGCCGAGGCGGGGTTCTTCCCCGGCGTCATCCTGTATCTGACCTACTGGTTCCCGGCAGCGCACCGCGCGCAGGCCATGGGTTTTTTCTACTTCGGCGCGCCGCTGGCCTTCATCTTCGGCAGCCCGCTGTCGGGCCTGCTGCTGGAGCTGGACGGCATGGGCGGCTGGCACGGCTGGCAGTGGCTGTTCGCGGTGGAAGGGCTGATGGCCGTGGCCGTGGGCATCTGGGCATATTTCCACCTGGACAACCGCCCCGCCGACGCCACCTGGCTCAGCCGCGAGGACAAGGCGCTGCTGCAGGACATCCTCGACAGCGAAGAGCGCGCCAAGGGCAGCCACGGCCACAGCCTGCTGGCCGCGCTGTGCCAGCCGCGCGTGCTCTACCTGGCGCTGATCTATCTGCTGATCCAGGCCAGCGTCTATGGCGTGGTGTTCTACCTGCCCAGCCAGGTGGCAGGCCTGCTGGGCACCAAGGTGGGCCTGCTGGTGGGCGTGGTCTCGGCCATTCCCTGGCTGTGCGCGCTGCTGGCCGCCTGGTGGATTCCGGGCCATGCCGAGCGAACAGGCCAGCCGCGCGGCATCGCCAGCCTGACGCTGGTGATGGCTGCCGTGGGCATGGCTGCATCGGTGAGTTTCTCCAGCCCCCTGCTGGGTGTGGCCGCGCTGTGCCTGGCGGCGGCCGGTTTCATCGCCGTGCAGCCCGTGTTCTGGACCTTTCCCGCCAACACGCTGGCCGGCGCTGCGGCCGCTGGCGGCATCGCCTTCATCAACTCCCTCGGCGCCGTGGGCGGCTTCATCGCCCCCATCGTCAAGAACTGGGCCGAGGGCTTTTTCCACTCCCCGGCGGCCGGCCTGTACCTGCTGGCCGGCACCACGCTGCTGGCTGCGGCCCTGGTGCTGGGCGTGCGCGCACGCCTGGCGCCGGCCCTGGCCGCACCGTCCGCCGCCTGAACCCCTTGCACACGGAGCAGAACCATCCCATGACACAGATCCCCACCATCAAGCAGGTGCGCGCCTTCACGCTCAAGGGCGGCGGCGCCGACTACCACGACCAGTCCGACGGCCACTGGATCGACGACCACATCGCCACGCCCATGGCCAAGTACCCCGAGTACCGGCAAAGCCGCCGCAGCTTCGGCATCAACGTGCTGGGCACGCTGGTGGTGGAGATCGAGGACAGCGCCGGACGCGTGGGCTTTGCCGTGACCACGGGCGGCGAGCCTGCGGCCTACATCGTCGAAAAGCACCTGGCGCGCTTCCTCGAAGGCGCCCGGGTCACCGACATCGAGCGCATCTGGGACCAGATGTACCTGTCCACGCTGTACTACGGCCGCAAGGGCATCGTCATCAACACCATCTCGGGCGTGGACCTGGCGCTGTGGGACCTGCTGGGCAAGGTGCGCGGCGAGCCCGTGCACCAGCTGCTGGGCGGCGCCGTGCGCGACGAGCTGCAGTTCTACGCCACGGGCGCGCGGCCCGACCTGGCGCAGAAGATGGGCTTCATCGGCGGCAAGATGCCGCTGCACCACGGCCCGGCCGAGGGCGAGGAAGGGCTGCGCCGCAACCTGCAGGAGCTGGCCACCATGCGCGAGCGCGTGGGCCCGGACTTCTGGCTCATGCTGGATTGCTGGATGAGCCTGGACGTGAACTACGCCACGCGCCTGGCCCAGGGTGCGCAGGCCCATGGCCTCAAGTGGATCGAGGAGGCCCTGCCGCCCGACGACTACTGGGGCTACGCGGCCCTGCGCAGGAACGTGCCCACCGGCATGCTGGTGACCACGGGCGAGCACGAGGCCACGCGCTGGGGCTTTCGCCAGCTGCTGGAGATGGGCTGCTGCGACATCATCCAGCCCGACGTGGGCTGGTGCGGCGGTATCACCGAGCTGCTCAAGATCTCGGCCCTGGCCGATGCCCACCAGGCCCTGGTCATCCCGCATGGCTCCAGCGTCTACAGCTATCACTTCGTGGCCACGCGCCACAACAGCCCGTTTGCCGAGTTCCTGATGATGGCCCCCAAGGCCGACGAGGTCGTGCCCATGTTCCATCCGCAACTGCTGGGCGAGCCCGTGCCCGTCAACGGCCGCATGCGCCTGTCGGCGCTGGACAGGCCTGGCTTCGGCGTGGAGCTCAATCCCGAGTGCGCCTTGCACCGCCCGTACACGCACTGAAGGAGCCCGCCATGCAACTGCCTGCCAACCCCTTCAAGGCCGCGCTGCGGAGCGCCGAGCCGCTGTACGGCATCTGGGCCGGCCTTGCCACGCCCTACGCGGCCGAGATCATCGCCACCACGGGCTACGACTGGATGCTGGTCGATGGCGAGCATGCCCCCAACACCGTGCCCACGCTGCTGGGCCAGCTGCAGGCCGTGGCGCCCTACGCCACGCACCCGGTGGTGCGCGCCGTGCAGGGCGACACCGTGCTCATCAAGCAACTGCTGGACGTGGGCGTGCAGACGCTGATGGTGCCCATGGTGGAGACGGCCGAACAGGCGCGCGAACTGGTGCGCGCCATGCGCTACCCGCCCCACGGCGTGCGCGGCGTGGGCGGCGGCCTGACGCGGGCCACGCGCTGGGATGCCGTGCCCGACTACATCCGCACGGCGCATGAACAGCTGTGCCTGATCGTGCAGATCGAATCGCCCCGGGGCGTGGCCAACGCCGCCGAGATTGCGGCCGTCGAGGGTGTGGACGCCGTCTTCATCGGCCCCGCCGACCTGTCCACGGGCATGGGCCATGCGGGCGACGCCGGCCAGGGCGAGGTGCAGGACGCCATACGCCGCACCGTCGAGGCCACGCTGGCCGCCGGCAAGGCCTGCGGCATCCTCGCGCCGCGCGAGGAAGATGCGCGCCGCTATGCGGACTGGGGCTGCGGCTTCATCGCCGTGGGCATCGACATCAGCCTGCTGCGCCAGGCCGCGCTGGCCAACCTGGGGCGCTATCGCGCCACGCAAGCCACGGACCAGGCGGCCCCTGCATCCCGCACCTACTGAACCCAAGGAGAACTCCATGGCATCCCTTCCCGTGCTGCGCAATTTCATCGCCGGCAGCTTCACCGACAGCGCCGAACTGCATGAGGTGACCAACCCCGCCACGGGCGCGGTGCTGGCGCGCTCGCCCTTGTCCAGCCAGGCCGATGTGGACCGCGCCATCGCCGCCGCGCGTGGCGCCCACAGGGCCTGGGCGCGCCGCCCGGCCGTGGAGCGCGCGCAGTACCTGCGCCGCGTGGCGGCCCGCATCCGCGACAACGCCGCGCGCATTGCGCGCACCATCACCGAGGAGCAGGGCAAGGTCCTGGGCCTGGCCGAGGTGGAGGTGAACTTCACCGCCGACTACCTGGACTACATGGCCGAATGGGCGCGCCGCATCGAGGGCGAGGTCATCACCAGCGACCGGGCCAACGAGCAGATCTTTTTGCTGCGCAAGCCGCTGGGCGTGGTCGCGGGCATCCTGCCCTGGAACTTTCCCTTCTTCCTGATCGCCCGCAAGATGGCGCCGGCCCTGCTCACGGGCAACACCATCGTCATCAAGCCCAGCGAGGAAACGCCCATCAACTGCCATGCCTTCACCGAGCTGCTGGCCCAGTGCGAGCTGCCGGCCGGCGTGTTCAACGTGGTCTATGGCCAGGGTGGCACGGGCGCTGCGCTGGCCGGCCATGCGGGCGTGGACATGGTCAGCTTCACGGGCAGCGTGGCCACGGGCGAGCGCATCGCCGCTGCCGCCGCGCCCCACATCACCAAGCTCAACCTGGAGCTGGGCGGCAAGGCCCCGGCCATCGTGCTGGCCGATGCCGACCTGGACCTGGCCGTGCGCGCCATCCGCGACTCGCGCATCATCAACACCGGCCAGGTCTGCAACTGCGCCGAACGCGTCTACGTGCAGCGCCAGGTGGCCGACGAGTTCACGGCCCGCATCGCCCAGGCCATGGCCGCCACGCGCTATGGCGACCCGATTGCGCGGCCCGACGTGGAAATGGGCCCGCTGATCAACCAGAAGGGCCTGGACAGCGTGCAGGCCAAGGTGCGCCAGGCCATCGCCGACGGCGCGCAACTGGTCACGGGCGGGCAGGCCGCAGACCTGGGTGCGGGCTTTCACTTCCAGCCCACGGTGCTGGCCGGCTGCCATGCCGGCATGGAGATCATGCGCAAGGAAATCTTCGGCCCCGTGCTGCCCATCCAGGTGGTGGAGGACCTGGACGAGGCCATCGCCCTGGCCAACGACTGCGAATACGGGCTGACCTCGTCGCTTTACACGCGCGACCTGTCCAAGGCCATGCAGGCCATGCGCGAGATCGACTTCGGCGAGACCTACATCAACCGCGAGAACTTCGAGGCCATGCAGGGCTTCCACGCGGGCGTGCGCAAGTCCGGCGTGGGCGGGGCCGACGGCAAGCACGGCCTGTACGAGTACACGCACACGCATGTGGTGTATCTGCAGGGGTGATTGACCTTCTGGACCTTGGCGTCAGGGCGCTGCCGGTTTCTTGCGGTTGCGCGGCGCCTTGGGCGGCGGGCTGCTGGCCTCCAGCTCCCGCGCCCGCGTGCGGATGCGGGCAAAGGCGCTGGCCATGGCCTGCAGCTCGGGCTCGGGCACGGCGTCCATGAGCTCGCGGTTGATGGCCTGCACCTGCGGGAACAGCTCGGCATGCAGGGCGCGGCCCGTGTCGCTCAGGCGTAGCAGCGCGCGGCGCGCATCGCCCACCTGGCTCTCTTTCCACAACAGCCCCTTGGCCAGCAGCGCCGTGACCGCGCGCGAGGTGCGCGTGCGGTCCAGCTGCGCCTGCTCGGCCAGCTGCGAGGGCTGCAGCTGCCCGGCCTCGGCCAGCAGGCAGACCATGCGCCACTCGCGCCGCGTAATGCCGTAGCGGCCCTCGCACAGGCGCACCACACGGCTGCCGGCCACCGCCTGCAGCCGCGCCAGGTGGTAGAGGAACATGTCGTCGAGCACGGCGGGGTGGCGCCAGCGGTGGAGGTCGGTCATGGGCTCGCGGGCCGGTTTCGGGTTTACGCTAGGGATGATGGATTAGATGCATTGTCTGCGGCCTGCGTACATTGGCCGCAAGACAACGACAAGGAGACAAGTATGCCCAGCCCCCTCGCAGCCCTGGCGCGTGCCGCCGTGGCCCTGACCGCCGCCGTGCTGTGCGCGGCGCCCGCCCTGGCCCAGGAATGGCCCAAGGCCAGGCCCATCCGCATCGTCGTGCCCAATCCGCCGGCCGGCCCGTCCGACATCTCGCTGCGCCCCGTGGCCGCCGCCATGCAGGCGGCGCTGGGCCAGGCCGTGGTGGTGGACAACAAGCCGGGCGCCAACGGCAACATCGGCGCGGCCGAGGTCGCGCGCTCCGCGCCCGATGGCTACACCTGGCTGTGGGCCATGGACCCCGTGCTCACCGTCAACCCCCATGTCTACAAGAACATGGGCTACAAGGCCGACGCGCTGGAAACCCTGGTCGTGGCCGCGCGCTTCTCGCAGACCCTGGTCTGCGGCCCGGGCACGCGCTTCAAGTCCGTCAAGGACATGGTGGCCGCCAGCAAGACGCGCGAGCTGACCTATGCCTCGGGCGGCGCGGGCTCGCCGGGCCACCTGGTCATGGAATCGCTGCTGGCTACCTCGGGCGCCAAGATGGTCCATGTGCCCTACAAGGGCCCCGCGCCGGCCATGCAGGACCTGCTGGGCGGCCAGGTGGACTGCGGCTTCCTGGCCGGCCCCACGGTCTTCCCCCAGGTCCAGAGCGGCAAGCTGATCGCCCTGGCCACCTCGGGCAAGACGCGCTCGGCGCTGGCGCCCGAGCTGCCGACCATTGCCGAATCGGGCTTTCCCGAGTTCGACGGCACCTTCTGGATCCTGCTGGCCGCGCCCAAGGGCGTGCCGCCCGCCGTGCAAAAGCGCTTTGTCGATGCCATGAACGAGGCCATCCGCGCGCCCGAGCAAAAGGAACGCGCCAAGGCCCTGGACATCGAGATGGTCGGCTCCACCGTGGCCGAGGCCCAGGCGCGCGCCAAGGGACAGTCCGCGCAGTGGGCCGCCCTGGTCAAGCGCATCCACCTGACCAACGACTGAAGCCGCCACTAGGGCCTGTGGCCCTGAGGCACCGCCGTTTTGGCGATACTCCCTTTCCCAACGCATCCACTGTCTTCTGGCTCCCATGGCAACCCAGCGCCCCAATCTGATCTTCATCCTGGCCGATGACCTCGGCTATGCCGACCTCGGCTGCACGGGTGCGCGCGATGCGCACAGCCGCGCCACCGATGTCTCGCCCCGCCTGGACGCCATGGCCGCGCAGGGCATGCGCTTCACGCGTGGCTATTCCAACTCGGCCGTGTGCTCGCCCACGCGCTTTGCCCTGGCCACGGGCCGCTGGCAGTACCGCCTGCGCGGCGCGGCCGAGGAGCCGATCGCCAGCGTCCACGGCGACAAGGTGCTGGGCCTGCCGCCCGACCATCCCACCGTGGCCTCGCTGCTGCGCGACGCCGGCTACGCCACCGCCCTGGTCGGCAAATGGCACCTGGGCTACCCGCCGCATTTCGGCCCGCGCATGTCGGGCTATGAAGAGTTCTACGGTTTCCATGCAGGCGGCGCCGACTACTTCGCCCACTGCGACCCGCGCGGCCGCCCCGACTTCTGGATCAACGAGGAGCCGCATGAGGAAGAGGGCTACCTCACCGACCTGCTGAGCCGCCGCGCCGTGGACTTCGTCGAGCGCCAGACGGCCGACAAGCCCTTCTACCTGTCCCTGCACTACAGCGCCCCGCACTGGCCCTGGCTCACGCGCGACGACCTGGAGGAGTCGCGGCGCATCGGCGGCTTCGGCAAGCACACCGACGGAGGCACCATCGAGACCTACCAGCGCATGATCCACCACATGGACGAAGGCATTGGCTGGGTGCTGGACGCGCTCGAGAAAAAGGGCATGGCCGAGAACACGCTCATCGTCTTCACCAGCGACAACGGCGGCGAACGCTTCTCCAACAACTGGCCCTTCATCGGCCAGAAGATGGACCTGCTCGAAGGCGGCATCCGCGTGCCCCTGGTGGCGCGCTGGCCCGAGCGCATGCCGGCGGGCATCGTCAGCGATACGCCCAATCTCACCATGGACTGGTCCGCCACCTTCCTGGCCGCCGCCGGCGTGCACGGCCACGCCGACTACCCGCTGGACGGCATCAGCCTGCTGCCCCTCATGGAAGACGGCACCTGGAACCCCGAGCGCGACCTGTGCTGGCGCATGAAGCACCGCGCCCAGCGCGCCCTGGTGCGCGGTGACTGGAAATACCTGCAGATCGAAGGCGTGGAATACCTCTTCAACGTCGCCCAGGACCCGCGCGAACGCGCCAACCTGCGCGACCGCGAGCCCCAGCGCCTGGCTGAACTGCGCCAGGCCTGGCAGCAATGGGATGCTTCACTGCCGCCCATTCCGGAAGAAGCCAAGGTGTCGCTGGTGTTCAGCCGGCAGGATCTGCCTTCGGCGACGTTTTGAGGGTGTGTGTGCCCGCAGGCTGTGGGCGATAAAACAAGGCAGGCCTTTGGGCCTGCCTTGTTTCCTGATTACTGGTACGTCCTGACCATGCCCGCCCGTGCGGCCTCCGAGTTGTCGCACATGTCCTTGGCCTGTTTGTAGAGGGCCTGGGCCTTGCTCTTGTCCTTCTCGACGACTTCGTAATGGCTGGCCTTGGCAAGCACCAGGTTGTATTGGAGATAGCCGGCGCTGGCCGATGGCAGCGACTTCACGGCCTGTGACACCATTTGGTCCAGGCCCTCCAAGGACCCGCCCCAGCGCGGGCTCAGGTAATTGAGGGCATTGACGCGGGCCGCCAGGTTCTTGGGATCGGCCTGATCTGCCGCCTGCAGCCACTGCGCCGCAGTACGCCCACCCACCTGGTTTTCCATCGCGGCCAATCCAATCAGCATCGTCTGCGGCAAGGCCGAGCGGGCATCCAGCGCCATGGCCTTTTGCAGATACGGCTGGGCCTTCGCGCTGAGCTGCTTGACACTGTTCCACTGGCTGCCCGTCACACTGGAAGCCGGCGCGTTGCCGCGGGCGCCAAATGCCTTGTTGCCGTAATAGAGGCCCGCATTGAGCTGGGCAAAGAACGACTTGGGCTGCTGATCCGCCCACATGCGCATCACGTTCTCTTCCTGCAGGCTCAGTTGCTGCATTCCCAGCAGATCCCGCATGGTCAACAAGTCCCCGCCCGAGGAAGAAAGATTCTTCTTGTGCCTGCGGGCCAGTTCCTTGTCCAGCGCCTCGAACTTGAACTCGCTGAGCAGTGCAGCTCTCTCGGACTCTTCCAGAGTGGCATTGCCATCGGGAATCAGCGGGCACTGCGCGGCGTAGGTGGCAGTGGCTGCGGAGAGAGACAGGATGCCGGTCAAGGCTTGGGTGATCATGTCTTTCTTCAAAATGTAGTAGTTTGATGTAATTTTCATTTAAGTTAAGTATTGAAGTAATTTATGGTTAATTAAAAATATTTTTCAAATCAAATGCGATATGGATTTGCAGAAGAATAATTATTATCAATGGGAGTAAATATGTCGTATAAAATATTATTTTCTTGTTGTTCTTGAAGAATATCTTGTACCCATGCTCATAAGTAAATGACATGACCACTGCAATTTGAAATATATTGCCAATAATCTTGTATTTTTGGCTGCATAGATTGTAAGCAACAAAAATTGATAAAACTATGTAAAATATAATTGCAAATATTCTCATTTTGTGGCCTCTAACCCGTATTGAATTGTTTGCGATCCTTGGAGAATGTCAGAAAGCAGATTTAAGTCTTTTGAAGACATGTTTGAATAGTTGGCCGGAGATGTAAAGTGACTGCTGTCCATTGGCGGATAGCCAACAGGGTTTCTTAAGTAGCCACTGGGATTTGGCTTAAAACCGGCGGGAGCTTTTCCGGCGGCAAGATCCAAGGCCAGTTCAGCAGCATCTGCGTAGCGCTCTGCATTCTTGCTGCAGCTAAGACTGGTTGCAACTGCTCTTGGTAGGGTTTGATACTTGCTGGGGATATCATAGCTGGCGTCATCACTGAACGCACGAGTTAATCCATAAGTACTTGTCCCAAATCCGTATACAGATTTTGAAAATACTGCAGCACCTAACACCTGAGACACCCCACTGGGAAACGCGAATAGAGCGGCACCTAAAAACATCCCTGCACCAGATCCCAGTACTCCTAGAGTATTTGATCCCACATCACTCCAGCGAACCAGACCCACTGGGTCGAAAAATCTTAAAGGTCTGCTTTCCACATAAATAGATTTATTGCTTCCGCCCGCTAACCCAATCGGATCCTGATTGATATAACTCCCCACCACCGGATCGTAATACCGATGCC